>JANNOG010000138.1:0-26089 GCA_031398915.1 Micrococcales bacterium | reverse complement strand
GACCGTTGAGTCCTGAGCCTGGCCGTCGACCGACACCCGGGTCGGCAGGACGGTCAGTGTCTTGGCGTCGACAGCTCATCGACGCTCGTCAGTACGTGCTGGAGAGTGTGAACCGACGCTCAGCCCAGCGCGGCGGACGAGAACGCCTTCGTGGAGTCGCACGGGTGGGACGACTTCGCCCAATGGCATCTCGGGCTCACCGATGGTGCAACTGATCACACCAAGGCCCGCTACGGGTTCGTGTTCGGGGACTTCCGTCGCCTCCATCGGAAGGGTCTGATCGCCTGTCAGTTCCGGGCGGTTGAGTGGCGGCACAAGGACATCGAGCTCGCCGCCCACGAACTCCTGCAACACCTCGACAGCACCCGCGCGTGAACCGCCTCCGCTACCTGGCCTCGCCGAAGTCGTCAGCCGCCGGCCATCCCGGCGCCTCGAGGCGCACGGCGTCACCTTCGACGAGGACGGCGAGGTCGGCCTCCAGCTCGGCGAGCCGATCCGGACCGAGCTGGGCGGCCCAGCGCTGACGCAGCTCGTCGAAGATGGCCTCGCCCTCGCGCAGCAGGTCGACGCCGCGCTGCGTGACCCGCAACTGCGTGCGCCGCGCGTCGCGGGGGTCGGACTCCCTGCTCACGTAGCCGCGTTCGGCCAGTGTGGCGATGGTGCGCGCCGCCGACTGCTTGGTGACGGACGTGCGGCGACCGAGGTCCGAGGCACTGTCGGCGCCGGCCGCGATGGCCCGGATGGCGAACTCGTGCACGGGCCGCACGTCCTCGTAACCGCGCCGGGCGAGCTCGTCCTGTGCCGACTGGACCAGCGAGCGGAACCCCCCGAGCAGCAGCAGCGCGAGGTCCGCACCCGATCTCGACATGGCGACAGCCTAGGGCGCCCTTGACGGTAGACACCCAAGCTGTCTATTGTCGATGGACAGCTAACCTGTCGAACGGGAGACCACATGACCACGAGTACTGCGTCCCAGGCCGCCGTCGAGCACCACCACGCCGAGGTCAACGGCGCCCGCCTGCACTACGTCTCGGCCGGCACCGACGGGACGTCCGTCCTGCTCGTCCACGGTTTCCCCGAGAGCTGGTGGACGTTCCGCCACCTCATACCGCGCCTGGCCGCCCGCCACCGCGTCGTTGCCGTCGACCTTCGGGGTTTCGGCGACTCGGACACCTCGACCGACGGCCACGACAGCGCGACCGCCGCCGAGGATCTGCACGAGCTCATCGGCCGCCTCGGCGCGGGGCCGGTGCACCTCGTCGGTCAGGACATCAGCGGTGGGACCGTCTTCCGCCTGGCGGCCACGTACCCCCAGGACGTCCGCAGCGTCACCGGCATCGAGATGGGCCTGGCCGGCTTCGGGCTGGAGGGCCTGGCCGACGTCACCCACGGGGGCGCGTGGCACATCGGGGTCATGGCCGCGCCCGGCATCCCCGAGCTGTTGCTGAGCGGCCGCGAGCGGCAGTTCGTCGACTACGTGTTCGCGGCGATGACCGCTGTGCCGGGCGCTGTCACGGACGACGACGTCGAGGAGTTCGCCAGGACCTACGCCCGGCCGGACGGCTGGCGCGGGGCGAGCGGGCTCTACCGGTCGATGCTGTCCGAGGGCGCCGAGATGACCGAGCTCGCCGCCGCGCACCCGCTGCGCATGCCGGTGCTGGCGGTCGGCGCCGGGGGCGGTGAGTTCACCCACGCCACCCTGTCCCAGGTGACGGACGGTCCGGTCGAGGCGGTTCAGCTGGAGGGGGTCGGGCACTACGCCGCGCTGGAGGCGCCGGACCGACTCGCCGCCGCCCTGCTCGGCTTCTACGGTCGCGTGGACGCGGGCTGACCTTCCCTTGCCCTCACCGGAGTCCACCAACCGGCCGGGTGGGCTGGTGACGACTCCGCTCGACCTCGGCGCCTGAGGGAGCCGAGCGTTCCCGGATGGCTCCTTCGCGCTTGACGTTGATATCGGCGAAGTGCACGGTGACTTATCCGGGCTTGATCGCGTGGACGCGTTCGACCGAGCCGGCCTTGAGACGCTCGACTTCGATGATCTCGAATCCGGCAGCCTCGACCAGCGGAAGCTGGCGGCGGGTGTAGTGCTCGCCCGCCGCCAGGATCGTGATTCGTTCCAGTAGCCACTGAGCGGCGTAGACGGGTGGCCAGGTGCTGGCGATGTGGTCCAGGAGCAGCAACCGCCCGCCGACCCGGATCGAGATGCGCACGGTGGAGTACCACGCAATCGAAGGAGGCCAGGAGACCCTGAGCAACCTGGCGGCCTACGTCACCGAGATCGTCCGGAAGGAACTGGAGGACTGATGACCGGGAAGGTGTTCTTCAGCGTGTCGATGTCGCTCGACGGTTACATAGCGCCCGCGTCTCTCGGGGAGTTGATGGGGCAGCAGTGAGTGGAACTGCAGCAGTGGATATTCCCGCAGCGATTCTTCCGGGAGCGCCTGAAGCTCGGCGAGGGCGGCGAGGAAGGGCGCGACAACGACATCCTTCGGGAGACTGATCAGCGCACCGGCGTAAGCGTGATGGGTAAGCGCATGTTCGACGCCGGTGAGGGGATGTGGCCGGAGGAGGCGCCGTTCCACACACCGGTTTCGTCGTGACGCACGAGAGGCGTGAGCCCCGGGAGCGGCCGGGTGGGACCACCTTCCACTTCGTCAACGACGGGATCGAGTCCGCGCTCGATCAGGCCCGCGAGGCCGCGGGCGACCGGGACGTCCGGGTCGCGGGCGGTGGCGCGACGATCCTGGAGTACGTGAACGGTGGCCTGATCGACGAATTCACGATCGCGCTCTCACCGGTGCTGTTCGGCTCTGGAATCCGCCTGTTCGAAGGCGTGGACGCGGGCCGTGTGGCATTGGAGCCGCTCCGTTCGGAGCCGACGCAGCGGGTGACCCACCTGACCTACGCAGTGCGGAAGCGGTAACTGTCTCCGCCTGATCGGTGTCAGCTGGTGCAGGTCAGATGCCGGGGCGAGTGACCTCGCGGATATCGAGGCCCTCGATGCCGTCGACATCGCGAGGGTTCACGGTGTACAGCGGCAGGTCGTTGGCCAGGGCGACCGCTGCGATCAGAGCGTCGTAGGCCCGTGCTGTGGGTTTGCGTCCGTGTGATCGCAGACTCGCGGCCACGCGTCCGAACGCCCGGGCTGCGGCGGAGTCGAAGGGGAGTGGGTCGAAATCGGCCTCGGCTTGCTGCAGGTGGCTCTGTCGGACGGCTCTCTCGACCGGGTCGTCGGTGACCAGCGGGCCTACCGACAGTTCGGCCAAGGTGATGGTGCAGATCAGTGGCTCGTCGGGGAGCTGGGTGGGGTCAGTGAGGCGCGAGAGGTGAATGACCGTGCTCGTGTCCAGGAGTCCCGTCCCGCTCATAGTGAAGCGTCCAGGACCTTGTCGATGTCCCGGCGGAACCGCTCGGCATCGAGCGGCGGGAGTGTGCTCCACCGCGCCAGCAGCGTGGCGGCATCCGGCCCACGCCGGGAGAGGGGACGCAGGTCTGCCACCGGGGTGCCGTCCCGCGTGACGGTCACGCGTTCCCCGGCCAGCACCCGGTCGATGACCTCACCGCCCCGGTTGCGGAGGTCGCGGATCGTCACGTGAGCCATGGCAGTCAATGTATCACCGGTGATACAGCTCAGGCGCTCTTGGCGCTACGCGGGAAGGTGAGCACCTGGCACGTGAGGTCGGGACCAGTCAGGCACTCACCTCGGCCCTAGCCTGATGTCTCATGGAGGAGACCGTCGGGTCCCGGATGCGGGCATGGCGGCGGCGGCGGGGCGGGATGAGTCAGCAGGTTCTCGCGGATCTGGCTGGGGTCACGCAGGGATACGTCTCGCAGATCGAGGCGAGGAAGCGGCCGCTGGAGCGCCGCTCGACGCAGGTCGCGATCGCCAAGGCGTTGAACATCTCGGTGGCGCAGTTGATCGGCTTGCCGTCGGATCGCAGCGATCCGCTGTTGGACCGAGCGCTGGCTCAGGTACCGGCCATCCGTGAGGTCGTCGTGGAGATGTCCGCTGGTGAGCGCCGTGTCCCAGGCCGTGATCAGCAGGAGTTGTCGTCGGCTGTGGCTGCCGCGACGCAGTTGAGAAATGCGGCTGATCATGCGGAGCTCCTTCCCCGCTTGGCTGGTCTCCTGGTCGACATCGCCGGTCATGGGCCGGTGATGGCACCGCAGCTGATAGAGGTTGTCGATGCGGGGGTGTATGCGTTGAAGGCCGTGGGTCACGGTGACCTGGCTCGGTCGCTTGTCGAGGTCGCGATGCCGGTTGCTCAGGAGCACGGCGCAGCGGAGTGGATCGGGCAGGCGCACTACACGTGGGTCCAGACGTTCCCGGTCGAGTCGGCAGCGCTGGGTATGCGGGTCGCGACCCGGGCCGCGGCCGACCTGCAGGGCTCATCTGGCCGGGGCGCGCTGCAGGTGTACGGGCACTTGCGGTTGATGTCGGCGATGTCCGCGGCAGTCACGATGCGTCCAGACGACGCTCGCGAGCACCTCGTCGAAGCCGAACGATTGGCTGTTCATCTCGGCGAACCCGAACCCACGGCCCCATTCACCGCCGGCTTCAACGGCAACTGGTTCGGCCCTACCAACGTCGCGTTCTGGCGGGTCGCGGTCGCTGCGGAACTCGGGGACCTCGCTGACGCACTGCGGGTCCGTGACCGAATCGACCTGGCCGCGATGCCGGTGCCCAACCGGTGGGTGTACTTCTGGACGGACCTGGCGCGTGCCCTGGCTGGTGAGGGGCGTGACCGGGAGGCGCTGTACGCGCTGGGGCGCGCGGAGCGGGCTGCACCTCAGCATTTCCGTTTCAACCCCGCGGTCCGTGACCTCGTCCACACGTTGCTCACCCGAGCCAAGCGGCGGGCTGTGGGCGGCGACCTCACGGCCCTGGCTCGCACCCTCGGGTTGGACCCGCTCTAGTTGGCATAGGCACGGTCGTGTCCCTGGAGGGCAACGCGAGGGTCGGACACCATCAGCTGCTGAGTGCGTCCTCGGCCCCGTGGTAGCCGTAGCGCGAGCGGTACTCGTCGTCGTCTGTGTCCGTTAGCGCTGATCGAACGTCGGTCAGGAAGCTGCCCCAGGCTTCTCGCCGCGCATCTCCGAGATGGCGGGTCTCGGTCACCAGGTCTACGGCGATCCCGGGCATCTTTCCCGCTTCTCGACACTGCCGGTTATCGGCCCAGGCTGTCAGCAGACGTGACAGGTCGGGTGCGGTCAGATACTGGCCGTGCGGGAGGACGACGCGCTGCCCGATGTCCTCCGCGGCGCGGTAGCTTGGCGCCGATTTGACGAGATCGATAACGGTGTCCACGAAGTGGCGACTCGGCCGTAGGGCGACGACCTGTGCCTTCACCCAATCGGGCAACAGGCTGAACCTTGCTGCCAGGGACGGCATTCGGCGTCGGCACTCGTCGGCGCCCGCGAGGGCGAGCACCGCGAGGGAGTCCTGAGGGAAAGTGAGGTCATCCCCACCCGGCAGCGCCTCGATGTGCGCGGCGATTTGCTGCATCATCGCCTCGTCAAGGGTTTCCCACCAGAAGTCCTCAGCCCCCAGCCGCACCAGCACTCGTAGGTGGACCTCCCCATCCTGCGCTCGGAACCGTGGGATGAGCTCGCGGACGATGTCCCGTGCGAGTGCCCGATCACGCGCTGCGAAGACTGTAAGCGCTTCAGCCATTCGATCGGCGAGCGACGCGGGAGTGAGGTCCGACCCCTCCGGAACGGCCAGTTCACACAACGCATGCTTGGCCGCAATCTGGACGATGTTGCGTCGCGTGGCGGTGTGTACCTGATCGAAGAACGTCTTCTCCAGGTGAGCCGCCGACAGGGCGTAAATGGGGCTCAACAATGCGATCGTGAAGGCATTCAGCATCCGCCTCCCCTGGGTGGGCGGCAGCGTGAGGACGGTGCTCAGCGCGACACCGAGATGCGCTCGCGCCGTCTCGGGGCGGGGGTCGTACAACTCACCGAGGTGACGCAACGAGGGGTGAACGCAGAGGTTGCGGTCCTCCCGGATCCGGTTGAGGTCAAGCCGACCGACCGAGTCGAAGAGCTCCAGCTCCTCGGCGACACCGAGCACGTCGTCTTCGACCCTTTGCATCGCCTTGGCCCCCGCAGGGGTCACACCCTGTAGACGCGCCTGGTCGACCTTCCGGCGGAACTCGACCGCCCTGCGGTCTCCGTCATCAGCCAGCATCGCGATCTTCTCGATGAGGTCGGTCGTCACGGCGACCCAGGTGGCGGCGATAGCAGCTCGAACAGCGCCCACGTTGTAACATCGCAGCGCTTCGTCGACCAGGGGCCGGACGCTCGCGTTCCACACACGCGCTTCATCACTATTGATCACTCTCACGCTCCCACTCCGCCAGATCATCGACAGTGGGTCGACAGTACGTAGCAATGAGTTGCGATGGGAACGGGATCGGCTGCCTAGTGCCTACAGTCCAGGGCTTGTGAGCACCAGTCCCGACGGGTCGGTCCCGGTCCTGCATGTCGTGGCCTGCGCCACGCTGCCGGTGCTGCGGATCGGGGACCTGATCACCTTGGCGCAGGGACGTGGGTGGGTGACGTGCCTGATCCTCACCCCCTCGGCGGCACGGTGGCTGAGCGGGGACCTAGACGTGTTGGCGGCACAGACCGGATTCCCGGTCCGCAGTGTGTACAAGCTGCCGGGTGAGCCTGACGTTCACCCCGCGCCCTCGGCGATCCTCGTCGCCCCAGCGTCGTCAAACACGATCAACAAGTGGGCCGCGGGGATCAGCGACACCCTCGCGCTCGGGCTCATCACCGAGGCCATCGGCAAGCGGATCCCGATGACCGCCATGCCGTCGCTGAACCCTGAGCAGCAGGCCCACCCAGCATTCGCCCGCAGCCTCGCCACCTTGCAGGACGCCGGAGTCACCGTGCTCATGGACCACGAGGGACGGGAATTGCGCGGCACTGGATCCGGCGCCGACGCTCACGCCACCTATCCCTGGGACGTCGGCCTGGACTCCCTCGACCACGCGAGGCCAGAGGGCCGGTCGTAGACGGCCCCTACCGCCATGCGGCATATGACAATCCGTCATGAATGAGGCTCCGAGCGTGACGAGACTTGGCGACGTGTCCTACTCCTGGCCTGTGAGGCCACGACTTGCCGCGTCTGCGTTGCGCGGTGGCAATTGCGATGACACCCCACGTCGGGGAGGGGGGCACAGTCACGGTCCTGTTCCCGTCACAGAAAGCATGGGCGGACACAGCCTGGTGACTCCGTGCTCGGTCCCAGGGATCGGTATTCGGTTGATACAGGTCGACGACCTCGGCGGCACGGCATGAGGATCTTGGGATCTGCTGGTCCGGATGACGGGCCACGCACGGCGGACGTCACCAGACCCGTCGTTGTCGGCTACCTCTGCGTGCCTAATCACATCCGACCAGCCGCGACTGTGCCGATACCCACCGCTGTGCCCGTGACTGTATCGCCAGAGTCGGTGACCACCCGCCGCGGGGCCGCTCGCGCTCGGCACGGTCATTCCATCGCAGTCGCGATCGGCACGAGCGCTATCACCCGGTTCGCCTCGCGGGAAGGCTTCGAGATCGCCCACATCTACCTCGATAGGAACGCGGAGCGTCCTCGGCCGGCGTTCGAAGCCCTGATCGCATGCGCCCGTGACGACCTGCGGGCTGTGATCGTCCCCGACTTCGCCCACCTGGGCTCTTCACCAGCAGAGGGCACAGCTGTGTGCAAGCGCATCGAGACGATCTTGGGCGTCCCCGTGATCACGGTTCGATTGCCGAAGTGCTCAGGCACCTCGTGGACGTCATGGGGCGCCCAAATTGCCGACGAGCGCCTGGGTGATCACGGATCGTCACGGAAGCAGTGAGGGGAGTGTCTCACCCGTGATGCCGCCCGACGGCTCGCGGGACAGCTCACTGTAAGTGGTGGTGGACTACACACAGCGTTGTGTAACTGACGCATATGCGGGTAGATTGGCATTTAACTGACTCACATGCGTACTTGCGAAGTACTTCCATCACAACGTGACAAAAGTCTTGCCATTTTGGACGGAAGGCCCATACGCTGATCTCGCGTTACACCGAGGTAACAGCGATGGAGGACCAGTGAAGCGAGTGAGCATGCGGGCCGAGACCGGGCATCAAGCCCGGATTCTGCGTCTGCTTCGCGATCGCGGGCCTCAGTCGCGGGCTGAACTGGGTGACGCCGTCGACCTCTCCCGGACCAAGGTCTCGATGGAGGTCGACCGCCTCATCGAGCTGAACCTGGTCGAGGACGTCGGTCTGGCCGCCTCCCGCGGTGGACGCCGGCCACAGGTCGTCGCGCTGTCCCGGGCGATCTCGTTCGTCGGTGTGGACATCGGCGCGACGTCGATCGACGTGGGCGTAGCCGACGGCGAGCTTCGGCTGTTGGGCACGGCGTCGGCGGTCGCCGACGTGCGCGACGGGCCGCAGATCGTGATGGACCAGGTGGTCGAACTCGTGGGCAAGCTGCGCGCCAACGGACTGGCGCTGGACATCACCGGCGTCGGAGTCGGCGTCCCGGGGCCCGTCAGCCAGCGCGAGGGCGCCGCGGTCTCCCCGCCGATCATGCCCGGCTGGTCACACTTTCCCGTTCGGGACGTCCTCGGCGCCGTCCTCGGCGCCCCCGTGATGGTCGACAACGACGTCAACATCATGGCGCTCGGCGAGCTCCATGCCGGCACCGCGCGGAGCCTCGAAGACGTCCTCGTCGTCAAGATCGGCACCGGCATCGGGTGCGGGATCATCGTCGGCGGCCAGATCTACCGCGGGGTGACCGGCTCGGCCGGCGACATCGGCCACATCCAGGTCGACGAGGCCGGCCCGGTCTGCAGCTGCGGCAATATCGGCTGCCTGGAAGCGGTCTTCAGTGGCGCGGCCCTGGCCCGCGACGCCGATGCGCTGGCCCGCAGCGGTCGCTCGCCGGTGCTCGCCGAGATCCTGGAACGGCGGGTGGCGGCCGGTGAGCAGCTCACGGCACTCGACGTGGGGGTCGCCGCCGCTGCCGGGGACGCCGCCGCCGTCGCGCTGATCCGCCAGGGCGGGCAGAGCCTCGGCCGCGTGCTCGCCTCGCTGGTCAGCTTCTTCAATCCCGGGCTGGTGGTGATCGGCGGCGGCGTCGCCGGTCTGGGCCACGCCCTGCTCGCCGAGATCCGCAGCGTGGTCTATCGGCGCTCACTGCCGCTGGCCACCGGCAACCTGCCGATCGTGCTGGCGGAGCTGGGCGACACCGCCGGCGTCGTCGGCGCCGCCCGCCTTGTCTCCGACTCGCTCCTCACCGTCCCCTGACCCTCCTCACCGTCCCCTGACCCGGCAACCCGTGCACCGTCGCACCTGCTGAACCAGCCGCTACACCCGACTGGCGGCCCGCCCGCCCGGCGGATCCGTCTCACCCCAAGGAGGTGGTGAACGTGCCAGACCCATTCCTGTTGTCGATGCGCGGCATCGTCAAGATCTTCCCGGGCGTCCGGGCGCTCGACGGCGTCGACCTGGACGTCCGCGCCGGCGAGGTGCACTGCCTGCTCGGCCAGAACGGCGCCGGCAAGTCCACGCTGATCAAGGTGCTGGCCGGCTCGCACCGGCCGGACGGCGGCGAGATCCGCTGGCTCGGCGAGGTCGTGGGGCTCTCCTCGCCCACGGCCGCCATCGCCCACGGGATCGCCACGATCTACCAGGAACTCGACCTCGTGGACGGCCTGACCGTCGCGGAGAACGTCTACCTCGGGCACGAGGTCGCCCGTGGCGGCTTCGTCGACCGCCGCGAGGCACGGCAGCGCACCCGCGACCTGTTGGCCCGGCTGGGCCACCCGGAGATCTCCGCCGATCAGGAGGTGGGCCGGTTGTCCGCCGCGGGCAAGCAGATCGTCAGCATCGCCCGCGCCCTGTCGCACGACGTCAAGCTCATCGTGATGGACGAACCGTCCGCCGTCCTCGACGGTGAGGAGGTCGACAACCTGTTCCGGGTCGTCCGCCAGCTCACCGAGCAGGGCGTTGCCGTCGTCTACATCTCCCACCGCCTGGCAGAGATCCGGCAGATCGGCGACCGGGTGACCGTGCTGAAGGACGGCCGCACCGTCATCGTGGGGCTGTCGGCCGCGGACACCCCCACGTCGGAACTCATCGAGCTGATGACCGGCCAGAGCGTGCTCAACACGTTCCCCGCGCGCCCGGGCGTGAGGCAGGACGCGCCGGTCGTGCTCGACGTGCAGGGCCTCAGCCGCAATGCCGAGTTCTCGGACGTCGGGTTCACCGTCCGGGCTGGCGAGGTGGTCGGGCTCGCCGGCCTCGTCGGATCGGGTCGCTCGGAGATCCTGGAGACGATCTACGGTGCCCGCCGCGCGTCGTCCGGGTCGGTTGCCGTGCGCGGCGCGAAGCTGCGGAACGGCTCGGTCGGGGCCGCCGTCAAGGCCGGCATCGGGCTCGCCCCGGAGGAGCGCAAGAGTCAGGGTCTGCTGCTCATGGAGTCCGTGACCAGCAATATCAGCGTTGCCTGCCTCGACCGCTTCGCTCCCGGCGGGTTCGTCCGGTTCGGTGCCGAACGGTCCGCCGCCGCCGACCAGGCCAGGGCGCTCGACGTCCGACCCACCGGTGTCGACCGGCTGGTGCGCACCCTCTCCGGCGGCAACCAGCAGAAGGTCGTGCTGGCCCGGTGGCTGCTGCGCGAGTGCCGGGTGCTGCTGCTCGACGAGCCCACCCGCGGGGTCGACGTCGGGGCGCGTGGGGAGATGTACGCGCTGATCAGGCGCCTCGCCGACGACGGGGTGGCGATCGTCGTGGTGTCGAGCGAGGTCGAAGAGGTGCTCGGCCTGGCCGACCGCGTGCTGGTGATGCGTGAGGGACGCGTGGTCCACGAGGGCCCCGCCGACGAGATCGACGAGCGCCGGGTCCTCGACCTGGTGATGGAGGAGGTGGCAGCGTGAGCACGGTCGAGCACGCCCCGATGTCGACCCAGACCACGACCACGAAGCCCAACGTCGTGGCCCGGGCACTCGCCCACCCGAGCGTGCGCGGCCTCGGCCTCGTGGTCGCGCTCGGCATCCTGATCATCGTCGGCCTGATCACGGCCGGGCAGCGCTTCGGCAGCCTCGACAACGCGCTGACCATCTTGCGCTTCGCGGCCGTGGTCGGCGTGGTCAGCGTCGGCATGACGTTCGTCATCACCGGTGGGGGCATCGACCTGTCCGTCGGAGCCCTGGTCGCCCTGTCGTCCGTATGGGCCACGACGCTCGCCACGCAGACGATGGCGGAGGATTTCCACTGGATCGTCATGGTGGGCTGCGCGCTCGCGGTGGGGTCCGGCGCCGGCCTGATCAACGGTCTGCTGATCGCCTACGGCCGGATCGCGCCGTTCATCGCCACGCTGGCCATGCTGGCGGCAGCCCGCGGGCTGGCCGAGATCATCGCCCAGCGACGGACCCAGATCGTCGAGGTCGACGGGTTCCTCGAAGTCTTCGGCGGCGACGTGATCGGCATCCCGGTCCTCGTGATCATGTTTGCCCTGGTCGCGGTCGCGGGGTGGGTGCTGCTCAACCGGACGACCTTCGGCCGCCGCACCGTGGCCGTCGGCGGCAACCCCGAGGCGGCCCGGCTCGCCGGCATCAAGGTGCAGCGCCACACCGTGCTGCTCTACGTGCTCCTCGGCCTCGCCTGCGGCATCGCCGCCGTGATGATCGTCGCGCGGACCAACACCGGCTCGTCGACGCACGGCAGCCTGCTGGAGCTCGACACCATCGCGGCCGTCGTCATCGGCGGGACGCTGCTCAGCGGCGGTCGGGGGACCATCGTCGGCACTGTTCTCGGTGTCCTGATCTTCGCGACGCTGACCAACGTCTTCACGCTCAACAACCTCGACACGTCCACCCAGGCCGTCGCCAAGGGGGCGATCATCGTCGCCGCCGTGCTGCTGCAACAGCGCATCGCCGGGCGCAGCGGCGCCTCATGACCCTCGGTCGGCAACCGCCGGCCGCCCGCCAACCCCCATATCCCGAACCCCCGGCCCAGCCAGGGCTTGGACGAACACGTCCCACCGACAAGGAGCAGTCATGCGTTCAGCAATCCGTCCCGCCCACCGACCACTCCGCACCATCCGCCGCAGCCCTGTCCTGATGGCCGGCGGCCTGCTCGTCGCCACTGCACTGCTGGCGAGCTGCACCAGCAACGAGCCGGCAGCCGAGCAGGACGAGGCTGCCGATGCCGGCAGCGAGGGACCGGCCGCGGCTGACTCCGATGCGCCGGTCGAGTCGGGCGAGCCCGTCGTCATCGGGTTCTCCGGGCCCGAGGCCGACCACGGCTGGCTCGCGGCGATCAATGACAGCGCCCTGGCCGAGGCCGAGCGTTACGACGACGTCGAGCTCCGTGTCGCAGAGGGCACCAACGACGCCAGCCTGCAGATCAGCCAGATCGAGACGTTCATCAACGATGGCGTCGACGCCATCGTCCTGCTCCCCACCGACGGCGCCGCCCTGACCGACATCGCCATCCAGGCGATGGAGGCCGGCATCCCCGTGATCAACGTCGACCGCGAGTTCTCGTCGCCGTTCGCCGCCCGCACCACGATCCTCGGCGACAACTACGGCATGGGCATCTCGGCGGGCACCTACGCCTGCGGGCTCATCGAGGAAAACGACATCTCCGACCCGGTGATCGCCGAGATCGCCGGCATCGACGCCCTGCCGCTGACGCAGGACCGCAGTGAGGGTTTCGCCGACGCCCTGGAGGAGTGCGACCAGGAGGTCGACAACCGCGTCGCCGCCGAGTTCACCGTCGAGTCGGGTGAGGCCGTCGCGTCCAACCTGCTCCAGGCCGCACCGCGGATCGACATCATCTGGAACCACGACGACGATCAGGGCATCGGCGTCAAGGCCGCGTTCGACAACGCCGGCCGTGACGAGTTCTTCTTCATCGGCGGTGCCGGTTCGGCGAACGCCATGCGCTGGATCCAGGACGGCGAGATGGAGGCCACCGTGCTCTACCCGCCGACCCAGGCCGCCGACGGCATCCGGCTCGCCCGCCTCATCGCCCAGCAGAACGGCATGAGCGACCTCGTCCAGCCGGAGGTGCCCCGTCGCATCGTCCTCAACGCGCCGGTCGTGACGGCGGACAATGTCGAGGAGTACCTGCCGCTGGGCTTCGAGTCCTGATCCGTCGACCGGAGCGGGACACGGCGAGCGACCATTGAGAGATCGGAGCCAGGAGTGATGGAGCAGCGCAAGCCGGTACTCAACGTCGGGATGGTCGGGCACGCCTTCATGGGTGCCGCCCACTCCCAGGGGTGGAGTTCCGCGGCCAGGTTCTTCGACCTGCCGTGCCACCCCCGGATGGCCGTGCTGTGCGGCCGGGACGAGGGGAGGGCGAAGGCCGCCGCCGACCGGCTCGGCTGGGCCGAGGTGGAGACGGACTGGGAACGGCTCGTCGCCCGGTCGGACGTCGATCTCGTGGACGTCTGCAGTCCCGGCGACACCCACGCCTCGATCGCCATCGCGGCGCTCGAAGCGGGCAAGCACGTGCTGTGCGAGAAGCCGCTGGCGAACTCCGTGGCCGAGGCGGTGGCCATGACGGCCGCCGCCGAGGCCGCGGCCCGCCGCGGGGTGCGGTCGATGGTCGGGTTCAACTACCGCCGTGTCCCCGCGGTGTCCCTGGCGCGCACCATCGTCGCGGAAGGGCGGATCGGCACGGTCCGCCACGTCAGGGCGCAGTACCTGCAGGACTGGATCGTGGACCCCGAGTTCCCGCTGGTGTGGCGGCTGCAGCGGGACAGGGCGGGCTCCGGCGCGCTCGGCGACATCGGCGCGCACATCGTCGATCTCGCCCAGTTCGTCACCGGGGACCGGCTGACCGGTGTCAGCGCCCTCACCGAGACCTTCATCACCGATCGGCCACTCGTCGCCGACGGTGAGGCGGGCGCCGGGCTCGCGGCTGGTGGTACCGGGCACGGCGGCGGGGCCCGGGGTCGCGTGACCGTCGACGACGCCGCGCTGTTCATCGGCCGGTTCACCGGCGGGGCAGTCGGTAGCTTCGAGGCGACCCGGTTCGCCACGGGGCGCAAGAACACCATCCGGATCGAGGTCAACGGCAGCGACGGCAGTGTGGCCTTCGACTTCGACCGGATGAACGACCTCGAATACCACGACGGCCGCGAGGACCCCGCGCTCGGCGGGTTCCGCCGCATCGTCGTGACCGAGCCAGGACACCCGTACGCCGGGGCCTGGTGGCCGCCCGGTCACCCGATCGGCTACGAGCACACCTTCGCCCACGAGGTGGTCGATCTCGTCCGGGCGATCGGCGAGGGCAACGACCCGGTCCCGTCGTTCGCCGACGGCCTCCAGGTCCAACGGGTCCTCGCAGCAGTCGAGGCCTCGGCGGCGTCCTCGTGCTGGGAGGTGATCGGTACCTCCTGACCTTCCCTCCGACCCCGGATTGCCAGGACGAAGGCGTCGTCCCATCCGACACCACGACCACGACCACGACCGATCGGAGTTTCACCGTGCCCCGACCCATCACCCTGTTCACCGGCCAGTGGGCCGACCTTCCCTTCGAGGAGATGTGTCGCCTCGCGGCCGGGTGGGGCTACGACGGCCTCGAGATCGCCTGCTGGGGCGACCACCTCGACGTGGTCCGCGCCACGGAGGACGACGCCTACCTGCGTTCGCGCACGGACCTGTTGGAGCAGCACGGCCTCGGCGTCTGGGCCATCTCCAACCACCTCAGCGGGCAGGCGGTGTGCGACGACCCGATCGACGAGCGGCACCGCGCCATCCTCGGCGACCGGGTCTGGGGCGACGGCGACCCGGAGGGTGTGCGCGGGCGAGCGGCTGAGGAGATGAAGGCCACCGCGCACGCGGCCGCCGCACTCGGTGTGTCGACGGTGGTCGGCTTCACCGGGTCGAGCATCTGGAAGACCGTGGCCATGTTCCCGCCGGTGCCCCAGTCGATGGTCGATGCGGGGTATGCGGACTTCGCCGACCGGTGGAACCCGATCCTCGACGAGTTCGCCGCCGTGGGTGTCCGCTTCGGCCACGAGGTTCACCCGTCGGAGATCGCCTACGACTACTGGTCGACGGTCCGGGCGATCGAGGCGGTCGGCGGGCGGCCGCAGTTCGGCCTCAACTGGGACCCCAGCCACTTCGTCTGGCAGGACCTCGACCCGGTCGGCTTCCTGTGGGACTTCCGCGACCGGATCGTCCACGTCGACTGCAAGGACGCCAAGCGCCAGGTCGGCAACGGTCGCAACGGGCGGATGGGCTCGCACCTGGCGTGGGGCGACCCTCGCCGCGGCTGGGACTTCGTGTCGACCGGTCACGGCGACGTCCCGTGGGAGGCGTGCTTCCGGATGCTCAACACCATCGGCTACGACGGTCCCATCTCGATCGAGTGGGAGGACGCCGGCATGGACCGGCTGGTGGGGGCTGCCGACGCGCTGGACTTCGTACGCCGGACCGCCTTCGCCGCGCCGGCCGCCTCGTTCGACGCGGCCTTCACCAGCCGCTGACACGACGACAGGGGCGCAGAGAGTGCGCGATCCGCCCGTGCCCTGCGGGCCATCCTTCAGGACGAAGCGTCGACCTGACCGCGGACCTCGCCGAGATCGAACCGCCCACCATCGGGCCCGGGCGCGGTGGCCGTGATGACGACCTCGTCGCCGTCGGCGAGGAACGGCAGGTCGAGCTCGATGAGGGAACCCCACTGGTGGCGCTCGGGGCCACTGACGGTGCCGGATGCGAACAGGTCTCCCGAGCGCACCGATGCCCCGTTGACGGTCATGTGCGCGAGCATCTGCGCGGCGGTCCAGTACATCGTCGACAGCAGCGGACGGGAGAGCAACTCCCCGTTGCGGCGGGCGGCAAGGGCGATGTCGAGGCCCCACGGCTCGGTTTCCGAGTCATCGAGATAGGGGAGGAGCGGCACGTCGCGTGGCGGTGGCGGGACCCGGGCGTGGGCGAGGGCGGCCAGCGGGGTCACCCACGCCGAGACGGACGTGGCGAAGGACTTGCCGAGGAAGGGGCCGAGGGGGACGTACTCCCAGGCCTGGATGTCGCGTGCCGACCAGTCGTTGACCAGGCAGACCCCGAACACGTGCTGTCCAGCGGCTCCCAGCGACACCGGGCCGCCGACCCCTGACCCGACGACGAAACCGACCTCGACCTCGATGTCGAGGCGCTCGCTCGGCCCTAATCTCACCGCACCGTCGGGACCCAGAAGTTGCCCCGAGGGCCTCCGGACGGGTGTCCCCGAGACCACGACGGTGCCCGACCGACCGTGGTAACCGATCGGCATGTGCCTCCAGTTCGGGGTCAGTGGCTCCTGCCCAGGACGAAACCGGCGGCCGAGGTTCGCCGCGTGATGCTCCGAGGCGTAGAAGTCGACGTAGTCGCCGATCGCCCAGGGCAGCTGCAGCTCGACGTCGGCCTCGGCCACCGTGAAGGACTCGTCGATTCCGTCCCACCCGGCGACCAGGGCGTCGCGGACCTCGGCCCAGGTCTCCGGGCCGGTGGCCAACAGCGCGTCCAGCGTGCCCGCCCCGAACAGCTCGGCCAGCCGCGGCACGAGGACCGGCGCCGCCGCCGTGAGGTCGAGGATCGAGCCGGCCCGGGCGCCGTCCAACCGAACCCCCACCCGAGGCCGCGTCCCCCCCTCTCGCGTGACGAAGCTGCCGTAGGGCAGCGGCGCCCACGTCATGCCAGCCCCACGCGGCGAAGACCGTCGAGGCACTCGTCGATGCTGCAGGTGCCGACCGAGCGGAACAGTCGACGGACCCGCCGCACGCCCGCGAGGTCGAGCCGGACCGCTGCGTCGACGAGGGCGGGCTCGTCGTGGTCGTCGAGGACGGCGACGACGTCGGCGACGGTTCCCCCGGTCAGGGACACGTCGACCGCCAGCACGATGTTGAGCAGGCCGTGGTGCTCGACGCCCGTCGCCGGGTCGCGGTGGCGGGCCGGGTCGTGAAGGCCCGCAGTGAGCTTGAACGGGAGGCGGCGGGCGACGCACCCCGCGATGCCGAGCCCCAGCGCCGCCGCGCTGGGGAACGCGTCGGTGTCGGTGCCGCCGGTGCGGAACTTCGCGGGTACCCCGGCCGCCAGCAGGGCGTCGAGGCCCCGCTCGACGTCGTCGGCATTGCGCAGCGCGACCTCGACGTATCCCTGCCGGTCGGCCAGTACGCCGAGCGCCTCGTCGAGCGGGCCCGAAGCCTCGACGGACACCACGTCGACCCGCTGGAGCCCGGGGTCGTGGGCCAGTTCCGCCGCTCGGCCACTGACCGCGAGCGCGATGCCCTCGGGTACGTCCGGCACCAGCTGCGGGGGCACGACGAACGGGCCAGTCGCGAGGGTGTGCACACGACGATGCCGCTCGTGCTCCGCAAGCGCTTCGGGCAGCGCCAGCCGCGCCGGCGGGAACAGCGAGGCGTCGTCGTAGAGCCGGTCGAGCAGTGCCGCCACCGCAGTCCAGGGGGCCACGGTCACGCCGTCGGTCCCCGTCCCGACCATCACGCTGTCGGTCCCCGTCCCGACCATGACCACGCGTACCTCCCGTCGTCGGTCGCCACCGCGCCCTCTCCCAGTCCGAGCGGGCGGAACGTGTCCACCATGACCGCGAGCTCGTCGAAGTACTCAGCACCCAGGCTGCGCTCGACGGCACCCGGCTGCGGACCGTGCGAGTGCCCTCCGGGGTGCAGGCTGACGGACCCCTGGGCGATGCCCGAGCCCTTCCGGGCCTCGTAGTCGCCGTCGCAATAGAACATCACCTCGTCGCTGTCGACGTTGGAGTGGTAGTAGGGCACCGGCACCGACAGCGGGTGGTAGTCGACCTTGCGGGGCACGAAGTTGCACACCACGAAGCCCTCGCCCTCGAATACCTGGTGGACCGGCGGCGGCTGGTGGACCCGACCGGTCACCGGCTCGAAGTCGGCGACGTTGAAGGCGTACGGGTACAGGCAGCCGTCCCACCCGACCACGTCGAACGGGTGGTGCGGCAGGACGTGGACGGTCCCGGCCAAGCCGCCCGGGCCGGAGCCGCGGTGCTTGAGGTAGACCTCGACGTCGGTCCCGTCACGCAGCAGTGGCGAGGCGGGAACCCGCAGGTCGCGCTCGCAGTACGGGGCGTGTTCGAGGAACTGCCCGTATCGCGACAGGTACCGCCGCGGTGGGGCGATATGACTGTTCGCCTCGATGACATAGCAGCGCAACGGCGCCGACGGATCGGTCGGCAGCCACCGGTGTGTGGTGGAGCGCGGCAGGAGTACATAGTCGCCCGGCCCGGCGTCGATAGCGCCGAAGACGGTCTCGACCAGACCGGAGCCCGACTCGACATAGACCAGCTCGTCGCCCACGGCGTTTCGGTACAGCGGGGACGCCTCGCCGGCTGCGACATAGGAGATGCGCACGTCGGCATTACCCAGGACGAGCCGTCGCCCGGTCACGGGGTCGGCGGCCTTCCATGCGGCGTCGGCGAAGAGCTCGTGGAGTCGTAGGTGGCGGGGGAGCAGCGGCTCGTTCGCGACGGTCCCGAGGTCGGGCAGCTCCCACGGCCGGGCGTCGACGAGGGCGGACGGCAGGCCCACGTGATACAAGAGGGAGGAGTCCGACGAGAAGCCCTCCTCGCCCATCAGTTCCTCGGCGTACAGCGCTCCCGACGGCGAGCGGTGCTGGGTGTGGCGCTTCGCAGGGACGTCCCCGACTCGCTGGTAGTGGGCCATCGATGCTCCTCCTGGGTCAGCAGCCCTCGTGGCGGAGGAGGCCACGGGTGTGCAATGACCGACTCCGTCCTGACCGAGCGGCGGCGCGCGGGCGGGCGCTCCATGATGTTCCGCCTGCCCGCGAGTTGTCAATGTGTTGACAATAATGGCGGGAGGTCGGCCCCGCCGAGTTTCCCGAGCAGCCGGATCAGCTCTTGCTGCTCGCCGGGGTCCAACCGATCCGACCAGAGCTGCTCACGGGCGTTGTGGTGGGCGAACGTCGTCGCCAGTCGCCGCTGCCCTTCGTCGGTCAGGGTGACCGTCACCGAGCGGGCGTCGCTGTCCGACGGCTCGCGCTGGACCAGGCCGTCACGTTCCAGCCGCTGGGCCAGCGTCGACAGGGCGGCGCGGCTGACGCCGGACAGTTCGGCGAGGCGCGACACGCCGAGAGGGCCGCTCACCCAGAGCGTGAACAGCAGCCGGAACCCGGGGAAGCTCCACCCGGCGGGGCGGTGGACTCCGGCCTCGATATCGGCGACGACGGTGTTGCCGACGCGATGCAGGAGGAGGACGAGCTCCATGGCGACCGGGTCGACGTGCGGCAGTCGCCGGGTGACGGCGTCGACCGCCGTCGGTACGAAGCCGAGGTAATCGTTGCCGGGCCGGTCCGCGCCATCCGGGGCGGGATCGTCGATCACGCTGGCAGCGTAGGCAGTGGCGCCTCGCCGCCGCACGACCACGTCGGAGCACGACATGCTGCAATCACGGCGCTGTCGGCGCGAGTTCGACGGTCGGCTCGAGTGCGACCTCGCAGTTGAAACGTACGACCTCCGGAGCCGATCAGTTTCGTCTTGCCGGGAGGCCCCTCAGCGAGCCTCCCGGTCGGCGGGCCGGCAGTCAGTCGAGGACGGCGATGGCCTCGATCTCGACCAGGATGTCGGGGGTGAATCCGGCACTGATGGCCAGCAGTGACGCGGGCGCGAGCGTGGTTGTGCCCAGCGTCGCCTTGGCCCGGGCCAATCCCTCCAACACCAGCGGGTACTTGTCGATACTCCAGTCGACGACGAAGACGGTCAGCTTCGCCACGTCGTCGAGCGAAGCGCCGGCGCCCGCCAGACCAGCCGAGACATTGACCATGCATCGCTCGATCTGGGCTGCGAGGTCACCGACGCCGACGGTTTGTCCGTCGGGACCCCAGGCGACCTGGCCTGCGATGTAGACGTGCTTCGATCCGGTCGCGACCGACACCTGCCGGTGCGTCTCGACGTCGGGCAGTCCTTCGGGGTTGATCAGAGTGATGGCCATGCTGACTCCTTGGTCGTGAGCGCCCCGCGATTCGGGACTCTCAAACCATAGCAGTGCAATGCTATGTATTCCAGTCGGCATGGCGAGGACGAGAGACCCAGCGGTCCGCGCCCTGCTCATCGAGCGTGCAACTCACATGCTCCGGATCCGCGAACCCATCACCCTGCGGTCTCTGGTGGCCGCCACCCAGGTATCGACGATGGCGATCCACACCCACAGGCAGCCGACGACACCTTGGAGTATCTGGTTCGGGCGGTAGAACGAGGCCGACACGAGGGGCGCTTGTGCACCGACATCGAGCCGCGGGGCCTGGCGACTCAGATTTGGGCCTCGTACTCCACGTATTGCAGTCAAAGCCATACCCGCAACACGATTGTCCGGCGGCTTCGCCTGAGGGGGGCACCCATGTCTGATCTCGTTGTCGTGGCAGTGGTGATTCTGGTTCTTGCGGTCGTCGCCCGACGGCTCTGGAAAGAGATCATCGCCTCCGTGGTGCTTGCCGGCCTCACCGGCATCGGCATGACGGTCGTCCTGATCGTCAACGAGGTTCAGACCATGGCCCGCTGACCTCGGGCCGGCTATGTCCACCCCGGTGGGCCGTCGTCTCCGCATCAGCTGCTCGGGCTTGCGGCCACCTGTGCCCACCGGGGTGCTCGCTGGCACCGACGCAACGGTCACACCCTTCGTCGTACGTGAGGCGCGACGACCGGTCCACCCCTGCAGGTCCGCCACACACCCGACTAGCCTCGCCCGGGTGTCCAAGGTCCTCACGTCATTGCCCACCGGTCAACGCGTCGGTATCGCCTTCTCGGGGGGACTCGACACCTCAGTAGCAGTCGCGTGGATGCGCGAGCGTGGCGCCATTCCGTGTGCCTACACCGCCGACCTGGGCCAATACGACGAAGAAGACATCACGACCATTCCCGGTCGCGCCTACGAATACGGCGCGGACATCGCCCGGCTGGTCGACTGTCGCGCGGCCCTGGTCGAGGAGGGCTTGGCCGCGCTGGCCTGCGGTGCCTTCCACATTCGGTCGGGAGGGCGGACCTACTTCAACACGACGCCGCTGGGGCGCGCCGTCACCGGGACGTTACTGGTCAGGGCGATGCGTGCGGACGGAGTCTCGGTGTGGGGGGACGGGTCCACGTTCAAGGGCAACGACATCGAGCGGTTCTATCGATACGGCCTGTTGGCGAACCCGGCACTGCAGGTCTACAAGCCGTGGCTGGACCCGGCCTTCGTCACCGAACTGGGCGGACGGGCGGAGATGTCCGAGTGGCTGACGGCACGGTCACTGCCGTACCGCGCGTCGGTCGACAAGGCCTACTCGACCGACGCGAACATCTGGGGGGCCACCCACGAAGCCAAACGGCTGGAGCATCTGGACACGCCGCTGGAGATCGTCGAACCGATCATGGGTGTCCGGTTCTGGGATCCGAGCGTCTCGATCGCTGCGGAGGACGTCAGTGTGACCTTCGTCGAGGGGCGACCGGTCGCCATCGACGGGGTCGAGTTCGCCGACCCGGTGGCGCTGGTCGACCAGGCCAACACGGTGGGTGGTCGCCACGGCCTCGGCATGTCCGACCAGATCGAGAACCGGATCATCGAGGCCAAGAGCCGGGGCGTTTACGAGGCACCGGGCATGGCACTGCTGCACCTGGCCTACGAGCGACTGGTGTGCGGCGTACACAACGAGGACAGTGTCGAGGCCTACCACGTCCAGGGGCGACGGCTGGGTCGGCTGCTGTACGAGGGCAGGTGGTTGGACCCGCAGAGCCTGATGCTGCGCGAGAGCCTGACCCGCTGGATCGGCCGCGCCGTGACCGGCACGGTGACTGTCCGGCTGCGCCGGGGAGAGGACTACACGATCCTCGACACGACGGGCCCAGCGCTGAGCTACCACCCCGAGCGGCTCAGCATGGAGCGAACCGAGGACGCGGCTTTCGGCCCACTCGATCGGATCGGCCAGTTGACCATGCGCAATCTCGATATCGCCGACACCCGAGCCAAGCTGGAGCTGTACGCCGATCTCGGACAGTTGGGTGAGCAGGCGGCGCTGGTCGGTGACCTGCCGGCGGGCGGTGGCCAGGCGATCGCGGCACTCGGCGCAGTCACCGCCGAGGCCGCCGGACTGGACGACGACTCCCTCGACCGGGCGGCCATCGAGTCCGGGACCGACTGAGTCGCCCACATGACCGTCGCAGGCAACACGAACGACTTGGCCGTCGAGGCCCGCGAGGTACTGCGTCGACTGACCGGTGACGACACGTCGGACTTCCGCCCGGACCAACTGGATGCGATCGAGGCCCTGTTGGTCCGTGGCGAACGGGTGCTCGTCGTGCAGCGCACCGGATGGGGCAAGTCGGCCGTGTACTTCGTGGCGACCTCGCTGCTGCGCCGCGGTGGCGCCGGTCCCACCCTGATCCTGTCGCCCCTGCTGTCACTGATGCGCAACCAGGTGGCCGCCGCCGAGCGCGCCGGAATCCGCGCGCACACCGTGAACTCCGCCAACCCGGGCGAATGGGACGAGGTCCGGGCGCAACTCGGTGCCGGGGCCGTGGACGTGCTGTTGGTCAGTCCCGAGAGACTGAACAATCCGCAGTTCCGGGATACCTGGATGCCGGTCCTCGCCGACACGGTCGGTCTGGTCGTGGTCGACGAGGCGCACTGCATCTCGGACTGGGGGCACGACTTCCGTCCGGACTACCGCCGGGTGCGGGACGTGCTGGAGCGGTTGCGACCCGGCACTCCGGTCCTCGCCACGACGGCCACGGCCAATGCCCGGGTGGTCACCGACGTGGCAGAGCAACTCGGCCGTGGCGGTCGCGACGTCGCGACGCTGCGAGGGCCGCTGGGTCGAGATTCGCTGCGGCTCGGCGTGCTCCGACTGCCACCGGGGGACCGGGTGCCGTGGCTGGTGGATCACCACGGCGACCTCGACGGGTCGGGGATCATCTACACGCTGACCGTGGCGCAGGCCGATGACGTGACGACGGCGTTGCGGGCGGGCGGCCACGACGTCCGGGCCTACACCGGTCGCCACGACACCGACGACCGAATCGCCGCCGAAGACGCTCTGCTGACCAATCGCGTCAAGGCGCTGGTCGCCACATCGGCCCTGGGTATGGGTTTCGACAAACCCGACCTGGGTTTCGTCGTGCACCTCGGGGCGCCCAACTCGCCCATCGCCTACTACCAACAGGTGGGGCGCGCCGGGCGCGGCGTCGAGGCCGCCGACGTGTTGTTGCTGCCCGGCGCGGATGACGAGGCGATCTGGGCGTACTTCGCTGCCGCGGCCTTCCCGAGTCCTGCCACGGTGACGCGGGTCCTGGACGTCCTCGGCCGCGAAACCCGACCGATCTCGGTGCCCGCCCTCGAGCCACTCGTCGATCTTCGGCGCTCGCGTCTGGAACTGTTGCTCAAGGTGCTGGACGTCGACGGCGCGGTGCAGCGGGTCGCTGCCGGGTGGCAGGTCACCGGCCGGCCGTGGGTCTACGACGAGCAGCGTTACGCGCGGGTCAGCGCCGCCAGGGACGCCGAGGCCGCAGCGATGCGCCAGTACTCGCGGATGTCACCCGATCGAGGCGCGCAGGGGGTGTGCCGGATGCGGTTCCTGCGCGAGCGGCTCGACGACCCGTGGGCGACGGACTGCGGCACATGCGACGTGTGCGCCGGCCCCTGGTACCCGAGCGCGGTATCCGATGAGGCTCGTCGGGGCGTCACCAGCGTGGTCGAGCGACCAGGCGTGCGGGTCGAGGCCCGCACGTCCTGGCCGACCGGGATGGCCCGGATCGGGGTCGAGGCATCGGGGCGGATTCCTGAGGGTGAGCGGGCACGCGACGGCCGCGCGATCGCCCGGTTGACAGACCTGGGCTGGGGGTCGCGGTTGCGCGACGTCCTGGCGGATTCGACCCCGGACGGGCCCGTCTCTGCGGCACTGATCGATGCGGCGACCCAGGTGTTGCGCGAGTGGGACTGGCACCAGCGACCCGTCGCGGTGGTGGGCATGGCCTCGCGCCGTCGACCCCTGCTGATCGGCGCCATGACGCAGGCGCTGGCCGACATCGGCCGCCTGCACCATCTCGGCATGCTGGAGACGAGTCACGGCGGTCCGGTCGGCGGTCGAGACGTCAACAGTGCCGCCCGCCTCGCCGGAGTATGGGACCGGCTGGTGGTGGGTGCCCAGCTAGGCGAGCAGTTGCGTCACCTGGACGGCCCGGTGCTGCTGGTGGACGACCTGGTGGATTCGCGGTGGACGATGACCGTGGCCGCTCGGGCGCTACGGCTGGCGGGAGCGGACGCGGTGCTCCCGTTCGCGTTGGCGGTCAGCGGCTGACCTGCGGGTCTCATGCCGGGCCGCGGGTCAGCCCGGCCCCGCTGGTCAGCCAGGGCCGCCGGACCGCGGCCCAGCTGGGCTGTGGGTCAGCGGCCGGGCAGCAGGGCGTAGTCGGCGAAATTGCCGTACAACCGTTCGTCGTCGCCCTGTGGGCCGACCGTGACGGCGGACACTAGCAGGTCACCGCCGACGAACGCCCCCTTCCACGACTCGCCGACGCCGCCGAAGACCTCCTCGCGGTCGCCGCGACTGCGGGGCTTGTTGATGCCGACCTTGAACGACCGCAACTGCCCGGACACGCGAGCCGCGAAATCCGGGTCGTCCGTCGCGAGGCTGGCGACCAGGCAGCCGTTACTGGCGTTCATCGCCGCGATCAACTCGGCTTCGGTGTCGACACAGACGATCGAATCCAACGGCCCGAACGGTTCGGCATGATGCAGCGACCAGTTGGCCGGCGGCTCCAGGACACAGGCCGGCGCGCTGTAGGCGGAGGTGTCCTGGTTGTCGAGGAACCGGCCGTCGCCCAACGAGCCCCGGTAGACCGGCAGTGCCCGGCCCCGCAATGCCTCGTCGAATGCCTCGCCCAACTCGCCGGCCTTGCGAGCAGAGATCACCGGGCCGAAGGTCAGGTCGGGGAGCGCGTCGTCGGGCGACTCGACCGCCAGTGGGTGACCGAACCGGAGGGATGCGATCGCGGGCAGGTACGTCTCCAAGAACGCCGGCAGCAGCCGTCGCTGGACCACGTATCGCGGATACGCGGTGCACCGCTGCTTGGCGTACTCGAACCCCTTGCGTAGGTGCGCTGCGAGCGCTGCCCAATCGGAGAAGTCCCACACCCCCCACGCGTTGAGCCCCTCCTGCTCGAGGATGTGCCGTCGACTGGTGTCGGCCAGACTGACGGCCGCGGCCCGACCATTTGATCGCCCGCCGACGAACGCCAGCGCGCCGATGCCCGGGCTGCTGATCAGGGCGTCTCCCAGCTTGCTACCGACACCGGACAGCAGGGTCACCGGCAACCCGGCGCGCGCCATGAACGCGTGCGCCAACGTCAGGCAGTGGAATCCGCCCTGGCTCGGCGTCTTGGCCACGACCGCGTTCCCCGCGAGAACCTGGACGAGTTCGGCGTGCACCTGAACGCTCATCGGATAGTTCCAACTGGCGATGTTCGAGATCGGCCCGGGCAACGGAGTGCGTGGACTGGGGCCGCCGTCACCCAGCTGGCGCTCGATCTCCTCGACGTACCACCGCACCCCGTCCAACCCACGGTCGACGTCCGCGCACGCCAGGCGCCACGGCTTGCCGATCTCCCACACCAGCAGCATGGCCAGAAGATCGCGATGCGCGGTCATGTCGTCGACCGCCTGGGTGACCCGCGCCTTGCGCTCGTCGAGGTCCACGTCCGCCCACGCCCGGTGCGCGAGCACGGCATTGCCGACCGCTGCCACCGCAACGTCGTGATCCACCCGGGGCGGACCTTGCAGCGGGGTCTGGTCGACCGGCGAGACGTGGTGGCCGGGTGTGCCGATTCGTTGCCACCGACCGTCGACCAGATTCGAGATGCGGTCGGGGTCGAACGCCTCCGGTGCAACCGACACGCACCGTTGGTAGGTGTCCGACCATGAGGTGCCTGGCTTGAGTTGAAGCTCGGTCATCCGTGGTCCTCCTCATGGATCACCAGCGATCAGGTGGCGAAGCGTACGAGGTCCCTCACGACCACCTCAGGCCGGGGTGGCAGGCCCGACATGGGCTCACAGTGATCCAAGGTGAGG
>JANNOG010000114.1:0-18818 GCA_031398915.1 Micrococcales bacterium | reverse complement strand
CGACTTCGCCGACGACTTCGCCGACGACTTCGCCGACGACTTCGCCGACGACTGATTCACAACCCGCAGCCCCTCGTGATGAGGTCGAACAGCGGCCCACGATCAGCCGGATCAACTGTCGTGGGGACCACCACCGCCTCGGCCGCCCCCCGTGAGATGCGTATCGGGAAGACGAAGCCGTACCGGGCACTGGCCTCACCCACCGCGTGGGGGTCGCACCGTCCGGTGGCCAGCCGAATCGGCACGTCGACCTGCTGGCCGACACCGATGTCGACGGGGGTGGCGGGGTCGACGGGGGCGAACAGCACGGTGCGCTCGATCGCCGTCACGGTGACGCCGGCAGGGGCGTCGTCAGGGACGACGAACCGGAGCGTGCCGTCGGCGATCACCCGACCGGCATCGTCCTCGCCCACCACCCACGGCCCGACGAACTCGGGCTGTGCAGCGGCACGGACCTCCGCCACTGCGCACTCCCGGTCGTTCCATGACCGCAGTTGCTCGTCGGAGACCTCGCGGGCCGTCGTGACCGGCTGATCCGGGGCGTCCTCGTACGCCAACACCAGCTGGACGGTCGCCGTGGTGCCGTCCGGTGCCGGGCAGACCGCCTCATCGACCGGGACCAGCAGGTCGACTCGCAATCCGGGGGCTACGGAGGCGTCCACCGGGACGGGTCCCGGGGTGCCGTAGAGGCCCGTCGTCAGTGTCACCGTGTCGATCCGGATGTCCCGACCACTCGTGTTCGACACCTTGACGGTGAAGACCCCCCGTAGGTCGTCCGCTCGGTTGCGGAACACCTCGATCGGCAGTTCCGTAGGTTCGGCGCCGACCGCCATAGCCGACGAGGCGGGTGCGGTCGATGTCGTGGGGGTGGTGTCCCTGGTTGCGTCTGCGGGGTCCGCCGGTACGCCACATCCTGCGAGGCCGACGCCAAGGGCGAGGGCTCCCAGCACGACGAGGCTTCGCATCTGCTGCATTGTGCCGAATCAGCCTGGGTCCATGTGCTCAGCCGACGTGTGCCCGGACGAGGCGCTCACACGACACGAACGACCTCGACCCGGCGGTTGCGCGCCTGATCCTCGGCTGTCACCTCGGGTGATACCAGTGGAGCGGTCTCGCCCAGACCGGCTGCGGACAACCGCTCGATCGGGATTCCCTGGCGGATGAGTTCGTTACAGACAGTGGTCGCACGCGCCTCACTGAGCCACTGGTTGGCACTGGCCGGACCGGTGGTGTCGGTGTGCGCCCGGATCTGGAACATCGTCGTCGGCGGGCTCGCGGCGATGACTGCCGCGACGGAGGCGACGGCTGCGGTCCCCTCCGGCGTCAGCCGTGCCGAGGCCATCGCGAATCCGACCGACGACAACGAGGCGAGCTGCGCGTCGACTGCGACGAGCGCAGGGTCCGGGCCGGGGGGAGGCGCGGGCGCGGGTGGAGGTTCGGGAGCAGGAGGTTCGGGAGCAGGTGGAGGTTCGGGCGCCGGTGGCGCAGCGGGTTCGGTCGGAGCAGTCACTGCGGCAGCCTCGGTCGTCACGTCGGTTGATGCAGTCGTAGGCGTCGACTCCGGCGAACTCGCCGCTGTGCTCGACGCTCTCGACGACGCTGCAGTCGAGCGACTCGTCGTGGTGGGGGTGGGCGCCGGGGTAGCCGCGGCGGCTGCCGACACCGGGCCCACCTCGACCACGCGGACCCCCGTCACGCCCAGTACGACCTGTTCGACGGCATCGACGTCGTCCGGTGCGACACCACTGACGAATCCGTCTCGACCTTCGAAGCGAACGTCCAACGAGGCGTACCCGGCAGCCCCCAGAGCGTCGCGGCTGCGATCGGTCAGATCGCGTTCAGCGGTGGCACGCACGACAGTGGTCTGGGCGAGCGATATGCCGAGCAGCGCGGCTATTGCCAGGGTCATCGGCAAGGCGATCCGGCGGCGGCGTTCGCTCATGCCTTGGGGTTGTCCCGACCCGCCATCAGGGTGCGACGCAGCGCCTCATGGCCGGCGTCGTCTCCGTCGGCAAGCAGGCGGGCCTGTCGTGGCCACGTGGTGAGGCTGGGTGCGAACCGCAGGCCTCCGTTGTGGATCGCATCGCGAATCTCCGCCTCGCCGGTGCCGGCCAGGGTGGCGAACGTACGAATACCGGCAGCCTGTAACGCCTTCTCCATCTTGGGCCCGATCCCCTCGATGCGCTGCAGGTTGTCGTCAGTCGACAGCTCGGCGACCACGGGTTCCTCGGCGACCACGGGTTCCTCGGCCTCGACCGGCTCCTCGACCCGGCGCGGCCCGTTGGCGGTCCTGGCCACGACGTCGGCCATGATCGCGTTCGGCGCGACGAGGTGGGCGGAGAACCCGGCGCGGCAGGCCTCCAATTCTTGCGTCCGAATCGTGAGGTCGTTCGTCCGTTGCTCCAGCGTGGCGCGCACGGTGGCCAATTCGGCGTCACGCTCGGCCAGCACCGCGACGGTGGCGGCCTCGACGTCCTCCCTGGCCGAGTCCGCGGCGACGACCGCCGCCGATTGTGCGGCGGCCGACGACTTGGTCCGCGGCATCCGCCACCACGCCAGCAGCCAGCCGATGACCACGCCGATCAGGACAGCCAACGCAATGATGATCAATGACCAGCCGAGAAACCACGACATCCGTGCCGCCTCCTCTCCAAGGTCTTGCGCCCGAAATGCCCGGGCGGGCAGAAACCTACCGCCCCACCCCGCTGAGATGCGCGCTTCCGTCCATCGGAAGCACCTCATGGCACCTCGGCCCGAAGCCCGGTGTCATCGGCAACACGCACCATTCAGCGCACAGATTTCGCCCGCCACAGTGCAGGAGACGACGATGTCCTCACCTAACCTCATCGACCCGGTCGCGAGGGCCAGCCGCCCCGACCCCAGACGCCGCAGCCTCATCGCCCTGGCCGCCATCGCCGCGACCACGTTGGCTGCATGCTCCGCCGACCTGGCAGGAGACGAGGCCGCCGACTCGCCAGCCGCCGCGGACGCCGGCGCTGCCAGCTCGGACGCCCCGGCCGGCGACGGTGCGACCGAGACCATCAAGCTCGGCTACGTCCACCCGGAGACCGGTGCCTACGCCGGATTCACCGACGGCGACCCGTTCATGTTAGCCAAGCTGGAGGCCTATCTGGCCGATGGGCTCGAGATCGACGGCACCACGTACGACGTCGAGATCATCGTCCGCGACACCGGTTCGGACCCGCAGCAGGCGAGTCAGCTCGCCGACGAGCTGATCAACACCGAGCAGGTCGACATCCTGCTGGCCACCTCGACCCCCGAGACGGTCAACCCGGTCGTCACCAAGTGCGAGGCGGATGCGATCCCGTGCATCACCACCATCGCGCCGTGGCAGGCCGTCTACTTCGGCCTGGGCAAGACCCCTGACGAGCCCTTCGAGTGGACCCACCACTTCTTCTTCGGTCTCGAGGGCTTCGCGAACGTGGACCCGGACGCCTGGGACCAGATCGAGACCAACAAGAAGGTCGGCGTGCTGTGGCCGAACGACGCCGACGGCACCGCCTTCCGCGACCCGACGACCGGATACACCCCGATCGCCGAATCCCGCGGCTACACGATCGTCGACCCCGGTGCGTACGAGAACGGCACGACCGACTACACGTCGATCATCTCGACCTTCAAGGAGCAGGGCGTCGAGATCGTGGCCGGTGTCCCGACACCGCCCGACTTCGTCGCGTTCTGGACGCAGGCTGCCCAACAGGGGTACACGCCCAAGGCCGTCACCGTTGGCAAGGCGTTGTTCTTCCCGGCGACGGTTCCCTCGATCCCGAACGATCTGGGCCAGGGCCTCTCGTTCGCGTCGTGGTGGGGACCGACCTTCCCGTACGAGTCGTCGCTGACCGGGCAGACGCCCGAGGAATGGATCGCCGAATTCGAGGCGAGCCCCGAGGGTGAGGGACTGACCTGGAACCAGGCGACCCCGCTCAACTACGCCCTCTTCGAGGTCGCCATCCAGGCCCTGATCGACGCCGGAGGTCCCAGCGACAAGGCTGCCGTCGTCGAGGCTGTGTCGAATATGCAGATCGACACGTTGGCCGGCAGCTTGGACTGGGCGTCGGACGATCCGGCGACCAACCCGGTGCCGAGCATCGCCACCATCCCCACGGTGATCGCCCAGTGGCAGAAGACCGACGACGAGTGGGAGTGGGTCGTCGTCAGCAACGACTCGTTCGCCGACGTCGCGGTCGAGCGCCCCTTCGAACCGCTGAACTGACCATGACCGACGAGCCGAGCGTCTCACCAGCAGCGAAATCTGCGCTGCTGGAGGTCCGCGACATCCGCAAGTCCTACGGCGACCTCCTCGTCCTGGATGGTGTGTCCCTTGCGGTGGGCGCTGGCGAGGCGCTCGGCATCGTCGGCCCGAACGGAGCCGGAAAGTCGACGTTGCTGGGCATCATCAATGGCACCGAGACCCCGACGAGTGGCTCGATCTGGGTCGACGGGGTCGAGGTCACGCGCCGCAGCGCTGCTGCACGCTGCCATCTGGGGATCGGTCGCTCGTTTCAGATCCCCCGACCGTTCACCGACCTCAGCGTCTACGAGAACGTCCTGGTCGGAGCCAGCGGCTCGGCCCCAGCCCTCGCTGCACTCGAGGCGACCGGCATGTTGGCGGTGGCGAACACCCGGGCCGGCGCGCAGCCCCTGCAGGGCCGCAAACGCCTGGAGCTGGCCCGCGCGCTCGCGACCGAGCCCCGATTGTTGTTGCTGGACGAGATCGCCGGTGGCCTGACCGAGGCCGAGGCGCAGGATCTCGTCGAGCTGGTGCAACGGTTGACGACTTCGGGCGTGGCGATCATCTGGATCGAGCACGTCGTCCAGGCGCTGGTGCAGGTCGTCGACCGGCTGGTCTGCCTCGCCAACGGCACGGTCCTGATCGACGGCGTTCCGGACGAGGTGCTGCGCAGCCCCGAGGTCCTCGAGGTGTACCTGGGCCGCACCCCCGCTCTGGGGGATGCGGCATGAGCGGGACAGGGAGCGTCTGCGAGGTTCGCGGGCTGGACGCCGGGTACGGCGACTTCCACGCCCTGTTCGGGGTGGACCTCGCGGTCGCCGAGCGGGAACTGCTGTGTCTCGTGGGGGCGAACGGTGCCGGCAAGTCGACGCTGTTGCGCGCTGTCGCGGGGGCGCTGCGGCCGTTCGCCGGAACCATCCACCTCGACGGCGTCGACATCACGGCGCTACCCGACTTCGAACGGGCACGGCGGGGGCTGACGCTGGTTCCCGAGGGGCGCAAACTGTTCCCCAGTCTGACCGTCGAGGAGAACCTGCTGGTCGGATCGGGGAGCAGGCGCTCCGGGCCGTGGGACCTCGACGCGGTGTACGAGTTGCTGCCCCTGGTCGCCGAGCGACGCGCTCGCGGCAGTGCCCGGTTGTCCGGTGGCGAGCAGCAGGCCGTCGCCATCGGGCGCGCCCTCATGTCCAACCCGCGGGTGCTGCTGCTGGACGAGGTCTCGTTGGGGCTTGCGCCGGTCGTCGTCGAGCGGCTGTACGAGTCGCTGCCCGGCATCCGTGCGGCCGGGACCACCGTCGTCCTGGTCGAGCAGGACCTCGGCCGTACTTTGGACGTCGCGGATCGCGTCGTCTGCCTGCTGGAGGGGCGGGTGGTACTGACCGGTCGACCCGCCGACCTCAGTCGTGAGGCGATCACCGACGCCTACTTCGGTCACACCAATCCGCAGCCCAGTCAGGCGGGACCGTCATGACCCTCGTCAATGCGATCGTGCAGGGAGTCCTGGCGGGCGGCGTGTTCGCCGTCGCAGCCGTAGGCCTGTCCCTGCTGTTCGGTGTGATGCGCGTCGTCAACCTGGCTCATGGCGACCTGATGATCCTCGCCGGCTACCTGGCGGTCCTCACTCTGCAACTCACCGGGTTGTCCACCTGGGCCAGCCTGCTCGTGGTCGTTCCGGTGATGGCGCTGGTCGGGTACGTCGTCCAACGCGTGCTGCTGGAGCGGGCGCTGAAACTCGGCGAACTGGCTCCACTGCTGGTGACGTTCGGGTTGTCGGTGATCATCCCCAACGTCCTGCTCGAGCTGTTCAGCCGGGACGCGCAACCGCTGCCCATCGGGTCGCTGGCGACCGAGGGCGTCGGCCTGACCGACGGCGTCAGTGTCGGTGTGTTTCCCGTCCTCACCCTGGTCATCGCGGTCGTCGTCCTGGTGGGCATGCAACTGTTCTTGGGCCGGACCAGGACCGGACGGTTCATGAGGGCAGCCGCCGACGACAGCGCGACGTTACGACTGATGGGCGTGGACAGCCGCCGGATCTACGCGCTCGCCGCCGCCATCGCCTTCGCGACTCTGGCCCTGGCAGGTGTGTTGTACGGCATGCGCAGCGGTGGGGTATCGCCCTTCGACGGCCAACTGCTGGTGCTGTTCGCGTTCGAGACCGTCATCATCGGTGGTCTGGGCTCGCTGTGGGGCACGCTGGTCGGTGGTGTCGTGCTGGGTGTGGCGCAGGCTGTCGGTGGACAGATCAGCCCGGAGTTGCCACTGCTGGTGGGTCACCTGGTGTTCCTGGCCATCCTGGTCGTCCGGCCCAACGGCTTGCTGGGACAGCGGGTGGCGCTGTGAGCACCCGGGTCAGTCGCGGTGGGAAGGCGGCACTCGCCGGGCCGGGGGCGACCGTCGTCGCGTTCGGGGTACTCGGCGCCCTGCCCTATCTGGTGGGCCCCAGTGTCACCGGCCCGCTCATCGAGTTGTTCTATCTGATCACCTTGGCGACCATGTGGAACCTCTTGGCCGGGTATGCGGGCATGTTGTCGGTCGGGCAGCAGGCCTATATCGGCCTGGGCGCGTACGCGTTGTTCGTCGTCAACGATTACGGCATCAACCCCTATCTCGGCACGCTCATCGCCGCACTGGTCGTCGCCGTGATCGCACTGCCGGTGTCGTTCGTGGCATTCCGGCTGCGCGGCGGCTACTTCGCCATCGGTACCTGGGTCATCGCCGAGGTCGCCCGGCTGATCGTGGTCCGCTTCGACGTCCTGGGGTCAGGACGGGGGCGGACGCTCAGCGAGATCACCGACGAACCCCTGCTGCGCCGCGCCTACACCTACTGGTTGGCGCTGGTGGTCGTGGTGATCGCCGTCCTGGTGACGTATGCGCTGCTGCGCAGTCGGTTCGGCCTGCACCTGCAGTCCGTCCGGGACGACGAGGTCGCGGCCGGGTCGGTCGGTGTCCGCGTCACCCGCCTCAAGCGGGCCGTCTACCTACTGTCGGCCGCCGGCGGCGCCGCCGCGGGTGGCGTGATCTGCGTGAGCGGATTGGGTATCGCCTCGCCTGCCGAGATATTCGGAGTCCAGTATTCGGCCTTCATGATCTTTATGGTGGTGATCGGGGGTCTGGGCACCATCGAAGGTCCCATCGTGGGTGCCCTCATCTACTACGGTCTCGACCAATGGCTCAGCCAGGCCGGGGTCTGGTATCTGGTGGGTCTCGGTGTCGCGGCCATTCTCATCACGCTGTTCCTGCCGCGGGGGGTGTGGGGCGAATTCCGCCATCGCACCGGCGTGTCGGTGTTCCCCGTATCCCATCGCGTGATTCTCACCGATTCATCTGCCGCCCACCGCTAGGAGAAACTGACATGGGACTACTCGATACCGACATCTGGACCGCCAAGACCTACATCGGTGGCTGGGTCGAGGCCGAAGCGACAGCGCCGGTCGTGGAGCCGGCGACGGGGGCGACGCTCGGCCAGGTCGGACTGGCCACCCCCGCCGACGCCATCCGCGCCGCCGAGCAGGCCGCGCAGGCACAGGCTGACTGGGCGGCTCAGACGCCCGAGCACCGAGCCACCGTTCTGCGCCGGGCGGGCGGGCTGTGGGAGCAGCACGCCGACGAGGTCATTGGCTGGATCGTCCGCGAGGCGGGGTCCATCCCGCCGAAGGGCGGCCTGGAGGTCCACACCGCCGCCGCTGAGTGCTTCGAGGCGTCGGCGCTGCCCACCCACCCGATGGGATCGGTCCTGCCGTCGAGTGAGTCGCGGTGGAGTTTCGCCCGCCGCCGCCCGGCCGGTGTCGTGTCGGTCATCGCGCCGTTCAACTTCCCGCTCATCCTGTCCATCCGATCCGTGGCGCCCGCTCTCGCCCTTGGTAACGCCGTGCTGCTCAAGCCCGACCCCCGCACTGCGGTGTGCGGTGGCGTGGCGCTGGTCCGCATCTTCGAGGAAGCGGGATTGCCACCGGGCGTTCTCAGCCTGCTGGTGGGTGGTGCCGACGTCGGGCAGGCCGTGGTCACCGCTCCCGCGGTGCGCGTCGTGTCGTTCACCGGGTCCACCCGGGCCGGGCGCATCGTCGGCGAGCTGGGGGGCAAACACCTCAAGCGGGTCCACCTCGAACTGGGTGGAAACAGCGCCATGATCGTCCTACCCGGTGCCGACGTGGCCAAGGCTGCCTCGGTCGGGGCGTTCGGCTCGTGGATGCACCAGGGCCAGATCTGCATGACGACCGGTCGGCACGTCGTCCACGAGTCGCTGCACGACGAGTACGTGGCTGCCCTGGCCGCGAAGGCGGAGCATCTGCCGGTCGGTGACCCGGCCGCCGGCCCGGTCGCCCTGGGCCCGATCATCGACACTGGACAGCTGGCCCGGGTGGACGACCTGGTGCAGTCCAGCGTCGCCGCGGGCGCTCGGTTGGCGGCGGGCGGTACGTACGAGGGCCTGTTCTACCGACCGACGGTGCTGGCGGACGTCAAGGCGGATACACCGGCATGGACGCAGGAGGTCTTCGGCCCCGTCGCGCCGGTACGGGCGTTCTCGAGCGTCGACGAGGCGATCGCCATCGCCCGGGACAGCGAGTACGGCCTGGTCCTGAGCATCGTCGGTGACGTCGGGGCGGCGATGCAGATCGCCGATGCCGTGCCGAGTGGAATCGTCCACATCAACGAGGCGACGGTGTCGGACGAGGCGCAGGCCCCGTTCGGCGGGGTGGCTGCCTCTGGCACCGGGTCGCGGTTCGGCGGTGCCGAGGCCAACATCGAGGCCTTCACCGAGACCCAGTGGCTCACGATGCGTCCGGATGCGGCTCCCTACCCCTTCTGATAGCCGGTGTCAGGGGACTGATGGGCGGTCTCAGGGGACTGATGGCCGGTGTCAGGGGAGGGGGAGGCCGACGTAGTTCTCTGCCACCGTCATCGAGGCCGCCTCGGAATCGCGGACATAGCGCAGTTGACTGCGCTGCACCCGGCTGTCGAATGCTGCCCCATCGTGGGTGTCACCCGGGAATCGGTGCAGCATGGACGTCATCCACCACGAGAAGTGAGTGACTCGCCAGATCCGTCGCAAACACGTGTCCGAATACGTATCGAGTAATGCTTCGGAGCCTTCCACGAAGAATGCGGTGAGGGCGTCGGCAAGCACCTTGACGTCGGCGACCGCCAGGTTGAGACCCTTGGCGCCGGTCGGGGGCACGATGTGGGCGGCGTCGCCGGCGAGGAACAGTCGGCCGTACCGCATCGGCTCGGTGACGAAGCTGCGCATGGCCGTCACGCTCTTTTCGATGATCTGCCCACCGGCCAGCTGGGCCCCGTCAGCCAGCCCGAGCCGCAGGGCCAACTGCTCCCAGATCCGCTCGTCCGGCCAGTTGGCCACCGGTTCGTCCGGTTCGACCTGCAGGTACATCCGGCTGATCTCGGGGGCCCGCATGCTTTCGAGTGCGAAGCCCTCGGGATGCCAGGCGTAGACCAGCTCGTGCGACGAGGGTACGCGGCGGGCGAGGATCCCCAACCAACCGAACGGATAGACCCTTTCGAAAGTCTCCAACTTGTCAGCGGGAATGCTGGCCCGGCTGACCCCGCGGAACCCGTCGCAGCCGGCTATCACGTCGCATTCGATCCGATGCCGGCGCCCCGAGCCGTCGGTGAACGTCACCACCGGCGAGGACGTCGTCACATCGTGCAGGGCCACGTCGGTGACCTCGAATTCGAGATGCTGCCCGGCAGCCAGACGGGCGGCCACCAGATCCTTGACCACCTCTTGCTGGCCATAGATCGTCACGGACTTGCCGGTCAGCCGGGTCAGGTCGATCCGGTGGTCGGTGCCCTCGAAGCGAAACGCGAAACCCTCGTGCCGCAGGCCCTCGCGCGCCAGTCGCTCGCCCACGCCCAGTTCGGTCAACAGCCCGACCGTCCCGTGTTCCAACAATCCGGCGCGCAGTCGTTGCTCGATGTAGGGCCGACTCCGGGTCTCGACGATGATCGAATCGATACCGCGCCCCGCAAGGATGTGGGCGAGCACCAGCCCGGCGGGTCCGGCTCCGACAATGGCCACCTGTGTCCGCACCGAGGTCCTCCTGAAGTCTGGGCTGCCTGTCCTGTCAGGCGCGCGCCCGTCAGGTGACCAGGGTGAGCGATGCTGTCGGCGCCGGGATCATCCGGCTTTCGGTAGCCGGAAACCCGGTCGTTCGACTGTCCACGAGAGGGCGGGTGACGACTCGTCGGGGCGGCGGCTCAGATGGCGGGCGGCAACCGGAACTGCCGGGCGCTCGCCTCTTCGCGGACGTCGCGGCCGATCTGCGCGGCCGTCGCCAGCAGCGTGGGGAGGAAGCGTTGCAGGTCTCGGCGGTTGCTGCTGGCGACGATGCCCACCGCCGCGATGACCGTCGGACCATCCATGATCGGCGCCGCCACCGACCAGGTGCCCAGCGTCATCTCCTGCACGGTGGACGCCCAACCCTGCGCGCGCGCCTGCGCGAGATCGCGGCGCAGCCGGACCGGGTCGGTGATCGTGTACGGCGTGATCCGGCGGAGGTCGCAGGCGACGGCGTCGATCAACTCGCCGGGGCTCCAGGCCAGGAGCGCCTTGCCGACCCCGGTCGCGTGGAGCGGCAGCTTGGCGCCGGCGTGGGACACGATGGCCACCGATCGACGACCACGGATCCGGTCGACGTACAGCGCGTGGGTGCCGTCCACCACGGCCAGCTGGACGTTCTCGCCCGTGGCCGCGAACAGGTCCGCCAGCGAGTGCGCGGCGGCCTCGCGCAGCCCGGCCTCGACGTGGGACAACGTCCCGACACCCCAGAGCCGCCGACCGATCTCATAGGTCCCGTCCGGCAACCGCTCCAGGGCATCCCAGGCCACCAGGTCGGCGACCAGCCGGTGCGCTGTGGCCAGCGGGAGGTGGGCCCGCCGGGCGATCTGCGACAGGGTGAGCTGGCGATGGCGGTGGTCGAAGGCGGCCAGCACGGTGAGGGCGCGTGACGTGACCGAGCGCGACGTCGCGATGTCGTCCGTGGTGCTCATCTACGCCTCCTCGCGTCGAACTACGTAAGAGGTTATCCGTTCTGCACCCGGTCTTCGTTTCGATGTTCGTCCGGTTCTCGGATCATCGGCCCCCGGACCTGGACATGAGTCATCCGTTGTGACCGAAATGTTGCGGCCGCAGTCTTGACAGCAACTGGGCGAGCCCGGTTGGCTGTTCTCAGGGCGTACAGGCGTTCGCAGACCGAACACACTCGAGAGGCTGACATGACTTCACTCAACGGCGAGTTTGGCCGACGTACCGTCATTCGAGCCGCTGGGGCGGCTGCGATCACCGCCGCCGGCGCCTCAGCATTGGCAGGTTGCGCCGATTCCCTGGACGATAGCGCCGAAACGGACTCTCCGGTCGCTTCGGATGCCGCTTCTTCGGCCGCGAGTGAGGGCGGTGGGACGGGTCGAACGATCAAGATCGGTTACGTGTCGCCGCAGACCGGCCCGCTCGCGGGGTTCGGTGAGGCCGACTCATTCGTCGTCGCGGCCATGACCACGTACTTCGCCGAGAACGGCGTCACCATCGCCGGCGCTCGCAGTGATGTCGAGATCATCGTCAAGGACAGCCAGAGCGACTCGGCGCTCGCGGCAGAGGCCGCCACCGAACTCGTCCTCGAAGACACGGTCGACCTGGTACTCGTTTCGTCCACGCCCGACACCGTCAACCCGGTGGCCGATGTGTGCGAGGCGAACGGCGTGCCGTGCATCTCGAGCGTCGCGCCCTGGCAGCCCGCCTTCTTCGGTCGCGGCGGCGACCCCGAGAGCCCGTTCCTGTGGACGTACCACTTCTTCTGGGGTCTCGAAGACGTGCAGGCCGTATTCCTGGACATGTGGTCCCAGGTGGAGACCAACAAGACCGCCGCGTCGCTGTGGCCGAACGACCCGGACGGCAACGCGTGGGGTAGCAGCGAGCCGACCGGTTTCCCGGCCGTCATCGGCGAGCAGGACTACACGACGATCGATCCCGGCTTCTATGCCAACGGGACCCAGGACTTCACGGCTCAGATCTCGGCGTTCAAGGATGCCGGGGCCGAGGTGCTGCTGGGTGTCCCGATTCCGCCCGACTTCACCACCTTCTGGAACCAGGCCGCACAGCAGGGGTTCACACCCAAGATCGCGACCATCGGCAAGGCGCTGCTCTTCCCCTCGGCGATCGAAGCCCTCGGCGACTCCGGCAACAACCTGGGCACCGAGGTGTGGTGGTCCCCGACCCACCCCTTCTCGTCGTCGCTGACCGGGCAGTCCGCCGAGGAGCTCGCGCAGGCCTTCACCGACGAGACCGGCCAGCAGTGGACGCAGCCGATCGGGTTCGTGCACGCCCTGTTCGAGGTGGCGGTGGCCGCGCTGTCCGCCACCACCAGCCCCGACGACAAGGAGGGCGTGGTCTCCGCGCTCAGCAGCCTCAGCCTCGACACGGTGTGTGGACCGCTCGACTGGACCAGCGGGCCCGTCCCCAATGTCGCCAAGACCCCGCTGGTGGGTGGACAGTGGCGCGGAGATGCCGGCGGCTACGAATTGATCGTGGTCTCGAACTCCGAGTTCCCGGAAATCCCCACCGGGGGCACCGTCGAACCGCTGGCCTGAGCGGCCACGGTGAACGATGGCACAACCCCTGCTCGTCGCTGACGACGTGCGCAAGAGCTTCGGTCGACTCACCGTCCTGGATGGTGTCTCGGTCGGGGTGAATCACGGTGAGGTGCTCGGCGTGGTCGGTCCCAACGGGGCCGGCAAGTCGACGCTGCTCAACGTGTTCAGCGGGGTGACGAGTGCTGATTCGGGGTCGCTGACGTTCGACGGATCGGACATCCGCGGGGTCACGGCCGCTGCCCGGTGCCGTCGAGGTATAGGCCGGTCGTACCAGGTGCCCCGGCCGTTCTCGGACATGTCGGTGTTCGAGAACGTCCTGGTTGCCTCGCGGTTCGGCGCCGGGCTGGGCGAGGCAACCGCTCGGACGGTCGCGCTGGAAGCGCTCGACCGGACGGGCCTGACTGCGAGGGCCAACAGCCCTGCCGGGGGTCTGCGGCTGCTCGACCGCAAGCGATTGGAACTGGCACGCGCGCTGGCCACGCAGCCCCGCGTCGTCCTCCTGGACGAGATCGCGGGCGGCCTGACCGAACACGAACTGCCTCCGCTGGTCACGATGATCGGCGGGCTGCGTGACTCGGGCGTGGCGGTCATCTGGATCGAACACGTCGTCCATGCGTTGCTGGCGGTGGCCGACCGGTTGGTCTGTCTGACCTACGGCAAGATCGTCGCCGAGGGCGAGCCATCAGACGTGATGGCCAGCGACGCCGTCCAACGGTCGTATCTGGGCGCAGACCTGGACGCTGACCTGTGAGTGCCCTGCTGGACGTCCAGGGTGTCGGGGTTCGCTACGGCGATTTCACGGCGCTGTCCGACATCAGCTTCGCTGTCGCCGAGGGCCAGACCGTGGCGATCCTGGGGGCCAACGGCGCGGGCAAGTCGACGTTGCTCAAGGCCATCACGGGCCTGCTGCCGCCTGCACAGGGGCGAATCGGGTTCGACGGCCTCGACCTGGCAGGCGTACCCGCACATCGACGGGTCGGGCGTGGCATCGCGATGGTGCCCGAGGGGCGGCGGCTGTTCGCCTCGCTGACCGTGGAAGAGAACCTGCTGGTGGGTGCCCGCTCCAAGCGATCCGGTCCGTGGTCGCTGACCTCGATCTACGAGGCCTTTCCGTTGGTGGCCGAGCGCCGCGCCCGTCGTGCCGGTGACCTCTCGGGTGGCGAGCAGCAGGCCACCGCGATCGCTCGCGCGCTGATGAGCAACCCCCGCCTGGTGTTGCTGGACGAGGTGTCCCTGGGCTTGGCGCCGGTCGTGGTCAAGCAGGTGTACGCGACCCTGCCGCGGATCGCGGCCGAGGGCACCACGGTGTTGGTCGTCGAGCAGGACGTCCGCCAGGCACTCGCTGTGGCAGACCACGTCCACTGCCTATTGGAAGGCCGGACCGCCTTGACTGCCCCCGCATCCGACGTGACCGTCGCCGACATCGCCAAGGCGTACTTCGGAGTCGGAGTCGACGACGGAGACAGTGGGCATGACGGAGTCGACGACGAGGGCGTCGTCCCATGATGGATCTGTTGTCCGGAGTGACTCCGGGGGCGCTGCTCAACGCGACTGTCCAGGGTGTGCTGCTGGGTGGGCTCTACGCCCTGTTCGCGGCGGGTCTGTCGCTGATGTTCGGCGTGATGCGGCTGGTCAACCTCGCCCACGGCGACATTGCGGTCCTGGCCGGATTCGGCGCTCTGGTGACCGTCCAGGCCACCGGCGTCAACCCGCTCGTGGCATTGCTGTTGGTCGTTCCCCTTGCGGCGGTCCTCGGGTACGGCGTCCAGCGGGGCTTGCTGACCCGCACCGTCGGGCCGAGTCCGTTGCCGTCCCTCTTGGTCACATTCGGCATCTCCGTCGTGCTGCAGAACATCCTGCTGCTGGGATTCTCGGCAGACCAGCGCCGACTGCCGTCCGGTGACATCACGCAGCGCAGCGTGTCGATCGGCAGCATCAACGTGGGCGTCCTGCCGGTGGCGATCTTCGTCACGGCTGTCGTCCTGCTGGGCGGCCTATCGGTGTTCCTTGCCCGGACCACCACAGGTCGGGTGATCCGGGCCACCCGCGACGATCCCGACGCCGTACCCCTGATGGGGGTCAACCCTCGCCACGTCTACGGCATCGCCGCCGCCATCGCGTTCGCCAGTGTCGCCGTCGCCGGAGTCGCCTACGGCACGACGACCAGCTTCACCCCGTCGAGCGGCCCGGTGCTGTTGCTCTTCGCGTTCGAGGCGGTGATCATCGGTGGCCTCGGGAGGCTCTGGGGGACGCTGGTCGGGGGCGTGGTGCTGGGCGTCGCCCAGAACATCGGCGCGGCGATCGACCCTGCGCAACAGATCCTCGCCGGTCACCTCGTGTTCCTGCTGATTCTGGCGGTTCGACCGCAGGGCATCCTCGCCGGCCGTAGGGCGGTGACCGCGTGAGCGCGTGGCGGGTGGTACGCGGCGGCATCGACAGCGTCGCGGGCGGCGGGCTCCTGGTGGCAGCGGTTGTGGTCTTCGCGGCACTGCCGTTGTTCGCCGACACCGGGACCACGGTCCGGTTCATCACCCTGTTCATCTACCTCGTGCTGGCAGTGATGTGGAATCTGCTCGCCGGGTTCGGCGGGATGGTCAGCATCGGCCAGCAGGCGTATATCGGCCTCGGTGCCTACGGTCTGATCGTCCTGGCCGACCAGGTGGGACTGGACCCGTTCCTCAGCATCCCCATTGCCGGGCTGTTGGCCGGCGCGGTCGCGGTGCCGGTGTCGTTCCTGGCGTTCCGGCTGGTCGGCGGCTACTTCGCCATCGGGACCTGGGTGATCGCCGAGGTCGCCCGGCTGATCACCGTGCAGTTCAACCAGGTCGGCGCGGGATCTGGGGTGTCGCTGCGGGCGCTGGCGGGCACCAATGCCGACGCCCGGAACGAGCTCACGTACTGGTGGGCCCTCGGCCTGGCGGTGTCGGCGATCGGTGTCAGCGTCCTGCTGGTCCGTAGTCCGTTGGGGCTGGCGCTGACCGCGATCCGCGACGAGCCCACCGCTGCCGCCAGTAACGGGGTCGACGTCACGCGGGTCAAGCGGATCGTGTTCGTCGTGTCGGCCGCAGGCTGCGGGGCCGCCGGGGCGATGCTCGCGTTGTCGTCCCTGCGGGTGCAGCCGGACAGCGTGTTCAGCGTCGAGTTCACCGCGTTCATGATCTTCATGGTGGTGATCGGCGGGCTCGGCACCCTCGAAGGCCCGATCATCGGCGCCGTCGTCTTCTTCGTCCTGCAGGAAACCCTCGGCGACTACGGCTCCACCTACCTGGTGGTCCTCGGCGTGCTGGCGATCGTCGTCGTCCTCTTCGCGCCGCGCGGGGTGTGGGGCCTGCTCGGCGGCGGCGGTCGGGTCCAGGGATTCCCGATCCGCTACCGCGTTCTCGCCCGCAAGGAGCAGCCATGACGTTCACCTACACCGCGCTGCCCGCCCGAGTGGTCTTCGGTGCCGGATCCGCCCGGACCCGGCTGCGCGACGAGGTCGATGCCCTCGCCGCCACACGTGTCTTCGTCGTCGCCGGCGAGGCCGAAGAAGCCCTGGCCGACGACCTGGCGGGCCCGCTCGGCGCCCTGGTGGTGGATCGCTTCTCGCAGGTCCGTCAGCACGTGCCCGTGGTGATCGCCGAGGCCGCCCGGGCTCGTGCCCGCGAGGTGGACGCCGACCTGCTGGTCTCGATCGGCGGCGGGTCGACGACCGGGACCGCCAAGGCAATCGCGATGACGACCGGCTTGCCGATCCTGGCCGTACCCACGACCTACGCCGGCTCCGAGATGACCCCCGTATGGGGGCTGACCGAGGACGGGAACAAGACCACTGGCACCGACCTGCGGGTACTACCCCGAACCGTGATCTACGACCCCGACCTCACCCTGACTCTGCCGGGGTGGCTGACGATCGCCAGCGGACTCAATGCCATGGCCCACTCGGTCGAGGCGTTCTGGGCCCCGGGCGCCAACCCGGTCACTCAGGCGTTGGCCGCCGAAGCCATCGCGGCGCTGGCCAGGGGCCTTCCCCGGGTCCTCGCCGACGGCACCGACGACGCCGGTCGCCACGACACGCTGTACGGGGCGTGGTTGTCGGGCACGGCGTTCGCAGTCGCCGGATCCGGTCTGCACCACAAGATCTGCCACGCGCTGGGCGGGGCGTTCGACCTGCCGCACGCCCAGACGCACGCCGTGGTCCTGCCGCACGTCCTCGCCTTCAACGAAGCCGCCATGGCGTCCGCCCAAGCGGACACGATCGCGAATGCCCTGGCCGCGGCGGGCGGGTCGGTGGCGACGGCTCAGGGTGCGACGGCCCGGTTGTTCGCCCTCGAAGCGTCGCTGGACTCGCCCATGGCGCTGCGTGACGTGGGTCTGGCCGAGGCCGACCTACCCCGCGCCATCGAGATCGTCACCACTCGCGTGGCGGGCGACAAGGTCCCCACCAATCCCCGGCCGATCACTGCCGCCGACGTCAGTGCCATCCTCACCGCCGCCTGGATCGGAGCCCGCCCATGACCGACACCGCCCATGACAGCCTGGTCCAGCAGCAGCGCGAATCGGCCCTCGTCGACGAGGTCGTCGCCGCGTATGCCGACACCCCCGACCCCCGTACCCGTGAGGTCGTCCAGTCACTGGTTCGCCACCTGCACGGTTTCATCCGCGACGTTCGGCTGACCGAGGCCGAGTGGGGCGCGGCCATCGCCTTCCTCACCGGCGTCGGTCACATCACCACCGACAAGCGACAAGAGTTCATCCTGCTCTCGGATGTGCTGGGCGCGTCGATGCAGACCGTGGCGGTCAACTCTCCGGCGCGCGGTGCGGCGACCGAGGCCACCGTCTTCGGGCCGTTCTTCGTCGACGGCGCGCCACTGGTCGAGATCGGTGGGGACATCGCCCAGGGAGCCAAGGGCGAGCCGTGTCACGTCTCCGGCCGAGTGGTGGGAGTCGACGGCGAGCCCATCGGAGGTGCCCGGCTGGAGGTCTGGGAGGCCGACGCCGACGGCTTCTACGACATCCAGTACGCGGACGGGCCGACCATGGGCCGCGGCCACCTGTTCAGCGCACCCGACGGTACGTACTCGTTCTGGTCGGTACGCCCCACTCCGTATCCGATCCCGACGGACGGGCCGGTCGGCCGCTTGCTGGCGGCTACCGGGCGCCACCCCTATCGGCCTGCTCACCTGCACTTCATGGTGACCGCGGCCGGCTATCGCACCCTGGTCACCCACATTTTCGTGCCGGACAGCCAGTACCTCGATTCCGACGCCGTCTTCGGCGTCAAGCCCTCGCTGATCGTCGACTTCACCTCGCACGACCCCGGCCCTGCACCTGGGCGAACCGTCGACGGACCCTGGACCTCGACGGAGTTCGACATCGTCCTGGCGCCACAGCCCGGCGCCCCGTCCACCTTGGGAGATTCCGCATGAGCGTCTACGAGACCGAGCCCACCAGCACGTCCGGCGTCACCGAGACCGATGTCCTGATCGTCGGCAGCGGGCCCGCCGGGTCATCCAGCGCCCTGTTCCTGTCGAGCGCCGGGATCTCGAACATGGTCATCACCAAGTACCGGTGGACGGCCAACACACCGCGGGCGCACATCACGAACCAGCGCACGATGGAGATCCTGCGGGACATGGGCGTCGAGGAACAGGCCAAGGCACTCGCGGTGCCGCAGCACCTGATGGGCGACACGGTGTTCTGCGCCAGCCTGGCCGGCGACGAACTGGGCCGGGTCCGGACCTGGGGCACCCATCCGACCCGCCAGGCCGACTACACCCTCGCCAGCCCCTCGACGATCTGTGACATCCCGCAGAACTACCTCGAACCGATCCTGGTGCGCAATGCCGCCGAGCGGGGCTCGAAGGTGCGCTTCGACACCGAGTACATCTCGCACGAGCAGGACGCCGACGGCGTGACGGTGACGGTGCGCGACCGCACCACCGGTCACGAGTACCCGATCCGCGCCAAGTACCTGATCGGGGCC
>JANNOG010000087.1:0-5448 GCA_031398915.1 Micrococcales bacterium | reverse complement strand
GGCCAACGCCGTCTTCTTCGACCGGGGGTGGGTCGCGCTCTACGGCGGACTGGCGATGGGTGCCCTGGTCGGGCCGTACCTGGTGAGCATGGTCCGACCCACCCACCGCCGATCACACCCCTCGCTGGCCTCCGCCGGGGCCGGGACGTGACCTCTCCGGGGCAGGGTCTGACCCTGGCGGGCACGGTGATGGCCGTGACCCTGACAGCGCACTCGATACTCAACGCGCGCCTCGTCAGACGGCCGGTGCGACCGATGACCGAGGTCAGCGAACGGGTGAGCATCCTCGTCCCGGCCCGAGACGAGGCCGAAACGCTACCTGCGCTGCTGGCGTCGCTACGCGACCAACGGGGGGTACCCGACCTCGAAATCCTGGTCCTGGACGACGCCAGCACCGACGACACCACAGCGGTGGTGCTGGCTGCCGCGCAGTCCGATCGCCGGATCCGACTACTGCACGGGGCGCCGCTGGCACCTGGATGGTTGGGTAAGCCGCACGCCTGCCATCAGCTGGCGAGCGCCGCGACCGGCAGCGTCCTGGTCTTCGTCGACGCAGACGTCGTCTGCGCCCCCGACGCGATGGCAGCAACCGTGACGCTGCTGCGGACCACGGGGTTGGACCTGGTCTCGCCCTATCCGCGACCGATCGCGATCACCGCCACCGAGCGCCTCATCCAACCTCTGCTGGCCTGGTCGTGGCTGACCACGTTGCCGCTGCGGGTGGCTGAACGATCCGCCCGGCCCAGTCTGTCGGCCGCCAACGGGCAACTCATCGCGGTGGACGCCGGTGCGTACACCCGAGCGGGCGGCCACGCGGGAATCCGGGCCGAAGTCCTCGACGACATCGCCCTGCTGCGGGCGGTCAAGCGGAGCGGCGGCCGTGGTGCCCCGGCCGACGGATCCCAGATCGCCTCCTGCCGGATGTACCGGTCGTGGCGGGAGCTGCGCGACGGCTACACCAAGTCCCTGTGGTCGGCCTTCGGCAGTCCGGGTGCAGCCGCTGCCGTGATGGGAGTCTTGGGCCTCACATACGTGGTCCCCGCCATAGCCGCGCTCTGCGGATCGTGGATCGGCGTGCTCGGCTACGGCGCCGGCGTGGCGGGGCGCGTAGTCTCCGCGCAGGCGAGCGGCTCTCGGTCATGGCCCGACGCCCTCGCGCACCCGGTGTCGGTCTCGGTGGCCGCCTGGCTGACCGGGGTGTCGTGGTACCGGAAGCAGCGCGGCAACTTGTCCTGGAAAGGTCGATCGATCGGATGACGTGGTCAGAGGGTCGACGTGGCTGACGTGGTCGTCATCGGTGCCGGGTTGGGTGGACTGGGGTCGGCCGTGCGCCTCGCACACGCGGGCCATGACGTCACGGTCTTCGAGCAGAGCCGATCACTCGGCGGCAAGCTGGGCCGGTTCGAGCGTGACGGTTTCGTCTTCGATACCGGCCCCAGCCTGCTGACCTGGCCAGACGTCTGGCGTGACCTCTTCGCGGCCACCGGCGACCCACTCGAAACCGTCGTCGACATCGTGTCCGTCGACCCGGCATTCCGTTATCGCTTCGCCGACGGCGTCACGGTCGACGTACCCAATGCGAGCGTGGCCGACGTCGCCCGGAGCCTGGACGACGCCCTCGGCGGGGGCGCCGGGCGGCAGTGGACCCGATTCATGGCGCGCGCGCAGCGCATCTGGGAGGCGACCCGGGGACCCTTCCTCACGTCGCCGCTGGACGGCGTGGCGACCCTGCTGCGCCAGACCCGTCACCTGAACGACCTGGCAGCCATCGCTCCCTGGCAGAGCTTGCGCGACATGGGCCGGACCTACCTGCGTGATCCCCGGTTGCAGATGCTCCTCGACCGCTATGCCACCTACACCGGATCGGATCCGCGCCGGGCGCCGGCCGCCCTGGCCACGGTGCCGTACGTGGAGCAGACCTACGGCGCCTGGTACCTGCCCGGTGGGCTGTATCGACTCGCCGAGGCCCTCCAGCAGCGGGCGCTGGACCTCGGCGTACGGATTCGGACGTCCTCCCCGGTCAGCGAGGTGGTCGTGACCGACGTGCCCGGCCCACGGGGATGGCGCGCCGTGGGTGTCCGCCTCGCGGACGGCACCAAGGTCGCTGCGGACATCGTCGTGGCCAACTCCGACGCCGCCCACCTCTATCACCAGCTGCTGCCGGGGCCGCCGGGCGAGTTGGGGCGAGGGCGCCTGGCGCGGACCGTGCCCTCGTTGTCGGGCTTCGTGATCATGCTTGCGCTGCGTGGTCGGACGCCCGATCGGCGTCACCACACCGTCCTGTTCCCGCGTGACTACGACGACGAGTTCGACTCGGTGTTCGGCACCGGTCGTCACCGTGGCGTGTGCCGACCACCCTGGGACCCGACCGTCTACATCTCGGCCCCCGACGACCCGGCACTGCGTCCCGACGATGATCACGAATCGTGGTTCGTGCTGGTGAACGCCCCCCGGCACCGCCCTGGCCGACCCAGCGACGGGGTGGACTGGAACCAGCCCGGGCTGGCGCAACGGTACGCCGACCGGATCCTCCAGGTGATGGCCGAGCGCGGGCTCGACGTCCGGGAGCGGGTGCTGTGGCGGGAGGTCCGCACGCCGGCCGACCTCGAACAGGCGACCCGCTCGCCAGGAGGTTCCATCTACGGATCGTCCAGCAACGGTGCCCGATCGGCCTTCCTGCGTCCGGCGAATGCCAGCAACGTCGAGCAGTTGTTCGTCGTCGGCGGGTCCGCCCACCCCGGTGGCGGTATCCCGCTGGTGGGGCTGAGTGCCGGCATCGTCGCCGATCTCGTCGCGGCCGCCGGTGACCCCAGCAGCGCCCCGGTGGACCCCTAGGACCCGCGCGGCAGCCCGAGTCGTTGGTGGACGTCCATCGTCGCCCGTGACCTGTTGAGAGTGTAGAAGTGCAGGCCGGGGACCCCCTCGGCGAGCAGTCGCCGGCACAGTGCGGTGGCTGCCTCGACGCCGATCATCCGGATCCGGTCCGCGTCGTCGCCCGCCGCGTCGATCTGCGCCGACAGCCAACCGGGCACCCCCGAACCCGACAGCGTGGCGAATCGCTTGACCTGCGCCGCGTTGGTCAACGGCATCACCCCCGGCAGGACCGGCATGTCCACGCCGCGTGCGGCGAGGGCATCTCGCAACCGCAGGTACGGTTCGGCCTCGAAGAAGAACTGGGTGACCGCGAACTCCGCCCCCGCCTCGGCCTTCCAGGCGAGCACGTCGATGTCGTGAGCCAGGGACGGCGACTCGGGGTGCCCGTCGGGAAACGCTGCGACCCCGACGCTGAAGGTACCCAGTTGGCCGATGAGGCGGACCAGGTCCACTGCGCGGTCGAGGCCGTGTGGGTGGGCGGTCCACGACCCACCGGGACCGCCGGGCGGATCCCCCCGCAGGGCCAGGACCGAGCGGACCCCGGCGTTGGCGTAGGCGCCGACGACGTGGCGCAACTCGGCCGTGCTGCGCCCGACACATGTCAGGTGCGCCAGTGGCGTCAGCGTGGTCTCGGCGGCGATCCGTTGCGTGACCCGCACCGTCCGGTCCTGGGTGCCGCCACCGGCGCCGTAGGTCACCGACACGAACGACGGGCTCACCGCCTCGACGGCCCGAATCGCCGACCACAGCGTCACCTCACCGGCATCGTCGCGCGGCGGGAAGAATTCGAACGAGATCGAGACCTGGCCACGAGAGCGGGCGCGCGCCAACGCGGCTGCGACGGTCAGTGATCCACTGGGCAGGACACTCGCCTGGGGCACGCCATCAGAGTAAGTCGTGGGGCTCCCCCGGTGACGAATGTCAGCGGGGGTCTCTAGGCTGCTCCAGGTGTCGACCACACCGCCTGACGTGACCACAGCAAGGGTGGTGGACCAGGTACGGGCCAAACTGGACACCTTCCTGGCTCGCCAGCACGCGATCCTCGCCGATGTCAGCCCAGCCGCGACCGCGTTGGTCGCCTGCGTCGCCGACCTGGTGTCGGGCGGCAAGCGGCTGAGGCCGGTGTTCTGCTACTGGGGGTGGCGCGGCGCCGGGGGCGCAGATTGCGACCAGATCGTCGAGGCGGCCACGGCCCTCGAACTGTTCCAGGCTGCCGCCCTGATCCACGACGACGTGATGGACGACTCGGACACCCGTCGTGGCATGCCGGCCGTCCACCGCCGGTTCGCCATGCTCCATCGAGAGCAGTCGTGGACCGGCGACAGCGAACGGTTCGGGATGGCGGGTGCGGTGTTGGCGGGCGATCTGTGCCTGTCGTGGTCCGACGAGGTCTTCACGGCCGCGGGCCTGGACCCGTCGGCGATGCATGCCGGACGGGCGGTCTTCGACCGGATGCGCACCGAGCTGATGGGTGGCCAGTACCTGGACATGCTGGAGCAGGCCATGTCGGGCGGCGGCAGTGACCCGGTGGCCCGGGCGCGCCACGTCATCCGCTACAAGTCCGCCAAGTACTCGATCGAGCATCCGCTGCTGCTCGGCGGTCGCCTCGCCGGTGCCGCCGACGACCTGCTGGCCGGGTACTCGAGCGTCGGATTGCCACTCGGTGAGGCATTCCAGCTCCGCGACGACCTGCTCGGAGTCTTCGGCGACCCCGAACAGACCGGTAAACCCGCAGGCGACGACCTGCGCGAGGGCAAGCGCACGGTGTTGGTGGCCTTCGCGCTGGAGCGAGCCGACCAGGCGCAGTCGGCGACCGTTCGGCGGTTGCTGGGCGACCCCGGCCTGGACGCCCACGGTGTGGCGGAGCTGCGTGACATCCTGACCCGGACAGGGGCGGTGCAGCGAGTGGAGTCGCTGATCGCCGACGACGTCGACGCCGCGCAGAAGGCGCTCGCCGACGCCGAGATGACCCCCGAGGCCCGATCGGCCCTCGAAGACCTGATTCACGTAGCCACGAATCGAGCCGCCTGATGAGCGCCATCCTCACCCCCTCACGTCTCGCCGGTTGGTTGCCGGGCCGGGTCCGCACCGTCGTCGGCGCCACCGATCGGGTGGTGGTCGTCGGCGCCGGCCTCGCCGGGCTGTCGGCGGCGATGCGCCTCGCGGGAGCCGGACGACAGGTGACCCTGCTCGAACGCGAATCCGTCCCGGGCGGCCGCGCCGGACAGGTCGTCATCGACGGCCCCACCGGGACGTATCACTTCGACAACGGCCCGACCGTGTTGACGATGCCCGACCTCATCGCCGACTGTTTCGACGCCCTCGGCGAGGACATGACCGACTGGTTGGACCTCCGGCCGGTCGAGCCGCTCTATCGCGCCTTCTACGCCGACGGCAGCAGCCTGGACGTCCATGCCGACACCGAGCGAATGGTCGAGGAGATCACGAGCAAGATCTCGCCCCGAGAGGCTGCCGGATTCCGCCGCTACGTGGACTTCGTCTCCCGGCTGTACCGCTACGAGATGCGTGACTTCATCGATCGCAACATCGACACCCCGCTCGACCTGCTCACCC
>JANNOG010000078.1:0-31542 GCA_031398915.1 Micrococcales bacterium | reverse complement strand
ACCGTGGGCCTCGGGCTGCTCGGCGCCACGATCATCATCATGCTGTTCCAGAACACGTCGTCGGCGATCCTCATCGGGTTCGGCTTCGGCGGTTCGCTGATCGCGCTCTTCATGCGGGTCGGCGGCGGGATCTTCACCAAGGCGGCCGACGTCGGCGCCGATCTCGTGGGCAAGGTCGAGAAGGGGATCCCCGAGGATGATCCGCGCAATGCGGCCACCATCGCCGACAACGTGGGCGACAACGTGGGCGACTGCGCGGGCATGGCTGCGGATCTATTCGAATCCTATGCAGTCACCCTGGTCGCCGCGCTCATCCTGGGACGGGCAGCTTTCGGTGAGTCCGGGCTGGTCCTACCGCTCATCATTCCCGCGATCGGTGCCCTCACGGCCGTTCTCGGGGTATTCCTGGTTCGAGCCCAACCGGGCGTCAACGGCCTGGTGAGCATCAATCGTGGCTTCTACATCTCGGCGGTCATCGCGGCGGTGCTCAGTGCCGTGGCGATCTATTTCTACCTGCCGTCCAGCTTCGCCGACCTACGGCTGGCCCAGGGCCTCGACCCCGACAACATCGCTCTCATCGACGATCCCCGACTGGTCGTTTCTCTTGCAGTCATCGTCGGTATCGCACTCGCCGGGATAGTCATGGCATTGACGGGCTACTTCACCGGCACCGAGAGCAGCCCCACCAAGACGGTCGCCGCCACGTCACGAACGGGCGCTGCAACGGTGTTGCTGGCGGGGCTCGGTGTCGGTTTCGAATCGGCCGTTTACACCGTGGTGATCCTCGCCCTCGGCGTGTACGGCCTGTTCCTGCTCGGCGGAGCCAGCCTGGCGTTGAGCCTGTTCCTGATCGCCATCGCAGGATGTGGCCTGCTGACCACTGTCGGGGTCATCGTGGCCATGGACACGTTCGGTCCGGTCAGTGACAACGCCCAGGGCATCGCCGAGATGAGTGGCGAGGTCGACGAGGCCGGGGCCGCGACCCTGACGGAATTGGACGCGGTCGGCAACACCACCAAGGCGATCACCAAGGGCATCGCCATCACCACCGCCGTGCTGGCAGCCACCGCTTTGTTCGGGTCGTACTCGGACGCATATCAGACTGCTCTGCGCGAAGTGGCCGCGACCATCACGGTGGAGCCGTCGGCCTACGTCCAAGGCCTGTTCGGAATACAGATTCTGCAGCCTCAGGTCCTCGTCGGCGTGCTGCTCGGTGGCGCGGTGGTGTTCCTGTTCTCGGGCCTGCTGATCAACTCGGTCGGGCGCGCCGCGGGCGCTGTCGTGTACGAGGTACGCCGTCAGTTCCGCGAGCGTCCGGGAATCATGGACGGCTCGGAGTTGCCCGAGTACGGCAAGGTCGTCGACATCTGCACCCAGACCTCGCTGCGTGAACTCGTCACTCCCGGTCTACTGGCCGCGCTCGCGCCGATAGCGGTCGGCTTCGGTCTGGGTATCGGACCACTCGCCGGATTCCTGGCGGGCACGATCGGCACCGGCGCCCTGATGGCGGTGTTCCTGTCCAATTCGGGCGGGTCGTGGGACAACGCCAAGAAGATCGTCGAGGACGGCAACTACGGCGGTAAGGGTTCTGCCGCTCACGCCGCCACCGTCACCGGCGATACCGTCGGTGACCCGTTCAAGGACACCGCCGGGCCCGCGATCAACCCGCTGATCAAGGTGATGAACCTCGTGGCCGTCCTCATCGCCCCGTCGGTCGTCTTCCTGAGCGTGGGAGATGGCGCAGACACAGTGGTCCGATTGGGCATCGCCGTGATCGCCACGATCATCATCGTCGGCGCAGTCGCCGTGTCGGCCTCGCGCAGCATCGTCCTCGAAGACGTGGCGGACGAGGACGAGGCGGCCCAGAGTGCCGACAGCGCTGAGGCGGCCGACAGTGACGAGGCGGCCGACAGCGATGAGGCGAGCGAGGAGGCCGGGCCAGCTGCGAAGCCGGAGGCGGCCGAGAAGGCCGGGGCCCCGACTCCAACCCCGTAACGGACTCCGCTCGCTGCCGTGGTCAGCCCAATCGCACCGTGATGGCTGGGCTGACCACGCAGGCAGTGCGCTCGTCAACCGAGCAGTAGGGCTACGGTCGGGGCTGGCAGCGCCCACGCCGGATGTCCAAGATCCAGAATGTCCTTGGTGGCGATGATCCCGTGGCCGTAGCGGTTCTCGATGGTGAGAGCTCCTGATCGCCACCCACTGGACACCCATCTGCTTTCGATCGGCTCCGACATGGCTGTCAGTGCCCCCACTCGCACCGGGAGCGGAGCGAAGTCCACCTCGTGGCCGCTCCCAGTACGGCCGTAGCCCACTGCGCGACCGTCCAACAGGCGACCGGGGTGGAGACTGTCGATGCTGCGCGCAATCGCAACGGCCATGGCCGCTTCACTCACCGCGCCTGCGGCAGGTTCGTGGAAGCCCGGGTCCACGAGGGACGGAAGTCTCATCAAGAGCGGGTCCAGCAAGTAGAGCTTGGATTGAGAGCCCGGCACCGTGGCACCCTCCCCGTCGACCTGTGGGCAGGTCACCGATGCGAAGGATGCCCGCAGACGCTCCAGGCGGGAACGAAGCCGTTCGCGTGTCAGGCCAATCCTTTCGGCCGTGCTCGAGACGTTGAGGGGAGAGCTACTGCGAGTCGACACCGCGTCGATCAGGGCAAGAACGGACTGGGGCCCCTCGTTCGGAGTGACGTCTGGGGCCAACCAGTTGACCAGATCGTGGAGGAACGGCTCGGAGACGTGACCGGAGCGGTGGTACTCGGCAACGGCCCGGGGAAATCTTCCGCATTCGGTGTAGGCCTGCCAGGCCAAGTCGAGGTCGTCGAGGAAGGGAGCCAGCATCTCCGCAGATGTTCGAGCGGCCTCCGACATCAGCAATCCCGGACCGATCGCAGTGATCGGAGGGATTCCCCGTCCGGTCACACGACAGAATTCCCCGAATGTCATCGGCAACATGAGTCGAAAGGGATTCGTCGCTGCCCCGGTACGGCCGGCGCCGAGCGAGCGCCGGGCCTCGTCCAGCCCTGAAGCGGACGAACCCGTGACGACGACCGTGTCGAAAGCGAGGGGGCTGTTGTCTCGGTCGGACTTGAGAATGTCTGCCCAGCCAGTCACGGCGGTGACCTCGTCGACCAACCATGTCCTGGGACCGGGGCCTGCTGCGGCCGTCAGTTCGCGCCCGAGGCGGAGGGCTCGCCGGAAGTCCTTGGCTTCGAATGTGTCGAGAGCAAGGTAGATCACATCGAGTGGTTGTGTGCCGGGGCGGGCGAGACGGTCGGCAGCGAAACGTTTGAGAGCCACCGACTTGCCCACCCGCCGAGGACCTCTCAGCACGTAGAGACCGCCGTCGATGACGTCGTCCAGAATGTTCGGGCGGTAGTCGATGCCCATGGAGGACGCCGCTGTGTGTGGACACACACCAACCGGGGGGGTTCTGGTGTGTGGACACACACGAACCGGGGGGGTTCTGGGGTCACACCACGAACCGGGCGACCTGACGCATCTTGTTCGTGGCATCGAGCGCAGCAACCTTGTACGCCTCGGACAGGGTCGGGTAGTTGAGGACGGTGTCGATCAGATAGTCCACCGTCCCGCCGCACCCCATGATCGCCTGGCCGACGTGAATGATCTCGGTCGCCGATGTGCCGAACACGTGAACGCCCAACAGCTCACGGGTCTCGCCGTGGACCAGCAGCTTGAGGATGCCGTACGAATCGCCGACGATCTGGCCGCGAGCCAATTCGCGATATCGGGCCACGCCCACCTCGTACGGCACCGAGTCGGCCGTCAGCTGAGCCTCCGTCCGCCCGCAGTACGAGATCTCGGGAATCGTGTAAATCCCGATGGGCTGTAGCGCTGTCAGCTGGCGGGCCGGCTCGCCGAAGGCGTGGTAAGCCGCGAGGCGTCCCTGGTCCATGCTGGTGGCGGCCAGGGCCGGAAAGCCGATGACGTCACCCACGGCATAGATGTGACTGACGGACGTGCGGAAGTCCGAGTCCACCGTGATGCGGCCGTACTTGTCCGACTCGATGTCCACCCGATCAAGGTGCAGGGCGTCGGTCTGACCCTGGCGTCCCGCCGAATACATCACCGCGTCAGCGGCGATCCGCTTGCCCGATGCCAGAGTGGTGACGGTTCCTGCCTCGTTCGCCTGCACCGCCGAGACCTCCTCGCCCAACCGGAAGGACACCGCGAGGTCGCGCAGGTGGAACTTCAGTGACTCGACGATCTCGGGGTCGCAGAAGTCGAGCATGACCGGCCGCTTGTCGACCACCGTCACCCGCGTGCCCAACGCCGCGAAGATCGACGCGTACTCGATGCCGATGACTCCGGCACCGACGACGACCATGGTTGCGGGTACCTCGACGAGGTTCAGCACGCCATCGCTGTCCAGCACCCGTCGACCATCGAACTCGACGCTTGCCGGGCGGGCGGGTCGGGTCCCGGTGGCGATGACTATGTAGTCGCCGGTGATCGAGGTCGAGACCGTGCCCGTCTCGTCCGTCACCGCGATGGTGTGGGCGTCGACGAAATGCGCTGTCCCCGAGCGCATGTCGACGTGGTTGCGCTGCAGCTGTGACCGGATGACGTCGACCTCGCGACCGATCACGTGCTGGGTACGCGCGAACAGGTCGGCGACGGTGATCTCGTCCTTGACCCGATAACTCGACCCGTACACCTCGCGTTGAGCCATGCCGGTCAGGTACATCGCGGCTTCGCGAAGCGTCTTGCTGGGGATCGTGCCGGTGTTGATGCAGACTCCGCCGATCATGTTCCGGCGTTCGACCACGCACACGCGGCGCCCGAGCTTGGCTGCTGCTATTGCGGCCTTCTGTCCCCCGGGGCCGGATCCAATGACGATCAGGTCGTACTCGTGGGCGGCCATGACCAAAAGTATTGCGGTAAGTCCCGCCCCTGGGAGCCCCGGCAACGTACGGTTCTGGGCGATGACCGTCCTCCCGCCACCGCCCAGGGTCGGGCCTGCCATAGCCACGCTGCGCCATGATCTGGACGCCGCGGGCTACCGGGTCGATTCGGTCGCCGAACGCCTCGGCCCGGTCGCTCAACGCGCCCTGGCCCGAGAGGAGGCGGTACCCGCCCTGCGCAGCGTTTCCCAGGCCGACGATCCGCTGGCCGTGCTGCTGCGCCTGTTCGTCCTCGGCGGCTCGGCCACCCGACGACAGCTGGACGCAGCGCTGCCGAAGACGGGCGCTGCGGGCTGCGAATCCCTGGGGCTGGTGCACGCGGCGGGGAGTGGTACCGACGACGAGGTCCGCGCGACCGTCGACCTCGAACCGCAGGCGATCGGCGACGAGAGCGCAACGACGGACGGCCCCGCCGACGGCGAATGGTGGGTCGTCTCCGACCACGGCGAACTGGCGCTGCGAGGCCAGGTCCTGCCGGCCGATCACGTCCTGGGTGTCGGCACCGCATCGATGACGCTGATCGAGGCGGTGCTGGCGCCACACCCCGGCGCACGGGTGGCCGACGTCGGGTGTGGCAGCGGGATCCAGGCGTTGCATCTGTCTCGCTTCACGGGCGACGTACTGGCCACCGATGCCTCGGCCCGGGCGGCGGACTTCGCTCGAACCACCCTCGCGCTGAACGACGTGCCCGCTCGGGTGGCGGTCGGAGACCTGCTGGCACCGCTCGACGAGGAGGGTGGCGGCTTCGACCACATCGTCTCCAACCTGCCGTTCGTCATCACTCCTCGGGACAGGGCCGTCCCCGCCTACACCTACCGCGACGCGGGTTATGTGGGCGACGCGGTGAGCGCCCGGATGGTCCGGGAGGCGCCGTCACGGTTGCGCCGAGACGGCATCGCCCAGTTCCTCGCCAACTGGGAGGTCCCCGCCGGGGCCGCGTGGGACGACCGGATCCGGGGGTGGGTGGCCACGGCGGCCGACGATGCGGCGCGAACCGGTGACGTCGTCGACGTCTGGGTGGTGCAACGCGAGTTGGCGGACCCCGGCCTGTACGCCGAGGCGTGGATCAGCGACGGAGGCCGACCCGACCAGGCCGTTGCCGCGCGATGGTACGAATCCTGGCTGTCCGACTTCGAGACCCGCCAGGTCGAGGCGATCGGCTTCGGCATAGTCACGATGCGCCGCCGAAGCTCCGGGGTCGCGCCGCTGCGACGGTACGACGACCGTCCCGAGGCGCTGCCGGGCCCGTTGCGCGTGGCCTTGTCCGCGGGCTTGGCCGGACATGACGCCCTCGGCGCCCTGGGTGCGCTGGGCGACGCATCCGGACTGCTCGGCGCGCGATTGACGATCGCCGACGGAGTGGTCGAGCGCCGCGACTACCAGCCTGGTGCGGCCGATCCTCGGACCGTGCACCTGGTGGACACCGCCAGATTCGGCCGGATGATGAAGGCGTCGGCGGCCCTGGGCGGGGTGGTGGGTGCCTGCGACGGTGAGTTGAACGTGGCCACGATCATCGGCGCCGTCGCCGACCTGCTCGGCCTGGCGGAATCCGACGTCCGCGAGCAGGTCCTCCCCTCCCTGCGCCGAATGGTCGCCGAGGGAATGCTCGTCGTCACGAGCGGGCCATGACACGACTGGTCGCTGCGGGCGTTACCGTCATCTCCCGTGGCACGCCGTAAGGAACCGACCGGTCGGGCACTCGTCATTGTCGAGTCGCCCGCCAAGGCCCGCACGATCGCGGGCTACCTCGGCGACGACTACATCGTCGAAGCATCGATCGGGCACATCCGTGACCTGCCACAACCCAGTGAGTTGCCGCCAGAACTCAAGAAGGGTTCCTTGGGCAAGTTCGCCGTCGACATCGAGAATGGTTTCCAGCCCTATTACGTCGTCGACGCGGACAAGAAGAAGAAGGTGGCCGAGCTCAAGCGGGCACTGAAGGACGTCGACGAGCTCATCCTCGCAACGGACGAGGACCGCGAGGGGGAGGCGATCGCCTGGCACCTCAAGGAGACGTTGCAGCCGACCGTTCCGACGCGGCGGATGGTGTTCCACGAGATCACCCGCGAGGCGATCGGCAGGGCGCTCGAATCCACCCGCGAGATCGACACCGCCTTGGTCGACGCGCAGGAAACCCGCCGTGTCCTCGACCGGCTGTACGGCTACGAGATCTCCCCGGTGCTGTGGCGCAAGGTGCGCCAGGGACTCTCGGCAGGCCGTGTGCAGTCCGTCGCGACCCGCCTCGTCGTCGAGCGCGAACGCGAACGGATGGCCTTCGTCGCGGCCGGGTACGCCTCGGTCACCGCGACCTTCACCGCCGGTGAGGGCGAGCCCGAGTTCGATGCGCGCCTGGCGGTGGTCGCCGGATCACGGGTCGCGACCGGCCGCGATTTCGACGACTCGGGTCACCTGGTCACCGCCAATGCGGTGGCCCTGGACGCCGAGGCCGCATCGGCGATCATCTCGGGCCTGGGCGGCGCCGCGTATCAGGTGTCCAGCGTCGAAGACAAGCCGTATACGCGTCGGCCGGCAGCCCCGTTCACCACGTCCACGCTCCAGCAGGAGGCCGGACGCAAGCTCCGCCTCGGCTCGCGCCAGGCGATGCGGGTGGCCCAGTCGCTGTACGAGGGCGGCTACATCACGTACATGAGGACGGACTCGACGTCGCTGTCGGCCGAGGCCACCGCCGCTGCCCGCGCCCAGGCGCGCGACCTGTACGGCGCCGAGTCGGTTCCCGACAAGGCCAGGGTGTACGCCACGAAAGCCAAGAACGCGCAGGAGGCGCACGAGGCGATCCGCCCCGCCGGTGACGCATTCCGCACGCCCGCCCAGGTGGGTGGGGCGTTGCGCGGTGACGAGTTCCGACTGTACGAGTTGATCTGGCAGCGAACCGTCGCATCGCAGATGGTCGATGCCCGAGGGACCACAGCCTCGGTGCGGATCGCCTCCCGCACCACCGACGACCGGGCGGTCGAGTTCGCCGCCTCCGGAACCGTCATCACCACGCGCGGGTTCCTCGCCGCCTACGAGGAGGGTCGCGACGCCGAGCGTCACCAGGACTCCTCGGACGCCCGGCTGCCCGTTCTCACGGTGGGCCAGGCCGTGTCCGAAAACGGCCTCACCACGACGAACCACTCGACGTCGCCGCCCAGCCGATTCACCGAGGCGAGCCTGGTCAAGGCGCTCGAAGAGCGTGGCATCGGCCGACCGTCGACATACGCGGCGACCATCGGCACCATCATCGAGCGCGGTTACATCCGGCACCAGGGGACGGCACTGGTACCGGAATGGCTGGCCTTCGCCGTCACGCGGCTGCTGGAGGAGCACTTCCCCCGCCTGGTCGACTACGACTTCACCGCCCAGATGGAAGGTGATCTGGACCTCGTCGCCGCAGGTCAGGTGGCGGGTTCGGACTGGTTGACCCGGTTCTACTACGGTGCGGGCGGCCGGGGCGACGGCGACGGGGGGGACGGCGTCGGGGCGGGAGTCACCGTGGGTCTGCCGCCGCTGCCGGGCGGTGCCGGACAGGGACTGACCGGGCTGGCGGAGGGCCTCAAGGGGTTGGCCGAGGGCCTCGGCGACATCGACGCCCGGGCGGTCAGCACGATCGCCATCGGTGAGGGCTTGGTGCTGCGAGTCGGGCGTTACGGCCCGTATCTCGAGGACGAGGTGGCAGCAGACGGTGTTCGCGCGAGTGTGCCGGACGACCTCGTCCCGGACGAGTTGTCGGTGGCCCGTGCGCGCGAGCTGCTGGCCGACGCCGGCAAGGGTGACACGGTGTTGGGCGCAGACCCCGACACCGGCCTGGACATCGTGATCAAGCCCGGTCGCTACGGGCCGTACGTCACCGAGGTGCTGCCCGAAGACTCGAAGGGCAAGCCGCGGACGGCCAGCCTGTTCGCGTCGATGAGCGTCGAGACGGTGACGTTGGACGACGCCCTGCTGCTGCTCAGCCTTCCCCGCCTGGTCGGCCTCGACCCCGAGTCGAACGCCGAGATCACTGCGCAGAACGGTCGTTACGGGCCGTACCTCAAGCGGGGCACCGACTCTCGGTCGTTGGACAACGAGGCACAGATCTTCACGGTCACCGTGGACGAGGCGCTGGCGATCTATGCCCAGCCCAAGCGCGGCCGTGGCGGTCGGGTCGCGGCGCCGTTGCGCGAACTCGGCGCCGACCCGGTCAGCGGCGAGGTCATCACGGTGCGCTCGGGGCGGTTCGGCCCCTACGTCACCGACGGCACCACCAACGCCACTCTTCGGTCGGGCGACGATCCGGAGACGATTACTCCGGAGCGGGCAGCCGAGCTGATCGCCGACAAGCGGGCTGCCGGACCAGGCAAGAAGCCGGCCGCCAAGAAGCCCGTGGCCAAGAAGCCCGCCGCCAAGAAGTCGGCCACGGCAAAGCCTGCGGCCAAGAAGGCAGCGGCATCCACGTAGTCGAGTCGGCAGTCGTCACCCCGTCTCCGGCGCGAGTCGGCGCGGATCGGAACCTGGCGGTGAGTCACCGATCGGTAGCAAGCACAGGAATACGATGGTGCTCAGTGCCAGTGTCACCTGCAGGAATGCCGCGTTGAGTACGGCATAGCTGATCAGCAGTCCCAGGGCCCACGGCGGCTGCGCCCTGCCATGAAGCAGTGACCAGACCAGAAAGCAGCCGAAGACCGCCGCTCCCACCACCCCGTACTCCAAGAGCAGTTTCGGGACGATGGGCACGATGAGTCCGGTTATCCGGTCCGAGCCCAGCAACTCGGTGGCCGAACCAGGGCCATTGCCCAACGCCACCCCCCACGGATCCGGCAGCCAGGCGGGCAAGAGGCGCTCGTAGGGCTGGACCAGGCGCAGGCTCGAACTCGAACCGTCGCTCTCCACCTCGGTCACTCGTGACAGGAAACGGTCGGCCACGGGCGTCGAGAGGGCGAGCGCCACGGCGGCGACCGCGGGTAGCGCGAGCGCTCGCAGGTGACGTCGGCGGGGACTGATCACCAGGGCAACGATCCCGGTGGCCAACACGACGATGCCGTTGCCCGCCAGAGTCGGCACGATGGCCACGATCAGCACGCCTACCGAAACCGCCGAGCGTCCTCGGTACAGGGCGACGACGGCGGCGAGGCCCAAGAAATACGAGAAGAACGACGGTTCGAGAAACAGCACGCCGTTGACCCGGTAGATGGACGAGTCCCACATGATGGCGTCGCCGGTGTTGTACCCGGTTATCACGACCTCGGGTGGCAGTAACAGTGTCAACAGGTCCCCGTACGGCACGCCGGCGTACTGCACGCCCATCTGGATCAGCCCGATGATCGCAGCTATCACCATGAGTCGGACGAATGCGTCCAACAACCAGCCGACGTCGGCGCCGGTGAGGGTCGGCGCGGTCAGCGTGACGAAGGCATAGAGCGTGACCGCGAACCCGATCGACAGCAGAGACAGGTCGTGACCGCGTACGTGGGCGACCAGGGACAGGACGACGAGGGTTCCTATCGCCAATGCATAGAACCGAGTGCGCGCCCGATCGAGGATCAACCACCCGCGGTAAATACCGACGAATGCGATGAGCATCGCCATCGGCAATGTGAGGGGAAGTTGCTCGCCTCCGCCCAGCGGTACGCCGATCCGCTGGGTGAGGACGATGCACAGGATCAGGGCGAGCAGCGTGTGGCGCGCACCGGAGGAGCCCGTCGCCGGTGAGACGACGTCGTGCGCCGCGACGGGATCGTGTGCCGCCACGGCCGGACTCCACCGGAGGTCCCTGCGGCGGACGACCGGCCGCTCGACGACCTCGGTCACCGGACCTCCTGTCCGCTCACGCCGCGCAGCCGACCCGCGCTCAGGACGCCCAGCGTCCGGCGACGGGCTGATCGCGTTCGGGGCCTCGTGGCCGCGTCCGAGGGACCGCCGCGGGATAGGCCGCAGCCAGGTCACGATTGCGGCGTGGCTCGCGGAGCACGGCGACCAAGCACCCCAGCACGAGGCCCAGGCCGGCCCCGACGAGGGCGGCGGTGAGGGTCGTGGGCGAGCTGGGCCGCAGCGGCACCTCGGCGGCCGACAGCACGGACACCTGGCCCGGGTAGGCGGCGGCCGCCGTGCGGACCTGCTCCTCCTCCAGAGCGAGCGAGGCGATCTGGGCGGCGTACGCGGCGCGCCTGGGGTCGGTCGTCGACTGGGTCAGCGAGACCGGAGGGAGCGCGTCGAAGCGGGCACTCAACGCGGCGGCATTGGCGGCGACGGTATCGGCGCGCGCGAGCAGCCGATCCGTCCCCGCCGTACGACTCTGTGCGATGTAGGACTCGGCCACGGCAGTGACCAGGCGCTGGGCATCTTCGGCCGATCCTGCTCGGCCTGACAACCGCAGCACGTTGGTCTCTGGTTCGGCCTCGACGCTGACGTGTTCGCGGACCTCGCTCGTGGTCAGACCCAAGGACTCGGCGGCGGGAGCGACGACCGCGTCGCCGTCGACGATCTGGAGTTGAGTGTTGAGGGCGCGGTCCGGATCGCCACTCGGCCCCGCCCCCGACACTCCGGTCACTGCCTCGCTGGGATCGGTCACGCTGAACAGCAGGGTGGTCGTGCTGGTGTAGTCGACAGGACGGATCGTCACTGCCGCAGCCAGCACCAGGGACCCCAATGCCACGGCGGACACGATGATCCACCACGACCGGGTGATCGCTGCCACAGGGTCGAACGGGTCGCCGTCGGTCATGTCGTCCTCCGGTTGCCGACGAAGTGGGCCAGGCCGGCCAACAGTCCCGCGCCCCACGACAGGTGCACGACAGGTGGCACGACCGCTCCCCGCAGCGCGGACGCCCCGTCGGCGCGAGCCGCCCGGGCACCCAACGTGGCTGCCACCGCCAGGTATCCAGCAGCGGCACCCGCGGCGAGGCGGGGGCGAAGCGCGGCGCCGATCACCAACCCGGCGACCAGCGCGGGGGGCGCGAGCTGGCGAACCTGCAGCGACCGCGGATGCATCGTCAGGGTCAACGCCTTGTAATAGCCGTAGCGCCACATCTGCGTCGCGAGGGCAGCCGGATCCCGGCGGACGTACCAGGTGGCCCGAGCTGCTGGTTCCAACCAGATCTCGGGACCCGACGCCGCCACTCGAACGTCCGCCTCGAAGTCCTCGTTCGCCCGTAGTCGCTCGTCCCACCCGCCCACGGCCAGCAGTGCGCTGCGGCGATAGCACCCCGAGAACACGTGGACGACGCGACCGGCGGCGCCCCCGACCCGGTGCCGGGCCCCACCCAGCCCCAACGGACGGCGCAACACCGCCGCGATTGCGGCCCCCCACGTGCCCGCCCCCGCGGTGCGCATCGCCCCACCGACGCCGCCCACCTCGGGGTGGTCGATCAAGACGTCCACCACCCGCTCGAGGTACTCGGGGTCGTAGTCGGCATGGGTGTCCATCCGCGCGACGATCTCGCCGGTGGCGCGGTTCAACGCGACGTTGAGGGCGGCCGGCACGATCCGGGCGGGGTTGTCGACGACGACGAACGACGGGTCGACGTCGGCGACGAGGTCCAGCCACTCCCGACTGCCGTCGGTCGACATCCCGTCGGCCACGACGACCTCGTCCGGGCGAAGCGTCTGGGCCCGGAGCCCGGCCAGCACCGCGGGCCAACGGCTCATCTCGTTCCGGCTGGGAATGATGACCGACACCCGGGGCCGGACACGTCTGGCGTGGTCGCTGATCGCGGCGGTCATCGGACTCTCAGCTCGGCGGACGTGGTCACCAGGTCGACCAGGGGGCGAACCGCCGCCTGCCACGAGTGGTCCTCGCGGACGGCGGCGACACCCGCCTCGCCGAGTCGTCGGCACCGGTCGTCGTCGCGCAGCAGGTCGACGATGCGGGCTGCGAGGTCGTGAGGCGAGTCGGCGACCAGCACCCCGCGGCCCACCAGGTCTTCCAACCCCTCGGCGCCCACCGACGTGGCCACCACCGGGCGGGCGTGGGCGAGGGCTTCGAGGATCTTCAACCGCGACCCACCACCAGCCCGCAACGGCGCCACCGCGACCCGGGTGTCGGCATACGTCTGGGTGAGATCGGCCACCGTGCCGGTGACGGTCACCGAATCGTCGGCGAGATCCCGTACGGCCCGCGTGGGATCGCGACCCACGAGCAACAGGCGTGCGTCGGGCACCTCGGCGCGCACCCGCGGCCACACCACCCGGGTGAACCAGACGGCGGCGTCGACGTTGGGCGCCCACGACAGCAGGGCGACGAAGCACACCGTGGGTTCGGGAGCCGGCGGCAGCGGCGTCGGCTCGTCCCACGCGTTCGGCACGACCAGCGCGTCGCCACCGAGGCGGAGTCGATCGGTGTCGCTGACGACCACCACCCGGTGAGTGGCCTGTGCCCGCCGTTCCAGCGCTGCGAGTGCCCGCGACTCGACGGAGAGGAGGACTCGCATCACACCCCGCCTGGTGGCGCCGTAGCGCGCCACCAGAGCGGACTCGATGTTGTGCATGTCGAGGACGCGCACCCGGGCCGTGGCGTGACGAGCGTGCGGCAGTAGCTGGACGTGCTCGACCACGATGAGGTCGGTGGCCGATCGCGTCGCGCCGGTGACGGCAGCGGTGAGCGCCGGATCGTAGAACCGCGCAGCGGTCAGGCTGCGGCCCCGGACCACACCGACGACGAGGGCGGACAACCGCCGCCGCCGGGGCACGGATCGCACGGTGATTCCCTCGTCGACCAACGGGCTGACATCCTGGCCGGGGTTGTGAAAGGCGCATACCGTGACATCACCCAATTCACGCAGGGCGCGCACGATAGCCAGGGTCCGGCGCTTGTCACCGCTGTCCGGGGGCCAGGGGACGTATTTCGCCACCACGACGCTGCGTATCACCCCCGAACGGTATCCCTCACCCACCGTATGTCGCCGGTGTACCGAGAGTTTCCGCTGGATCCCAACCCTGGCCCTCGGGGATCATGTCGGCCTCCAGGTGCATCGCCAGGTCGACGACCGGGGCGACCAGCACCCGACGTCGCTCGGGCGGTCGACGCGCGGCGAGGTTGACCACGGCGCGCATCGGCGGCTTGATCAGGACTTTGGCGACACCGCGGGGGCGCCAGTACCCGTCGAGGTCGCTGAACAGGTGCGACCAGTCGTACGGCGGCTGACCCTGGAGGGCATGCCACGTCGCGGCGTCGAACGGAGAGCCTGCCCGCGACGCGAGACGCAACAGCCCAGCATCGCTCAGCAGGGCGTTGCGGGTGACACCGAACGTGCTGGTGGTTCCGCGAATCCTGCGCCAGGCCACCCCGTCGATCACCGGCCGACCACTCGGCAGTTCGGGCACGTCGAGGGTGGGCTGGCTGGGGTGCGTCGCGAACCACTCGTCGCAATTGCAGGTGTACAGGGCGAAATAGTCGACATCACGCAATTGGCGTACGGCGGCCGCGAGGGCATTCATTGCCCCGGGCCGATACAGATAGTCGTCCTCGGCGAACCAGTAGAGGGTGTCGGGGGGGTCGGCCCGGGCCTGGTCCAACGCCACGGCGACGCAGCCGCGGAAGCTGGATGCCGCCGTGCCACCGCTGATCCGTCGGACCGGCACCCGCGCGACGGCGACGACCTCGGACAACTCCTCGGGTAGTCCGCCGTCGGCGACCACGGTCAGGTCCGTGGCCACATCGGCCTGCGCCAACGAAGCCTGCAGCGAGTGCCAGGCCAGGGGGCGGCTGAACCACGGCGGCCTGACCTTCGAGTTGGCACCTGGGTGGGTCCGGTACAGCACGGAGAGCTTCATGGCCGCCTTTCGTCGTGGGTAACCCGGTCGGCTGTGCCGATGGGAGTGTCGGGGGACGTGGCGGGTGGCGGGCGATGGCCCAGCCGGATGGCGCGGAGCATCACCAGCCAGCACGGCACGACCATCACGGCCGCCGCTGTCGCCAGCCCCCATGCGGCTCCGCGGGCCCCGTCCACCTGCGCGCCGGTCACTGCTCCGACGATGACCAGGCAGCCCAGGGCGGCGTGGGTCGCGAAGGCGTATCGCGTCCGGGCGAGGGCGCGGACCACGACGGTGGTGCCGACCGTTGCGCCGATGCACGCGGTGAACGTGATCAGACCAGGCAGGGCAAGCTGGGCATGCGGCCACGTCTGCCCCAGCAGGGCGACACCCACCGTTGTCGGCAACAACAACACGATCGCGCCCCAGGTCAGATCCACGACCACCAGGGCTGCGCCGATCCCTGCCGCCACCATGACCAACTGCTTCGCTGGTGGGAGTCGTCGGGCGAGCTCGGGCAGCGCGAATCCCGCAACGGCGAATCCGACGATGTTGAGTGGGCCCAGCAAGGTGCCCACTGCCCGCAGTGCCCCCACGTCGCGGATGTCGCCCACCACCGCGACCAGGACGAAGGCGACCTGCATCGCACCGAGGATTGCCAGCGCCCCGGCCACCGACGGGCCGCTGACGTCGCGGTTGGCCTGGACGTACCGAATTGCGGCGGCCGGCGACGGGCGCGCACCGGCCTGCCGGACCCCGTAACCCGCACCCGCCAGTGCCGCCACTCCCCAGGCCACGACGTACCAACCGGCCCGGTCGACCGAGGCCGCCAGCAGCCCGCCGATCAGGACGATCTGCAGCACCGTCCACAGCAGGTCGTTGGCGAACGCCCGCGACGGAGTGCCACGCGCAATGAAGATGGAGCGCCAGGCGTCCTGCACCGTCAGGGCCGGCAGCAGCACGGCGGTGGCGAGCAGGACGTCGCGCAACGGTGCGGCCATCAGCGCACCGACGGTTCCCACCAGCACGGCCGAGACCGCGCCGACGGCCAGGGCGGTGCCCGCGGCGCCCGACATCGCCGAGCGCAGCCGACGGCCGGTCGTCGCGCTGTGTCGGACCGAGAACACCTGGCCCGACATGGCCTGCGAGACGGCGACCACGACGGTGTAGACCGAGAAGGCGAGCGCGAACGCGCCGAATTCGCCAGGTGAGACACTCCGGGCGACGACGACGCTCAGCCCGGCGTTGGCCAGGCTGGACACCGCCTGGTCGGCCAGGATCCAGCCCGCTCGACCACCGAGACGGCGGCGTTCGGGCTTGGCGTCCGGGTGCGACGAGGCGGCACGGTCGGTGGTGGCGGTCATCGTCCGGACGGGTGAGTGGTGGGTCGAATGCTCAGGTCACAGCCTGGAGGGTCGACGTGTCCACTGTCTGACGTCAACCCTCGTGGGAGGCTGCTGTGCCCCGTTCCTGGCCTCACACCATCGCTTCGGCCGCTCCGGTCGTGCTGGCGCTCATCGTGTCGTCGCTGGGGTTGGGACTGCTCGCAGCCCCCGTACCGGCCGCCGCTGCAGCAGCCCCCCTCCGCAGTGGACAGCCGTACGAGCTCGCCGAGGCACGCCAGGGCGGCGGCTTCGACACCGTGGGCCGGTGGTCCTGGATACACCGGGACCTGGGCAGCGCCACCAGCGAGGATCATTTCGTCGAGGTCACGGTGTCCGGGATCGGCACCCGCAACCGGAACGCCGGGTTGGTGGTGCGCCGGTCGTCCCGGGGCACATACGCCCAGGTCAGCCTGTCCGGGGGGCGATACCAGGTGCGGTTGTACGACATGGGGCGGCCGACTCTGGTGGTCGACGAGCCGTTCTACGGCCGCGGAACAGCCGTGGCGCGAACCGAGGTGCGCGGCACTGTCGTGCGCACGACATGGGGCGGCAGGCTGGTGTCCGAGGACACGATTCCTCGTCTCGGCGACTACACCGGTCGAGGCGTCGGTCTCACCATCTGGCAGGAACGATCGTTCGCGGTATCGCTGCGCTCGCCGATATCGGGCTCGTTGAGTCGGCTCGTGGGATGGCGCTCGGGTGCCTCCGGAACGGGCGCAGCGGACGGTCAGCACGCCGCCTGGCGCGGGCGCCCGCTGGACATCGCCGGGACCTGGAACGACGACTACGCCGCGCAGACCGGTCAGTGGTCCCTGCTGGCAGGCGCGGAGTACGGCGCCTGGCAGGGCGACATCGACGTCGCGGTCGGCGGGATTTACAAGGACCGGGGTGAGACGTGGTCGGCCGCCGCGGCCGGCGCCTACGACGCCCGGTGGCGGCGGTCGATGACCAACCTGGTCGGCGCCTGGGGAAACCGCCCCGGCACCCTGTACATCAGGTTCGCGCACGAATTCAACGGCTCGTGGAGTCCGTGGTCCGTGCAGGCCGGCGAGGCGGCAGCTTTCGTCAGGGCGTGGAAACGCTTCAGGGCGATCCAGGAGGAGATCGCCCCGCGGCATCAACTGGTCTTCTGTCCCAATGTCGAGACGTCGGGGATCGGCGGGTTCGACTGGCGGACCGCCTTTCCTGGCGCCGCATACGTCGACGTGCTGGCGGTCGACGCCTATAACCAGTACCCATTCGTCGAGACGAGCAGCGCGTTCACCACGACCATCGATCGGCTGGACGGATTCGGTGCCCCTGCAGGCCTGGAAAGGCACCGGCAGTACGCCGAGGCCACCGGCCTGCCCTTCGCGGTATCGGAGTGGTCCAGCAACTCGACGCTGGGCGATTCGCCGGTCTACGTGTCGCAGATGCACGACTGGTTCGCCCGACATGCGGGTACCGGCCCGGGTGACCTGCGCTACGAGATCCAGTTCAACGCCACCCACGGCGATGGTCGCTTCCAGTTCTTCCCGGGGTTGCGCCAACCGCGGGCCTCGCAGACCTACGACCAGCTGTGGTGACGTCACCACAGCTAACGGTAGGTCTCGGCGGAGTCCGGCATCCGGGTCTGCGGAAACAGTGACCAGCGGTTGTCGTCGCGGTCGGTGTTGAACCCGATCTCGTAGCTGATCTGACCCGGCGCGGCTCCGCTGTGGACCCTCAAGAAGTCGTGGAACTGTGCCATGAAGACTGGGGAGTCACCGACGTTCGAATCACTCGACCACTCGCTGATCGCCACCGGAAGTCCGACGCTGCGGGCGAATTCGAGGTGGCGGGCCAGTCCCTTCGGTGCCCCGAACGAGTCGGTGACCTCCAGGGACTCGTCCCACTCGCGCAGTGTTCGGATGAACGGGGACTGGTTGTAATAGTCCACCGAGAAGAGATCGACCTCGTCGGTACCCGGAAACAGTCGGCGCCAATCGAGACCCGCGCCGACGCTTTCACGGTTGACGTTGAAGACCAGTCGACCCTCGGGGAGGATGTCCAGCTGCAACCGGCGAAACCGTTGCCAGGCGGTGACGAGATGCGTCGCCGATCCGGCGTCGACCCGCCACGGATACCAGTCTCCGTTCAGTTCGTGAGCGAATCGCACGTACGTCGTGCCGCTGGCGTCGGCCCGTAGTCTCGCGAGCCCGCCCAGGCATTCCTGCCACCGATCGTCATAGGCGCCGGCAGCCGCGTCCAGCCACGACTCGCCGTCACCGATCGCACCTACCGCGATGTCGAGGTCACCGGTCCACTCGCTCAGTTCGGCGCCGGGTTGCAACTGCCACAACTCGACCATTGCCTCGTTGGTGTCGGCCCAGGTGCCGATGATGTCGACCGCTCGCCCCCGCCACTGTGCGAACCGCCCGTCGGCGGCCGGCGGGCCGGACGAGCCCGAGGACCAACTCTCGGTTCCATCGATACGCAGCGCCTCGCCGATGCCCGTGGCGACTGTGTCGTCCTCAGGAATGTCGCTCTCGCGGCCGACCACCCGCACTCCGGCCCAGGCACCGCCCGCGGCCACGACGGTCCCGGTGGCCAGTCCCAGCAGCGAACGGCGGGACAGCCGCCTAGGACCCGGTGGCACGGGCCACCTCGCGCACTGTCCGGAGAATGACCTTGACGTCGCCCCACAGCGACCAGTTCTCGATGTAGTAGTTGTCGTATCGGGCCCGCAGGGAGATCGAGGACTCGCTGCCGCGCAGCCCGTTCACCTGCGCCATTCCCGTCAGGCCGACGGGCACCCGGTGACGGTGGGCGTAGTGGCGGAACTCCCGCGAGAACTGCTCGGCGAAATGAGGGCGCTCGGGTCGGGGACCGACGATGGTCATATCGCCGCGCAGGATGTTCCACAACTGCGGTAGCTCGTCCAACGAGGTACGACGAAGGATGCGGCCCACGACGGTCATCCGTGGATCGGCGACGCCGCTCCACTGGGTGCTGGTCAGGCCCTCGTCCGCGGGGCGCATCGAGCGGAACTTGTACAGGTCGAACAACCGACCCGCCTTGCCGACCCGGGGCTGGCGGAAGATCACGCCGGGCCCGGTGGTGCGAACCGCGATGGCGCAGGCCACCAGGACGGGCGCGAGGCCGATCACCGCGAGCGTGCCGAAGACGATGTCGAAGGCGCGCTTGGCGACGACGGCCATGCCCAGATGCGAGGGGCGCCGAAGCCGCACGACGGGGATGGCCCCGATGTGATCGTTGACCTCTCGGAGGTTCATGAGTTCGAACAACCGCGGGACGATGAGGACCTCGCAGCGGGCCACGGCGGGGGAGCGGACGATGTCGACGATGGAGTCGTCCGTCGCTCCCGCTGTGGTGAGCAGCATGACCGTCGCCCCCGTCCGACTGAGCGCTGCGCCGATGTCGCGCGAGCCGCCCAGGTGCGCGAGCCCGCCCATGTCCAGCGCGGGGGAGGCGACGTTGTCGATGTAGCCGACCGGCAGCAGGCCGAGCTCTCGGTTGTCGGTCAGCAGAGTCGCCAGTTCACCGGCAACGTCGCCAGAACCCACGATCAGGGTGCGATGTTCGACCAGCCCCGACCGTCGGGCGTAGCGGACCAGGGCATAGGTCCCGCAACGCCCGACCAGCACCAGCGCGATTGTCACAAGTCCAGCACCAAACAGGTCCGCGACCCCTGCCGCGTCGACCCCGCGGCCCAGTCCACCCAGTCCGCCCAGTCCACCCAGTGGCAGGTCGGTGCGGACGAGAACGGTGGAGCCGGCTGCCACTGCGGCAACGGCGACCATGCTGCGACCCAGCAGGGACGGCAGGTCGTCCAGCACCGACCAGTGCAAGCGGCGCCGGTACATCGCCGCGTCGGCGAAGAGGGCGAGAGTGAGGGCGGTGGACACCGTGATCCATGCGGCGTCGATCCCCACGACTGCCGGCCAGACCACCAGCGCGGCGATGTCGACCAGCGCGACCACGACGGCGCTTCGGGCCAACCGCGAGATCCACGGCCGCTGCCGACGCACCTGAGGTGCAGTCGCGCCTGACGTGGGTAGCTGCTGCGCCGGCGTCCCCTGCTGCGGAATGACTCGCAGGTCAACCACAGAAGTGCCCGAAATAGGCGCCACGTCGGCAATTGAGGCGTATTGCGTCGACATCACCGGACCCTCCCACTAGCGTTCATTCCTGCCGCATTCTGCGTATTTAGAAGCGCGAGAGAGGCAGAAATGACGAACGTGGGGAACTCTAACCCGCCCTTCTTTACGGCGGGCTCGATTGCCGGGTTACCCGAAAGGGCGGCCTGATCGGGAAATCGCCCATAGCAACTTAAGACTTGCTAAAAAGTGATAAACCGCGAATCGCAACTTGTCGCTCGTGCGCGGCCGGCGGCCGCCCGGATCGGCGAGGGGGCGAGTCGGGTGACCGTACAGCCACATCACTGTTACGGTTGTACGGTGAAAACGACACTGGTGATTGACGATCACATACTGGAGCGGGTCCGTGCCGAGGCGGTGAGGCAGCACACATCGATGTCGTCAGTGGTCGAGGCCGCGTTGCGACGCATGATCGACGCGGTTGATCAGCAGCCCCAGATCGAATTCGTGCCGTTGCCGTCGTGGCGGGGCGGGCGGCCCCTGGTCGATGTTGCCGACCGCGACGCCCTCGACGGGGCAATGGGTGGTCGGTGATGCTCGTCGTCGACACGAACGTGCTGGTCCACGCCGCGAACACCGACTCCGCCGAACACGAGGCGTGTCGGGCCGTGCTGGACAGGCTCATCAGGTCCGCATCACCGTGGTACCTCACCTGGGGCATCTGCTACGAATTCCTCCGGATCGTCACGCATCCGCGCGTTCTACCGAATCCGTGGGACCCGGCATCGGCGCTCGGATTCCTCCGGGCTGTGCTGGCAGCTCCGGCCGCGGCCGTGCTTTCCCCGACCGGGCGGCACTTCGGGCTCCTCGCCGAAACGTTGACGGATGTCCCCGGCGTGGGCGGCAATCTGTTCCACGACACTCGTACAGCCGTCCTGATGCGCGAGCACGGGATCCCCACAATCGTGACCCGAGACGCCGACTTCCACCGCTTCCCCTTCGTCACCGTCCGGGATCCACTGTCACGAGGCTGAAGCCTGGGGTGTGGACCGACGGCGTCAGAGCCAGGCGGGCAGGACGGGCAGTCGTCCGTCGGAGACGAGCAACGCCTCCCCGCGCGATCGTCCGGTCAGCCAGACGACGAGGTCGGCGGCTGTGCCGGTGACAGTCGTCTGCGGGGCGCGACCCGAGTCCGCGCGACCCGGTCCCAGCTGCCAGGTACCGGCATCTGCGGGGCGATCGACGGCGACAACCGTGGCGGTGGGGCATCCGGCGGTGGCGCACAGCGATCCCAGGACATCCACCGCCAGGGCGTCGACCAGATCAGCGGGGATATCCGCAGCGATGGGGAAGTCCGGGCCCTCGCCGAGGTCGAGGGCGTGCAGCCACACTTCGCGGACTCGCATCCATGGCAGCTCACCCGCGGCGATGTCGCGTCCGCGGGCTGTCGTGACCCGGGCAGCCCACCGATCCGCCTCGGCGACGGCGTCGAGCGCAGCGTCGAGGCGCTCACCACTCGCCGTCAGGTCTGCCCGCAGGTGATCGGGCTCGACCGCGGCGGACGCCTCGATCCCGGCGGCTCGGGCGGCAGCGTCGGGGTACATCGGGGTCTCGACACCGGTCAGCGCCCAGGTCGACAGGTTGACCAGGGCGTCCGCGTTACGTGCGACGTGGGCGACGACGTAGGCCCGTGACCAGTCCGGCAGGTTGCTGGGTGCTTGTAGATCAGCATCGGAGAGGCCCTCGACGGTGTCGTCGAACAGCGACGTGCCGAGGACGACCCACCGCCTCGCGACATCGACGTCGTGGGTCACTGTTCGGCGCCCAGCCTGGCGGCGACGTCACGGCGCAGGGCGGCCTTGTCGATCTTGCCGACTGTGGTGGTCGGCAAGGCGTCCACGATCACGACGCGCTCGGGGAACTTGAATCGGGCCACACCGGCACTGTCCATGACGGCGCGCAGATCGTCCACCGTGACGCCGGCGCCGGGCGTGACGACGACGTAGACGCAGACCCGCTCGCCCAGCACCTGATCGGGCATGGCCACCGCAGCTGCGGCGCTGACCCCGGGCACCCGATAGGCGAAGTTCTCGATCTCCTCGGCCGAGACCTTCTCACCGCCCCGGTTGATCATGTCCTTGTCGCGGCCCTGCACCACCAAGTTGCCGCCGGACGTCCACCGGCAGATGTCGCCACTGCGGTACCAGCCGTCCGTGGTGAAGGCGCGGGCATTGTGTTCGGCCGCCCGGAAGTAGCCGCGTGGCGTGTACGGGCCGCGGGTCAGCAACGATCCGGCCTCGCCTGCCGGAACCGGCTGATCCGCCTCGTCGACCAGCACGACCTCGTCGTCGGGGCTGAGCGGGCGACCCTGAGTGGTGCACACGACGTCCTCGGGATCGTCCAGGCGGGTGTAGTTGAGCAGTCCCTCGGCCATCCCGAACACCTGCTGCAACGCACACCCCAGGGTCGGGCGGACCCGGCGCGCCAACTCGTCGGCCAACCGCGCTCCGCCGACCTGCAGCACCTGCAGGCTGGACAGGTCGTCGTCGGGTCCGACCTGCTCCAACCACCGGGCGGCGACGGCGGGAACGACTGCAGTGTGGGTGATCCCCTCGGCGGCGATGGTGGCGAACGCGCGGCTCGGCTCGGGTGAGGCGAGCAGCACGACCCGGCCACCGCTCAGCAGGGTGCCGAGGATCCCGGGACAGGCCAGGGGAAAGTTGTGGCCCGCCGGCAGCGCCACCAGGTATCGACTCGACGCATCGAGGCCGGCGACCTCGGCCGAGGCGCGCGCGTTGTACGCATAGTCGTCGTGGGTCCGGGCGATCAGCTTGGGCAGCCCGGTTGTGCCCCCGGACAGCAGGAAGACGGCTACATCCCTGCTGTCCGGAGAATGAGGTGGAACGGCACCGTCAGACGTGTCACCGCTGGGGGCACACACATCGTCGAGGTCGGCATGGCCCGCGTCGACGACGTCGCCCATGACGAGGACATGGCGCAGGCCGGGCAATTCGGCGGCCAGTTCGGCGGCGAGGCCCTGGTGGTCGAAGCCGCGCAACTGGGCGGGTACGGCAATCGCGCGGGCGTCGCTGTGGCGGGCGAGGTAGGCCAGTTCGGTCCGTCGGTGGGCGGGCAGCGCCATGATCGGCACCACTCCCGAACGCACGCACGCCAGGCTCAGCACGACGAACTGCCAGCAGTTGGGCAGTTGGACGACCATCCGGTCACCGCTGACCAGGCCACGACCGAGCAGCCGGTGCGCCGCGGCATCTGCTCGGTCGGTCAGCTCGGCGTAGGTGAGGCGGACGTCGCCGTCCACGACCGCGACGTCGCTGCCGTGACGGGCAGCCACCTGCCACAGCAGATCACCCAGTGCCTGACCTGCCCAGTACCCGGCTGCCACGTAACGCTCGACGTACTCGGCCGGCCACGGAACCGTGTCACCCGCACGGTCACCCGCGCCGTCACCGGCACGGTCATCGGGAAGGACGCGCGGGGCGGTGCTCATCAGGCGAGGAGTCCGTAGCTGTCGAGTTCGCGTCGCCCCGACACCAGGGCGGTCCGCTGGTCGTCCGACAGGTCCACCGGGTCCATCCCGCTACGGGCCTGCCAGGCAGCATGCGAGGCGGCGACGAACTCGGGGGCTCGCCGGGCCAGCCGGGCGTCGCTCATGCTGCGAGTCAGGAAGTGATAGGCGAACTGCCAGGGCTCGAAGGCGTCGTGGTACTCACCGAAGTGCTCCCACCAATCCAGGCTGGGGCGCGCCGAGGCCTGGATGCCGTCCACCGACGCGCGTGCCGCCGATTCGTAGGACGCCAGCGCCGTCGACATCTCCGCGCTGTTCCTGGGCGCCTGAGTCAGCAGGACATGGGCCAGGGCGACCGCGTCCTCCATCGCCATCTTGGTCCCCGACCCCACGGAGAAGTGAGCCGTGTGGGCGGCGTCGCCGAGCAGCGCGACGGGGCCGAGGTCGGGGTGAAGGGTGTGCCAGCGAGCGGTCCGCCGGGTCCGGAAGTTGCCCCACCGTGAGTTGTTGACCAGCAACGATCCGCCGTCGATCTGGTCGGCGAACAACTCCTCCAAATAGGCCTTGCTGGTCAGGTCGCTGGGGCCGGGGGGTTGCGTCACGTCGAAGCCGTCCAGTCCGGCGCGTCGCCAGGACGCGGCGTCGGTCTCGACGATGAAGGTACTGACCCGGTCGCTGGTCGGATAGCCGTGCACGGCGAACACGCCATGAGGTCCCCGTTCGTGGACGAAGGTGAGCCCGTCGAACAGGTAGTCGGTGCCGAACCAGATGAACGTGGCCTCGGCGACCTCGACCGTGGACCCGAAGGCGGGCTCCAACGCCTCCCGGATCGCCGAGCTCGTCCCGTCGGCCGCTACCACCAGGTCGTAGCCGCTCAGATCGCTCACAGAGACCGAGGTCTCGAACCGAAGGTGGGCACCCAGCCCGCCCGCCCGCCCGGCCAAGACCTGCAGGAGCCGCCGCCGCTGGATGGCGGCCATGCCGAACCCGCGACAGCGGATCCGTTCGCCCTTGAGGCGAACCTCGATGACGTCCCAGTGGACCCCGTCGGTGCGGAGCGCCTCGCGCAGCACCGGGTCGGCCGCGTCGATGACCTCCAGGGTGCGGTCCGAGAACACGACCCCGAAGCCGAAGGTGTCGTCGGCACGGTTGCGCTCGAAGACGGTGACGTCCAGGTCAGCCGACGCGCGCCGGAGCAGGCCGGCCAGGAACAGCCCGCCCGGGCCACCGCCGACGATCGCGACCCGCACCGCTCAGCGCTCCGTTGCGACACAGGTGTTGCGGCACTCGCCGACCCCGTCGATCCGGGTGACGATCACCGAGCCCTCCCGCAGGTACCTCGGCGGCGTGCGGACGTGGCCGACCCCACCGGGAGTGCCCGTGGCGATCAGGTCGCCCGGCACCAGCGTGATGATCGACGAGATGTACCGCACCAGCTCGACCGGTCCGAACACCAGGTCAGCGGTGGTGTCGTCCTGCACCACCTCGTCGTCGACGGTGCACGTGATGGCGAAATCCGCTGCGGCTGAGGTATCGGCGGCGTCGTTCACGATCAGCCACGGCCCGACCGGCGTGGTCGCCTCGAACGTCTTGCCCTGCAGCCACTGGGCCGTGCGGTTCTGGAAGTCGCGCGCCGTGACGTCGTTGACCACGGTGTATCCGGCGATCGCCGCGGCTGCCTGAGTCGCGTCGGCGTGACGAACCTCGGTACCGATGACGATGCCCAGCTCGGCCTCCCAATCGACGGCCTCCGACCCGGCGGGCAGCACGACGTGGTCGTAGGCGCCGATGAGCGCGCGCGAGTACTTGGCGAACAACGTCGGGTAGGTCGGTAGCCCGCGGCCCATCTCGAGAATGTGGTTGCGGTAGTTGAGACCGACGCACACCACCTTCTCGGGCCGGGGGACGAGGGGGGCGTACCTCAGTCCGGTCAGTGGGTAGCGCTCGCCCTGCGTACCGGTGGCCAGGTCGCGCCAGTCCGGTTGGCCGAGAAAGGCGACCAGGTCCGGTGAGCCCAGGTCGACCGCCTCGGCGTCGTCCACCCGGACCGCACGGGTCGCGGGTGTGCTCTCGCCCGTCGTCGGGAGGCGGACGGTCGCCAGCCGGATACTCACCCCCCGCTCCGCTCGGTGCGGGCCAGGCCCAACGCCTCGTACACCGGTTCGTCACCGAAGCGGAAGGCGTCCATCCCGCTGTCGGAGTGAATGGTGAGGCGGGCCCACGAGGGAACGACGAACAGGTCGCCCTTCGCCACCTCGTGGGTGACGTCCGGCGTGTCGGCCCCCGACGCGCCCGGACCGACCGTCACCGTCGCAGTCCCCGAGAACACCTGCCACACGGACGACCCGACGACCCTCGTCGCAGCGGTCGATGCGCCGGGCGCCAGGCGGTGCATCTCGCAGCGCATCGTGCTCAGCGCGTCTGCGCCGTCGCGCGGGTCGACGAACCGTACGGCGGCGTGACCGGGGTCGACCACACCTGGGGCCCCCTCGGCCTCCAGTTCCAACTGCGCGCTCAGCGCCGCGTCGGTGTGTGCCCACCGATAGGCCATGAGCGGGCAGGCACGGCTCGGCGGGGCACCGACCGGGCGCAGGCCCGGGTGAGCCCAGAGCCGCTCGTTGCGTGACCGCGCGGGAGTCGCCCGGGTGTCCAACTCGTCGGGGCCGAACTCGAAGAATCCGGCGTCCAGGGTGCGGACCAGCGGGATGTCCAGGCCGTCGATCCATGCCATCGGATGATCGGTGGTGTTGTGGTGCTCGTGGAAGTGCATGCCGGGGGTGAGCAACAGGTCGCCGCGGCGCATCGCGACCGCGTCTGCCTCGACGTTGGTCCACACCCCCTCGCCCTCGACGACGAATCGGAAGGCGGTCTGGGTGTGGCGGTGCGCCGGCGCCTCCTCACGGGGGCCGAGGTACTGGATCGCGGCCCACAGTGTCGGCGTCGCGTACGGCAGCCCGCCCAGGCCGGGATTGGCGAGCGCGATAGCCCGGCGCTCGCCGCCGCGTCCGACCGGCACCAGGTCACCGCTGCGGGCGGCCAGTGGGTACAGCGTCGACCAGCGCCACAGCGCCGGTATTGCCGCGGGTGAGGGTGTGATCGGCATGAGGCCGCCGATCTGCGTCCACAGGGGCATGAGGTCGGCGGCGGCGAAGTCGGCGTAGAGCTGTCCGAGGTCGGTGTCGGCCTCGCGTCGCGCCATGGCGTCCGCGGACGCAGCTGCCGTCGTCACAGCCATAACGTAGGTCGAAAATCAGGTGTCCGTCAACGAAGCGTTACATGATCAGAGTGTCTACGTGTGCTTCGGCAGCGACCCGGAGCAGTCCGTGACCCTCCAGGAAGACCTCGTGCGCGGCCCTGCCCGGCCACTGGGCCGGCTGGAGTTCACGAGGCAGATCAGGGTCTCGGAACGGGAGCACCCGGTAGTCGTGGACCAACTCCATCCGCGCGGCCAGCGCCTCCCGGCCGATGATCCGCCCGCTGCGATACTCGTCGAGGCGCGGGCTGTACCGGTCGATGAGGTCGCGGTAGTCCCGGGCCAGGCCCGCCATGTCCCAGGCACGCGACGCGATGTCGCGATCCGCCTCGGCACCCGCGGACTTGGCGTGAAAGACGTCCAGGCGCCTGGCCGCAGCAGGATCGACCCGATCGCGGACCTCGGCGGTCCGGTCGTGCGGACTGACCCACACCCCGGCGGACAGCGGTCCGAATCCAGCCCAGGCCAGCTGCTTGCGCAGGGTTTCGCGGATGGGCCGCTCGGATTCGGGCACCGAGTACATCACCAGGTGCCACTGGCCGTCCCAGCCTGCGGTGGTGCGCTCGAAGATCCTGGTACGTCCCTCGTCCAGCACGGCCCAACTTGCGGGCGTCAACTCGTAGGTCGTCTCCCGGCCCTCGCGGCGGCTCAGCAGCCACCCCTCCCGGCGCATCCGCGTCGCGACGGTGCGGACCGTCGCCTCGCTGACCCCCAATTCGCCCATCAGCGCCACCAGTGACCGCAGCCGCACCTGGCCGTCGCGGTACCGCAGGTAGTCGCCGAACAGGTTGAACACCAGCGACCGTGCCCTCATGTGCGCCCACGCTAGCCGCGCAGCCCCCACCTCGTCCGATCTCGACCCGCTCGCGGTAGTCAATCGTGGGTCGCGCCATTGACGGTCGTCGCGTGCGCGCTCCATGATGACCCGGCGGGCGACGAGTCGTCGTCATCGCTGGACCCCTGGCAAAGGAGCCGCATGTCCCAAACCTTCGTCCTCGTCACCGGTGCCTGGCACGGCGGCTGGGCATGGCGCCCGGTCGCCCAGGCGTTGCGCGCACAGGGCCACGACGTGCACGCTCCGACGTTGCCGGGCCTCGCCGATGGCGACGACCCCACGACGTTCCACCTGTCCGACGTCGTGGACTTCGTCGTCGACCATGTGGACCGCCACGACCTGACGGATGTCACGTTGGTCGGTCACAGCTGGGGCGGATACCCGATCACCGGTGCGGCCCCGCGGCTGGGGGCACGGCTCACCAAGGTCGTGTACTGGAGTGCGTTCGTCCCCGCCGAGGGGGCCAGCCTGATGGACGAGGTCCCGCCGCCCTACGTCGAGCTGTTCACCCAGCTGGCCGAGGCGTCGGGCACGAACAGCGTGGCGATGCCGTTCGAGGTGTTCGCGGGTGGCTTCATGAACGATGCTCCCGAAGACGTCCAGCGCACCGTGCATTCGCTCCTGCTCCCTCAGCCGATGAACTTCTTCCGAGAGACGGTGGCGCCACTGCCCGACTCGATCGACCGGAGCTACGTCCTGGCCACCGAGGACGTCGCCCTGCCGCCCGGGGAGTGGGCGTGGGCACCGCGCTTTCCCGAGCGCCTGGGCGTCACCGCCACCACGACGCCCGGCAGCCACGAGGCCCTGTTCACCCGGCCCAGCGAATTGGCGGACGCGATACTGCAGGCCTGAGTGGCGCGACCGGGATCACGGCGGGCCGCTGCCGTGGCGCAGGTGGTTCTCGACTGCCGGGTCGGCGGTGAGCCGCAGCGCCATGTCACGGGCGCTGCGGGCACGTGGATCGGCGAGGGCGTCGAGGATCGCCGCTCGGGCGACCCAGTACGGCTGGTACGCCCGGGTGCGTTCGGCAGGGAGGGCATCCAACAGGCCCAGCGCCTGCTCGGCACGACCGTCGGCCAGGACGGCGGCGGCGCGGGCGACCAGGACGCCCACCGTGGGTGACAGGTGGGCCAGGCCCTCGTAGAGCTGGGCGATGGCCCGATGATCGGTGGTGCCGGTCCGGGCGCGCCGGTTGTGAACCGACTGGATGGCGGCCATGAGCTGGTAAGGGCCGAGTCGTCGGGCAGCCGCAGCGTGCGCGAGGTGCTCCTCGGCCTCTGCGACGAGAGGCTTCGACCAGCGAGTCGGGTCCTGGCGATCGAGGGCGACGAACGCGCCGTCGGCGTCGCGGCGGGCGTCGCGGCGGGCGTGGCTGTGCAACACCAGCGCGAGCAGCCCGGCGGCCTCGGGGTCGTCGGGAATGAGCCCGACCACCAGGCGGGCCAGTCGGACCGCCTCGGTGCTGATGTCGGTGCTGATGTCGGTGCTGAGGCCGGTGTGCGGGCCGGTGTGCGGGCCGTCCGTTCGGCCGGATGCGCCGACGGAACCCGCATCCGCGGCCCCCGGATCGTCCCAGCCCGCTGTGTAGGCGGCGTACACCGCATCCAGCACGGCACCCACCCGACCGGGCAGCTCGTCCGGCCGGGGGATGGTGAACGGCACACCCGCGACACGGATCTTGGTCTTGGCCCGCACCAGGCGCTGGCTCATCGTGGCGGGCGGGACCAGGAACACCTCGGCGATCCGAGCCGCGTCCAGACCGAGCACGGTCTGCAGCATCAGCGGCCCACGGGCCGCCTCGGCGACGGCGGGGTGGGTGCAGGCGAACATCAGCTGCAACCGGACGTCGGGGATCGTGCTGGCCGCCCTGGGCTGACTGTGCTCGTCGAGCAGGCGCGCCACCTGGGGCAGGGCACGTCGGGCGGTGTCGCGGCGGCGTGCGGCGTCGATGAGGTTGCGCCTGGCCGCAGTGATGAGCCAGCTCTCGGGCCGGGCCGGGACACCACGCTGCGGCCAGGTGCGCAGCGCCGCCACGAACGCGTCGGCCAATGCATCCTCAGCTGCGGCGATGTCCCCCGTCACGGTGGCGAGGTAGGCGACCAGCCGGCCGTACGAGCCGCGCACCACCTCCTCGACGGTGGCGTGCACCCCCGCCGTTGCGTGTACCCCTGCGGTCGAGGTGGCGATCTGCGACTCGGTCGACGTCACGGCCGGGGCGGAAGCAACGGCCGCAGCTCGCATGACCCGCCGTCGGCCGAGGGACAGCGTGCCGCCCACGCCAGGGCCGCGTCGAGGTCGGCCACGTCGATCACGAAGTAGCCACCCAGCTGCTCCTTCGTCTCGGCGAACGGGCCGTCCTGGACCACCGGTGCCCCGTCCAGGACCCGCACCGTGGTCGCCGTGAACGGCGGCTCCAGACCGCCCGCTCCACGGAGGATGCCCGCGTCGGTCAGTGCGGCGATGTAGGCGTTCCAGGATTGCCAGTAGACGTCTCTGAGCTCAGGGTCCTCACGGGCCTCAAAGGCCCGCTCGTCCTCCATGGCCATCAGCAGGTACTCCATCACTGCCTCCCGGGCTACGGGCAGAACCGGTGTCCTGCCGCTCGTCACGTAGTAGACGCCAACGGGGGCCTGTTTTCGACAGTCGCGAATGGCGTGTGGCGAAGTCCGTGTCGGGGTTCTGGCCCGGGTGTCGAAATCGCACCACCCATCACGTCTGCTGGGTGCCACCGCGACGACGAGCGCCGCGGGACACCGGAGGAGGAGCACGACATGACCACTGAGACGATCACCGACACGACCCAGAAGATCCAGCTCGCGATCAGGGCCACGCCACAGCAGGTCTGGCACGCCCTCACGGACGGATCCGTCACCCCGGCCTACTACGTCGGGTTCACCGCGGAGTACGGCGACCTGACGCCCGGCACCAGCTATCGCTACACCGCCGGCGGCGGTGACGTCATCACGGGCGAGATCCTCGAGGTCGAGCCGGGTCGCAAGCTCGTCACGACGTTCAACGGTTCGTGGGCGCCCGACGTCGCCGAACTGCCGACATCGACGGTCGCCTTCGAGGTGTTCGAACCGTTCATGCCGATGCCGGGCGTCACGTTCCTCTCGTGCGTCCACACCGGCCTGCCGGACACGGAGGCGGCGGCGCAACTCGAGATCGGATGGGTCTCGATCCTCTCGGGGCTGAAGACCCTGTTGGAGACGGGGCAGCCGCTGGCCACGCCCCCGGGCCAGTGACCTTCCGCATCGGGAAGGAGGTGACGCCATAATCCAGTCGTGAACCCAGAAGCAGGTTGGATCGTCGTCTGTGCGGACGGTGACATCGCCGACGGTGAGGCGAGAGTCGTTCCACGCAAGAAGTCCGGACATCGCGACGACATCGCCGTGTTCTTCAGCGAGAGCCGCTACTACGCCATCGACGACACGTGTACCCACGAGGATGCGTCGCTGGCCGAGGGCTGGGTCGAGGACGGCGAGGTCGAGTGCCCCCTGCACGCGGCGCGGTTCTGCCTGGCCGACGGTAAGGCGATGTGCCTGCCGGCGATGACCGACGTGAGCACGCACCCGGTCGACGTCCGCGACGGTCAGGTCCTGCTCAAGACGCCATGACCCGGCCCCCCGTCGGGCCGGTCGGCTCGGTCGGCTCGAGCTCGAGCCGCTTTGGGCCCATTTGGAGCGCCATCGCCTGCTGCCCGTGCCGGTCTCGCTGGTTTTCGCGGAGCCCGGCCAGATCGAGGCGATGGTCTCGGCAGCGCTGCCGGCCCGTTCAGACCCGGCCGGCGCGGCGCAGCCTTAGCTGCACG
>JANNOG010000067.1:0-25837 GCA_031398915.1 Micrococcales bacterium | reverse complement strand
GCTTTTCGCGACCGCGGCGCCGGGTGACGACGAGGCCGGCCTCCTCCAGCACTTTGAGGTGCTTCATCACACCGAATCGCGTGATGTCGAATCGAGCATCGAGTGCGCTCAGGCTCTGACCGTCCTCGCGGAAGAGCTCGTCCAACAGCCGCCGACGGGTCGGATCGGCCAGCGCTCGGAAGATCTCGTCCACGTGAGCATGATGGGTGACTGAAAGGTCACATGTCAACGCGAAACGCAGGGGCGATGAGGAGGGAGCGCACGACGCACGGGCACGCCGCAAGTGAACCGGGATGGCGGGGACTTCAGCGCATGCGAGGCGGGGGGCAAGAGGACAGACCACACCACCAGAGAGGGCGACCCCGACCGGGCTCGAACCGGCGACCTCCGCCGTGACAGGGCGGCGCGCTAACCAACTGCGCTACGGGGCCTAGCGTGTAAAGCTCAACAGCACCGAACTGAACGTACCCCCAACGGGATTCGAACCCGTGCTACCGCCTTGAAAGGGCGGCGTCCTAGGCCGCTAGACGATGGGGGCGGGCACGAACCCTCAGGAGCTAGCCGAGCATAGGCCAGGGTGCGCCGACTGCCAAACGCGAATCCGCCACTCAACTCCAGCCGAGCTCGTGCAGCCGTTCGTCGTCGATCCCGAAGTGGTGGGCCACCTCGTGCACGACGGTGACGAGCACCTCGTCCTTGACGTCTTCCACGTCCTCACACATCGCGAGGATCGGCTCGCGGAAGATGGAGATCCGATCCGGAAGTGCCCCTGACCAGCCATCGCCGCGTTCGGTCAGCGGCGTTCCCTCGTACAGCCCGAGCGTGTCGGGTGCGACGTCGTGGGGTGGTCGATCGACGACGAAAACGGCGACGTTGTCCATCAGCCGGGCCAACTCGACCGGTAGTAGGTCCAGGGCCTCGGACACCGCACGTTCGAACGCCTCGACGGCCATCGAGACTGCCATCAGTAGGCCACTCGATCGCTCAGTTGGGTCCAGGCCTGGAACGGGGCCAACGGGTGAGCGACGTCCGCTCGTAGAACAGGCACCGCCCACTCCTCGCGGGGAGTGTCGAATGCGGTGTAGAACTCGCGGTCGTCGAATCCAGCAGCTGCGGCATCGTCCCTGGTGGCGGCGAACCACATGGCGTCGACCCGAGCCCACAGACCGGCAGCGAGGCACATCGGGCACGGTTCGCAACTGGTCAGCAAGACTGTTCCGGCCAAGTCGAAACGGCCGAGGGCCTGGGCGGCGGCGCGCAGGGCCACCACCTCGGCATGAGCCGTCGGGTCGAGGTTGGGGACGACGCGATTGATGCCCTCGGCCACTACCCGCCACCTGTCACGCCCAGACAGCTGCTCGGCGACGAGCGCCCCGAACGGCCCACCACCCGACGCCACCGACTCGGTAGCGAGATCGACGGTACGACTGAGTAGATCGGTGAGGGTGGCCACAGGCATGAGTGTGCCCGCCCACGCGATCGGCAACTATGAGCGGATGAGCGTGCGTGAGGCAGATCCCACGGCTGAGGGCATCGGACAGATCCTGGAGGCCCGCGACGTTGCGCTGGGCCGTTACACCACAGTGCGTAGGTTCCTTCCGGCCCGCACCCGGCGGCTGATCGGCCCCTGGTGTTTCGTCGACCACTTCGGCCCGGATGACGTCACGGCCGGGCGAGGCATGTGGGTTCCACCTCACCCCCATACCGGGCTCCAGACGGTCACCTGGCTGCTCAGCGGTGAGGTGCTCCACCGTGACTCGCTCGGAAGTTCTCAGGTGGTCCGGCCGGGGCAGCTGAATCTGATGACAGCTGGTCGGGGGATTGCCCACGCCGAGGAGTCCGTAGCCGGCAACGACGAGGCACTCCACGGGCTCCAACTGTGGATCGCTCTGCCCCCCGACGCACGCGACGGCGCTCCCCGCTTCGATCACTACGCGGATCTTCCGGAATTGGTCGTCGACGGGTCTCGCGTGGTCGTGGTGCTGGGTGAGGTGGCTGGACTGCGGTCGCCCGCCACGACGTTCTCGCCCTTGGTCGGTGCGCATATCGAGTTGGGGGAGTCGCCGGTCGTCCTGCCCACCGATCCTGGTTTCGAGTACGGGGTTCTGGTCGTCGATGGGTCGGTGTCCGTGGGTGGCGTGCTCACCCACGCTGGCTCGCTGCGCTATCTGCCGCCTGGGCACCAGGAACTGCGCCTGGCCGCGGACGGCGATGCGACGCTGTTCCTCGTGGGTGGTCCGCCATTCGAGACGCCCTTGGTCATGTGGTGGAACTTCGTGGGTCCGGATCACGAGTCCGTTGCCGCGGCCCGTGACGACTGGGCGGCCGGGCGGCGATTCGGGAATGTCGTCGGATTCGACGGTGCTGCCATGCCCGCACCGACCATGCCGTCCGTAAGGCTGCTGGCCAGGAATCGAGACGGATCGAGTCAGGGTTGAGGGTCGGACTATTGCGGCTATTCCCGCGTTATTGATTCGACCTGGATGGCTACATTCATCGGCCTCACACCCATGCGCGGAATTGCGGACGCTTTGTCGCTGCGAGATGATCAACGAGTTCGAGCAATGTGTAGGACGAGTTCTTGTCCGAGCCACTTTGGGGGCACACTCAGAGCGCACACACCCGCCAGCCAGACCCAACGGAGGAGCCATGACCGCGTTCACACCGCGTGTGACCGGCCCCGGTGAGGGTGGGGACGACGCCGAGGTCACCCCCATCGGGCGGAAGGCACGTCGCGCGAGTCACCTGCGCCACGTACCGCCGATCGCGGAGCCGACTTTCGGCTGGCAACAGGCGCCCGACGCGGCAGAGCAGCAGGACCCCCACGAGTTCGGCGAGTCCACCATCGAGCCGAGGCGCACCGTCACCGCGATCCGACACGTGCCCGTCGACGCGGGCACAGTGGCCCTGGTCGACGCCTACGGTGGCGAGCAGGCGATCGACCATGCCATCGACCTGCGCGAGGGTTACGCAGTCGAGGAATTTCCGCCCACCGGTTACCAGATCAACGGCTACCAGGCTGATGAGTACCCCCAGCAGTACGACGAACGGCCGGCCATCGTCTCGCGGCCCCGAGAGACGACAACGCCCGAGTCGGCTCCCGTACTGACGGTGCCCGCGATCCTCACCGCACCACTGTCCGCGATGCTGGCTCCAGCCCAGCCGATGCAGTCCGTGCCGGCGGTGCAGCCGCTGACCTACCCGGACCAGGTTCAGCTCCCACCGGTGCAGCCGCTGACCTACCCGGACCAGGTTCAGCTCCCACCGATACCGGTCCAGCCCGCTGCGGTCGAGCATCCACGCCCTGACCCCGCGCCCCCCCAGGCATCGTGGGTCGACGAGGGTGCGAGAAGGCCGCGCCGCACGGATCTGCCGCTGCCGGACGGGCCGCGTGATCCCGACGACTCGATCGCACCGAAGGTCCTACCGGGGGTGCGTCACCGCGCGGTCACGACGCGCGCGGAGGTCCACCGCCGGGCGCGGCTGGTCACGGCGGGCGCAACGGGCGCATCGGTGTTGTTCGCCGTCCTGTTGTGGGCGACGGCGGGAGGGTTGGCAGACCTGGGCGCCCCGGCCCTGGCGGTCACCGCGCTCGCGGGCCTCGCCGGCCTGCTGGGCACGAACCTGCTCCTGGTGCAGATCGTCCTCATGGCCCGAATCCCGATGCTCGAGCGGGCTTTCGGACGGGTGGCGCTGACCAAGTGGCACGCGATGGCGGGGATCACGTCATTCGGCCTCATCGTGCTGCACATCCTGTTGTCGGTGTCCGGCACGGCGCTGGTCGAGCGGTTCAACGTGTTCGAGGCCGCCTGGCGCCTGCTGTCGACCTCGCCCGGAGTGCCCCTCGCAGCCATCGGCATGGCGATGATCACCCTGGTCGCGCTGACGTCACGTCGCGATGCCCGAACCCGACGCCGCTACGCCGCCTGGCATCTGCTGCACCTGTACGCCTACCTCGGACTGCTGCTCGCGTTGCCGCACCAGTTACTGGCCGGATCATCGTTGACGTCGTCACGCCTCGCCACTGCCTATTGGGCGGGGCTGTTCATCGCGGTGGCTGCTGTGCTGGTGACGTATCGCGTGGCACTACCGATCTTCCGCTCGTTCCGCCACCAGCTGGTCGTCTCAGAGGTGACCGACGAGGCGCCGGGGGTGGTGTCGATCCATCTGCAGGGCAGACAACTACGCCAGCTCGGTGCACGTGCGGGCGAGTTCTTCCACTGGCGGTTCCTGGACGGGGGCCGTTGGTATCAGGCCGTCGTGGCTCCGCTGTCCGCGGTCCCCACCCGTTCCCGGTTGCGGATCACGGTCGCCTCCGATGACGGTGGAGACCGATTGGCAACACTGGCGCCCGGGACCTGGGCACTGTTCGAGGGTCCCTACGGCTCGGTGACCGCTGACGTCCGCACCCGGGTGGGTCTTGCCTTCTTCGCTTTCGGACCGGGGATCTCGCCCGCGCGGGCGCTCCTCGAAGACCTGGACTACGGTCGCGAGGACGCCATCGTCATCTACCGCTCGCCCGACCACAAGGTCGTGTTTCGCCAGGAGCTGGACGATCTGGCTGTGCGCCGTGGCGCCGAGATCGTGTATCTGGAAGGGCTGGCACCCGAGTCGCGCCCGTCGTGGTTATCTGCGCAGGTCGCTGAGCAGATCTCGGATTCTGCTGCAGTCCTGCATCTCGTGCCGGACGTGGTCGGCCGGGACGTCTTCGTCACCGGCCCAGAGGACTGGACCGAGGCGATGGTCGCGGCCCTACGCGAGGCCGGCGTGGTCGACTCACTCATCCACGTCGAGATCGTCACCTGGTAGGTCGAGCGGGTGCGTCCCGGGTCCACTTCTGAGAGGGTTCGGCAGTGGACCTGGACCAGCTCGGCTCGACGGTTCTGATCGTTCTACTCGTGGTGCTCGCAGTCTTGGGGCTGTTGGCCATCGGGGTCGTCGTCTTCGTGATCGTGCGCTTCCGGCCGTCCGTGTCGGCGATCGTGGCCATGGTTGGGGCCCTGGCCTACGGGGCGTCCCCCATCGATCTCATCTCTGAGGGTCTGGTCGGGCCGATCGGCGCCATAGACGACATCGGCCTGCTGGTGGCGGCGGCCATGTTCACCGCCCAACAGATCCGCAACCGCCGCGGCAACCGCCCGGATGCCTCACCGGCAGGTACGGCACCCCGAGTGGGCAAGCAGCGGCCCGACTCCCCGCCGGACGTCACGATCGAGCAACTTCCGTCCTGATCAGGTGACGCGCAGGCGTCGGCGCTGCGTGACGGTGTCGCCCACCCAGCCGACGACCTCGACATCCACCGCCGCCTCGGGGACGGGCAGCCGCTGTGGGCCGCTGATGGGGCTCAGCGTGGTCCACGGGTGGCGGTCGGCGAACAAGTCGATCTGGTCCAAGCCGCTGCTCCGGATCGTCAGGGTGCCGGCGCGTTCGGCCACCCGGAGGCTGGTGCGGGGAATGCGGGCGAGCCGCTCGGCGCACCAGGCCAACAGGTCACGATTTCCCTCGACCAGATCCGCACGGGTCATCGAGTACGACTCGCCACCCGGTACGCCCAGGTCTTCGACCAGCGTGCCCACCGCGTCGCCGACCCGGGTGAACCGGCGCACCGCCACGGTGAACGCGACACCGGGCGGTAGGTCCGGCAATGCGAAGCGGGTACCGGCCAGCGCCTGGCGTACCAGGCCGTCGTCCCACACGTTCGCGCCCCCGGCCCCGGTGGCCTGGCCGACCGTCACCAGCTGGCCGATGCGGTTGTCGACGATTCCTGCGCTGAACAGGTCACCGGCCGAGTAGGTGTTGGCGTCCGCCACACACATCACGGGGCCGCTGTAACGCTGACCGATGTCGTTGCACGCCTCCACCTCGGTCAGCGGCAATCCCTGGCTGTAGTCGTCACCGGTCGACACCGCATCGGCCAACGACGACGCCCACCCGCGACCGTCCACCGTGGCGTTGGGGTTGGCCACCAGGGCGCGGGTCACGTCGGTGGCCAGCCACGAGAACCGCCCGGGCACCACCTGGTTGGGCGTGAACAGTTGCAACGCCCGTTCGGCTGCCCACACCAGCCCGCCGGGATTGCCCCGGACATCGATCACCAGGCCGGTGTCCGGCAGCTTGTCGACCAGTCGCGCGACCTCTCGGACGAACGCCTCGTCGTCGTTCACCGAGAAGCTCCAGATCCGCAGGTACCCGATCTCACCCGAGGGGGTGTCGACACTGCGCGCGAACAACACGTCCGGCATTCGCGACTCGATCGTCGACGCATCGCCGCGCCGAGGTCCCGGCACGGTGGCGGCGGGTGCAGTATCGGGGGCCCGGGTCGCCGCCCACCAGACGTCGGGGGCGAACATCAGCTGTCGGGCACGGCGCACCGCCTCGGCTGCCGGGTCGAGGGCCAGCGCCGCAGCCACGTCTCGGGTCTTGGCAGGTCGCCGTCGGGCTCGCTGCCCCGCTGCAGGAGTCGTCACAGCCGGCGCCGGCGCTGAACTCGCGGCGGCTGAACTCGCGGCCGTCGGGCGGGTCGGCTGCGGCGGCTGGCCGACTGCCGTTGGGGCGATGTCGGGTGCCACGACCCGCCACGTGAGCCGGACCTCCCGAGTGGCCCCGTCAGCGGCGCGGTAACCGATGATCACCCACTCCTCGTCAGGTGGGGGACCGAACTCCAACGAGCGGAATGTCAGCGACTGCAGGGCGCGAGCCCGACGAGCGTCCGGGCGCCCGCCGGTCTCGTTGTCCGCCCACCGTTGAACCGCCCGATCGAATGGCACCCCGCTCCACGAGATCAACTCGACGCCGGGAACGAATTGCGGATCACCGATCAGGTCCGCCGAGGCCGCCTTGGACACGATGTACCGCGCGTCCTCGTCCGAACCGTAGGTCTCCACCAAGAACGGCAACACCGCCACCTGACCTGCCGCGCCCCCGAACCCTTGATAGCGGGTATGAGCGTCGCGGAGGTCCGTGACGATGCTGCTCATCTCGGCATGGAAGTCGGCATCCCGCATCCGGACGCTGCGATCGCGCAACAGTCGCAGTCGTTGCACCGGGTCGATGCCGTAGCGGGCTCGTTTGAGCGGAAGATGGGTGTAGAGCCCCTCGACCACTACGAGGAAGGTGTCGACCACCGCCCGCCGGTCGGCGACGGAGATCTCCAGTGGGTCGCGGGTCGCCCGCCCCGGTGACAGGACCGTCTCGTCACCCCGCTGGCGGCGATGGACCTCGGCCAGCTCGTCGTCTGTCGGTGGAATCATCGGTAGAAACCTGCCAGTCCGTCGAGGGCACCGTCGTGGAAACCGCGATCCCTGATTCGAGCCAACCATTGCCGGGTGTGGGAGAGGCTCTCGAGGGCCGGGATGATCAGCGATTCAGGATCCGTGGGAGGTCCGGCGGTGGGTCCGCCACCGAACGGCATGTCCAAGGTGATCGTCAGGGGCGTAGGCCCACTGCCCGCGGCGGCCTGCATCCGCTCGCGCTCGGCGCGCTCCAGCGCGGCGGCAGGGTTGGCCCGCACCGCGTTGAGCGCGGCCCGCACCCGAGGCCACGACCACTGCCGACCGGGCTGGGCGGGATCAGGGATCGAGATCCGCCGTCTCACCCCGGCCACGGTGATCGCACCGCTCGGCGCCGCACCGGCGCCCGCCATGGATTCGGGCGTGCCGTACCGCGCGGTACCGGCGACGACGACCAGCACCACGTCGCGTTCGCGGGTGGCGATGAGGTCGCGCCACGGGTCGTCGCTTCGACGGGTGACGACCGTGAGGTCTCCCAGGGCACCGGGGACCAGTCGTCCGGCCGGATGGGGCCACGCCCGGGACAACAGATCCCCCGGATTGGCGGTCACCATCGCGACCAACTCCTGCGGGGTCAGATTCCACCCCGCCTGGTCGTTCCACAGCGACGCGACCTTGAGTTCGCCCAGGACGTGCTTGGTGCCCGAGGGAGCCCAGTCCGACCCCAGCGCGACGGTCAGTCCCGCTGCCATAGCGGCAGGCACGTCCGTGGTCTGCCCGTACAGCCACAGATTCGAGAAGGGCGACCAGACGATGCCACCGGGGTCTGCCCGCCAGGCGGAGTAGTCCGTGACCGCGTTGGTGTGCACCGCAATCAACCGCCGCTGAAGCGCGCCGCTGGAGCGGGCGTCGTCATACTCGCGCGTCACGACCGACCCGCGCTGGCCCTCGGCGCAGTGGTACACCAGTCCGCGGCCGCTGGTCATCTCGCGCGCCCGCCCGCGCAACTGATCGGGGGTCATCGTCAGCGCGGACGTGAAGAGCAGGTTGCGGTCGCCGGTGCCGAACGTCTCGTCGTCGATTGCCCGGATCAGCCAGCCGTCCCGCGGGCGAGACATCCCTGGCGACCCCTGGATCGCGGTCGTCCCGCCCACCAGCGCCTTTACTCCGACATACGTGAGCAGTGCCTCGGGGGCGCATCGAGCCAGGGTCCAAGCCGGCCACGAAACCGACGCTTGATACGACGCCTCGTCGGTCCAGTCGTTGTGATGCAGGAACGGGGTCTGCTGCGACTTCTCCACCCACAGCGGCAGCGTGTTGTAACCGAGGTGACTGTGCAGATCGATGACGCCGGGAAAGATCCAGGCGTCGCCGACGTCCACCCGGGCTGCCCCGCCGAACCCTGTGGGCAATTCGCCGCCCGGCGTGGCCACCCGGTCCACCAGCCCGTCCCCGATGAGAACCCTGCCTGGCGCCGCACGAGCCGGCTCGCCGGGATCCAGGGCCACGACATGCCCAGCGACGACCAGCGACATCGGAGTCCTTCCTCAGGTTCGGCGCTCACCGTATCGCCCGGGGCGGACACAGGTCACCCGTCGATTCGGGCGCCTGAGGCCGCGCTTCGGTCGGGTGGGTGGCGACGGCCTCCGATCAACCGGACGGGGCTCCCTGCGTTTCTGAACCAGGCCATTTCGTCTTGTACTCTTTGTACATGAGCGAGCATGCCATCTCGGAGGCACGTGCCCGGCTGGCAGACGTCGTCGAGGAGGCTCGCGCGACCGGAGCGCCGGTTTACCTCTCGCGCCGAGGCACTCGCGTCGCGGCGGTCGTCAGTATCGAGACACTGGAGCGCCTACAGGCCGATACGACCCCGCCGGTGGAGCAGGTGACGCAGTGGTTCGAGCGCATGGATCGAGTGGGAGCCTCCACGACATTTCTCGTGGAGTTCCCCGACGGGCGCGTGGACCATCCGGATATGCCGGCACAGCGGGTGGAGTTGCCGTGACGTACTGCTTGGACACGAGCGCTGTCGTCCAGGTCTTGCGCAATCGCCCAGCCGAAGCGAGATGGCGGATGAGTGACGCCCTGTCAGCCGGTGAGCAGGTCATCATCGGTACGGTCGCGCTCTACGAGTTGTGGTTCGGCGTCGCCCGGAGCGCGCAGCGCGATTCGAATGCCGAGCAGCTCGCAGCCTTCCTGTCGGGGCCGATCCAGATTGCCCCGTTCGACGACGTCGATGCTCGCATAGCAGCAGATATCCGAGACACCCTCGCACGCGCTGGACTCACCATCGGTCCGTATGACGTGCAGATAGCGGCTCAGGCGGTTCGTCTCGATGCTGTTCTCGTCACCGGTAACGGCCGAGAGTTCGGCCGCATCCCCCACTTGGCACTCACTGATTGGGGCGCGCCGCCTGCCTGACATCGGCCAGTCGGGCGTCGAACCTGCGGTCGAATTCGGCCAACCCACGCACGATCTCGGGGCGCCGCAACGTCGCGGCGATCGTGTCGGCGCCATCACCGACCGCGCCGCCAGGATCGAGTGGACCGGCGGTGCTGTCACGTCGGAACCGGTCGCGCGCATATCGGATCAGGGTGCGCGACAGACCCCGCACCTCGGACAGGCCGTCTGCCAGGGCACCACGCAGCAGGCGCAGGTCCATCTCGCGCGGCACCGCCTCGAGGGCGTCATGGGCGGTCCCGATGGCGGCCATCCGGGCTGCCTAGCCATGACGAGGGCTCTCGCAGCAGCGAGGCGCTGGCGGTCGCCGCCTACGTGTTCGTCGCGCTCACCCGTGCCGGTCGGGCGTGGCTGGAGGTCTGGCATGCCGAACACAGCAACTGCAGGTCGGCGACACGGACGCCACCGTCGGTCCACACCGGGGTCGTGGCCTCTGCACGGAGGTCGATCACCTGCCGGCAGCGGATGCAGACCAGCCCGTTGTGCTTGGACAGATTGGGTCGCAGATCGGCCAGAATGCGTGCGCGTCGCTCGGCGGTGGCGGAAACCAGATCGACCTGGGTGGCGTCCAGGCGCGCCCGACGGCGCCACCGCAACGAGTCGACAACCGCCCCGACGGTGTCGGCGCCGTAGCTGGCATTGGCCCAGTAGAACTCGTTGCCGACCGCCCACCACGTCCGCTCGCCGGCGGTGAGCAGCGCGATCGGTCGGATAAACCGTTGGTCGAAGTCGCGCGGCAGACTGCGCAGCTGCGTCCACGGCAACCGCGAGCCGGTGAAGAGCACGCGCCGCGCAAACAGATAACCCCGCCGGTCCACGATCAGGCGGGCGCTGGTGTCACGTTGATACGGCTGGGTGGAGTGTGGGACCGACTGCAGTCGAGTGGTCGACGGCCGGGGTCTGGCCAGGCCTCGCCAGAGCGCCCACAGTCCCAGCGGCACCACCACGGCAGCTACCCACGACAACACGAGTGGGGCCGCGCTCGGCGATGACACCTGGTCAATCCGAATGGCGGCCGGATCAGCTGCCGTCGGGACGGCGACCAACCGGTCGGCGGCGAGCTGAACGGCGATGGCTGCGCCGAGAGCGGTCGCCACAAGACGCGCGAGAATCGGAAGAGGCCATCGCATGTGCGGAGTGTGTCGCATCGCCGACTCTCTGTGGGCCATTTTCGGACTCTTCGCAATTGTTCGATCACTACGTGTCAGCTTCGCCGGGCTGGTGACGAGTTGCTCCCGCAGCGTCGCTTGTCCGGCTGCCACCAGGTGATCTAGCGTCCGTTCATGCCCAGAACAGTGCGTGCCGCCGTCGTCCAGACCGCGTGGACCGGCGACAAGGCCTCGATGATCGATCTGCACGAGACCCACGTCCGGGCCGCTGCGGCCGATGGGGCTCAGGTCATGTGCTTCCAGGAGCTGTTCTACGGTCCGTACTTCTGTCAGGTACAGGACACGGAGTTCTATTCCTACGCCGAAGCGGTGCCCGAGGGACCGACAGTGCAGCGCTTCTCCTCACTGGCCAAGGAGCTGGGAATAGTCCTCGTCCTCCCGGTCTACGAACTGGAGCAGGCCGGTTTCCTCTACAACACGACGGCGGTCATCGATGCCGATGGCACGTACCTGGGCAAGTATCGAAAGCACCACCTACCGCAGGTGAAGGGATTCTGGGAGAAGTTCTACTTCCGTCCCGGCAACCTGGGCTGGCCAGTGTTCGACACGGCGGTCGGCAAGGTGGGCACGTACATCTGTTACGACCGGCACTTCCCGGAGGGCTGGCGGGCGCTGGGCCTGCGGGGGGCCGAAATCGTCTTCAACCCATCGGCGACGTCACGCGGCCTGTCGTCGTACCTGTGGTCCATCGAGCAGCCTGCCGCCGCGGTGGCCAACATGTACTACGTCGCAGCGATCAACCGGGTAGGTGTCGAACCGCTCGGCGACAACGATTTCTACGGCAGCTCGTATTTCGTGGACCCCCGGGGGCAGTACGTCGGCGACAAGGCGTCGGACACGGACGAAGAGCTGGTCGTGCGCGATCTCGACCTCGACCGGATCCGAGAGGTTCGCGATCAGTGGGCGTTCTACCGTGACCGCCGGACCGACGCCTACGGCATCCTCACCGAGGGCTGAAGGTGCGGCGGCCGGACCCCTGTTGTCGCGCCCGGTACGGCTGCCCTAGCGTCACGACATGACGACGACCGTGGAAGCTCCCGCCAGCGTGACGACGACCAGCGCTGAGCTACTGCGCCGTCATCGCGCCGTCATGCCCGCGTTCGTGGGGCAGTTGTACGCCGAGCCGATCGCGCTGACCCATGGCCAAGGTCGCCACGTGTGGGACGTCGAGGGCAATCGTTACCTCGACTTCTTCGGCGGGGTGCTGACCACGATGACCGGGCACAACGTGCCCGAGGTGACGGCAGCGCTCCAGGAGCAGGCCGCGAAGATCCTCCACACCTCGACGCTGTACCTGTCCGAGCCCATGATCGAGCTGGCCGAGATGATCGCCGAGTTGTCGGGTATCCCGGATGCCCGGGTGTTCTTCACACCGTCGGGCACCGAGGCAAACGACACGGCATTGCTGTTGGCGACGGTCTATCGCAAGTCCAATCAGATCCTGGCGATGCGGAACAGCTACCACGGCCGGTCCTTCTCGACCATCGCGGTCACCAGCCATCGCTCCTGGTCTCCTACCAGCCTCTCGGGGCTGGACGTCAAATTCGTCCAGGGCCCGTACCGCTTGCGCAGTCCCTTCCGCCACCTCGATGACGATGCGTTCACGGCGGCGTGTGTCGACGACCTGGTGCAAACCCTGGACATGGCGTCGTCGGGAGACGTGGCTGCCTTGATCGCCGAGCCGATTCAGGGTGTCGGTGGGTTCGCCACACCCCCCGACGGATTCTTCGGTGAGTTCAAGAAAGAATTGGACAATCGCGGGATCCTGTTCATATCGGACGAGGTCCAGACGGGTTGGGGCCGTACTGGCGAGCATTTCTGGGGATACCAGGCGCACGGCATCACGCCCGACATCCTGACATTCGCCAAGGGCGTCGGTAACGGACTGTCGCTGGCGGGGGTCGTCACCCGTGCCGAGATCACCGATGTCATAAAGACGTACTCGTTCTCCACATTCGGTGGAAATCCGTTGGTGTCCGCAGGCGGGGTGGCGAACCTCAAATTCGCCCTCGCGAATGATCTTCAGGGCAACTCCAAGGTACGGGGTGAGCAGTTCTTCCGTGCCCTCGACCCGATTTGCGCCGAGACACCCTGGATCGGCGAACTGCGTGGTCGCGGTCTCATGGCAGCGATCGAAGCGGTCCATCCCGGCGGCATCGAGCCGGACTCGGCTCGGGCCCTGGCATTGCTGGAGGCCACGAAGGCACGTGGACTCCTGATCGGCAAAGGTGGTCTATACGCCAACATTCTGCGGATGGCTCCGCCGATGTCCATCACCGAGGCCGAGATGGACGAGGGAATCACCGCCCTGATCGGCGCCATCCGCGCCGTCGACTAGCCTTCCTGCCCACAGGGGACGTCGCGCACGCTGCGATATCGGGGCACGGCAGCCCTGCTTCCCGCACTCCCGGTGTACAGTTCGAACACATTGGTCCCTCACTGGGCCCGATGGAGGGAGGGGTGTTGTCGAGCTCACGGATAGCTGTGCGATTCGGGCTTCCGGCTCTTCTCATACTGGCTTTGATGGTCAACTTCTATGGTGTCATTCGTGGCGAAGGAAGCACTACCTATTTCGGGGTGGCGTTGTCCCTGCTGTTGGTGGATTTCATTGTCGAACGCATAATCTTGACCGAGCGAATGTGGCACTTCATCGAGAAGTCGGAGAAGGCGGATTCTGACAATCGCAAGAGCCTCGACCTGCTCAGTGCCCGGCTGTCAACAAGCGAAGCCGCGATGAACAGGTACGTCGTACCGTTCTTCCCCACTCTCTCGTCCAACCATTCCTCCTTCGACGAACTACGCCACGTCTACGCCCTCCGAGGTGGGACGATCATCAGTAATGGCGCCGGCGTCGAGGTCGAGCGCGCAATGGCGGTGCGACTATGGCGGGACTGCCTGCTCGAGTCGAGTTCGTGGGACGCACTGAGCTCCGCAGATGACCTCTGGTACGACGACGAGCGTGAAATTTCCGTGGCATACCAGCGTCTCTTCAGCCGGCTCAACAATACGGACAACAGCCGTCGGGTCTTCGTCTTTCACGATCACAACGAAAGAATCAGCAAGCTGCCGCTCCTCGAAGAACAGGCGGAACTGTTCCGCGAGAACAACCTCCGCTGGATCATGAGGGACGAATTGGTCGGCCACCTCAGCCGGCAGAAGGCCGCGAGTGACGAACTGCGTGAACTGTCCATCGATCTGGACTTCGCGATAGCGAATCGCGACTACGTCCTGTGGTTCAGGATATCCGGATCCGGGGAGGGTAGAAACATTTCGTCAGCCCGGGCCATCCGCGATCCCAAAACGTTGGCCGGTGCGCGGCGCGTATTTGACATCGCTTTCAGAAATGCACGGTCCATCCGTTCGCTACAAGACACCTGAGACTCAGTGGCCTGATTCTCAGTCGACGATCTGAATGCGGCCGGCACCTCTGCGCGCCCGACCGGCACGTTGACCCCGCGTGGCCACTCGGCGCTCGGTGAGCACTGCCACCCAACTGAGCAGGCCATTCAGGACGATGTAGACCAGTGCGATCACCAGATACGTCTGCAGGGGATTGTTGAGGTTCTGCTCGATGGTCCTTCCGGTCCGCAGCAGTTCTTGAGGCCCGGTCAGGACTATTGCGGCGAGCGAGGTGTCCTTGACGATGACCACCAACTGGCTGATGAGGGCAGGCAGCATGATGCGGAATGCCTGCGGCAACTGGATGGCCGTCATCACCTGGGTGTGAGTCATGCCGAGCGCGGCGGCGGCCTCGACCTGCCCGCGTGGGACCGCCGAGACGCCGGCACGGACGATCTCACCGATGACGACGAAGTTGTAGGCCGTCAGGCCGATGACCAGATACCACAGCAGTGGCAGGTTGATGCCGATGGTCGGGAGCAATCGTGCCGTGAAGAAGATGAGGATGACCACGGGAGCACCGCGCAACAGCTCCAGTAGGACGACCAGCGGCGCGCGCGCCACGCGCCCGTTCAGCACGCGGACGATCGTGACGAGGGTGCCCAGCACCAGACTGAAGGCGATCGTCAGACCGGCGGCGGTCAACGTCGTCGTCAGTCCCGCCAGAATTCGCCGCCATACGACCACGAACAGGTCGTCGCCCGGCCACAGCAGCGGCGACCACAGCTCGGCGGCGAACTCGCCCTGATCGACAAGCCGCCGCACAACGACAGCGGCGAGGATCACGAATCCGACGAGGGCCACGACCGAGAACACGCGAGCTCGGCGCTGCGCCCTGGGCCCAGGTACGTCGTACAGCACGGTCGAGGGTCGCGCTCGCGGAGTCCGCCGGCGGGTTCGTGTGGTCACCGGGCGATCGCCACCCGACGTTCGAGAACGCTCAGCAGGGCGCCGGTGGGCAAGGTGATTGCCAGGTATCCCACCAACACGCCGATCAGCACCGGAGCCACCGCGTATCCCTGTGCGCTGGTCAGGCGATTGCTGACCGAGAACAGGTCGCCACCGACGCCAAACGCACCCAGGACCGCTGAGTTCTTGAACATCGCGATCACGACACTTCCCAATGGCGGAACGACGGTCCGCAGTGCCTGCGGCAGGATCACCGACCGTAGGGATTGACCGAAGTCCAGGCCGATGGCGCGGGCCGCCTCGGACTGCCCGGTGGGTACGGCGTTGATCCCGGCCCGGACTGCCTCACACACGAATGCCGAGCTGTACAGGATCAAGCCGAGGACACCCAGCCAGAAGAACGGTGCGTTGAATCCGAGTTGCGGCAGGACGAAGGCAGTCGTGAACAGCATCACCGTGAGTGGTGTGTTGCGGACGACCAGCACATAGCCGGCGCCGAACTGTCGTAGTGGAGCAACGGGAGCGACCCGAAAGACCGCCAAGACCGTTCCCCAGACGAGAGACCCGACGAGGGCGTACAGGCAGATCGTCACCGACCTCCAATACCCCGAGACGAACAGACCGAGGTTGTCGGTGACTGCCTCCACTCGCCGGGTCTCCAGTAGTCCTCGACGACCTCAGCTACATGGCTCGGCGGCGGGCAGCGTGGGGTCGGTGGCGCCCTCGATCTCACCGGCGGTCGACGCCCATGCTTCGGCGTAGCTGCCGTCCTCTGCGGCTGCCGCGAGTGTGTCGTTGATGAACTCGCAGAACTCGACGTCCCCGAGGGGCACGCCGATGCCGTAGGGCTCTTCGGTGAACGGCTCGCCCACGACGGTGAACGCTCCCTCGGACTGTGCGACGAGCCCCAGCAGGATCACGTTGTCGGTGGTGACGACGTCGACCTGATTCGCTGCCAGCGCCTCGGCACACTTGCTGTACACGTCGAAGAGGGTCAGCTGCGTCTCGGCGCCGAGGTACTGCCGGATGTTCTCGGACGGAGTGGAGCCGTCGACCGAACAGACCCGGATGGCGGTGTCGGACAGGTCCTCAGGGCCGCTGATCCTCGTCTCGTCAGCGCGGACCATGAGGCTCTGACCTGCGACGTAGTACGGGCCGGCGAATGTGATGCGTAGTTTGCGCTCGTCGTTGATGGTGTACGTCGCGACGACGACGTCGACCTGGTCGGTTTCGAGGACCTCCTCGCGAATCCGCGACGGGGTTTCGGTGTACGTGATGTTCTCCTCGTCGATGCCCAGGCCGGCTGCGATGAGCTTCGCGATCTCGACGTCGAAGCCTTCCGGGACCCCCTCGAGGTTCTGCAGGCCGAATCCCGGCTGGTCGAACTTCGTGCCGACCCGAATCGTGCCCGCCTCGGCCAATTCCGCCATGGTGGTGCCCTCGGCGAACTCGACAGGGCCGTCCTCGGAAGGTGCGCTGGACTCGTCCGTCATCTCACTGGCCGCGTCACTGGCACCGGCTGATGCATCGGCCACCACGGTCGACGCGGTGTCGGTGGCCGCGTCGTCGCCGCCGCATGCGGCAGCCATGAGGGCCGTGGCGAGGAAGACGGTACTGAGTACGAGTCGGGAACTGGCTGTTCTGGTCACGATCGGTCCCTCCGGTTGTCGTGTGTTGCGAGGTCAGTGAGTGAGGATCTTGGCTAGGAAGTCCTGCGCCCGCTCTGATTCGGGGGCGGAGAAGAAGGTGGTCGGGTCTGCCTGCTCGACGATTCGACCGTCCGCCATGAACACGACGCGGTTTGCGGCCCGACGTGCGAAGCCCATCTCGTGGGTGACGACGATCATGGTCATGCCCTCTGCGGCCAGGTCGGTCATGACATCGAGGACCTCATTGATCATCTCCGGGTCGAGTGCCGACGTCGGCTCGTCGAAGAGGAGGAGCTTGGGCTGCATCGCCAGGGCACGGGCGATCGCCACTCGCTGTTGCTGACCGCCGGACAGTTGAGCCGGGTACTTGTCGGCCTGGTCGAGGACGCCCACCCGATCCAGCAGCTGGTTGGCCAGCTCACGGGCCTCACGCCCCGCCATCCGCCGAACCCGGGTCGGACCCAGCGTCACGTTGTCGATGACGGTCTTGTGAGCGAACAGATTGAACGACTGGAACACCATGCCCACGTCTGCCCGCATCTTCGCCAGCGCCCTGCCCTCCTGCGGCAGGGGTTCGCCGTCCAGGATGATGGACCCGCTGTCGTGCGTCTCCAGCCGGTTGACCAGGCGACACAGGGTGGACTTGCCCGACCCTGACGGGCCGATGACGACGATGACCTCGCCACGGGCGACCGACAGGTCGATGTCCTTGAGCACATGGAGGGCACCGAAGTGCTTGTTGACGCCGGACATCACGACGAGGGGATCCCCGAGCGAGACACCCTCTCGATCATCCGACATAGCGGGCAAACTAGCCCCAGGTCACCCTCCGGCGCGACCGAGCCACCAATGGTTACCGCTTTGTGACTGGTCGCGGCGACGAGCGCGACCCGGTTCGGGCCTATCGGGGATCGTCCAGCCAGGTCCCCAGCCAGCGTTCGCGGGGTGCGACCCGGAGGCTGACCAGGCGCGGCCTCTGGGCGGACGAACGAGGGAGTGAGGCGGATGACTCGTCATCGGGCGGCGCCCAGCCACCCGGCAGGCGCATGGCATGTTGGGCTTCTCGGCAGATGGCGGCCAGATCGTCCTGCACCGTCTCCCACGTCAACGTCTCGAGCCGGATCCGGAACTTCACCCGTTCGACGATTTGAGCACTGGAGGCACGCCGGAACCGGTAATACTCGGGTTGACAGTCCTCGACGAGTTCGTGATCGGCCAGTCGGTCCCGCAGTTGTTCAACGGTTCCGCTCGACGCGGTGACAGCAGGCGCGTCTCGGACTTCCCATGACGACCACACGGGGTGCCATACCCCTGACGGCCCTGGTGGAGGCGTGAACACATTGCCGCGCAAATACAGGTAGTCGCGCGCCGCATGACGCTCTGCGGCTCGGTGATTCGCCATCTCGGGAGCTAGGCGTTCGATTAGGTCGCTCAGGTTGCCATTGCGGTCCAGCTGCGTCCAGGTCGCCTCCCGACCTCCGTCCTTCGCTGTGAGATCAATCTCGAAGTGACAAAAAGCCACATCATGAAGAGACAGGCAGGTAACGGCGCGCGGATGCATGCCAACCGTTCGCAGCATGGCCGTGACCGACGCCACAGCCCCTTGCCGCGATGGCCCGAGAATCGTCAGCAGTGCGGCCCGAGAGCGACCCTGGTCGGTCGTGCTCACCGTGGGCTCCGGTGCGTCCTGGGCCTTCGACCGACCCACGGCCGGATCCGAGATCAGGACCCATTGTCCGCTGATACTGCCGAATCGTCGATCCGCGACCCGCAGTTCGTACCGACCGGCGGCCATGTCCGCCAGAGTGACCAGAAAGGCGAGGCGAGCCCTCGGGTCGGATTGGTCCAGGCCCACCGTCAGGCGCAGAGACACGCTGCGCGCGAGCAGCGGATCGCTGTCGTGCTCGCTGGCGGAGAGACGCTGCGAAGAATTGAATCCTGCAGAGGGGAATCGCACGAAGGTGATCGGCAGTTCCACACTGACACCTGCGGCCTTTGCCACCTGGGATAGAAGAACTGACAGCGACTCACTATCGGCGGGCGACCATTGCTCATCGTCGTCTCGAAGCGTGAGTAGGATATCGAGCTTGTCGGCGAAATTGAAGAAGAAGTCGGGGTATCCAGACGTACCGCCGCGCCAGGTAGTCACCCGCCCCCCGAGTTGAGCGGCCTCGAGGTCTTCGACAACGGGTATGTCCTCGCTGATGGCCCGTTTCACTATGTCTGGGATGGCCTCGTTGGGACCCAGGTGCGCGCGACCGGTCCGACGGGTCCTCAATTCGAGTCGAGTGCCTCGGCCATACGAGACGAACGACTCTCCCAGTGCCCAGTCGGAGGCTTGCGTCGGATTCTCTGTGGGATCGTCGACCTGAACTCCCTCGACGTGAGTGACCTCGAACTGAACCCCCGGGTCGGCCGCCGCCCGCAGTGCCACGCTGATCAGGGTCGTTGCCTGCGTCATGGTCCTAGACATCGACGTCGCCCTCCCGCTCGATGAATGTCACCGATGTCCTGGCCGGCAGGTGGATGGGTAATGTCCGAGTCTCGTTCCGTAGCCATGCGGGCACGACCTCGAACGGGGGAACCGTTATCCGGCGGCTGAGCCTCTCGGCAAGAGTGTAGGACCCCACGGCAATAACGAAGGCAAGGAGGACGATAACCGGGACGCCGTATACGAAGATTCTCAGATCCTCGATGGTGTTCGCCGGAATGACGGCTATTGCGACGGCCAGGAGAACGTTCACCAGGATCGATCCCCAGGCGGCGGCCTGTGGAAACACCTGCAGCCGCGAGACGACGCTGTGCCGGGGCGCTAGATCCAGCCGATTGAGCAGGAGCCCAGGGATCAACAAGAGGAGCGTGACGAGCACCTCGGATTGAGTGATCTCAGAGGTGTCTGCTGCCTGATCACGCTGGAACCACCAGAGGGACCCGACGAGGACCATCACGAGGAGCAAATTGAACACCGTGAATCTGAGGACCTGCCACGCCGTCGTCGGATTCGCATCGGAGAGCGACAGGAACACCTTCGCCCTGACTGTCTGGTCGCGTTGCAGTCCCAACCCTGTGGCATGTCGGCGCCACTGGATATGGCCGGCGCTCTCGCGGGGGTCATTGTCGACATGTAGGTCCCAGCCGAGTCCGGCGTCGTGGAGCAGTTGCCCGTACGACGCCAGCTGTTCGAGGTCTCCGGTTGTGATCAGTGGGCTTCCCTCGCTCACTCGCCGGTGCATGGTCACGAGCCGACGTCCGCCCCGAGTCACCTTCAACAAGGCGGTCATATCCGTGGGGTCACCCTTGTCTATTCGCCAAGCCGCCCTATTGAATCCACCACGATCGCGGAGCTTGTCCAGGTACAATTGATACTCGCGATAGTCCTCGGCTCGCCGTCTCAGGATCTCGTCGAGCCGCGACGAGACCCCGGCTCGCTCGGAGCGGGTCAGCAGGCTTCGTCTCTCGTCAGCGGCAGTCTTCTCAATCAGGTGCGCGAGATTTTCTATGTCATAGAGTACGGCGGTCGTCGCGCCAGTGTCGGCATCGCTCGTCATGAGGAACCGGCGAACCTCGAGGGCGCTGGGAACTCGGATGGAGACATGAAACGAATCCACATCAGCAGGAATGCGAGTCTCATAATCCATGGTGAAGTCTCGCGTCGGCAGAAAAATTCTGCGGATAGCCGGACGAAAGTTGCCGCGAAGTTCGGGAGCGTCGTAGGAGATTCGTACCTGTCGAGGGTTGGGTGGCAGCACGGCGATGATGAACTGATCAGCCGTCAGCGCATTGAGCAGCTTATAGAAGGCGTGAGGGGAGTCACCGGACCGAGGCGCCTTGCCAGGATACGACCCCTTGACGGGAGGCGTTTCCCACATTGCCTGGGTCAGCGGTGTGATGTCGTTCGTGAATAGTGAAGGCAAGGCATCGATAGCCGTTTTCCGGGCCGCTGCCATGCTGGTTCCGTGTCGTATCACCGGCCAATCCCGGCGACCATCCTCGATCAGAGCCAAGATCGCTGCCTCGATCAACCAGGTCGGAACCAGGTCGCCGCCGCGCAGACTCTGTGGACCGCCGTCGGCGCTCGCCAGCGTGCGGAACAACCGAATCATCCCGGCTGCCAACAGGCGGTTCGTCGTGCGACTCGTGAGTCGGGGCAACGAGTTGCCGTTGCCGTCCCGAAGTACGACCGGTCCCAGAGATTCGCGCGGATGGCGGGCGATCGGCACGTACAGGGGGGCCTGGGTGCTGGCCGATTCGCCGCCCGGTCGGAGTGCGATCTCCTTGCCCTCCGGCATACCGTCGATATCGACGTCGATGTCGATGGCGCGCGCCATATGCGTGGCGTCCACCAGGCTCAATTGTTCGGAGACCCGGTCGACGTGCTCCAACCGCAGGGCCGACTCGATGAGATGGAGCCCCAGCACATCACGCGTCGAACGCGCCGGCGGTGCGGTCGGGAGTGGCAGGGCGGTCACGGCCCGTTCCAGGAGCTCTTGACCGTGGTGCTTTACCTGCGCACTGTCGGACACTTCACGCCTACGCCCGGTCACTGGGGGAGCATACGGACGAGTCGGACCGTTTACGCCGGCTCGCTCGATGTTCTACCGTCCGCTCCATGGCGACCACCCTCATCACCAACGGCACCGTCATCAGCGCAACCGGCGCGGTGGCCCACGACGTCCTGGTCGACGGCGAACGAATCGTTGCGCTGTTGGCTCCCGGGACTTTGTCGGTCACGGCGGACGCGGTAATCGACGCACGTGGTAAGTACGTGGTCCCCGGAGGCGTCGACGTCCATACCCATATGGAGCTGCCGTTCGGCGGTACCTCCGCGTCGGACACCTTCGAGACCGGCACCCGCGCAGCGGCCTGGGGTGGCACCACGACGATCATCGATTTCGCAGTTCAGCGTGCGGGCGAGAACGTCCGCGAATCTCTGGACGCGTGGTTCGCCAAGGCCGAGGGGCAGTGCGCCATCGACTACGCGTTCCACATGATCCTGGGTGGGGTCGATGACGCGGCCCTCAAGGAGATGGAGAGCCTCGTCGCCGAGGGCATCACCAGCTTCAAACTGTTCATGGCGTATCCAGGGGTGTTCTACTCCGACGACGGCCAGATCCTGCGAGCGATGCAGAAGGCGAACGAGTTGGGTGCGTTGATAGCCATGCATGCCGAGAACGGCATCGCAATCGACGTCCTCGCTGCTCAGATGGCTGCGCGCGGGCAGACCGACCCTGTGTATCACGGCCTCTCGCGTCCGTCACGACTCGAGGGCGAAGCGACTTACCGGGCCATTCAACTCGCTCTGGTGGCGCAGAGTCCGGTGTACTTCGTGCATCTGTCCAGCTCTGAGGCGCTGGCTGCGGTGGCTGCTGCGCGGGCGGAGGGGCACAACGTGTTCGCCGAGACGTGCCCGCAGTACCTGTACCTCTCACTGGAGGATCACCTGGGAGCGGGTGGGCCGGGCAGTTTCGAGGGCTCGAAGTACGTGTGTTCTGCTCCGTTGCGAACGAAGCACGAGAATCACCATGCTGATCTGTGGCGGGGCTTGCGCACCAATGACCTGTCGGTCGTGTCGACCGATCATTGCCCATTCTGCTTCAAGGACCAGAAAGAGCTGGGACGTGAGGACTTCCGAGCCATTCCCAACGGTATCGGTGGCGTCGAGCACCGGATGGATCTGATCTTCCAGGGTGTGGTCACCGGCGAGTTGAGTCTGGAGCGGTGGGTCGAGACCTGCGCCACGACACCGGCGCGGATGTTCGGCCTCTACCCACGGAAGGGCGTCATTGCTCCCGGTTCGGACGCCGATATCGTCGTGTACGACCCCGGCGCGACGACCCGAATCTCGGTCGACACGCATCACATGAATATGGACTACTCGGCGTACGAGGGCTTCGAGGTCGCCGGTCACGTCGACACGGTTATGTCACGAGGAACAGTAGTGGTCGCCGGTGGTGCCTATCTCGGGGCCAAAGGTGACGGCCGCTACCTCAAGCGCGGGTTATCCACATACCTTCGATGAGCCGTCGATCCACAGGACGTCGTTCGTCGGCCTGAGGAATCAGCCGTTGTCGATAGACATGCGTCATGTGGGGATCAGCAGGTGATGTGAGGAGGCTGGCTTCGGTCGTCGACCAGTCGGGTGCCGAGACGAGAGCACTGGTGACGGCTGTCGCAGCGGTCGGTGAGGTCGATTTCCGCTCACGAGCCGGCGTACTGTTCAGGCGTCGTTTGAGTCGGATGGACGAGGCCCTGCTGACAGCGGCCAGGTCGGCTGACGCCGCCGCTGACGCCCTGAGGGATCATGCCGCCGCTGTCGAGGCGTCCGCCACGGTGTTCTCATGAGTGACGGGCTGCGCGTCCATGGTGGCGCCGGCGGAATCTCGGTCCGGCTCGACGAGCTGGAACACCTGGGTCATGCCCTCGTCAGGTACGGCCACCGCAGTCAAGACATCGCCGGCGACCTTCTTCGCGTGTCGGCTGACATCGATCTGACCGTGTCGCGGGCGCTGTCACCGGGTACTGCCGGCGCCGCCATCACGGCGCTGGTGTCGACGGCAGCCCACCTGGCGGCGATCGGATCCCGCCTCGACCTGCTCGGTCGATGTGTTCTCGGTTGCGTCCAGGTGTACCGGGGCGCCGACGCTGTCGCCGACGCGGCGATCCGTGGGGCGCAGGACGGTGCCGGGTTCGTCGTCGGCGTCAACATCGGGCTGCGCTGGTCTGTCGTGGCAGTGGCCATCGGCGGGGGTGTGGTGGCCTCGGCTGCGGTCTCGCGCTACCGAGGCCCGGGCGCCGACCGCATCCGCGACGCCGCTGATCAGCGCCGCCTGCAGACCGTCGATCACATAGGCGACGTACTGGCATCGAATCCGTGGCTGATGTCGACAGTCGGCGGCGGGGCCGAAGGTCTGGCGGCCGGGTTGGGGGTCAGCGGCGTGCTCGGCTCACCGCTGGGTGTCGTGACAGTGACGGCCGGTGGCCCCGGAGTCTTCGCCGGGTCACGACAACGGTTGCTGGACGGGTTCCCTGCCGGGCCGGGGCCCGCCGCCGAGGCCCGAGAGGTGCTGTTGGGAGGCGTCCTCGATCGTGGCGCAGCCGTGGGCTACCTCGACGACGGAGTGGCGGGCAGCGCCGTGCCTCTGTCGGCGTCGATCACTCGATCCGCCGGTCCGGTCCGGGCGCCGGCAAACCTGAGAGATCTCGCTCGCTCGATGGACCAGGTCGGCAGGAGGTCGCTGCCGGACGACGAGGTCGCCGACGACCCGATGCGATCCCGGGTACGGATAACTCGGGTCCCACAACCCCAGGGCGGAAATGCCTGGATAGTCGTCATCGCGGGCACTCAATCGTGGTCGGTGACGGCCGGGGCGGTGCCCAACGACCTGACGTCCAACGTGGCCCTCGTCGCGGGCGCCGACGCTGCGTTGGTCGACGCCGTCGACAGTGCGATGCGGCAGGCCGACATCCGACCCGACGAGCCGGTTCTGGTCGCCGGCCACTCTCAGGGCGGGATCGTCGCGGCGGCCATGGCGGCGGATGCGGCCAGCGCGTACCGGATCACACACGTCTACACCGAAGGCTCGCCGATCGCCGATATGGCCGTGCCCGACCACGTCGACGTCCTGTCCGTGGAGCACGCGGAAGACCTGGTGCCTGCGCTGGACGATGGGCCCGGAACCAACCCCGACCGGGCACGGTGGACCACTGTCACGGCGGCCTCGACCCAGCCGCCCGCGCCTGCGGGGCACGCTGATCCGGGCCTTTCGTTCGCTCCCGTCGAGGCCCACGACTCTGCGGCGTACCAGAACACGGCAGCATTGTTGGATGAATCGCAGCACGAATCCATCGTGACGTGGCGTAACGGCGCAGATATGTTCTTCCGCGGTGACGGGACGATTACCGAGTATCAGCTCTCGCGGACCCCGTCACCCCAACGAGTAGAACAGCAGACCTAGCGCACTGATCGCCGCCAGGACGGCGACCACGGTAAGGACGATCTTCCAGACGCTGTACGGCCGAGCACCGACGACCTCGCCGGTGTTGGCATTCACCATTACCTGGTAGGTCGTGCCGGAGTAGACGTACGCCGCTATCCAGACCGGCATGAGGAGCAATTTGAAGAGACCGGCGGATTAGAAGCGCGCCGGGAGGATCCACAACGAGGCCCTACCAGCGCTGACGCGACACCACCGGCCACTCACAGCTCTCAGCGACCAGGGACAACGCGAATCGTGTCCCACGGGGTGTCCCACGGAATGGATCATTCAGTTGCAGGCGGATGTTCATCGCTGGCCGTGTACCCGGACGGCCACCGGGGGTAACCATGGGGCGGTTGGCTCGTCGGCGTACAGAACGTACAGTGTGACGGTGAACGAGATTGCGGTGACGGTGGCCCGCGGCAGCCTCGCTGAGGTTGTCGATCGGGTGCGGCGCACTCATGGGGCAGTGACCTTGACACGTAATGGCCGTCGCGCCGCTGTTCTGGTCGATCCTGAGGAGTACGACAAGATGCGGGCGGCGCTGGAAGCGGCTGAAGACGCTGCAGATATCGCCGCCTATGACGCGGCCAAAGCCGATGACGACGGCACGCGGGTGTCCATGACCGACGTGCTCGCCGGGCTGGGTGAGGTGATCGACGCCAAGGTCAAGGCCGAAGTCGCAGCTCAGCTCGACGCCGCGCGGTGAGCGCGCGACCTTACGCGATCGAGTACATGGCGAGCGCTGCCAAGCAGGTTCGGAAGCTGGACCCCGCGATCCGTCGCCGCGTACTGGCAGGCATCGACCTCCTTGCCGACGATCCACGCCCCCCAGGTTGTAAGCCCTTGCAGGGTCGCCCTGGTTACCGCATCCGCATCGGTGACTACCGCGTCATCTATGAGGTCATCGACGACCGCCTCCTCGTGGTCGTTTTTGCCGCTGGTCCGCGAGGAAGCGTCTACAGGTAGACCGTGACTCAAAACGCCGCTTCCATAACAAGGCTGCTGGTCAGAGCCGCGCGCCCGGTTGGGATCGAACCAACGAC
>JANNOG010000032.1:0-86025 GCA_031398915.1 Micrococcales bacterium | reverse complement strand
CCGACGCTCTCCGGTGACCCGGCGAGGGCGCCACGATGTGCCCATGACAGCAAACCCGACCACCGACCCGATCCGTCCGGCTTCAGACGTCCGGATCGTCGACCTCTCCCACCCGATCGAGGCGGGCATGACGACCTATCCCGGCCTGCCCGGGCCGATCGTCTCCGCTCACCTGTCTCGTGACGCATCGACGGCCGTCTACGCCGAGGGGACGCAGTTCGAGATCGCCCGGATCGAGATGGTCGGCAACACCGGCACCTATCTGGATGCGCCCTGGCATCGCTTCGCCGACGGACAGGATCTGGCCGGCGTCGACCTGGCGGCCACGGTGAATCTGCCCACCGTCGTCGTGGACGTCCGGAACTCGCCTGCTCGCGGAGTGGGCGTCGGCGACCTCAAGGGATCGCGCGTCGAGGGCGCAGCGGTGTTGATCCTCACCGGATGGGATCGCCACTGGCGCACGCCGACCTACGGTGACCCGGCCCCCTTCCTCGATCGGGAGGCAACCGCCTGGTTGGTCGAGGCGGGCGCCCGCCTGGTCGGCATCGACTCGGTCAACATCGACGACATGGCGGACGGCACCCGACCCGCCCACACCGGCCTGCTGGCGGCCGGGATCCCGGTGGTCGAGCATCTGACCAACCTGGCCGCGCTGGTCGGCCTGGCGGACGTTCGCTTCCATGCCGCCCCGCTGCCGGTTCGACGCTTCGGCACGATCGCCGTGCGGGCGTACGCCCTCGTCGGGCGCGAATGACGTTCACCATCGTCGCCACCGTGCTGGGCTGGAGCGGGACAGTGGCCCTACTGCTCGCCTACGGCCTGGTGTCGACGGGGCGGTTGAGTGGACGAGGGCGCCCATTTCAGTTGCTCAACGTGTTCGGGTCCGGCGGCCTCGGGGTGGCAGCCGTCGAGGGTGAGGTGTGGTCTGCGGCGACGCTGAATGCCGTGTGGGTCACGATCGGCGTAGTGACCCTCGCCGCGCGTCAGCGACAGGTGGGGCATGTCCAACAATTGGATCAAGCGAATCCCCAACCGGATACTCGTCCGCCTTAACACGCGATCGCATCCGACACACCCTGTCAATGTTGGTGAGTTGAGTCACTCCATTGGGGCAATCCGGGGTCGGCTGCGCCACGAATACGTGGTGATAACGCCCCGGCACTGCGTCCCCATCAGGAAGGACCTGGAATCATGGCCCTTGCGGCCCGGACTCCACGCGCCCCCCGAGCACTCACCATTCCAGTCACCGGATTGTCGATCATTCGATTCGTGGTGGCGCTCTGCGCTCTCACATGGGCGTTCCTCGCGATCGCGGGACCCGCCACGGCCCAAGCCACGGCCCAGGGTTCGTCAGCGGCGGACCCAACCCCGCTGCTCACCCCGCAAGCCGTCGTGACCTCACCCGATGCGGCCCCGAACCGTGTCGACCTGGGCAGGCCGCCGATGGTCACCGGCGACGCGATCGGCGCCCTCGACGTCGTCGTGTACGCCGTCGTCCTCGCGGTGGCGCTGCTGCTGACCGTCGTCGCAGGCACCACGGTGTGGTGGATGCTGCACGCCTGGCGGACACCCGAGTCACTCACTCGTACGGCATTCGGCCGCGACGACGAACCCACCCGGCTGTCGTTCTCGTTGATCGTCCCGGCTCGGCACGAAGAGGCAGTATTAGGCGACACACTCGACACTTTGGCCGCCACGGACCATCCGGATTTCGAGATCATCGCCGTAGTCGGTCATGACGACCCGGGCACCGAAGCGGTCGCCCGGGCGGCAGCCGATCGCCACCCGAACATCATTCGCGTACTGGTCGACGACAGCGTCCCCAAGAACAAGCCAAAAGCCCTCAATCTGGCCCTCCGACATTGTCGGGGCGAGATCACCGGTGTCTTCGACGCCGAGGACGAGGTCCATCCCAAGCTGATACGGCGGGTCGATGCCCGGTTCACCAGCACGGGCGCCGACGTCGTCCAGGGCGGGGTGCAATTGATGAACGCCCAGTCCAGCTGGTTCGCCCTGCGCAACGTGCTGGAGTACTACTTCTGGTTCCGCAGTCGCCTCCACTTCCACGCCTCGCAACGATTCATCCCGTTGGGTGGCAACACCGTCTTCGCCCGCACCGAACTGTTGCGGGCAGTCGACGGCTGGGACGAGACGTGCCTGGCCGAAGACTGCGAACTGGGGGTACGGCTGTCCACGCTCGGTGCGACGGTGGCCGTCGCCTATGACGCCGAGATCGTGACCCGGGAAGAGACGCCGGACACCGTCACGTCGTTCGTCAAGCAACGGACCCGCTGGCATCAGGGCTTCCTGCAGGTCCTTCGCAAAGGCGTATGGCGAGCACTGCCCACCTGGCGCCAGCGGGCTCTGGCCCGATACACGCTGACGATGCCGTTCCTCCAAGCCCTCACCGGCGTCCTCGTACCGGTGTCACTGCTGATGATCGTGTTCCTGGACCTGCCGGTGTGGGTGGCGCTGGTCACCTACATCCCGCTCATCCCCACCCTGGTCACGCTGTTCGTCGAGCTGGTGGGCTTCCACGAATTCTGCGGCCTCTACGGCATCCGGGCCCGGGCGCGCGACTATCTGCGCCTCGTCCTCGGCACGGTCCCCTACCAGGTACTGCTCTCGTTCGCGGCGGTCCGGGCTGTGGTCCGCGAGCTACGCGGCGACGGCAGCTGGGAGAAGACCTCGCACGCCAACGCCCACCGCTCGACGCAGCCGGACGTCATCGACATCCGTGACGCTCGGGTGGGTGCCCGCTCGTGACGGCACTCACCATCCTGACGCGCGCCGGTGACCGGCTGACCGGCTCGGCGGCACCGCCGGACGCAGCGACGACGACCGGCTCCTCCCGGCTCCGGTCGCTCGGGCGCCATCTCGCCGAGCGCCGCGCGTCCATCCTGGTGCTCGGACTCCTCCTCCTCGTCGCCGCTGCCGCACATGCCATCAACATGTTCGGCAACCCGCAGGTGATCGACGACGAGGGGACGTACGTCGCGCAGGCCTGGGCAGTGGTCACGCTGGGCGACCTCACGCACTACACCTACTGGTACGACCACCCGCCGCTCGGCTGGTTGCAGCTGGCCGGATACGCCGAGGCGACCGGGGCGTTCGGTCGCGTCGACCACGCCGTGGACGTGGGCCGGGAGTTCATGCTGGTGGTCCAGTTGCTCAGCGTCGTCGTGCTGTGGGCGTTGTGCCGGCGGCTGCGGTTGGCCCGGTGGTCCACTGCCGTGGCCGTCCTCGTCTTCGCGCTCTCGCCGCTGGCGATCCAGTTCCATCGGACCGTGTTCCTGGACAACATCGCGGTGCTGTGGCTGCTGCTGGCCCTGTGGCTCGCCGCATCGCCGGGGCAGCGCCTCGCCGAGATGGCGGGTGCCGCCGTGGCCTTCGCGGCGGCCGTGCTGACCAAGGAGACCTTCCTGCTGTTGCTGCCCGCGGTGGCTCTGCTGATGTGGCAGTCGACCCACCGCAGTACCAGGCGGTACACCCTGGCGGTGGTGGCGTCGCTGCTGATCGCCGTGGGCTCCGCCTATGTCCTACTGGCACTGCTCAAGGGCGAGTTGATACCAGAACCGGGCCAGGTGAGCCTGCTCGACGGGCTGCGGTTCCAGTTGCTGGGCCGCGAATCGGGGGGCAGCGTCTTCGATCCCGCGAGCGCCAACCGAGCCACCCTGGACGTCTGGCTGGGCCTCGACGTGATCCTGCCGACGCTGGCGCTCGTGCTCACGCCGATCGCACTGGCCGTCCGGCGACTGCGCGCCGTCGCAGTCGGCTTCGCGATCCTGGCGCTGACCCTGCTGCGCCCGGGCTACCTGCCGGTGCCACTGATCATCGGCGCCTTACCACTGGCAGCCGTACTGGTCGGCGGCATGGCCGACGAGGCGATGCGGCAACGATCGGTGACGTGGTGGCCTACCTGGGCACGAGTGCCACGGATGAGCCTGGCGACGAGACCGTTCGCTCCGCTCGTCTCGATCATGGTCGTGGCCGCGGTGGCAGCCGCCCCGGGCTGGGCGGTCGGGCTGCGCGGCCTGTTCCTCTATCAGCCCAATCGACCGGTCATTGCAGCCGGGACGTGGCTGGAGGGCAACCTGTCGCGAGAGAACCGGCTCATGGTCGACGACGCGTTCTGGGTCGACCTGGTCGAGGCCGGCTTCGACCGATCCAACGTGGTGTGGGCCTACAAGGTCGACACCGACCCGGCGGTCGAGGCGCTGTCGCCCAACGGGTGGCGTGACTACGACTACGTCGTGGTGACCGATTCGATGCGTCGAAACGACTCACCCGGTGATGACGTCACGCTGGCCCTGCAGAACTCGGTGACGGTCGCGCAGTTCCAGGCGAACGGCGTCGCCGAGACGACGGTCGAGATCCGGCGGATCGTGCCGGGCGGGCTGGCGTCACTGCCGACGGCACAGGACGCGGCCGAGCAGACGGCGCGACGCGTGGCCGCCGCACAGGCCCTTCGGCGCAACCCCCGGATCACGATCGCGGACCCGGCCCTGGCCCTGCTCCTCGCCGGAGACGTGGACGAGCGGCTGCTCACCATCGTGGCGGGCGCCAGCCAGGACTGGTCGTTGACCGTCTCGGACTTCCCGGTCGTCGACGGTGAACAGGATCTCGACGCCCAGCGGCGGGTCGCGGTCGTCCGGACAGCCGCCCTGGCGAGCCAGGGAGTCCTCGGGTCGTTCGAGGAATGGCTCGACCGGCAATCCGCCGTCTCGGTGGCGGCCACCGTCACGGCCGAGGGCACGGTCATCTCGGTACCGCCCCGCGCCCCGGGTGAGAGCACATCAGTTGTACGGACACCAACCACGCAGGCAGCACCAGCGAATACCACCAAGGAGCCTTCATGATCATCAATCCCCTGCGTGCCGCATCGGCCCTGCTCGCCGTTGCCGCAGTCGTTGCCTCGGCGCCGGCGGCCGGAGCGACGAGTCGGCCGGCGGGTTCGACCACCGCTGCCATCCGCCTGGCCCATCTCTCGCCGACGACGACCCCGATGGACGTGTACGTCGCACCGTTCGACGGCAAGGACTCCATCCTGCTGCGCGACATCGGATACGGCGCCGTCTCCGACTACGTCGGCGCCGTCCCCGGGTCGTACGTGTTCAGCTGGCGCCCGAGGGGAGCGTCACCGCAGACGCCTGCGGCCCTGACCATGTCGGCGGTACTCGAAGCCGGTAGCGCCTACACGGTGGCCGGGCTCGGTGCAGACGACGACGTCCGTAGCGTTCTGATCACGGACGACCTCACACCGCCGGCGCGCGGCGGCGCACGGGTGAGGTTCATCAACGCAGACGAGTCAGCCGGAGCCGTGGACCTCACCGTCAGCGGCGGTGCCCCCCTGGTTCGCGACGCGGATTTCGCCACCGTCACCGACTACGCCGCGGTGCCGTCGGGCCCCTGGACGCTGGACGTCGTGACCAAGGACGCACCCGACGGAGCCGAGATGTCGGTCACCCTCCAGGCCGGCTCGGTCAATACCCTTCTGCTGCTGGACACCGAGAGCCCGGCCGGCGACCTGACCGCAGTGGTGGACTCGCCAGGGGTGACGATGCTGTCGGGAGCGGCAGCCATGTCGCTGGTGTCCGACGCGGCCGGGGCACCAGCCGCTCCGGTCATCGGCGGCGTGGACACCGGATTCGGTGCCACGGCGGCAACCGAACCGAGCCCCCTGGCGATGCTCAGCGTTGCCTGGATCACCGGCGCGCTTGTCGTGGCGACGGCGATCGCCCTGCTCGTCATGCGTCGCCCCAGCCGCGGCGCCAGGCACCTCCGCAGGGTCCACTGATGCGCAGCCTCGTGGTGATCCCCACCTACGACGAGGTCGCGACGATCGGCGAAGTCCTCGAGCGCACCCTCTCGGCAGCACCCAATCTCCACGTCCTCGTGGTCGACGACAACAGTCCGGACGGCACCGGTGATCTGGTGTCAAGGATCGCAGCCGTCGATTCACGCGTCCACGTGCTACGACGCCCGGGCAAGAACGGTCTGGGTGCCGCCTATCGGGCCGGGTTCGCGTGGGGGCTGGACCGGCGATACGAGGCATTGCTGGAAATGGATGCCGACCTGTCGCACCCACCCGAGCGGATTCCCGCGCTGCTCGCTGCGTTGGGCGTGGCAGACGTCGCGATCGGGTCCCGCTACGTCCCCGGCGGCGTCGTCGAGGGTTGGCCGCTGGCCCGATCGGCGCTGTCACGGCTGGGCAATCTCTACGTGTCCCTTGCCCTGCGGGTCGGGGTACGCGACGCCACCGCAGGATTCCGGGCCTACCGGCGTCATGTCCTGGTGGCCATCGAGGCGCTGTCCAGCGACTCGGACGGGTACTGCTTCCAGATCGAGTTGACCGATCGGGCACGGCGCGCAGGGTTCCGTGTCGCCGAAGTCCCGATCACGTTCACCGAGCGGGTCGCCGGCCGCTCGAAGATGAGCCGGGCCGTCGTGGTCGAGGCACTCGCCCGGGTCACCGTGTGGGGCGTGCGCAATCGCCTCAACGGTGGGCGGCCCCACTCGCGGCGCCGACCGACGGGCCTCGGGGTGACCGTGATCAGTGACCTGAGCTCGTCGAGGGCGGCGTGAACCGTCGGCGGGCGGCGGCCGTCTGCGCAGCCTGGGTGACGGCGGTGCTGCTGGCCGGTTGCGGATCGGGCGCGTCACCCGACGAGTCGACGGTGCCAGCCGACGTCGCGCCCGGCGCCCAGGACGTTCCTCGGGTGCCGCCCTCACAGTCCGGCGCGCCACCACCCGAGGTGATCCCGGCAGAGCCAGGGGCGAGAATCGCGACCACCGATCTGCGCCCCGCCCCGATCGGTGCCCGCGCCGGGGCCGTTGCCGAGGCCGCACCGATCGAGGTGCGGGTGCCGGCCGTCGATATCGGCTCGGTACTGGTCGAACTCGGCCTGACCGACGACGGCGCGGTGGCTCCCCCCGAGGACCCGGCAACCGCCGGGTGGTTCGTCGGGTCCACCCAACCCGGGCAGGTGGGTCCTGCGGTCATCGCCGCCCACGTGGACTCGTCGTCCGGTCCTGCGGCGTTCTACCGACTCGGCGATGTGTCGATCGGTGACGACATCGAGGTCGCACGCGCGGACGGCTCACTGCTGACGTTCCGGGTGACGGCACGCGAGCAGTACCCGAAGGACTCGTTCCCGACCGCCGCGGTGTACGGGCCCACCCCGGGGCCGACGCTGCGACTGATCACGTGCGGTGGTTCGTTCGATCGGGCAACGGGTCACTATCGGGACAACATCGTGGTGTACGCCGAGCTGATCTGACGCGGGAATGTCTCGTCTCGGAGAGCTCTTGTATGGCGAGTGACCACTACTTCAGTCAGTTCGTCGGCAGAGATCGCTCCGCTCTGGCAGCCCACAACCGCCGGGGCCCTCGCCCTACCGCACCGCTTGGCGATGGCACCCATGACTCGCAACCGGGCGACCGCCGACGGCGTTCCGACGCCGTTGAACAGCGAGTACTACGCACAGCGAGCCTCGACCGCACTGATCATCACCGAGGGGACACAACCTTCTGACGACGGTCAGGGATACATGTTCACCCCTGGCATCTACACCGACGAGCAGGTGGAGGGCTGGCGTCAGGTCATCGACGCCGTTCACGCCGCCGGTGGACGCATCGTGATCCAGATCATGCACGCCGGGCGGATCGCGCACCCGGACAACACCTTGCAGGGCCGCCAGCCCCTCGCCCCGTCAGCGGTCCAGCCCGCAGGCGTGATGTACACCCTCGGCGGACCCAAGCCCATGCCCGAGCCCCGTCCCCTCACCGAGGCCGAGATCGCCGAGACGGTCGCCGACTTCCGCCGGGCCGCCAGTGCCGCGATCCGGGCCGGCGCTGACGGCGTCGAGATCCACGGCGCCAACGGCTACCTGATCCAGCAGTTCCTGTCGACCAACGCCAACCAGCGCACCGACTCCTACGGCGGGTCCATCGCCAACCGCATCCGCTTCGCCGTCGAGGTCGTCGCCGCAGTGGTCGAGGAGATCGGCGCGGAGCGTACCGGGCTACGGCTGTCGCCCGGCAGCTCGTTCAACGACATGGTCGAGGACGACGTGAGCGAGCTGTACGGGGCACTGGTCAGCGCGCTCGCCCCGCTGAACCTCGCCTACCTGCACATCGCCCACGGCGGCGACGACGACCTGCTTCGTCAAATCCGCAACCTGTGGCCCACGACACTGCTGGTCAACCGGGGTGGCGCGGAGCTGAGCGCTCGCGTCGCCGACATCAGCAACGGTCTCGCGGACGTCATCACCGTGGGTTCGCTCGTGCTGGCCAACCCCGACTACGTCGACCGGGTCCGCGCCGGAGCCGAACTCAACCAGCCCGACCCCGCCACCTTCTACGGTGGCGACCATAAGGGGTACACCGACTACCCGGCACTCACACCGGCAGCCTGAGACACACCGCTAACGCAGTCAGCGAGGCGGACGCCCGAAGGTCCACTCTGGGCGTCCGCCCGCTGAGCACGCGATCACGTCCCGGGGTCTCGGACCGGGGCTTGGCCGACGACGAGGTGGCGGTACTGCTGGTCGGGTGAAGGCGGCAGGATGATCCCCATGCCGTGGACTGCCGCCGAGGACCGTTACGAGTCGATGACCTACCGCCGGACCGGACGGAGTGGGCTGGACCTGCCCGCCGTCAGCCTGGGCCTATGGCACAACTTCGGTGACGTGAACCGTCTCGACGTCCAGCGGGCGATCCTGCGGCGGGCCTTCGATCTGGGCGTCACCCACTTCGACCTGGCCAACAACTACGGTCCGCCGTACGGCAGCGCCGAGCTCAATTTCGGTCGCATCTACGCCGAGGACTTCGCCCCCTATCGAGACGAGCTGGTCCTCTCGACGAAGGCCGGCTACGACATGTGGCCCGGCCCGTACGGGCAGGGCGGCGGCGGGCGCAAGTACCTCCTGTCCAGTCTCGATCAAAGCCTGGATCGGATGGGGGTCGACTACGTCGACATCTTCTACAGCCACCGATTCGACCCCACCACACCCCTCGAAGAGACCATGGGTGCACTGGCGACCGCCGTCCATTCCGGGCGCGCCCTGTACGCGGGCATCTCGTCCTACTCCGCCGAGCGAACCGCGGACGCCGCCCTGTTGTTGCGCGACATGGGCGTCCCGCTGCTCATCCACCAGCCGTCCTACTCGATGCTCAATCGGTGGATCGAGGACGACTTGCTGGACACCCTCGGCCACGAGGGGATCGGCTGTATCGCGTTCTCTCCCCTCGCCCAGGGAATGCTGACGGACAAGTATCTCGACGGCATCCCTGACGGCTCGCGCGCCGCCCGACCGTCCTCGCTGAACCCCGACATGCTCAACGACGAGACCCTGCACCGGATCCGCGGCCTCAACCAGATCGCGACCGGACGTGGCCAGTCGCTGGCCCAGCTCGCGCTCTCGTGGGCACTTCGGGACCCACGGGTCACCTCGGTGTTGATCGGCGCCAGCAGCGTCGCCCAGCTCGACGACAGCGTTGCCGCGATCCAGCGCCTCGACTTCACCCCGGACGAGCTCGCCGAGATCGACACATTGGCTGCCGATTCCGGTATCGACCTGTGGCGGACCAGCCGCTCAGGCTGACAGGCTCGCGGCGTCGGTCAGGAAGGCGCGGACCGCGCCGAGGATCGCGACGTTTCCGGGCAGCCATCGGACCGAATCGAGCTCGCCCGCCGCGAGCCACCGCAGGTCGTCGTGCTCGTCCCGGACGAGGGGCGTGCCCGAGGTGACCTCCGCCAGCCATACCCGCATCACGAGACCGTCGTCGATCGGCCATACCCGGATACCCTCGCGATGTACCGACCCTGGCAACTCCGCACCGAGGCGAACAGTGACGCCGACCTCCTCGTCTATCTCACGATGCAAGGCGGCGATCGGGGTTTCGCCGGGATCCACTTTGCCGCCGGGGAACTCCCACCACCCGGCCCACCGTGGCGGTGCGATGCGGCGAGCGGTGACGAGTCGGCGCGGCTGCGCCAGCGAGTCGACGATGGCGGCAGCGACGATGAGGGTCTCGGGCACCGCCACAGGTTGCCATTCGACGCCTGTCGGCTTGTAGCCCGGCATCACACAGGAGATGGTGGTCGGGTGACCTCTCGGCGTTTGACGCATGACGACATCACCGCCCAACTACAGGACCTGCCGCACTGGGTGACCACGGGCGAGGCGTTGCACGCCCGCCACGACGCGCCCGACGTTCCGACCGCGATCCGACTGATCGCTCAGGTCTTCGAGGTCGCCGAGGAGATGGACCACCATCCGGACGCCGACGTGAGATGGCGGCGCCTCAGATGGCAACTGTCGACCCACGACGCCCCGGGCATCACGCAGCTGGACATCGAGTTGGCCCATCGCATCACCGAGTTGGCCGCGGGGGCGGGGGCCACGCCACTGGCGGCCCGCCCGGTCGTCGTCGAGATCGGTATCGATACCACCGACGTCGAGCGGATCCTGCCCTTCTGGCAGGCGGCCCTGGACTTCCAGCCGGTCACCGAAGACGGGTTCGCCGACGCTCTGGTCGACCCGGGAGGGTTGGGTCCGCGCGTGTGGTTCCAGCAGACCGACTCACCCGCGCCGGGCCGAAATCGGCTGCACGTCGACGTCACCGTGGGCGTGGCCGATGCGGATCAACGGCGTCAGGCCGTCGAGGCGGCAGGCGGCCGACTGGTCACCGCCGAGTTCGCTCCGTCGTGGTGGGTGTACGCCGATCCCGACGGCAACGAGGTGTGCATCTCCACCGCCGCCGAACGGGACAACGAATCGTGAGGACACGTCAGACGACGCTGACGACCTCGGCGAAGTGGCAGGCGACCTGGTGCCCGACACCCGGGTCGGTCAGCGGCGGCTCGGTTGTCGCGCAGACGTCCTGGGCCTTCCAGCACCGGGTACGGAAGCGGCAACCCGACGGCGGGTCTATCGGACTGGGCACGTCACCCTGCAGCACGACCCGCTTGCGCTGCCGTTCCTTGCGCGGGTCGGGCAGTGGCACCGCTGACAGCAGGGCTTGGGTGTACGGGTGCGCCGGGCGTTCGTACAGGTCCTCTCGAGTGCCCGTCTCGACGATCTTGCCCAGGTACATCACGGCGACCCGGTCCGAGATGTGCCGGACGACGGAAAGGTCGTGGGCGATGAAGACGTAGGCCAGGCCGAGTTCGCGTTGCAACCGCCGGAGCAGGTTGACGACACCCGCCTGGATGGAGACGTCCAGCGCGGACACCGGTTCGTCGAGGACGACCACGGTCGGATTGAGTGCCATGGCCCGGGCAATCCCCACTCGCTGGCGCTGACCACCGGAGAACTGGTGAGGGAAGCGAGCAGCGAATTCGGGGGCCAGACCGACCAGTTCCAGCAGTTCGTGTACTCGAGTCTGCGCCGCCGCACCCCGAATGCCGTGATGGACCAGCAACGGCTCGGACAGTGTCTGTCCGATGGTCATCCGGGGTTGCAGCGACGCGTACGGATCTTGGAACACCATCTGGAGTCGCTGACGCATCGCGCGCATCTCGCGTTCGGACAACCTGGAGATGTCGGACCCTTCGAACGCCACCGATCCGCTCGTCGGTCGGATGAGGTTGATCAGCAGCCGACCCAACGTCGACTTGCCACAACCCGACTCCCCCACCAGGCCCAGCGTCTCGCGGGGCTGCAGCGTCAGGTTGACGCCCGAGACCGCCTGGACCTTGGCGATCGTCCCGCCGAAGACGCCACCGCGGATCGGGAACTCCTTGACGACGTCGGTGGCCGTCAGGACGGATGATTCGTTCACGCGCGCGCTCCTGCGAGGCTCAACTCGTCGGCGAAGTGGCAGGCCGCCTGATGGTGGGCCGAACTGATCCACCGCAATTCGGGAATATCGGATCGGCATTCGTCCTGGACATATCGGCATCGGGGGTTGAACGCGCACCCGGTGGGAATCCGCTGCAACGAGGGGGGCGACCCAGGAATGGGGACCAATTCGACTGCGCCGTCAGAATCCATCCGGGGCAGCGACGCGAGCAGACCCTCGGTATAGGGGTGGGCGGTCTCGTAGAAGACCTGATCGGTGGTGCCCCGCTCGACCTGGCGCCCGGCGTACATCACCAGTACCGAGTCGGCCATGCCCGCCACTACGCCCAGGTCGTGGGTGATGAGGATGATCGCCGAGTCGATCTCGTCCTTGATCGACGTGAGGACCTCGAGGACCTGGGCCTGCACTGTCACGTCCAACGCGGTGGTGGGCTCGTCGGCGATGACGAGATCCGGCTTGCAGGCGATGGCCATGGCGATCATGACGCGCTGGCGCATACCGCCCGAGAATTCGTGGGGATAGTTATTCACTCGGCGTTCCGGCTGCGGGATGCCCACCAGGTCCAGCAATTCGACGGCTCGACGTCGCGCCGCCCTGCCGGACAACCCCTCGTGAATCCGCAGCACCTCGCCCACCTGGCGCCCGACCCGGTGCACCGGGTTCAACGCCGACAACGGGTCCTGGAAGATCATCGCGATCTCCCGCCCACGTAGGCTTCGCATGTCACGATCCCGCAGACTCAGCAGGTCTCGACCCTTCCACAGCGCCTGACCGCCGATGGTGGCAGAACTCGGCAGCAGCCCCATCAGGGCCAGTGACGAGACACTCTTCCCCGACCCGGACTCGCCGACGATGGCCAACACATCACCACGGCGAACGTCGAAGCTGATCCCGTTGACGGCTTTCACGGTCCCACTGGAGGTGTTGAAGGCGACCGTGAGGTCCTGGACGGACAGCAGCGGGTCTCCACCCCCATTGGCGGTAGCGGTCATCGTCAGCCTCGCAGTCGGGGGTCGAGGGCGTCGCGCAGACCGTCTCCGACGAAGACGAACGCGAGGACCGTGAGGAAGATGGCTCCACCTGGGAAGAACACCAGGTGGGGAAGGGTAGCGAGCAGGCCCTTGTTCTCGGCCACCAGCAACCCCCACGACGGGGTGGGGGGCAGTACTCCGATGGCCAAGAAGCTGAGCGCGGCCTCGGCAAGAATGGCGCCGGCGACACTGAGCGTCGCGTACACGATGATGGGCTGCAGCGCGTTGGGCAGGATGTGTCGGAACATGATGCGACTGCGGCTGTATCCGAGCGCGCGAGCGGCCTGGACGAACTCCTGTTCCTTCAGTTGCAGGAAGATCGCTCGCACGACGCGGGCTGTGACGAACCACCCTGTCAGGATCAGCGCGATGATGACGGCGTTGAGGCCGCGGCCGAGAACTCCGATGAACGCCACCGTCAGGATGATGTAGGGGATGGCGAGGAACATGTCGACGAGTCGCATCAGTACCGAGTCGAGCGTGCCGCCGAAGTACCCCGACACGGCGCCGAGGAGTGTCCCCAGAATCGTCGAGAACAAGGCGACCATGAATCCCACCAGCAGCGACACGCGAATGCCGTAGACGATCTGGGAGAAGACGTCGTGTCCCACGTTGTCCGTACCGAACCAGTGGTCCCCGCTGAGCGGCGACAGGTTCCGGTCGTCGGTGTTGATCGCCTCGTAGTCGTAGATCGTGATGACCGGGGCGAAGATCGCCAGAATGATCAACAACACGATGAACACCAGGCCGGTGACGGCCAACCGATTACGGCGGTACTGGCGCCACGCGTCCGACCAGAAGCCCGGAACGTCGGGCAGGGTCAGCGCGGCATCCGATGTCGCAGGTAGGAGAGGCAGGCTCATCGATCGACCCCTTTCGCACCCAGGCGTACCCGGGGATCGAGATAGGCGTACAGCAGGTCTGCCAGCAGGTTGGCGAGCGCGTACAGCAGAGTCACCGCGATGGACAGCCCCAGGATGATCGAGAAGTCCCGCTGCGGGATGGCGCGCGCGATCCGACTGCCGATCCCCGGCCAATTGAAGACCGTTTCGGTGAGGATGGCCACGCCGATGACGGTCCCGATGTCGATCGCGATCAAGGTGACGACCGGAATCAGAGCGTTACGAAGGCCGTGCCCCACCAGGACCGAACGCTCGCTGAGCCCCTTCGCGCGGGCTGTCCGCATGTAGTCGGCCTTCTCGACGTCGATCATGGTCGTCCGGGTGATCCGGGCGACGACTGCGGTCGACACCGACGCCAGGGTGATCGCCGGCAGGATGAGGTACTTCCACTGGTCCCCCGTCGGAATCACCAACAGGAACCACGTGTCCGGGCCTATTCCGTTGGTGGGAAGCTGCAACCACGATGGGAATCCGTTTTGATTGGGCAGGACGCCGAAGGTTCGTTGGAACAGCAGGCCCAGGACATAGACGGGGATCGCGCTGACGGCAGCCGTCGAGACAGTGACGAGGGAGTCCCCGAATGAATACTTTCGAACAGCTGAGTAGATGCCCGTGGCTATGCCCAGTGTGATCTCGAAGACCAGGGCCCAGAAACCCAGGCGAAGGCTGGCCAGCAGTGTTCGTTCCAGGACCTCGTTGACACTGGTCCGGTCCTTGAACGATTCCCCGAGATCCCCGGTGACGACACGCAGGAGGTAGTTCCCGTACTGGACGAGGATCGGGTCGTTCAAACCGTAGCGCTCGGCGACGAGCTCACGCGCGACCGGATTGGCCTTCTCACTTCCCAGCAACAGCTCCGTCGGATCGCCGGGCAGCGTGAAGAACAGGAAGAAGATGATCGTCAGGGCGCCCCACACGACCAGCAACAGCTGTAGGACCCGACGCACGATGTACGTGGTCATGACCACTCTCCTGGGGAATGAGGAGCGGGGCGAGGTGACCGGTGGACCCGGTCACCAGCCCCGCAGCAGTCAACGGGTGCTGTGAAGTGGTTCAGGTACTTCTGTCGTTGATGTCGGGCGGTCAGTTAACCACGAGGGTCTCGTACCGGATCCAGCCCAGGGCTTCCTGCTCGTAGCCCTCGACGTTGTCGGCGTAGACCTGGTCACCCGAGTACCAGTTGGTCGGGATGACCGCCGTGTCGACGTTCAGCAAGATGTTCTCCGCCTCGCGGAACAGGCTCTGCCGCTCTTCGTCGTCCACCGTGGCCCGCGCGGTGTCCACGGCGGTGTTGAACTCCTCCGAGTCGTAGAAACCCAGGTTGTTGCCACCGATCGAGTCGACGTGGAACAGGTCGTACATGCCGTTGTCGTAGATCGGGTAGTCCCAGAACCAGCCGGCGCGGCAGATCCCGGGGCAGCTGCCGTCACGCAGGGTGTCGAAGTAGGTCTCCGAGGACAGCGGATCCTGGGTCACCGTGACACCCAGCTCTTCGAGGTTGGCCTGGTAGATCGCGGCGACGTCCTCGTGACCGGCACCGGCGTTGAAGGTCAACTTGATGCCCTCGGGGACGGTGCCGCCCTCGGCCTGGAACTCGGCGAGCAGTGCCTTGGCGGCGTCCATGTCGGTGACACAGAACTCGCAGAGTGCCTCTTCGAAGCCCGGGATGCCGGGCGGGGTGATGCTGGTGGAGATCGCACGGCTGCCGTCGTAGACCGCATCGTTGATGCCGTCGCGGTCGATGGCCAACGAGATGGCCTGGCGCAGCTTGGCGTTGGCCTCACCACCGAGCGGGTCCTCGTCACGCATGCCGTAGACCCAGTGGTAACTGGCCAGCAACTTGGTCTCGGAGGTGTTGCCGTAGGTCGACGTCGCCGTGGCGTACACGCCACCGGGGATGGTCGAGCTCTGCGTCTCGCCGGCCTCGAAGGCCGCGTAAGCCGAGTCCACGTCGGAGAAGATCTTGAAGGTGACCTGGTCCAGCGTCGACGACGTGTTGCCGTAGACGTCACCCGCCCACTCGTCGTTGCGGACGATGATGATCTCTTGGTCGGTCTGGGCGGTCTCCATGGTGAAGGGGCCGTTGCCGATCATCGGGCCCTTCTCCCACTGCGACTGGTCTTCCAGTTCGAAGCGGGCGTCGGGCATCGGCGAGAAGATGATGTGCGAGGCGACGGACGGGAAGTCCGCGTAGGGCTGGTCCAGCGTGACGGTCAGCGTCATCGCCTCGTCGTCGGCCACGACACCGGTCAGTTCGGTCGCGGTGCCCTCGGCGTACTCCGTGTACCCGTCGACCAGGCCGTAGAGGTAGGAGTAGTCGGCGGCCAGCTCGGGGTCGGCCGCGATGTCCCACGACTTCTTGAAGTTCGACGGCAGCAGTGGCGAACCGTCCGCGAAGGTCAGGCCCTCCTTGATGGTGAAGACCACCTCGGTGGCGTCCTCGTTGACCTCCCACGACTCGGCGACGAGGGGCTTGAGGACCGGGCCGGTGTCCTCGTTCGCGAATTCGGTGAGGCCGTCGTACAGCGCGGTGGCAACCTGGGCGCCATCGAGTTCGCTGGTGAGGAGGGGGTCGATGTGCGGCGGAACCGCCACCATCTGGGCGCCGTCGATGAACTCGCCGCCGGCGGCGGGAGCACTTTCGTCAGAGCTCGCCTCGCTGCCGCCGGCGTCGCTGGCGCCGTCGCTCGACTCGCCGTCACTGTCCCCGCTGGCACAACCCGCAAGAATGAGGGCGCCTAAAACACTGGCCGCCACCCATGAAGTCGTTGTTCGCCTCATCAAGAGGTCCCTTCATCGTGTGAATTCGACATTTCCCGAGGCCGCAAGAATGGTGTGCGCGAGGCCCAGGTCGAGTCAAGCTAGCACGCAGGGAAGACGCCGAGACCGGTCTGTTCGTCACGTTCTGATTACAGCTGAAGATCTTGGCGATCGACCCGGTCGACCCCCGCACGGGCTGGATGGAGCTGAGAACACCGCTGGATCTGTAGGCTGTGGCACCTAGTCAACGGCGATCACGGGCGACCGAGGAGCGGGCATGAACACGGTCGAGCGGACCATCCCTCGCGAGGTGGTCGACTACCTCAACCTGCACCACATCATTACCCTCTCGACGGCGTCGTTCACCGGCATGCCCCATGCCGACACCGTCGTGTTCGGCAACGACGCTCACCGGCTGTTCTTCTTCGGCCTCGAAGCGTCGATCCTGGCCCGCAACATCCGGGATAACCGTCACGTGTCCTTCACGGTCGACGACTACACGACCGACTGGCGCAAAGTCCGCGAACTTCAAGGGGTGGGCCGCTGTGCGGCCGCTGCGGCCGCCGACGAGGCGACGGTGTTCGAATTGCTGAGCGCGAAAATGGGTCGGGCATACGCCAGGCCACAGGGGGTCCTCTATGCCGTGGTCCCCCACGAGATGCATTTCGTCGACTACGACTATTCGACGTTGTCCCACGCCTCGATTCCCGAAGTGCGCGACAGGATGTTCCAGTTCGAGGCCACCGCGGATCACAAGAGCCGGGGTGCCATCTCGACGACGCTCGACGAGACCACGTTCGCCGCGGGAGCCGTGATCTTCCGGCCCGGGGACACCGTCGGCCAGTACTTCGTCGTCGTGGCAGGCGAGGTCGAGATCCGCGCCGAGGGGCACGGCGCGGACCAGACCGTCGTCCGGGTGTCGCAGGGACAGATGTTCGGTGACCAGGGCACCCTGCGCGGCCAACGGGGCCGCCTCACCGCCCATGCCGTCACGCCGACCGTGCTGTTGGCGGTCGAGCGGGAGGCGATCCGTGACCTGCTGATGGGCGCCGGCCCGGACCTGCTGCCCGACCCGGACCAGGTGGTCAACGGGTCGTGAGGACGATGACGACCACGGCAACGACGGCGGCGACACCGACGACGACGGGCACCACCCGCTTGGCGACGGAGTTGCCGGCCAGTTCGAACAGGTCGAGTGCCTCCGGCTCGGCAGGCGCCGCCACCGGAGTCGTCGGCGCTGTGGCTGCCGGCGCGGGTGAGGCTGCTGGCGCGGGTTCGGCGGCGGCAACCGTCGACGCCGCAGGGGCAGGGGCGGTCGAGACCGCAGCCGTGGCCACCGGAGCCGGAGCAACTGCCGGATAAGCAGTTGGGCCTGCAGCCGTCGAGTCTGCGGCCACCAGGGCTGCGTCCGCCTCGCCGGGCAGCGGCTCGGCCAGTGCCGAAGCCGCGGGAGCAGACGTGTCGGCGGCAGCGATCTTGCCTTCCAGGCAGGTGACGAAACTGGCGATCAGCTTGGCCGACACCTCCTTGATCATGCCGCTGCCGAATTGGGCGAGCTTTCCCGAGATCTTCATGTCGGTCTCGACCGTCGCAACGGTGGTGTCGCCGTCGGCACGCAACCGCGCCGTGATGGTGGCGGAGGCATTGCCGGCCCCGCGAGCATCACGTGCCTTGGCGTCGATCACGGCGACGTGAGCCACGTCGTCCTTCTCGACGAAGGTGGCGGTCCCGGCGAATTCGGACACCACGGGGCCCACCTTGACCTTCAGCTTGCCGGAGTAGGTATCGCCGTCGGAGCCCGTCAACACGGCGCCAGGCAGGCAGGGGGCGATGAGTTCGAGGTCGGTCAGCACGGCCCATGCCCGGTCGACGTCGGCCGGGACGACGAATTCGTGGTCGATCTTCATGTGGCTACTCCTGTCGTGGCGAAGCTTCGAGGGCGGCCGCGCTGGTCATGCGGCCATCTGGGTCTGTGGCCTCAGTCCCGAGAGATGCGCCGTCCACTGTGACGTCGCACGCCGGGCGATCGAGTCCACTGCGGCTCGATGATCGATGTCGTGTTGCCCGAGATGGTACGGCGCACGATCTCGGTGTCCACGGATGCCTCGTCCTTGACACGGTGGCATGAGTCCCCAAAGGTGATGGCTCAGGTTTCCCCTTCTGTTTGGAGGCATGCTGGTGGCTTCCAGATTCGTCGAGGCTCCGCCTGCCAGGTCAGCGCTGGTGATCGCCCTCTGGGCAGCGTGGTTCCTGGGATTCTTGGTGTTCACCGTTTCGACAGTTGTCACGGGACGAGATGAACGCAGTGTGTTCCTCGACACATATCTCTATTCGTTCGTCGCCATCGGCGCGGCCCTTCTGGCCCTCATGCGGCCACTCCTCGTGGCAAAGGATCGTCGCCTGTGGCTGCTCAACGCCGTGGCCGTCGCTGTGTACGCGCTAGGCGACAGCCTCTATAGCTTTGTCGTCGTCAATCTGGATCCCGAGCCCTATCCGTCGGTATCCGACGCCTTGTGGCTGACCTACTACGTCGCCTCGTGCGCCTTCATCGTGGCGCTACTGCGGCGCAGCAACCGGGGCATGACGTCCAGCATCATGGTCGACGGCATCATCGTCGGTCTCGGCACGGCGGCCGCGGTCGCCGCCCTCTCTTTCGAGCCCATTCTGGCCGCAGGTGAGGGTACGGACCTGACCTCGATCGTCACGCTGGCCTACCCGATCGGCGCGCTGATCCTGTTGGGTACGGCCGGGGCCTCCGTCGCCGTGTTGGGCTGGCGAATCGGCTGGCAGTGGTGGGCGGTGCTGCTGAGCGCCCTGCTGTTCGCCGGAGCCGACACGGTGTACGCCTATCTCACCGCGACCGTCGGATACGAGGACGGCGGGCCGGTCGACGCCGCCTGGCTGGCCGCGCTTGGATTGCAGGCAGGGGCGGCCTGGCTGCGTCCTCGACCCGGTCGTCACGCCAGCCCCACGGGCCTCATCGTGCTGGCTGTCCCGGTGTTGTTCTCGGCGGCCGCATTGGCGCTGCTGGTCGGCGAACACTTCCAACGCAACAGCCTGCTGGCCCTCGTGCTCGCGGCCGGGACGGTGATCGCCTCACTCACCCGAATCTCGCTGACCGTGCGCGAGGTACGCGACCTCGGCACCATTCGCGAGCAGGCGTTGAGCGACGAACTCACGGGTCTGGGAAATCGGCGAAGTCTGCAACAGATGTTGCGGACCCATACCCAGGCAGGTCCCTCCTCGTCGGCCCCGATCACTTTGGTGCTATTCGACCTCGACCGATTCAAGGACATCAACGACTCCCTGGGTCACCCGGTCGGTGACGCCGTCCTGATCGAGGTGGGCAGGCGACTCCACGGGTCGTTGGGCGGCGACGAGCAGGCGTTCCGCCTGGGCGGTGACGAATTCGCGGTCCTGCTTCCCGGAATGGAGGGCGGCGCCGGAAAGGTGCGGGCACAGGAGATCGCCGAGGTGATGGAACCGCCCGTCGCGCTCGAACAGGTCTCGCTCTCGGTGTACGCCTCGTTCGGCGTCGCGGCCTATCCGGTTCACGGCGACTCACCGTCAGCTCTGCTGCGCGCAGCCGACGTCGCCATGTATCGGGCCAAGGCGCGGCGCAGCGAGGTCGAGGTGTACGCCGCCTCCGCCGATCCGACGACATCGGGACACGTCGCACTGCTCACCGAATTCGCCGCATCGTTGCCCTCGACCGGGGTGCGATGTACGTACTCCCCGGTGATCGACCTACGCGACGGTTCACTGATCCGGGTCGAGGCACAGCCCTATTGGCTGCACCCCGAATTCGGCGCCATCGGCCCTCGCGACCTCGTGGAGATGACCGAGCGAACCGGCCTTGTCCGCGAGTTCATGCGCCAGGTCCTGGTCCGGGCTGCCGCCGATTGTGCGGGCTGGGCGGCTATGGGACGACGCATGACGGTGTCGGTGCCGGTTTCGGGTGTCGAACTGCTGGACGCGGAGTTACCCAGCACCGTGGCCGCGGCGATCCGGGAACACGACCTGCCGCCCGAGTTGATGACCATCGAGTGCGGCGTCGGGTCCCTCACCAGAGAACCCGAGCGCGCCGGGCGGGCATTGCGTGCCCTGCACGACATGGGAGTGAAGATCGCGGTAGCCGATTACGGGTTGGGTCACGTCTCACTGGTCTACCTTCGCCACCTCCCGGTCACCACAGTCAAGATCGACAAGTCACTGGTCGGAACTGTGGTGGAGGACCGGGGCGCGCAGGCGATCATCCGCTCCACCGTGGTCTTCTGCGACCAGGTGGGATTCATGGTCGTCGCCGCTGGGGTGGACGACGCCCGGACCGCCGACGTGCTCCGTGACTTCGGCTGCCAGGCCGGCACGGGAACCTTCGCGGGACACGTCCTCGAGGCGCGCGACGTCGTCCACTGGCGACCGGCTGTGGGAGCACGTCGCTAGGACCAGCGGCGACCAGTCACACGTTGAAGCGGAACTCGACCACGTCACCGTCTCGCATGATGTAGTCCTTTCCCTCGATCCGGGCTCGGCCCTTCGACCGCGCCTCGGCGATCGAGCCCGCGGCGACGAGGTCGTCGAACGAGACCACCTCCGCCTTGATGAAGCCGCGCTGGAAGTCCGTATGGATCACACCGGCCGCCTCGGGGGCGGTGGCACCCTGCGGGATCGTCCACGCCCGGGTCTCCTTCGGCCCGGCGGTCAGATACGTCTGCAGGCCGAGCGTGGCGAACCCGACGCGGGCCAAAGTGGTCAGCCCGGGTTCTGCCTGGCCCGTGCTGGCCAGCAGCTCGGCGGCATCGGCATCGTCCAGGCCGGCGAGGTCGGACTCGAGCTGGGCGTCGAGCACGATCGCCTCCGCCGGGGCGACCAGTTGGGCCAGCTCCCGGCGTCGGGCCACCGCGTCCGGCGCAGCCGACAGGGTGTCGGTGTCGACATTGAAGACGTAGATGAACGGCTTGGCGGTCAGCAGGGACAGCTCGCGCAGCAGGGTCGGGTCGATGCCGGCCGAGGCGGCGCCGGCTGACAGCGTGGCGCCGGTCGACAACAGATCCACCGTTCGCACCGCCGCATCGAGGACGGCCGCCGCCGACTTCTTGGTCCGCACCTCCTTCTCCAGTCGAGGAACCGCCCTCTCCAGAGTCTGCAGGTCGGCCAGGATGAGTTCGGTGTTGATCGTCTCCATGTCCGACCTCGGATCCACGCGGCCCGCCACGTGTACGACGTCGTCGTCGTGGAACGCCCGGATCACCTGACACACCGCGTCGGCCTCGCGGATATTGGCCAGGAACTGGTTGCCCATCCCCTCGCCCGTACTGGCTCCCGACACGATGCCGGCGATGTCCACGAAGGTCACCGTGGCGGGCACGATCCGCTCGCTGCCGAAGACCGTGGCCAGGCGCGCCAGCCGTGGGTCCGGTAACTCCACGACTCCGATGTTGGGTTCTATCGTGGCGAACGGATAGTTCGCTGCGAGCACGTCATTGCTGGTCAGAGCGTTGAATAGGGTGGACTTGCCGACGTTGGGCAGGCCGACGATGCCGATTGTCAATGCCACAAGACGGCGAGTCTAGGCGCGCCTGACGGTTTGTGTCCGCCCCCCCAGGCACGGTGGTGCCCATGGACGCAACCGCCATCGCCTCGATCCTGCTCGTATTCGGCGTCGGACTGCTGTGCGGCAGCTTCGTCGGCGCCGCGACGGTACGGGCCGCCCTGCGGTCCAGACTCCGCGCAGCGACGGACTCCGTCGCCGTCGCCCAGGCTCATGCCGCCACCACCATCGCCGAGGCCGCCCGCGCCGGTGCCGCCGAACAGGCCGCGGTCGCCCGCGCTCACGTCGCCGAGGTGGACCGTGCCTCGGCCGAGGGACAGCGAGACACCGCGGTCGCCCAGGCGCGCCGCGCCGAGGACACGGCCCGGGCCGGGGGGGCGCTGACCGCCGCCCTGGGTCCACTCGCCGAGCGACTGGAGCTGATCGGCCGTCAGGTCGGGCAGTTGGAGACCGACCGCAGCGCGCACCTCGGACAGCTCAGCGAGCAGATCCGCAGCGTCGTGTCGATGAGTGAGGGGTTGCAGGCTCAGACGTCGTCGTTGGCAGGGGCTCTGCGCTCGTCGAACAGCCGCGGTACGTGGGGCGAGGTTCAGCTGCAGCGCGTCGTCGAGGCGGCCGGCATGCTGCCCTACGTCGACTTCGACACCCAGACGACGATGACGTCCGTCGACGGCGGTCGGATTCGACCCGACATGACCGTCAGGCTGCCGGGCGGGCGGGGTCTGGCCCTGGACGCCAAGGCGCCACTGGCGCTGATCGATCCGGACGCCACCGCCCACGACCCCGCAGCCCAGGCCATGGACCAGGCCCGCAAGCTTCGGGGTCACGTCACGACCTTGGCGTCCAAGCAGTACTGGGCGGCACTGCCGTCCTCACCCGAGTTCGTCATCTGCTTCGTACCGACCGAGTCGATCCTGTCCACCGCGCTGCACGCCGACCCGACCCTGCTAGACTACGCCATGACCCACCACGTGGTCCTCGCATCGCCACTGACGTTACTGGTGCTGCTCAAAACCGTGGCGATGACGTGGCGCGAGCAGGCGGTGCACGAGAACGCCGAGCAGATGCTCACTCTGGGGCGTGAGCTCTACCAGCGGATGGGCAAGGTGGCCGAGCACGCGGACGGCGTCGGGAAGGCCCTGGAAACGGTCTTCACCCGTTACAACACGTTCGTCGGGTCATTCGAGCAGCGGCTGTTGGTCACCGCTCGGCGGATGACCGATCTCGGGCTGTCGGGCGAGGTGAGCGGACCACGGGCCGTCGAGACGCCGGTCAAGTCGTTCAGTGCCGTCGAGCTGGTGACCGAGCGTGACGCAGCGTGGGGGGACGACCTCGACGACACCCTCGACTCGCTGATCGAGGTCGCCCCGTCCGGCCTTCGGCCTGCCCACCCAGGCGAGCGGCGAGTCTCGTGACCCGCTCAGTTCGAGCCGGGCACCGGCGTCTCGCCCATGACTGCGGCGGCGTCGTCAGCCGGTCCTGTCGACCCGGCGGAAGGCGCCGAGTCACGGCCGGTCTTGGCCGCCTTGAGGTCACGACGCAGCTCCTTGGGCAACGAGAACAGCAGGTCCTCCTCGGCCGTCACGACCTCTTCGCAGTCGACGTACCCGCGCTCGGCGAGCCACGCCAGAACATCGCGGACCAGGATCTCCGGCACCGATGCTCCCGATGTCACACCGACCGTCGCCACGTCGTCCAGCCACGCCGGGTCGATCTCGCCGGCCTTGTCGACACGGTGAGACGCGCCGGCGCCGTTCTCGAGTGCGACTTCGACGAGGCGGACCGAATTCGACGAGTTGGCCGAGCCGACCACGATGACCAGATCAGCATCTCGGGCGATCTTCTTGACCGCCACCTGCCGGTTCTGGGTTGCGTAGCAGATGTCGTCGCTCGGCGGGTTGGCCAGCAACGGGAAGCGCTCACGCAACCGTTCGACGGTGGCCATCGTCTCGTCGACGCTCAGTGTCGTCTGCGACAACCACACCACCTTGGAGGGGTCGCGGACCGTGACGTTCTCGACGTCATCCGGACCGTCCACCAATTGGATCCGCTCCGGCGCCTCGCCGGCCGTCCCCTCGACCTCCTCGTGCCCAGCATGGCCGACCAGCAGGATGTCGTTGTCCTCGGCCGCGAAACGGACTGCCTCACGGTGCACCTTGGTGACCAGCGGGCAGGTGGCGTCGATCGTCTGCAGGCCCCGCTCGGCCGCTTCGACGTGGACCTGCGGCGACACTCCGTGGGCGCTGAACACGACACGAGCGCCCTCGGGTACTTCGGACGTCTCCTGGACGAAGATCGCGCCCCTGGCAGCCAGGGTCTCGACGACGTGCTTGTTGTGGACGATCTGGCGGCGGACATAGATCGGGGCGCCGTACAGCTCGAGCGCCTTCTCGACGGCGACCACGGCTCGATCCACCCCGGCGCAGTAGCCACGCGGGGCAGCGAGCAGGACACGCTTGGTGGATCCGGGGGTACTCACCCCCCCATCGTAGGTTTGATCCGATGACAACCGTCGACCTGCCGGCCCGCGCCTCCGACACCACGGCCGAGGCGCCCTGGCCCCTACGGGTGCTGGCCACCAACCTCGCGACCTACCTCGACAAGGCGCCGTCACTGTGGGTCGAGGGGCAACTGGTGGAGGTCAAGCGGCGAACCGGGAGTCGGACGGCGTTCGCGACGCTGCGAGATACCGACGCGGACATCTCGATGACCGCCGTCGTCGACGTCGCGATGCTGGACCGGGCCGGTCGTAGCGTGTCGGACGGCGCCCGGGTGGTGGTCCTCGTTCAACCCACGTTCTATGCCAAGCGAGGGACCCTCACGCTGGCGGTGCGCCAGATCCGGGCGGTCGGGGTGGGCGAACTCCTGCTGCGGATCGAGCAACTCAAGATCAGCCTCGCTGCCGAGGGGTTGTTCGACGCTGCGGCCAAGCGTCCCCTGCCGTTCCTGCCCACCTGCATAGGGCTGGTCTGCGGCCGCGGCAGCGCTGCCGAACACGATGTCGTCAGCAATGCGCGTGAGCGTTGGCCCGCCGTCCGCTTCGAGATCCGCGAGGTGGCGGTGCAGGGCGAGACTGCCGTCACCGCGGTGTCCGCGGCCCTGGCCGAGCTGGATGGTCTCCACGATGTGGACGTCATCGTCGTCGCTCGCGGCGGCGGCTCGATGGAGGATCTGCTCCCGTTCAGCAGTGAGACCCTGATCCGGGCGGTTGCCTCGTGCCGGACCCCCGTGGTGTCGGCGATCGGCCACGAGGTCGACAGTCCGCTGCTCGACCTGGTCGCCGACGTCCGGGCCTCGACACCGACCGACGCCGCGCGGCGCATCGTGCCGGACGTCGCCGACGAACTGGCTCGGATTCGAGCCGGGCGTGATCGGGCCCGTTCGGCCCTACGGCGCCAGCTCGACATGCGGGCGCGGCAGCTGCACGATCTGCGTTCACGACCGGTACTCGGTGACCCCCGAGGTCGCCTGGTCGGCCTGATCGACGTGACTCGGGAGAATCGCCACCGATTGGCCGCGACCCTGAAACGCCGCTGCCGCACCGACCAGACTCAGGTGGGCCACGTGGTCAGCCACCTGCGCTCGCTCGCCCCGGTTGCCACGTTGGCCAGGGGTTATGCGATCGTCCGGACCACCGACGGCGCCCACGACCCACACGCCGCGTCGGCGGGCGACGTCGTCCGCGACCCGGCACAGGCAGCGCCGGGGGCGACGCTGGCGGTCACCGTCGCCCGGGGGACATTCCTCACTCGCCGTCTCGACCCTGACGAGTCTGCGCCGTGAGCACCCACTCGGGCGACGCCGGACCCGACGTGTCCACCCTCAGCTACGAGCAGGCCCGAGACGAACTGGCCAACGTCGTCCGGCAGTTGGAGTCGAGCACCGTGGCCCTGGAAGAGTCGATGCGGTTGTGGGAACGCGGCGAGGCCCTCGGCGCGCACTGCGAGGCCATTCTGGCCGGTGCCCTGGCCCGCCTCGACGCCACGCTCGTCGAGGGCTCTGCAGGCCCCCATCACGAGGGTTCCGGCACCGAGGCCACGTCCGCCGGTGACAGCAGTGCCGCCACCCGCTCCTGATCCGCGAGGGCCCGGCGTGCCGTGACCGACACCATCACCGTCGTGTCACCGACCTGTCGTACCAGCGCGACGACACCGTCACCACGCTCGATGCGCCACCAGACGACCCCGGCGACCTCGACCTGGGCCACGCCACTGCCACCCAGGTCGGTATCGAGGTCGAGGGCCTCCTCACCGGTCGGCTCCGCGCCGACCGTCGCGGCGGGTCGTGACGACTCGCGGCGGACCCATTCCACAGTGACGTCGCGTGCCTGCTCGACGTCGACCCGTCGACCGTCCGGACTGAGGTATCCGGCTCTCCACTGGAGAACGCCCTCCGTGGTCTCGATGCGCGCGTACTGCACCGACCACTCGGCGCCCAGGTCCGACGGTGCCGCGACGAGCGGCGCGAACCCCAGACTCCGGGCCGCCTGGCCGGCGGCCGCCACGGCATCAGGGCCCGGTTGCACGATGGGTGGGGGCTGCGGCAGCACCAGCAACAGGGCCCCGACGGCCACGATGATCACGCCGAGAGTGCGCACCATGTCCAACGCCGTCTCGCGTCCTCGACGTCGGCGCGGCTGGACAACCGGCGGCGGAGAAGGAAGCTGCGTCATCCCACGACTATGCCGCCCCGCTGACGCCACGCCGCCGCGGGTCGAGTTGACGTGTCTGCGGGATTCGACAGCCCGGCTAGCCTGCTCGCCATGGCGCGGGGACTAGTGATCGGTGAAGCGCTGCTCGATGTCGTCACCGGGCCGGACGACGAGGCGCTGGGCACCCACCCAGGTGGCAGCCCCGCCAACGTCGCGCTCGGCCTGGCTCGTTTGGGACACGACGCCCGATTGCTGACCTGGTTGGGCCCCGACGACGCCGGGCGGGTGATCCTGTCGCACCTGGAGACGTCCGGCGTGACGGTGATCCCGGCAAGCGCGGGGGCAGAGCGGACATCGGTGGCTCGTGCCCGCCTCGACGCACACGGCACAGCCTCGTACGACTTCGACATCGAGTGGCGGGTCGCCACCAGCGATCTGGCCACCCTCACCGGGGCGGCGGGAGTCGACGTCGTTCACACCGGTTCGATCGCCACCATCCTGCAACCCGGGTCCTCCGCCGTCGAGGCGCTGCTGGACCGGTTGATGGGGCAGGCGACCATCACCTACGACCCGAACGCCCGCCCAGCACTGATGGGTGAGGCGGACATCACTCTTGCCAAGATCTTCGCCTTCGTCGAGACGGCCGACGTGGTCAAGGTCAGCGACGAGGATCTGGCCTGGCTGCTGCCCGGTACCGACCCGATGGACGTCGCGGATTCGTGGTTGATGCGCGGTCCGTCCGTGGTCGTGGTGACCCTCGGCGGTGGCGGCGCGGATGCCGTCTGCCGATCGGGGTGGGTGCACCTGGACGCGCCACGGATCGACGTCGTCGACACCGTCGGTGCCGGAGACGCCTTCAGCGCCGGGCTGATCGACGGGCTCGCGACCGCCGACCTGCTGGGTGGTGGGCGGCGAGACCAGCTCCGCACCATCGACACCCAGACGTTGCTGAATGCCATGCAGCGGGCGATCACCGTTGCCGGGATCACCGTCGGCCGGGCCGGTGCCGACCCGCCCTGGCGGCGCGAGCTGGAACCACGATGAGCGCGGCGGCGGCGCACGTCGCGGACAGCCATGACGTGATCCGGGTCCACGGCGCGCGGGCGAACAACCTCAGAGACGTCAGCGTCGAGATCCCCAAACGCCGACTGACCGTGTTCACGGGCGTCTCCGGCTCGGGCAAGAGCTCGTTGGTCTTCGCCACGATCGCCGCGGAGTCGCAGCGGATGATCAACGAGACCTACAGCACCTTCGTCCAAGGCTTCATGCCCACGCTGGCCCGCCCCGAGGTCGACGTCCTCGAAGGCCTGACCACCGCCATCATCGTCGACCAGCAGCGGATGGGCGGCGACGTCCGCTCGACAGTCGGCACCGCCACGGACGCCAACGCGATGCTGCGCATCCTGTTCAGCCGACTGGGCACGCCTCACGTCGGCTCGCCCCAGGCATTCTCGTTCAACGTCGCCTCGATCAGTGGCGCCGGTGCCGTCACCATCGAACGTGCCGGCCGCACGACCAAGGAGAAGCGCAGCTTCAGCATCATCGGCGGAATGTGCCCGCGCTGCGAGGGCCGGGGCTCGGTCAACGACATCGACCTTGCCGCCCTGTACGACGACAGCCTGTCACTGAACGAGGGTGCGGTGACGATCCCGGGTTACAGCATGGACGGCTGGTACGGGCGCATCTTCCGCGGTTGCGGCTTCTTCGACCCGGACAAGCCGATCCGGCGGTACACCAAGAAGGAACTCGACGACCTGCTGTACCGCGAGGCGACCAAGATCAAGGTCGACGGGATCAACCTGACGTATGCGGGCCTGATCCCGACGATTCACAAGTCGTACCTCTCGAAGGACATCGACGCCCTCCAGCCGCACATCCGGGCCTTCGTCGAGCGGGTCGTCACGTTCTCCCGCTGCCCCGAATGCGACGGCACCAGGCTCACCGCCGCGGCCCGGTCCTCGACCATCGACGGGGTCAACATCGCCGACGCCTGCTCGATGCAGATCAGCGACCTGGCACGGTGGGTCCGCGGCCTCGCCGCGCCCGTCACCCGGGCTGACGGTGACCCCGGCCACGCCGGCGCGACGGTGGCGCCGCTGCTCGCGTCGCTCGGCCACACGCTCGACTCGTTCACGGAGATCGGTCTGGGCTATCTGTCGCTCGAGCGGCCGTCGGGAACGCTGTCCGGTGGTGAGGCGCAGCGCGTCAAGATGATCCGTCACCTCGGGTCCGCGCTGACCGACGTCACCTACGTCTTCGACGAGCCGACCACGGGCCTGCACCCTCACGACATCCAGCGGATGAACGCCCTTCTCCTCCAGCTGCGCGACAAGGGCAACACGGTGCTGGTCGTGGAACACAAGCCCGAGGTGATCGCGATCGCGGATCACGTCGTCGACCTCGGTCCGGGGGCCGGCACCGGCGGTGGTGCAGTGGTCTACGAGGGGGGTGTCGAGGGGCTGCGGGCCAGCGCCACGATCACCGGCAGGCACCTCGACGACCGGGCTGCGATCAAGACGACCGTGCGTGCGCCGTCGGGGGTGCTTCAGGTGCGGGGGGCCGGCGCGAACAACCTGCAGGACGTCGACGTCAACATCCCGCTGGGCGTGCTGGTCGTCGTCACCGGGGTGGCGGGTTCGGGCAAGAGCTCGCTGATCCGAGGCTCTGTGTCCACCCAGGTCGGCGTCGTGTCGGTCGACCAGGGCGCCATCCGCGGCTCGCGGCGCAGCAATCCGGCGACGTACACCGGACTACTGGAGCCGATCCGCAAGGCGTTCGCCAAGGCCAACGGCGTCAAGCCGGCACTGTTCAGCGCCAACTCCGACGGCGCCTGCCCGAATTGCAATGGCGCCGGCGTCATCTACACCGACCTCGCGATCATGGCCGGCGTCGCCACGACGTGCGAGGTGTGTGGCGGCAAGCGGTTCGACGCGTCGGTGTTGGACCATCACCTCGGGGGCCGCGATATCAGCGAGGTGCTGGCGATGCCGGTGACCGAGGCGAGGGATTTCTTCGCCAACGGTGAGGCGCGCATCCCGGCCGCGCAGGCCATCCTCGACCGACTCGCCGACGTCGGACTCGGTTACCTCACCATCGGCCAGCCGCTCACCACGCTGTCGGGAGGTGAACGGCAGCGGCTCAAGCTGGCCACCAACATGGCCACCAGCGGCGACGTCTACGTACTCGACGAGCCCACCGCCGGGCTGCACCTGGCCGATGTCGAGAACCTGCTCGGCCTGCTCGACCGGCTGGTCGACGCTGGCAAGTCGGTGATCGTCATCGAGCACCACCAGGCGGTGATGGCACACGCCGATTGGATCATCGACCTGGGCCCCGGGGCCGGCCACGAGGGTGGCCGGATCGTGTTCGAGGGCACGCCGGCCGAGCTCGTCGCCGCCCGCACCACCCTGACCGGCCAGCACCTCGCCCGCTACGTCGCCACCGACGCCACCTACCCCCCCGACGGCAGCGACGCCTCCGACGCCACCGAAGCCACCGAAGCCACCGACGCCCTGGCTTCGAGCGGGGCTCTGACGCCGTAGTCCTACTGGGCGACACCCGCACGCTCCTGTCAGGATGTCGCCCGTGCCCGACACCGTCACCGACTCGCCAACGGCAATCACCCCGCCCAGGACCCGGGTGGAGCGCGACACGATGGGTGAGGTCCACGTTCCGGTCGACGCCCTCTACCGGGCGCAGACGCAGCGGGCGGTCGACAACTTCCCGATCAGCGGGCGCGGGCTCGAGCCGAGTCACATCGTCGCGTTGGCACGTGTGAAGAAGGCCGCCGCCCTGGTCAATGCCGACCTGGGTGTGATCGGGCGCGACACCGCCGAGGCGATCGCCGAAGCAGCCGGGCGGATCATCGACTCGCCCGACATGACGCAGTTTCCGGTCGACGTATTCCAGACGGGCTCGGGTACCAGCAGCAACATGAACGTCAACGAGGTGCTGGCCACCCTGGCGTCGCAACTGCTGGGTCGGGCGGTCCACCCGAACGACGACGTCAACGCCTCACAGTCCAGCAACGACATCTTTCCGACGTCTGTCCACCTCGCTCTCACCCAAGCCCTGGTCCAGGACCTGATTCCCGCGTTGCACCACCTGGGCGATGCGCTGGCGGCGCAGTCCGAGGCGCTGGCCGACGTCGTCACCACCGGACGGACCCACCTGATGGATGCCACCCCGGTGACTCTGGGTCAGGAGTTCGGTGGTTGGGCGGCGCAGGTCCGCTACGGCATCGATCGGGTGAGCGCGACGGTGCCCCGGGTGGGCGAGGTCCCGTTGGGTGGCACGGCGGTGGGCACCGGGATCAACACTCCCCCGGGTTTCGCCGACCAGGTCGTCGCTCGACTGGCCGACGAGACCGGATTGCCGATCACTCGGGCGCGCGACCATTTCGAGGCTCAAGGTGCCCGCGACGGCCTGGTCGAGGCCTCGGCCGCGATGCGCTCGGTCGCCGTCAGCCTCACCAAGATCTGCAACGACCTGCGATGGAAGGCGTCCGGGCCGATGACGGGACTGGCCGAGCTGCGCCTGCCCGACCTGCAACCGGGATCCTCCATCATGCCGGGAAAGGTCAACCCCGTCGTGCCCGAGGCCGTGCTGATGGTCTGTGCCCAGGTGATCGGCAACGACGCGACCGTGGCCTGGGCGGGAGCCAGTGGCACGTTCGAGCTCAACGTGATGATCCCGGTGATGGCCCGCAACACGTTGGAGTCCGCACGCCTGCTGGCGACCTCGACGCGGTTGCTGGCCGACCGGTGCGTCGCCGGAATCACCGCCGACGTCGAGCGGTGTCGCAGTCTGGCCGAGTCCAGCCCGTCGATCGTCACCCCGCTGAACCGGATCATCGGCTACGAGGCGGCGGCCGCGGTCGCGAAGCACTCCCTCGCCCACCGGATCACCATCCGAGAGGCAGTGATCGCGCTCGGTCACGTCGATGGCCGACGACTGACCGAGGCGGACCTTGACCGCCTGCTCGACGTCTCGTCGATGACGCACCCGGCCACCGCATGAGTGCCGCCGGTCCGACGGGCGGGCTCGCCGGCTGGGTGGTCGACGTCGTCGACTCACTGGGGGGGCCGGGTATCGGCCTCTTGGTCGCGCTCGAGAACCTGTTTCCGCCCATCCCGAGTGAGATCGTGCTGCCCCTCGCCGGGTTCGCCGCGTATCGGGGCAGCCTGACCGTGGTCGAGGCGATTCTGTGGGCCACCGCCGGGTCGGTCGTCGGCGCTCTGGCGCTGTACGCGATCGGCGCAGCGGTCGGCACCGAGCGCCTCGCGTGGCTGGCACAACGGATTCCGCTGATGAAGGCCGACGACGTGCATCGCGCTGACGCCTGGTTCGACCGTCGGGGGGTGTGGGCCGTGCTGTTCGGCCGATTGATCCCCGGTGTCCGCAGCCTGATCTCGATTCCGGCCGGGGTCGCACGCATGCCGCTGGTGACGTTCACGCTGTTCACGACGATCGGCAGCCTGGTCTGGAACTGCGCCCTCATTCTCGCCGGCTACGCCCTGGGATCACAGTGGCCGCGCGTCGAGAACTACGTGGGCCCGCTGGGGACCGTGGTCGTAGTCGTGCTGGTCGCCGTCGTCGCGCTGTTCGTGCTGCGCCGCTTCCTGGGATGGCGAGCTGCCCGGGCCGGACGCACGACCCGGCCCGAGCAGATCTGACGGCGCTCCCGGGCGGGCGTCAGTACCAGTTGTTCGACTGCCAGAACGACCAGGCGCTGCATGGGCTGCCGTACCGCTCGCTGATGTAGGTCAGGCCCCAGCTGATCTGGGTGGCGGGGTTGGTCGGCCAGTCCGCGCCGGCACTTGCCATCTTGTTGGCGGGTAGGGACTGGGGAATGCCGTAGGCGCCGCTGGAGGGGTTCTCGGCCAGGTGGTTCCAATTGCTCTCGCGTTGCCACAGCACGTCCAGGCACTCGAACTGCGTCGCCCCCCAACCGTAATCACCGATCATGGCGGCGGCGATCGCTCGGTTGGTGCCCGGCTCGACCCCCAACGACTGCGCCTCGGCAGCCTGCTCAGCGGCCACCCGCTCCGCCTCGGCGGCCACCCGCTCCGCCTCCGCCGCGGCCTCTGCCGCTGCCGCCGCGGCAGCCTGCTCAGCCGCTACCCGCTCAGCCTCGGCGGTCGCCGCAGCCGCAGCCTGCTCAGCGGCCACCCGCTCGGCCTCGATGGCAGCCTGTTCGCGCTGATGGGCAGCCGCCTGACCGGCGAGGCGTGCCGCTGCGGTGTCGTCGCCCATGCCCTGCTCGTCACCGGTGGCATCGACCGGGAGCCGGACCTCGTCTCGTGACGACCCCGGCTCGCGTAGCTGTGCCAGGTCATCAACCAGACCACCGCCCAGATCACCGGCTGGGTCACCGGCTGGGTCATCCTGCTCGGCTGGTGCCGGAATGGCGACGGCGCCCGACGAACTCGGTAGCGCGACGGCCCCGGCGCCCACGGCAGCGGCTGCGACCAGAGCGGTGCTCAGACCTAGGGCCGCGGCGGCCCGGGCAATCCTGGGTAGGCGGGAGGGGTTGTGAAGGTGTCGTTGCATGGTTCCTCTGCAGGTCGGACAGGAACCGTGTATCCCGTCGAGTCACGTCCGGCACGGGCAGGCGCCCACCCTCGGACGAGGGTGTGGACGACACGGGGCCCGGATGCAGCGGGGATCGGGCCCCCGCGATATCGGCTAGGCAGTCGCGAGCGACCGCTTCGCAGGACGTCTGGCGTGCCGACAATGCGGTGGCAAGTAACGATTTGGCAAATCTGTCACCAAACTGTGGACATGACTCCCTCGGCAGGAGTAGCCGATCTGACGGTGAGTCGCTGCCACTGCCGCGACGAACACCCAGGTGGCGGTGGGCGTACATTGAGGCCACTTAGGAGAGGCTTGCATGACTCAGTCGTTCGTCCATGTGTCAGGTGTCACCAAACACTTCGGCACGACCCAGGCACTGGCGGGTTGCTCCCTCGACATCGACGAGGGCGACACGCTGGTCTTGTTGGGACCCAGCGGCTGCGGCAAGACCACGGCGCTACGCCTGATCGCCGGCCTCGAATCACCGGACGCCGGGACCATCACGGTGGACGGTGAGACGTTGTCCACGCCACACCGGGTGGTTGCCCCGCAGCGACGGCGAATCGGCATGGTCTTCCAGGATGCGGCGCTGTTCGGCCACCTCACTGTGGCCGCCAATGTGGCCTACGGGCTGACCCGGGCCGAGATTCGCGACGGCCGAGTCGCCGAGGCGCTCGACATGGTCGATCTCGGACCCCTCGCGCAGCGGCGTCCCCACGAACTGTCGGGTGGCCAGGCCCAGCGAGTCGCCTTGGCGCGAGCCCTCGCACCGCGCCCGCGCATCCTGCTGTTCGACGAACCGTTCACCGGGCTCGACACCACGTTGCGGCTACGGGTGAGGGCCGAGATCCTCGAATTGCTCAAGCGCCTGGGGATGACCAGCGTCTTCGTCACCCATGACCAGGAGGAGGCCTTCGTCGTGGGCGACCGCATCGCGGTGATGCGTGACGGGGTCATCCGCCAGACCGGCACCCCGGCCGAGGTGTACGCGCGGCCCTCGGACGCCTGGGTCGCGACGTTCGTCGGCGAGGCCAATCTCCTGCCGCTCACCCCCGCCCTGACCGATGCCGGCACCACGGCAAGCCGGCAGGTCGAGACCCTGATCGGCGCAGTCCCGGTGGATGCGGGCCGTGGTGACCGGGTCGTGGTGCGGCCCGAGCACGTCCGCCTCAGCCCCGGAGGCAGGGCGGTGATCGCACATGTGGACTTCTACGGCCACGACTGCAGCTACACCGTCCAGCTGGACGACCAGCGGGTCAGAGTCCGAATGTCGGGTGCGCCGCTCGCACGGGTTGGGGATGCGGTGCGGCTCGACTACGACGGGCCGGCCAGCGTGCTCGTCCCCCATGCGGCCTAGCGATCACGAGGCGTCGAGGGGCGGCACCGCGGACACCGACTACGACGTCGCGATCGTCGGTGCGGGTCCCGCAGGACTGGGCGCGGCGTACCGGCTGGCGGGACGTGGTCATCGGGTGGTCGTCCTCGACGGTAGCTCGTACGTCGGCGGGTTGAGTGCGTCCTTCGAGGTCGCCGGCGTACGGGTCGACCACGGCAGTCACCGACTGCACCCGGCGACACCGGCGCCCATCCTGGCGGACCTGCGTCGGCTACTCGGTGACGAGCTGCAGACCCGCCCGCGCCACGGTCGGATCAGGCTGTTCGACCGATGGGTGGACTTCCCGCTGCGCCCGATGGGCCTCGCCCGTGCGCTGCCACCGCGCTTCTTGGCATCGGCTGCCGCCAGCGCGGCTGTGGCGGCCACCCGCTCCCGGCGCTCCGCCACGTTCGCCGAACACGTCAGCACCGGTCTGGGCACGGTCATGGGACGGGAGTTCTACTTTCCCTACGCTCGCAAGATCTGGGGGGTCGAACCCGACCGGATCGCCGGTGAGCAGGCGCGACGACGAATCACAGCCGCCTCGCCCGCGCAATTGCTGAGCCGGATCACCGCTGGGGCGGACGCCTCCAGCCGGAGCTTCTACTACCCCGCCGGAGGGTTCGGCCGGATCGCGGAGGAATTGAGCCGGGCCGCAACAGCCGCCGGTGCCGACCTGATGCTCGCCAGCCCGGTCAGGTCGTTACGCGCCACATCGGCCCGAACCTGGGAACTGACCTCGACCGACGTCCGGATCCGAGCCAGCCGGGTGTGGTCCAGCGTGCCGGTGACCACACTGGCCCGGCTGCTGGGACGTCCAGCCCCCGCGCTGCGCCACCGCTCGATGGTGCTGGTGTACCTGGTGGTGTCCACCGCGCAACGATCGCCACGATCGCCCGGTGCGCCGCACCGCTACACCGAGTACGACGCGCACTACCTGCCCTCGGCCGACACGCCGATCACCCGGATCAGCGAACCGGCGAACTACCGGGACTCACCCTTGGACCCACGCCGTCACAGCGTGCTGTGCGCGGAGCTGCCGTGCGACGTCGACGACCGGTGGTGGAGCGCACCCGACAGCGAGTTGGCAGCGGCGGCCTCGAACGCCCTGCGCGGCGCCGGACTCCCGCTACCCAGGGTGATCGAGGCGGTGGTCCGGCGGATTCGCCACGCGTACCCGGTGTACGAGCTGGGCTACGCCGGTGCCCTGGACGACACATTGGCCGAGGTCGATGCCCTCCCGGGGCTGTTGACCTTCGGCCGCCAGGGGTTGTTCGCCCACGACAACACCCATCACGCACTGGCCATGGCGTGGGCCGCGGCCGACTGCCTGCGCTCGGACGGGTCCTTCGACGACCGGGGTTGGCTGGCCGCCCGGGCGCGATTCGCCGAACACGTCGTTCAGGACTAGTCGACACTAGGCTAGGCTCGCCTTACTTACCTCATGACTCATCGACGACGGATCGGGCGAGGCCACCACATGTCACAGCACGTCACGAAGCTCCCCACGATCATGGTGGTGGGGATCTGCGCCACCCTCGGTCTCGCGGCCTGCAGCGACGACGGGGCGAGCGTCCGCAACCTGGATGCCACCGGGTCGGAGGCTGGTTCGGGATCCGGGTCGGGGTCCGGGTCGGGGTCCGGGTCCGGGTCCGGCGTCAGTTCGGCCACCGGCTCGGCCACCGGGTCGGAGGCAGGTTCCGGGTCAGGGCTGTCCGAGGAGGACCTGAGCGCCGCAACGGACGACCCACTGATCCTCGCGGCCGTCGAGGAGTACACCGGCTACGTGAGTGAGCAGGTCGAACTGACCATCACCGGTACGCGAGTGCTGACGGATGCCGTGCGCGCCGGTGACGTGCCCGCGGCGCAGGCCGCCTATGCCCCCTCCCGGGTGGGCTGGGAACACATCGAACCCATCGCGGGGCTGGTGGAGGAACTGGACGGCTCACTGGACTCACGGGTCGACGACTTCGCCGGGGTGGACGATCCCGATTTCACCGGGTGGCATCGTCTGGAGTACCTGATCTTCGAACTCGAGACCACCGAGGGCGGTGCGGAATTCGCCGACCAGCTCGACGCCGACCTCCAGACCCTGCAGACCGAGCTGGCCGAGATCGAGATCCCGCCCGCCGCCATCCCGGTCGGTGCCTCCGAACTGATCGAGGAGGTGTCGCTCGGCAAGATCACGGGTGAGGAGGAGCGCTATTCCAAGACCGACTTCTGGGCATTCGCCGCCAACCTCGAAGGATCTCAGGCCGGTATCGACGCTCTCCGACCCGCTCTCGAAGCGGCGGACCCGCAACTGCTGGCCGACATCGACGCCGGCTTCGATGAGTTGTTCGCCACCCTCGAACCCTTCCGTGACGGCGACGGTTGGCAGCCCTACTGCCTACCCGACAACCAGTTCCCGTCGCCGCGCTGCCCCGAACCCACGATCGACCAAGCCACGGTGGACTCACTCGCCGCCCAGTTGGCCGCGCTGTCCGAGCAGACGTCACAGGTAGCCGGTGTCCTCGGCCTCGCCTGAGGCGCCGTCACGTCGGTCGTTCCTGGCGGGCGCGGGCGGGGCGGTCGGCGCGGTGGGCGCCGCGGCTGCCCTCGCCGGGTGCTCGGCCGCCTCCGACACGACGGTCGTCGGAGTCGAGGTCGGCGCCCATCCGGTACACCCGGTCCGGTTCGTGGACTTCTTCGGCGACACCCAACCGGGAATCACGGCGGCGCCGGTGCCCGCGCTGGGGCTCATGGCGGCATTTCGCTGTGTCGCACGCGACGAGGAGGGCCTGCGCGCGTGCCTGCGCGACCTCAGCGACGAGATTCGGACCCTGATGTCGGGTGAGCCGATCACCACCCGCGATGAGGCCTATCCCCCGGCAGACTCGGGCGTGCTGGGCCTCACCCCACCGGCCGACAACCTCTCGATCGTGGTCAGTGTCGGCGCATCGTTGTTCGACGACCGTTTCGGTCTGGCCGATCGCAAGCCTCGTGAGCTGGTCGAGATGCCGTACCTGGCCAACGACCGACTGGACCCGGAGCGCTCGCACGGGGACGTGCTGGTCACGCTGGAGGCCGAACACCCGGACACCCTGTTGTTCGCGATCCGCCAGCTGATGCGCCGGACCCGGGACTCCTTGGTCCTCGCGTGGCTGGTGGACGGTTACACCCGCGGTACCTCACCAGCCGTGGGCGCCGGGGCGCCGCGCAACCTGATGGGCTTCAAGGACGGCACCTCCAACCTCGCGGCCGACGACAGCGACGTCATGTCCCGATACGTGTGGCTGAACGCGGACGATGTCGACGCCGGCGAGCCCGAATGGGCGCGGAACGGGTCTTACCAGGCGGTGCGGATGATCCGCATGCTGGTGGAGTTCTGGGACCGGACTCGGCTGTCCGAACAAGAGGCGATCATGGGCCGACACAAGGTCTCGGGCGCGCCACTGGGCGGCGACGCGGAGGACGAGGCCCCCGATTACAGCGACGACCCGAACGGCGCGCGCACCCCGTTGGACGCCCACATCCGGTTGGCCAACCCACGCACCGCCGCCACCGCGGACTCACTGATGTTCCGTCGTGGGTTCTCGTACAGCCGGGGGTTCGACCGGGCCGGGCAACTCGACCAGGGCCTCGCCTTCGTGTCCTACCAGCGGAGCCTGGAGCGCGGCTTCTTGGCTGTTCAGGCACGCCTCAACGGAGAACCGCTGGAGGAGTACATCCGACCGGAGGGCGGCGGGTTCTTCTTCGCGCTGCCCGGGGTGACGGACTCCGACGGCTTCCTCGGAGAGGGATTGTTCGCGTGATTCAGTTCGCGGTGGACGGCCGGCACGACCATGCGTAGATAGCGCCCGAGCCGGACGAACGAACGCCCGGTCGCCCGGAACCGGTAGCTGATCGGCACCTCGGCGTAGCGATAGCCCTTGGCCAGCAGGTCCAGCGTCAGGACTTGGGCGTAGTTGTAGTCGTGCACGATCTCGGCGTCGGCGGTCGCGGCCGGGGACAGTGCCCGATAGCCGCTCTGGGCGTCGGTGATGTCGCGTCGACGTGCCAACCACTGCACCCAACGGGTGAGGACCCGATTGCCCAGCCGGCGATGTGGGTGCATGTGGTGGATGTCGCCCGCGAACCTCGACCCGACCACGTAGTCGGCGGTGCCCGCCAGAATCGGGGAGACCAGACGTCCGACCTCTTCGGGCGCGTACTCGCCGTCGGCGTCGCAGAACACCACCGCAGCAGGGTGCTGTGTCCGCGCCCAGGCGAACCCGGTCCGGACAGCGGCCCCCAACCCCAGGTTCTTCTCGTGGGCGACCACGACGGCCCCTGCGGCCCGGGCGACATCCGCCGTCGCGTCGCTCGAGCCGTCGTCGACCACCACGACGATCAGCGGGTGCGAACCCACCGCGACGGGTGCCCTGGCCACGACGGCGGATACGGATTCCACCTCGTCGTGAGCGGGCAGGATCAGCACGACGGGGGCATCGGGGGCATCGACGACCGGCGCCGCGGCCGATGAGACCACCCGCGGCAGTCGCAGCAGGCCGAACTCGCCCGGTGCCGGCCAGAAGATCGCCACCGCACCGGTGGCCACGGCGTACAGGGTGCTCGACGCGTGCGTGAGCAGTGCCAGTGCCAGGCCGGTCGCCGGGTCGACGCCGACCAGCAGCCAGGCGGCCACCGCACCGGCCTCGTATGTCCCGAATCCCCCCGGCGTGATCGCCACCACCTGAGCCAACACTGCGGCACACGACACGAGCAGGGCGGCACCCAAGCCGACCTCGACGCCGCCCGCGCGGGCCACGACGAACACCAGACCGGCCTCCAGCACCCACCCCACGGCGGTTGCGGTCACCAGTACCGGACCGGGCACCCGCACGCTCGCGGGCAGCCCACGAGCCCGGTCCCTGCGGCGCAGCAGCAGGATCCACCCGGCACCCGCACCGAACGCCACCAGCCCCGCGACAGCCACGGTGACGACCACCCAGGACGCACCATTCCCGACGACGGAGGCTGCGTCGCCGAGAACCCACACTCCGGCCCCGGCGGCCAGGCCCAACAGAGTCATCACGTCGGCCGCCCGAAGGGTGATCACCGACGCGGTGGCCACCTGTACCGGGACAGCAGCTCGCCGGACGACCGACCACACCCGCAGGCCCTCACCCAGGCGCAGTGGGAGCAGGTGGTTGCCCAGCAGCGAGACGTGTACCGCGGCCCAGGCCATGGACGTCGACAACCCCGGTACCAGGCGTGCCCACACCAGGGCCCGCAGCCAGAATCCGACCCCGAACACCACGAGGGCCACGGGCAACAACGGCTCCGACACCAGGGCGCGCGCCCCGTCGGTCAACGCGGTGGAGTCCACGCCGACTGCGATCACCGCCACTGCCACCAGCAGTGCGATCGAGGCGACCACGACCGCCGGGCGCGACACCGACCGCCTCGGTGGACGTTGACCACCGCCATCTCCCAGACGCACGCGGGCATCGTTGCACCGAGGCCGCGGCGCTGGCGTCATCCGTGCCCGGAACCGGATGGAAGAAACCCGTCGGGTGCAGTCGTTGCCACGATCAGCGCCACCCCTCGACGAGATGAGCCGCCCGTGTCGATCCGCCCCTACCTGCTCGCCCTCGGGGTCCTTCGCGGTCGGCTCGACGACCTATGTCATCTCGGGTATCCTGCCTGCCGTCGCCGAATCGCTCGACGTCACCCTGGCCCAGGCCGGCCAGCTGGCCACGGTGTTCGCGCTGACCTATGCGGTCGCTGCGCCCATCGTGGCGACGCTGACCGGCAGGTGGGAGCGCCGGACCCTGCTCATCGTGGCGCTGCTGGTGCTGGCTGCCGGTACCGCCGTGTCCGCGGTGGCGACGACCTATCCGTTGGTACTGGCCGGGCGGGTGATCGCGGCGATCGGCGCCTCGGTGTACACCCCCGGAGCCACCGCCGTGGCAGCCACCCTGCTCGGGCCGGCACGCGGCGGTCGTGCGGTCTCGCTGGTGTTCTCGGGACTGACCGTGGCGTTGTTCATCGGCGTGCCGGTCGGCAGCGTGCTCAGTGGGGCGATCGGATTCGGCGGCGTCTTCGCCGTCATCGCCGTCGTCGCCGTCGTGGCCGCGGGCGTGATCCGCCTCGTGCTGCCCCGGGTCCCGGCACCACCGCCGGTCGGCCTGCGCACCCGATTCGCCGTCGCCGCCGATCGTCAGGTGCTGACCATCCTGGCGATGACGGTGCTGGGGGTGCTGGCGACGATGGCGGTCTACATCTACGTGGTTCCCCTGGTCGTCGCCTCGGCGGACGCCGGTCCGACAGCGATCGGGATCGTGCTGGGTGGCTACGGTCTGGGGGCGCTAATCGGCAACGCGGCAGGCGGGCGGGCGACGGACCGCTTCGGCAGCATGCCCACGCTGGTCGTCGCGTTCGTCGGATTCGTCCTCATGGTCGCGACCCTGCCACTGACCACGACCACCGTCGCGGGTGCCGCCGTCGCGCTGTTCGTCTGGAGCGTCTTCACCTGGATGGTCAACCCCGCCGTCCAGAACCTGCTGCTGGCTCGCGGGCCCCACGGCGGCCTCCTGCTCTCGCTCAACGCGTCGGCGATCTTCCTGGGCGCGGGCCTGTCCGGTCTGGTCGGCGGCGTGGTCGTCGACACCCTGGGGGTGCTCGCCCTTCCCGCCTTCTCGACGGTGCTCGGGATCGTCACGTTCGTCCTGCTGCTCACCCTGCCCCGAGCCGCGGGCGTGGCCGAGGGTGTGGCCGACGCGCAGCAGCACACGCCGACTCCGACAATGACCACGACCGTCTAGTTAGGTAAGCCAAACCTTGCGATAGAGTGCAACGGTGCACGTGGTCGTCACCGGCGCCGCCGGATTCATCGGAACCCACGTCGTCTCCGCGCTGTTGAGCCGGGGCGACGAGGTGGTCGGGGTCGACCGCCACGACACGGTGGGCACCTCGACGACGACCACTCCATCCGCTCGCTACACGCACATCCGGGCGGACCTGAGCGATCCGGGCGACCCGCGGACCACTGCGTGGCGGCGAGCAGTCCGCCGGGCGGACGGCGTGGTCCACCTGGCCGCCCGGCCCGGGGTCCGGGCCACCGGCGTGGACGTGGAAGCCGCCCGCGCCCGCGACATCCTCGGCACCACCGACGCGGTGCTGAGTGCCGCCGCCCGACACACCGCGGTGGTCGTGGCGTCGTCCTCGGCCGTGTACGGCCCGGGTCGCAGTGGGCGGGGCAGCACCGAGGCCGACACGATCATGCCGATCAGTTCGTACGGGCGGTGGAAGGCCGCCGTCGAGGCTCGCTGTGCCCGTCACCGTCGCGACGGTGGGGTGGTCGGCGTGGCGCGCCCGTTCACGGTGGCCGGCCCAGGGCAACGCCCTGACATGGCGATCGCACTCTGGCTGGACGCCGTCCTCAACTCCCGGGCGGTCACCGTGTTCGGCGACCTCGACCGTTCGCGCGATATCACGGACGTGACCGATGTCGCCAACGGGCTGATCGCCATGATCGATCTGACGACGACCGGTGAGTCCACCACCCTGAATCTGGGAGCCGGGCACCCGTGGACACATCGGCAGGTGATCGCGGCCATCGAGAGCGTCACCGGGACGCATGCCCGGCTCGACGTCCGCGAGGCCCACCCGGACGACGTCGCCCGCACCTGGGCCGACCCTCGCCGCGCCGCCGACCTGATCGACTGGCACCCCACCCAGGACCTCGCCGCGATCATCACCCGGCAGATCGGCGGCCCCCAGCCCGCAGCCCACGTACCCGCAGCCCACGTGTCCGCTGCCGCATAGCTTCCCGCCACCTGCCGTCCAAGGAGACTCGTGACCCCTCACCTGCGTGCCCTCGCCGTGACTCTCGCTGCCGGTGCGGTCGCGACCGTGCTCACCGGCTGCGGCAGCGACCGGCCGACGCTGACCATCTACTCCGGGCGCACCGAGAACCTGGTGGGACCATTGCTCACCCAGTACGCCGAGGCCAACGACGTCGACATCGAGATCCGCTATGGCGGATCGGCGGATCTGGCGCTCCTGCTCGACGAGGAGGGCGACCGCAGCCCGGCCGATGTGTTCATCTCGCAGAGTCCGGGCCCGCTGGGGTACCTGTCAGGCGACGACCGACTGGTCGAGCTGCCGGCGGATGTCCTGGACCTGGTCCCCGAGGATGCCCGGGCCAGCGACGGCCGGTGGGTGGGCCTGTCCGGTCGGGTCCGCACCCTGGTCTACAACACCGATCTGGTCGACGAGGCGGATCTGCCCGACTCGATCATCGACCTGACCGGCGAGGAGTACCGCGGACGAGTGGCGCTGGCCCCCTCGAACGGGTCGTTCCAGGACTTCGTCACCGCATTCCGTGACATCGACGGAGACGACACCGCGGCCGAGTGGTTGGCGGGCATGTCGGCCAACGACAGCCCGGCGTACGCCAACAACACGGCGATCGTCGCCGCCGTGGCGCGTGGCGAGGTCGACATGGGATTGGTCAACCACTACTACAACTACCGCCAGGTGATCGAGGAGCCCGACAGCCCGACGTCGAACCACTTCTTCGCCGACGGTGACATCGGCAACCTCCTGCTGGTCACCGGAGCGGCCACCCTGGGCACCGCTGACGACACCGAACTCGCGGCGGATTTCATCCGGTTCCTGCTCACCGAGCAGGCCCAGACCTTCTTCAGCGAGGAGACGTTCGAGTATCCCCTGGCCTCGGATGTCGAGCCCTACGCCGACCTGCCGCCGCTGACCTCGCTCGGTATCTCCACCTTCGACGTGAACTCCCTCGGCGGTGGGCTGGTGCGCACCGAGGAGTTGATCCGCGACAGTGGTGTCGATACCAGCGGCTGAGGCGAGGCCACGGAGTTGGTCCGTCCCCGTCGGGCTGGTGATAGGCCTCGCCGCCGTCGTCTTCGCCTTCCCGCTGGTATACCTCGCGTGGTCGTCGATCACCCTGGGCGGAGACCTGCTGGCAGCCCTCACGGACCCGCTGGTACTGCGCCCGCTCGGCAACTCGCTGGCGCTGTCGCTCACCGTGTCACTGGCCTGCGCCGTGCTGGGCACGGTGAGCGCGCTGGTGGTGGCACGGACCGACGTGGTGGGTCGTCCGGCGTTGACCGTGCTGCTGGCGATGCCGTTGGCGATACCCAGCTTCGTGGGCGCCACCGCGTTGCTCAGCGCCACCGGAGCGGGCGGTCTGGTGCCCTTCGTCTCCCGCCCGGACGGGTTCGGCGGCGCCAGCATCGTCCTCACCCTGCTCAGCTATCCCTACGTCTACCTGCCGGTCCTGGCCCGACTCCGGGGCAGCGCACGCAACACCGAGGAGGCGGCCCGGCTGCTCGGCGCAGGTCCGTGGCGTGCCGTGGTCACGGTGGTCCTACCGCAACTGCGAGGGTCGATCACCGCCGGCAGCCTGCTGGTGTTCCTGTACGTGCTGAGTGACTTCGGCGCCGTGTCCCTGCTGCGTTACGACACGATCACCCGATCGATCTACGCCAGTCGACTGCTCGATCGTCCCACCTCGGTGACGTTGGGCCTACTGCTGGCACTACTCGCGCTGGGCGTCGCGGCCCTGGCCAGGCTGCCTCAACAGGCGCCACCGCCGGCCGACCGATCCGCGCCCGCGCCGGTGATCGAGCTGGGCCGGGCCCGGATCCCGGTGAGTGCGCTGAGCTGGGCAGTCGTCGCCGCGGGCCTGCTGGTGCCCGTCACGGTCTTCGTCACCTGGGCGGTGCGCGGATCGGCGGGGCTGGAGCCGGCGTTCGGCGGGGTGTCGGACGTCACCGGGTTCGTCACGGGTCCCGTACTCAACTCGGGCCTGGCCGCTTCCGTGGCGGCAGTCGCGGCCGCCGTCCTCGTGCTGCCGGTCGCCGCCGCGTCCGTCCGCAGGGGCGACCGCCTGTCGCGAGCGACAGCAGCGCTGGCCACGTCCGTTCTGGCGTTACCCGGGCTGGTGACGGCACTGGCGCTGGTGTTCTTCGCCATCGCCGCCCCCGGTGTGTTGCGCGTGCTCTACCAGTCTTTCCCGCTGCTCATCCTCGGTTACGTGATGCATTTCGGTGCCCAGTCGTTGCAGGCGTCCCAGGCAGCGTTGGCCGCGGTGCCGGCGCGGTTGAACGAGGCGGCACAACTACTGGGGGCCGATGCCCGCCGTCGCTTCGTCACGGTGGACCTGCCGCTGATCCTGCCGGGAGTGAGCGCCGGCGCGGGCCTGGTCATGCTCTCGACGCTGAAGGAATTGCCGGCCACGGCGCTGTTGGCGCCGATCGGATTCGACACCCTGGCGACGACCATCTACTTCGCCGCCGAGGACGGCTTCTTCGCCCAGGTAGGCGTGGCCTCGTTGGTTCTGATCGTGGTCTCGGCGGTCCTGACCTGGCTACTGGTGCTGCGACCGGCGATCCGAACCGCACCCCGATGATTGCCGAGCCCCGATGATCCCTGAGCCGGCGGTGGACGACCGGAAGGTGCAGGCCGCGATGGCCGTCACCGCACTGCTGGTGGCTGCCGCTGCCGGAGCCGGGATCGGGATGCACGCGACCTACGGCGCCCGGATCGCGGTCGACGAGCCGCAGTATCTGCTCACCACTCTGTCCCTGGTCGAGGACGGGGACCTCGACATCAGCGACGAACTCGACTCGCAGGTGTGGCGCGACTTCCACGCAGTCGACCTTCCCGTGCAGACCGAGCGTCGCTCCGACGGGACGCAGCTCAGCCCGCACAATCCGTTGCTTCCCGTACTGCTGGCTCCGGCCGTCGCCGTGGGCGCGCCGCTGGGTGTGCCGGCCTGGGTCGCGGCCAAGGCCGGTCTGGTCCTCGTGGCGGCGGCGTTGGCGGCTGTGACGGTGTGGACGGCGATCCGCCGACTGGACGTGCCGCCGGTAGCCGCGGCCGCGATGGTGACCGGCTTCGGAGCGGCGCCGCCGCTGTCGATCTATGCCACGCAGCTCTACCCCGAGATCGCCGCCGCGCTTGCCGTCACGTTGGCCGTCGCTGCCCTGAGTGCCCCGCGACCCCGGGTGGCCCACCTGCTCGTCGGCGGCCTGGCCGTGGTGGCACTGCCGTGGTTGGCCGTCAAGTACGTCCCTGTGGCGATCGTGCTGGCGGCCTGGTTGCTGCTCCGTGCGCGGCGGGTGCATCGGATGGGTCTGCGCCACGTCGGGGTGGGATTGATCACGTCAGGTGTCGCCTACGTGGTCTTCCACCGGGTCGTGTACGGGGGCTGGACGCCCTACGCGGCCGGCGACCACTTCGTGGCGGGCGAGCTCAGCGCGGTCGGATCCGATCCCGACTACCTGGCGCGCAGTCAGCGGGTGCTCGGCCTGCTCGTCGATCGCGACTTCGGTCTGCTCGGCTGGCAACCCGCCTGGGCGCTGGCCGTCGTCGGCATCGGGTGGGCTCTCGGGTGGATCCGGGGTGGTGGTCGGGACGATCCGACGACGGCTACCGCGGCACATCTGCTCGTGGTCTGGGCGCCGCTGGTGGTGGCAGCCGGTTGGGCGACCGCGACCTGGGTGGCGTTGACCATGCACGGCTGGTGGTGGCCCGGGCGTCAGACGGTGGTGATCCTGCCCGTCCTCGTGTTGCTGATCACCGCGTGGGCGGGACGCGATCGCCGACGAGCCGCCGTCGCGTGCGGTCTGGGCTTCGTCGGCGTCGTGGCGCACCTCCTCGTGGCCTGGTCGACGGCCTGGTCCGATCCGCTGCGGAACACCCTGGTCGTCGACTTCGCGACCACCCCGAACCCTGCCCGGGCAGTGACCACCTGGCTGCTGCCCGACCTCATGTCCCCGTCAGCCGGCGACGGTTGGCGGTTCGCTGCCTGGGGCGTGGTGGCGTTCGCGACCCTGGTGGTGGGTTACCACGTCTGCAGAGCAGACCGCATCTCCAGATCGGCGGTACACCCGAATGTTATCGATCCGCAATACTCCAGCTGAGTAATACCTGGCAGTTTGCGAAAAGTTCACTCCTTCAATTCGTCATTGTGCCGAGGGGCCCGTAGCGTTCTATTGCAAGTCGATCCCGAGTGCCCTGACTGGGCCTACCGAGAGAGGCACGTCGCGTGAAGCGCATGACCTTCGGCCACATGACCATCCCCGCCGCCCTCACCCTGACCCTCGTCCTCGCCGCGTGCGGTGGTGGGCAGGAAGACGCAACCGACGCCGTGGACGACGCGACCGGCGCGGTCGAATCCGCCGCCTCCGGCGACGCCCCAGCGAGCGACGCCCCGGCCGGCGACGCCTCGGGCGAGGTCGTCGTCGACGGCTCGTCGACCGTGGCCCCGCTGACCAGTGCCGCAGGAGAGTTGTTCACCCAGGAGAACGCCGGCGTCAACGTCTCGGTCGCCACCTCCGGCACCGGCGGCGGATTCGAGAAGTTCTGCCTCGGCGAGACCGACATCTCCAACGCCTCGCGCGCTATCGAAGAAGACGAAACGGCCGTCTGCGACGAGAACGGCGTCGAGTACACCGAGCTCCAGGTCGCGACCGACGCCCTCACCGTCGTCGTCTCGGCCGACAACGACTTCATCACCTGCCTCACCGTCGAAGAGCTCGCCACCCTGTGGGGCCCCGAGGCCGAGAACACCATCACCACCTGGGACCAGGTCAACCCCGAGTTCCCGGCTGAGACCATCGAGCTGTACGGCCCCGGCACCGACTCGGGCACCTTCGACTACTTCACCGGTGAGGTCAACGGCGAAGAGGGCGCCAGCCGCGCCGACTACAACGCCTCCGAAGACGACAACCTGATCGTCCAGGGCGTCAGCGGCTCGGCCAACGCACTCGGCTACTTCGGCTACACCTACTTCGAAGAGAACGCCGAGACGCTCAAGGCAGTCGAGGTCGACAGCGGCGACGGGTGCGTCGCACCCAGCCCCGAGACCTCTGCCGACGGCACGTACACCCCGCTGTCACGTCCGCTGTTCATCTACGTGAGCAACGCCTCCTACGCCGACAAGCCGCAGGTCGCGTCGTTCATCGACTACTTCGTGGCCAACGACGCCGAGATCGCCGAGGCGTCGCAGTTCATCGCCCTCAACGACGAACAGCGCACGGCCCTGACCGACGCTGCGGCCGCCCTGGCCGGCTGACCCCTTCCAGCCGGCCGACACATCGGGCAGGATGATCCGACGTGACAGCTACCACTGCGGACGGGGGCTCGCTCCTCGGAGCGGGCCCCGGTCCCGGGGCCGCAGCCCGCGACCTCGCCCGCACCATCACCCGGCGCAGCAATCGCGTGGGCGAGAAGTTCGCCATGGCACTCATCACGCTTGCCGCTGTCCTGTCCGTATTCATCACGATCGGCATCGTCGCCTCACTTCTCCTACCTGCGATCGAATTCTTCTCATTCGAGGACAGCCCCAGCGTGGTCGATTTCCTGACCGGCACGCGATGGGCGCCCACATTCGCTGACGCCTCGTTCGGTGTGCTGCCGCTGATCACGGGAACGTTGTGGACCACCGGTATCGCCCTGCTGATCGCCGTCCCGTTCGGTCTGGGTGCTGCCATCTATCTCGCCGAATACGCCTCGTTCGGGGTGAGGCGGGTCCTCAAGCCCGTGCTCGAGGTCCTGGCGGGGATTCCCAGCGTCGTGTACGGCTACTTCGCGCTGACCTTCGTCGCACCGGCACTGCTGAAGGACATCCTGGCCATCGACGTCGGCACGTACAGCGTGCTGGCCGCCGGCCTGGTCCTGGGCGTCATGATCATCCCCACCATCGCCTCGCTGTCCGAGGACGCGATGAGCGCGGTCCCGTCGGCGATGCGGGACGGGTCGCTCGCCCTCGGTGCCAACAAGATGCGCACTGTGCTGCGCGTCGTCTTCCCCGCCGCCATCTCGGGCATCACCGCCGCCATCGTGCTCGGCATCTCGCGCGCCGTCGGAGAGACGATGATCGTCGCACTGGCCGCCGGCACGCAGGCCCGCATGGTTGCCGCTCCTGACCAGCCGGGGCAGACCATGACCGGCTTCATCGCCCAGACCGCCACCGGCGAGAGCCAGCCCGGCACGATCACCTACGACGCGCTGTTCGCCGTCGGTCTGACGCTGTTCGTCATCACGTTGATCATCAACGTCATCAGCATCCGGTTGGTCCGACGATTCCGAGAGAAGTACTGATGGCATCCATGGGCGAGCTGGCCGCCGGAGCAGTCGCACCGTTGCGGGCGGGTAAGAACAGCGATCGCAGCCCGCAATCCATCCTCTTCCTCATCGCCCTGTGGGTGGCGCTGGGCTTCGCCGTGCTCTGTCTGCTCACCCTGCTCATCGACGCGGTCCTGGACGGCCTGCCGCGCCTCGATGCGAACCTGTTCACCCAGTACGCCTCGACCCTGTCACCCGAGACGGGCGGTGCTCGCGCCGCCATCCTCGGGTCGGCCATGGTGATCGGCTTCACGGCGCTGTTCGCGATTCCATTGGGTGTTGCCGCCGCGGTCTACCTGGAGGAATTCGCGGACGGCGAGCGGTGGTGGAACCGGCTCATCGAGGTGAACATCCAGAACCTGGCGGCCGTCCCGGCCATCATCTACGGCATGCTCACGGCGGGGTTCGCGCTGGCCATCGGCCTGGAGCGCCGCGTCGTCGTGACGGCGGCCATCGCCCTCGCGCTACTGATCCTGCCGGTGATCATCGTGACCTCCCGCGAGGCGCTCAAGGCTGTCCCGTCCGAGATCCGGCAGGGCTCGCTGGCCCTCGGTGCCACGCCGCTGCAAACCGTGTGGCGCCAAACCCTGCCGGCGGCTGTTCCCGGTGTCGCCACCGGCACCATCCTGGCGCTGTCGCGGGCCATCGGGGAGGCGGCTCCACTGCTCCTGCTGGGCGGGTTGTCCTTCGTCACGTACGACCCCAACGGCCTGCTGTCGGGTTACACCGTCTTGCCGATCCAGATCTACGGCTGGGTGCAACAACCGCAGGTCGAGTTCCGCCAGCTCGCCTCGGCGGCCATCATCGTGCTGCTGCTCCTGCTGCTGCTCATGAACGCGATCGCCATCATCATCCGCAACCGCTACCAGCGACGCTGGTGACTCACATGACTGAGGGAGATCCGTCCACGATGAGCACCGGCGAACCCACACCCGACGCCCCGGGCGAACTGATCAAGCCCGTCGAGGTACCCGCAGCCCGCAAACTGTCCGCGACAGCGCCACCGGTCATCGAGTGCGTCAACGTGGACATCTACTACGGCGCTTTCCGGGCGGTCAGCGGCGTCAACCTGGCTTACGGCAACCACGAGATCACGGCCATGATCGGGCCGTCCGGCTGCGGAAAGTCGACGGTTCTGCGCTCACTCAACCGGATGAACGACCTCATCCAGGGTGCCCGGGTGGAGGGCGTCATCGCGTATCACGGCAAGAACGTCTACGACAAGGACGTCGACGCCATCGAACTGCGTCGCCGGGTGGGCATGGTGTTCCAGAAGCCCAACCCGTTCCCCAAGTCGATCTACGACAACATCGCCTATGGCCCGCGGGTCACCGGGATGAAGGTCGAGAGCATGAACGACCTCGTCGAGCAGGCGCTGCGCGGGGCGGCGCTGTGGGACGAGGTCAAGGACAAGCTGAAGGAGTCGGCCTACTCGCTGTCCGGCGGGCAGCAGCAACGGTTGTGCATCGCCCGCACGATCGCCGTCAAGCCCGAGATCATCCTGATGGACGAACCCTGTTCGGCACTGGACCCGATCGCCACCGGCAAGATCGAAGACCTGATGCACCAGTTGCGCGACGATTACACGATCATCATCGTCACTCACAACATGCAGCAGGCAGCGCGGGTCTCCGACCGGACGGCCTTCTTCACCGCGGAGGCGACCGGAGGCAACGGGGCACGCACCGGGCGACTGGTCGAATTCGCTCCCACCGAGAAGATCTTCAGCTCACCCGCCCAGCAGGAGACGGCCGACTACGTGGCCGGTCGCTTCGGCTGATCCGCCACCCCCTCCGTTCGACCTGACCGGGCCCGTCAGCCGACGGGTCCGGTGGCCCTCGGACTAGGGTCGCCAGGTGGGCAGTTCCAGCTCCGAGGGTGCGGCGATCGTCGACCGGATCGTCGAGCACGCCGATCGGAGTGCGGCGTCCGCCGCCGAACGGAATCTGGTCGTCGGCTACTTCGACAACGTGTCGATCGACGATCTCCGCTCGGCGTCTGCGGCTGACTGGTGGCGGGTGGTGCACAACCACGTCATCGTGGCGACGACCCGACGACCCGGTGCAGCGGCCGTCAGGGTCAGCACTCCGGCAGCAGGTCACACCGTCGTCGACATCGTCACCGACGACATGCCCTTCCTGGTCGATTCGACGATGAACGAGTTGTCGCGCAGCGGCTGCCGCATCCACCTGGTCGTCCATCCACAGGTCCTGCTCCGCAGAGACGCCCAGGGTCGTCTCGTCGACATCGTCGGTGTCACCACCGGTGGCGCTTCGTTGGACGAGCGACCCCACCAGGCGGGCGGCGAGGCGCCGGAACACGCGCCCGACCTGCTCGTCGAGTCGTGGATCCATGTCGAGATCGACACCACCATCGACCCGGACGCCAGCATCGACTCGGACACGGATCAGCGGCTGACCCGACGACTGCATCGCGTGTTGGCCGACGTCAGGGCCGCCGTGACCGACTGGCAGCCGATGCTGGATCGCGCCGTGGCGATCTCGAAGGAGCTGGACGCGGCTGTCATTGCGGGTGTGGCACCCGCCGAGTGCGCCGAGGCGGCTCGGCTGCTGCGGTGGTTGGTCGACGATCACTTCACGTTCGTCGGGTATCGCGAGTACTCGCTACTCGACGATCCCCGGACCGGAGCGTCGGCACTGCACTCCCGTCCCGAATCCGGGCTCGGGGTGATGCGCCCACCCGGCGATCGAGTCTCGGCGACGGCGACGGTCGCGCCCCTGAGCGAGGCCGCCGTCAGCCTGGCCCGGCGCTCCAGCGTCCTCATCCTCACCAAGGCCAATTCCCGATCGACCGTGCACGGCAACGGTTACCTGGACTACGTCGGGGTGCGCACCTTCGACGACGCCGTTCTGGTCACCGGAGAACGTCGATTCGTCGGCCTGTTGTCGTCGACGGCGTACAGCGAGAGCGTGCTCGACGTCCCGGTCATCGATCGCAAAGTCAGCGCGGTCCTGGCGGCGAGTGGCTTCGGACCACGGACTCACTCCGGCAAGGAGCTGTTGTCCATCGTCGAGAACTATCCGCGCGACGAGTTGTTCGCCGCCGAAGTCTCCGCACTCACCGAGACCACGATGGCCGTTCAGCAACTCCAGGAGCGCCGTCGCACCCGACTCTTCGTCCGTGGGGACGACGTCGGACGGTACGTGTCGTGCCTGGTGTACCTGCCGCGCGACCGGTACACGACCGATGTCCGACTGGCCATCGAGGCGGTGCTTCGTGAGGCCTTCGCGGCGGACGAGATCGAGCACTCGTCCCGAGTCGGCGAATCCGTCCTCGCCCGACTCCACTTCATCGTGCGCACCCCGCCGGGGCGTGCTCCTGGTGGCACGGACCTGGCAAGGGTTGACCTGGCCGACGTCGAGCGCCGCGTCGTCGCGTGCACCCGCAGCTGGGCCGAGGACCTGCGCGACGGCCTCGACGCCAGCCTCGGACCGGTCGACGGGCAACGACTGTGGCACCGCTGGGCCGGCCTGCTGCCCGAGGGGTACAAGGAAGACGTCACGCCTGCGGCCGCGGTCGTCGACCTGGTGCGTCTGGAGGGGCTGGCGGCCGGCACGGGTGCCGCACCCGACCTCGACCTGCTCCTGATCACGAGCGAGCAGCCCACCGGGGACGGGCGGCTCACGGTGTACCGCCGTGAACCACTCAGCCTGTCGGCGGTCCTGCCCTTCTTCGACCATCTCGGGGTGCAGATCGTCGACCAGCGGCCCCACCAGCTGCACGGCGGTGAGTGGTGGGTCTACGAGTTCGGCCTGCGGCTGCCGTCCATCGCCGTGGACCCCGGGACGACCACGGACCGCGACCGGCTCGCCCGGCGATTCACCGAGGCGTTCGTGGCCGGCTGGACCGGGGCAACCCAGTCCGACGTGTTCGACCGGTTGGTGCTGCGGGCCGGACTGACCTGGCGGCAGGTGGTCATTCTCCGCACCTACGCCCGATACCTCCGCCAGGGGACGACGTCGTTCTCGGATTCGTACATGGCGTCGATCCTGGGAGACAACCCCGAGGTGGCTCGCCTTCTCGTGGCGGTGTTCGAGACCCGGTTCCATCCGGATCGGTTCGCCGCGGGACCGGACGACACGCCCTCGCCCGCCCGCCGCCATGCCCAGGAGAGCGCCGCGTCCGCCGTCCGCCATGCCCTCGATGACGTCCACAGCCTCGCCCACGATCAGATCCTGCGTTCGATCCTGGCCGCGATGGAGGCGTCCCTGCGGACCACGTACTACCGCACCCGCGCCGATGGCACGCCGGATCCCACGGTCGCCGTCAAGCTCGACCCACGCCGGATCCCCGGCCTACCCGACCCACGACCCCTGTACGAGGTGTGGGTGTGCGGACCACGGGTCGAAGGTGTCCACCTGCGCTTCGGGGCGGTCGCCCGCGGCGGACTCCGGTGGTCCGACCGACCGGAGGACTTCCGTACCGAGATCCTCGGCCTGGTCAAGGCACAGCTGGTGAAGAACGCCGTCATCGTCCCGACCGGAGCCAAGGGTGGGTTCGTCGCCACACATCTGCCGGACCCGGCGCGAGACCGCGATGCGTGGTACGCCGAGGGTGTCTCGTGCTACCGGACCTTCATCACCGCACTGTTGGATGTGACGGACAACCGTGACCTGGCCTCGGGCGGGCGGATCGTCGGACCCGAGCGTGTCGTCCGCCAGGATCACCTCGACGACCCGTACCTGGTCGTCGCCGCGGACAAGGGCACGGCGGCCTTCTCGGACATCGCCAACGAGATCTCCGTGAACCGCGGCTTCTGGCTGGGAGACGCCTTCGCCTCGGGCGGATCACACGGCTACGACCACAGGAGGATGGGCATCACCGCACGTGGTGCCTGGGAGAGCGTTCGCCGTCACTTCCGTGAGCTCGACGTCGACGTGGACACGGACCCGTTCACCGTGGTGGGCATCGGTGACATGAGCGGCGACGTGTTCGGCAACGGAATGCTGCGTTCGGCCGCCATCCGCCTGGTCGCAGCGTTCGACCATCGCCACATCTTCGTCGACCCGGCACCGGACCCGACAGCCTCGTTCGCCGAGCGGGCTCGTCTGTTCGACGTGGCGCGCTCGACCTGGGACGACTACGACCGATCGGTGCTGAGCCCCGGAGGCGGCATCTATCCGCGATCGGCGAAGGTGATCGTCGTATCGCCGCAGGCCGTCGCTGCGCTCGGGCTGAGCGCGGCGGCAGCGGACGTCGATGCGGACGGCGGGGTCGCACTCACCCCGGCCGAATTGGTGCGAGCGATCGTCGCGGCGCCGGTCGACCTGTTGTGGAACGGCGGTATCGGTACCTACGTCAGGGCGAGCACCGAGACCAATGCCGATGTCGGCGACAAGTCCAACGACGCGGTTCGGATCGAGGCTGCATCGTTACGGGCCAGGGTCATCGGCGAGGGCGGCAACCTCGGACTCACCCAGGCCGCGCGGATCGAGGCCGCCCTTCGCGGCAGTCGGCTCAATACCGACGCCATAGACAACTCGGCCGGGGTGGACACCAGCGACCACGAGGTCAACATCAAGATCGTCCTGGATCGGGTGGTTGCCGACGGTGAGTTGACGCCGGTCGAACGCGACACCCTCCTGCAGGACATGACGGACGACGTCGCCGCTGCCGTGCTTCGCCACAACGTCGACCAGAACACCCAGTTGGGCAACGCCCGGCATCAGGCGGTGGGGATGGCCGGGATCCACCGGAGGTTGATCGCCTGGCTCGTCGAGCACGCCCACCTCGACCGGGCACTGGAGTTCCTGCCCGACGACGACACCTGGGACGAGCGTGTCGCCCACGACCGGGGACTGGTCAGCCCAGAACTGGCGGTCGTCGCGGCGTACGCGAAGTTGGCCATCAGCGATGCCCTGCTCAGGTCCACGGTGCCGGACGAGGCGTGGTCACAACGGCTCGCGCGGGACTACTTCCCCACGGCCCTGGTCGAGAGATTCGGTGATCGAATCGCCGACCACCCACTGCGGCGCGAAATCATCGCCACGTCGCTGGCCAACCGTGTCCTCAACAGCACCGGGTCGACCTACCCGTTCCGCCTCGCCGAAGAACTGTCGGCCACCCCGGACGGCGCGGTGCGGGCATGGGCGGTCGCCGCGGTGGTGTTCGACCAGGCGGGCTGGCATGCCCAGATGGATCGGCTGTCCGGGTCGGTGCCGATGACCACGCTGAACGAGCTGCGGCTGTCGCACCGCCGGGTGATGGACCGGGCCGCGCGGTGGTTCCTCCAGGCACGACCCGATCCACTGGACGTCGACGCCGAGATCGAGCGGTTCGCCACGACCGTCGACGGGCTCCGTCCCCGGCTGCGAGAGCGATTGCGTGAGGCCGGCCGGGTCGTCCAGCCCGAGTGGGTCGAGGGCCTGCGCGCCCAGGGTGTGCCCGTGGCGCTGGCGCTGCGTTCGGCCGAGTTGCTCGACGAGTTCACGCTGCTGGACGTCACGGAGATCGCGTCGCGCACCGGGGCGGCACCGGGCACCGTGTTGGACGTGTACGTCACGGTGTTCGAGCGCTACGGGATCGACCCCGTCCTCGAACAGATCGCCCGCCTGCCACGCCGCGACCGGTGGCAGTCGTTGGCCCGGGCAGCCCTGCGCTACGACCTGTACGCCGCCGTCGAGGGGCTCACCAGCGTCATCGTCGGAGCGACGACCGTCCCTGGCAACGAATCAGCCCCCGAATCAGCCCCCGAGTCAGCCCCCGCATCAGCCCTCGATCGGGTCCTCAGCTGGGAGGCGGCCAACGCGATGTCGATCGCCCGGGCCCGCCAGGTGCTGGACGAGGTCAATGCCCTCCCCCAGCCGGATCTGGCGCCGTTGCAGGTCGCCCTGCGCACCCTGCGCAGCGTGGTCCGCTCAGGATCGGCCGGCACGCTCAGGGGTTGAGGAAGGACACGGCGACGGCCGTCAGGTCCTGCTGTCCGTGGCCCGACGCCGAGGCCTCGGTGAAGCCGGCCAGCGCGCTCTCAGTCATCGGTACCCGGCCTCCGACACCGGTCGCCAGTTCTGCCAGATAGCCGAGGTCCTTGACGACGAGGTCCACCGGGAAGTTGGGACTGAAGGATCGACCGATCATGGCGGCCCCGGCGCGCGCGACCGCCGGGCTCGCCACCGGCAGGCTGGTCAGGAGCTCCAGGGTGGCTCCGGGGTCGAGGCCGGTGCGCTCGGCCACCCCCAACAGCTCGGCGAGCGTGGCCACCTGGGTCGCCAACAGGGCGTTGACCACGAGCTTGAGCGTCGCGCCGGACCCCACCTCAGCGCAGGCATGCAGGCGCGCGGCGCTGACCGAGAGGACGGCGCGAACCCCGTCGAGGGCGTCCGCCTCCCCCGCGACCAGGTGGACCAAGGCCCTCGCCTCGACCTGCGGGCGAGTGCCGATCATCGGTGCCTCGACGAACCTCACCCCGGCCGCGGCCGCCTGTGCGGCCAGCTCGCGAACCCACGGCGGACTCACGGTGCTGCATTCGACGGCCACGCTGCCGGGCCGCAGGCCCGCCAACACCCCGTCGAGCGGGTCGGTCCAGACCTCGCGCGAAGCGGTGTCGTCGGTCACGGACACGAGAACCACGTCGGCCTCCGTCACCGACTGACGAGGAGAGGGGGCGGCCGTGGCCCCTCGAGCGACCAGCGGGGCGGTTGCGGCGGGTGTCCGGTTGTGCACGTGCACCCGGTATCCGTCGGCGAGGAGGTTGGCCGCGAGCCGGGACCCCATGGCGCCGAGGCCGATGACGCTGACCACGGGTGGAGCGGCGGCGGTCATCTGCGGCTGCCGGGGCGGTGGCAGGGAGTCAGTTCCATGGACGGAGTCTCACCAGGCCGGGTTCGATCAGTCCAATAGAGAATGTGGCACCACTCATAGGCTTCATTGATCGATGGGGCGATCCTCCTCCTCTGCCCGGATCTGTTCGGCCACCTCCAGGATGGCCTCCCTGACCAGCAGGACTGCCGGCTTCGCGACCGGGTGGCGCCACGCCGGACCACTGGTCAGCACGGGGGCCGCTCCGCTCAACGGTCGGAACTCGACTCCGGTCCGAGACAGGTTGCGGGCCACCGAGCCGGCGACGAAGGCGATCCCGGCGCCGGAGGCGACCATGCCGAGGATGGTCTGCAAGCCGCTCGCGTGCTGGGCCACGGTGGGGGCGAAGCCGGCTGCGACGCAGGCGCCGACGTAGCGGTCGTAGGTGTCGGGTTCGAGGTCCCGCGGAAACAGGACGATCGGTTCGCCGGCCAGGCTGGCGATGTCGATCATCCGGCGTGCGACCAACGGATGGTCCGAGGGCAGCGCGAGGCCCACCTGGTCGACCGATGCCGGCACGGTCGTCAGGTCGGCGGCGGCGATGGGCAGGTGGACCAGCCCGATGTCCAGCTGACCGCCCTGCAGCTGGCGCACCTGGACAGCCGTCTTGAGCTCGTCGACGATCAGGTGCAGGTCGGGGTGACGGACCCGGACCAGCCGGAGCACTCGGGGTACGAGGGTGTAGACGGCGGTGGCGACGAACCCGACGCGCAGGGTCGCGACCTCGCCCCGGGCGATTCGCTCGCCCTCGTCGACCATCCGCCTGGCCTCGCTCAACACCCGGTGAGCGCCCTGCACGACGGCCATCCCCGGTGGCGTCAGCTCGATGTTTCGGCGAACCCGCGAGAACAACTCGTACCCCAGCAGGTCCTCCATCCGCTTGACCCGATAGCTGAGGCCCGGCTGGCTCAGGTGCACCCGCTCGGCGGCGCGCCCGAAGTGCAGTTCGTCGGCCAGGACGACCAGCAGGCGCAGGTCGTCGATGTCGAGGACGGCAGGGGCTGCGGTCGCCACGACGGGATGGACCGCGGGACGACCGACGGGACGGACCACGGCATCGACCACGGCAACTCCTCGCGACTCGGGACTCGCTCACGATCGCGCACCCGGCTTGTCGCTGTCCATACAGACATCGACCATGGGATCTGTTGGCCGATGCGACAACGGCCACTAGCGTCGGCGCATGACGGACGGCAGCGGCGTCTCCATCGTCGACGAGGTACTCGAATCGATCGCCGACGAGCGACCACTCAAGGAGACGTTCGATCTCATCGCCGAGGTGATCTCGCGACTGGGCGCGTTCGACTTCTGCGGGATCCTGCTGCTGGACAAGGACGGCAGCCGCATCCACCTGGCCGGGGCCTTCAACTTCCCGGCCCGCTACGAGGAGTTGCTCGACGGCATCTTCCGGGTCCCCTATCGGGATGCATCGTTCCTCGCCTCGCCGACCAGCCGTGCGCTACGGGAGGGCCGAACCGTCGTCCTCGAGGACGCGTTGGCCGATCCGTCGTACGAGCCGTGGCGGGCATTGGCGGAGGGCTTCGGTTTCGGCTCACTGGTCTCCGTGCCCATGCTGTTCCGCAACCGGGCGGTCGGCGTGCTCAACGGCTACTCACGCGCGCCACGGACGTTCGAGGCGCACGAGTTGGCCGTCATGGAGACATTGGCACTACAGGCGGCCCTCGCCCTGCGCCTGACGCTGCTACTGGACGACCAACAGGCCACCATCGCCCAACTCCGCCAGTCCAACGATCAGCTGGAGCACCAACGCTCGGTGCTGGAGCGAGCCCACGACATCCATCTGAAGCTCACCGACGCGGTGATGGCCGGTGCGGACTTCGCCGCAGTGGCCCAGGTGCTGGCACAACTCCTCGGCCGCCCGACCAGCATCACGGACCCGCTCGGGGCCGTGGTGGCCACGTCTCAACCGCCACCCGATCCGCACCTGCCGGCCACGCAGATGATGGTGAGCACGATCCGGGTCGGCGCCGAGGTGGTGGGCCACGTCGCCGTCGCGGACGTCGATTCCCACTCCCATGACCTGGATCGGCGGGCGATCGAGCACGGGGCGACCGTCCTGGCGGTGCATGTGGCCAAGGAACGCGTGGCCCGGGCGACGGAGCAGCGGCTGCACTCGGACTTCATCAACGACCTGCTGCACGGCCACCTCGACGAGGCGAGGCTGCGCGACCGCGCGTCGCACTACGGCCTCACCCTCACCGACGACCATCGGGTGCTCGTCCTCGTCGTGGTCGAGCCGTCCGGAGAGGACAGCGATCGACGCCGCGATCGGGCGCTGACGGTGGCGGCGAGCGTGCTGCGCGAACGGCTACCCGGGGCAGTGTTCAGTCAGCTGGGCGACATGCTGACCGCAATCGTCGCCACGGGGTCGTTGCCCACCCCGCTGGAGGCGTGCCGGGGCGCTGCCGACGAGGCCCGACGGCGGGTCGAGCAGAGCGCGCGCGGGGTCGCGGTGGTCGTCGGGATAGGCAATGCGGCGCGCGATCCGCTCGGCTGCCGAACCTCCCACGACGAGGCGTTGCGGTGCATCCAGGTGATGCGCCGCATGGGTCGCGGGGCGACCTTGGCAATCGACGACCTGGGGGTTCTGGGGTTGTTCCTCAACACCGACCGACCCGACCACCTGGTCGCCCTGGGGCACCAGGTCCTCGGCCCTGCGCTACGCCATGACGCGAAGGGTGACGGCTCCCTGGTGCGGACGTTGGCTGCATACCTGGACAACGGCTGCAACCTGCAGACAGCGGCGGACGTGCTGTGCGTCCACCAGAACACCGTCAAGTACCGACTCCGCAAGATCGAGACACTGTGTGACGTCGACCTGCGCTCACCCGAGGACCTCTTGCGCGCCACCGTGGCACGGCTCAGCCTCAAGCTGCTCGACGTCCCCTAGCCCGCCGCCTCTGCCCGGCCCGCGCGTGTCCGGCCCGCGCGTGCCCGGCCGAGCCGCGGGAACGCCTGGCCTGCCCGGCCGGTCGTCAGCGAAAAATCCCCAGATCGAGGCCGCTCGCAGCCAGCAACCTGTCGCGGGAGGCCGCGACCGTCGCACGCACGGCGGCGAGGTCGTGACCCACCATCGTGCCCCGCCACTTGCGAGCGTCACCCGCCACGAAGACCGAGTCGACGTTGCGGGTGTCTGCACCCAGGACGACCGTGCCCATCGCGTGATTGAGCGGTGTCGTGTTCCAGTCCTCGGCATCGATGAACACGAGGTCGGCCTCCTTGCCGGGGGTGAGGGTCCCGACGGTGTCGCCCAGACCGTTGACGCTGGCCCCGTATGCGGTGGCCATCAGCAACGTCTCGCGGATGGACAGCGGCGCGGGAGCGGGGGCACCGTCGAATCGACGGCTGAACACACCCATCCGCTGAATCGTGTACACCGCCTGCATCTGGGCGAACATGCTCGTACTCAGGCAGCATTCGACGTCCACCGACAACCCCGGTCGCACCCCGTGGTCGAGCGCCCGCTGGATCGGGGGGACAGCCGACATGCAGCCCACCTGCGGATCGGAGGTGGGACACAACGACACCTGGGTCCCGGACTCGGCGATCAGGTCCCACGCCTCGTCGCTGATCCCGGTGCAGTGGATCAGGGTGACGTCGGGGCCCAGCAACCCGGCACGGCCCAACTGGACGACCATGTCCGACGCCACCGGCCCGAACACGGCGTCCGCCACGATGCCGATGCCCAGACCGCGAGCGAACGACACGGTCTCAGGCGTGAGCGCGACGGTCGGGCCGCCCAGGTCCGTCGACCCGTAGACGGCCAGCCGCATCGTCGTCAGCGGGTGCGAGTGGCCGGAGTACGTGGCCTGGAGCCGCAGCACGTCCTGCGGCCACTGCCGATCCCACTCACCGACCAGAGGCGGCCCGTAGGCGTGGACGGTGCGGATCCCCGCGTCGGCGGACGCCTGCAGCGCGGCGTCGGAGTGCCGATCGGAGCGAGAATTGTGCGAGAAGTCCAGAACTGACGTGACGCCCGAATCGAGGGCGCCGAGAGCCGAGATGAGCCCGCCCGCGTAGACGTCTTCGGGAAGGTAGTGCGGGCCGATGTTGAGGTGGACCGTGGCGATGTACTCGGCAAGGTCCGCCCCCGCGATGAGGCGACGGAGTTGGCCCTGCCAACAGTGGCGATGCGTGTCGTGCATACCCGGCATCACGATCATCCCCGAGGCGTCGACCACGATCGCACCCTCGCCCGCCAGCGCGCCGACCTCCGGCCCGACCGCTGCTATGTGACGGCCCCGGACCAGCACATCGGCGCAGGCGAAGTCCCCCACCTCTGGGTCCATCGACAACACGGTCGCACCGCGGACCAGGATTCGACGATCGGCGTCGCCTACGGAGCGCTGCAGGGCGTCGAGCGTCGCCGGGGCGGCGGGATCGTGGTCCGAGCGATCGACGGTCACCATGTCCTTCTCTCGTCATCGAGGGTCGGGATGTGCACTGTGACACACCCTGCGTTGTCGTAGAAGACAAAATAATCACTGAAGTTGTGTGATCCGAGATATTTCCAGGCGGCCTGTCTGAGCGATTAATGGTGACGCGCCCCCACAACGTCGTAACGGGGCACTGGAGGAAGACGTCATGACCACCCACCCCCGCCGTCGCCGGCTCGCCGGTGCGTCCCGCTCTGTCACAGCACCCGTCTGCATCGGTCTCATGATCGCCCTCGCCGCCTGTGGCTCGGGCGACTCCGACACCTCGGCCGACCCGGCGCCGGACTCGGCCGCGGCTCCCGCCGCCGAATCCAGCGACCCGAATGCTCCAGCACCCGACGCCGCCCTGCCCGGCGAGGGCCTCACCATCGGCTTCGTCGCCGTGACCAACTGTGCCAACCCGACCATCTGCGCCGTGCTGGAGGCCGTCAAGGCCGAAGCGGAGGCGGCCGGTGCCGAGACCATCGTGCTCGAGTGGGGCGGCGCCAGTGGAACGAATCCGGTCGACGCCATGATCAGCAACATCGACCAGTTGATCGCGGAGGATGTCGACGCCCTGGGCGTCTGGGCCGTGGACCAGAACGCCGCAAGCGCCCCCATCTCCCGCGCCGCGGCGGCGGGGATCCCGGTGTTCACCTTCGACAACACCGACGTGGCCAATACGGACATCGTCTCGTCGGTCGTCGCCGGTCGCGAGCTCCAGGCCAAGCAGGCCGCTGAGTACCTGTGCGAAGCACGCCCCGACGGGGGCACCGTGCTCTACGGCGACTACGGCCTGCCGATCCCCAGCCTGCAGTTCCTCAAGGAGAAGTTCGAAGAGAACATCGCCGAGTGCAGCGGCGGAAACCTCGAGGTCGTCGTCTACCAGAACGCCACGGACGACGTCGCCGGAGCCCGCCTCACAGCCGAGCCGGCGCTGCTCAGCAACCCGGACACAGTGGCCATCGCGGGGTACAACGACCCCACGTCGGTCGGTGGTTCGCAGGCCGCCGAGTCCCTCGGGGTGCGTGATGATCTGGTGATCGCGGGCTACAACCTCGCCCCCGACGGCGTGGACGCCCTCACCCAGGGCCGCCTCGACGTGTCCTGGGACTTCCAGCCCGTCGTCCTGGGTCAGATCATCACCAAGCAGATGATCGCGTACGTCACCGGCGAGGACACCGATCCGCCGCCGGTCACCGTGGTGTGGCCGAAGTGCTACGACGTCGAGAGCATCGCCGAGGCGCCGGGCAACGAAGCCCTGCTGGAGAGCATCCGGGCGGGCGAGGACACGTCGCTGCTGGACCCGGATCTCATCTCGACCGGTGAGGACAACCTCGTTCCGGGGGACGACCTCCCGGGTTGCCCGGAACAGTCCTAGGGCGATCACCGTGATGTCGACGAACCCAGCGACGCCTGAATCGGCGACATCGCTCGTCACCTCCATCAGGGCGAACCTGCCCCTGGTGGAGGTGGACGCGATCGACAAGAGGTTCCCGGGCGTGCAGGCACTGAGCTCGGTGACGCTCGCCCTGCGGGCCGGCGAGATCGTGGGCCTGGCCGGCGAGAACGGCTCCGGGAAGTCGACCCTGATGAAGATCCTCGCGGGGCGGTACAGCCCCGACGCAGGCACGATCCGGCTGCGAGGCGCGGAGGTCCGCTGGAGTTCGGCGGCCGCGGCACTCAGGGCGGGTGTCGCCCTGACCGCACAGGAGGTCGCGGTCCACCCCGAGATGTGCGTCACCGAGAACCTGTTGGGCCCTCGAATGCCGCGCCGCCTCGGAGTCGTGCGATGGCAGGCGGCTCACCGACAGGCGAGGGAGATCCTCGACGACCTGGGCCTGGACATCGCCCCCGGCGCCCGGCTGGGCGCTCTGGCACTGAACACCCAACACATGGTGGCCATCGGCAAGATGATCAGCCGGCGGCCCGACGTCCTCATCCTGGACGAGCCGACCGCCTCGCTGACCGAGACCCAGGTCGCCCGGGTCTTCGGACTGGTCCGCGCGCTGCGCGACGACGGAACACTGGTGGTACTGATCACCCACCGGCTGCGCGAGTACTTCGAGCTCTGCGACCGGGTGGCGGTGCTCCGTGACGGGCACCTGGTCGGCGAGCGCGCCATCGAGGCGCTCGACGAGGCTCAGCTGGTCAGTCTGATGGTCGGGCGTGAGCTGTCGTCGGTGTTCGAACGCATCCGGCGGGACACACCCGGCCCGGCCGAGGGTGGCGATCCGGCCACCACCGATCAGGTGCCGATACTGCGGGGGCCGGTCCTGCGGGTGAGAGGCCTGACCAGCACCAAACTGCGCGACGTCGACCTGGACGTCGGCCGTGGCGAGGTCGTCGGTGTCGCCGGTCAGGCCGGTGCCGGCCGCTCCACTCTGGCTCGGGCACTGTTCGGCCTGGTTCCGCACCGCGGGAGCATTCAGATCGACGGCGAGGAGGTCCGGCTGCGCTCGGCCCGTCAGGCCATCGCGGCTGGTGTCGGCTTCGTGCCCGAGGATCGCAAGGGCCAGGGCCTGGTCCTCGGCGCGACCGTCCACGACAACGTCACGATGACGACGTGGGCCGCCACGGCTCGCCTCGGCATCAGCGACTCCGCCCGCGAACGGGTGGTTGCCCGCGATGCCATCGACCGCCTGTCGATCCGGGTGCCGTCGCCGAGGACCCTCACCGATGCGCTGTCCGGCGGCAACCAGCAGAAGGTCGTGATCGGCAAATGGCTGGCCACCAAACCCAAGCTGCTGCTGCTGGACGAACCGACACGCGGCGTCGACGTCGGCGCCAAGGCCGAGCTGTACCAGCTGATCGACTCGCTGGCAGCCGCCGGCGTGGGCGTGCTGGTGTTCTCGTCCGAACTGCTGGAACTGCTGCGGTTGAGCGACCGGATAGTCGTCATGGCGGCAGGCCGGGTCGTCGGCGAGATCGACGGTGACGAGGCGACGGAAGAGTCCATCACCCGTATGGCATTCGCAGGTCTAGACGATCGGACGGTGTCGGCATGAGCCGCACAGACGTGGCACGGAGTGTCGCCCCGGTGGCGGCGAGGCCGGGGCGCGCTCCTCGCAGGTCCGTCGTCGCCGGCGTGCTGGGCAGCAGGGTGGGGCCGTTCATCGGACTCGGCGTCCTGCTGGGCGCATTGCTGCTGTTCCAGGTGCTCACCGAGCCGACCTTCGCCTCACCCAACAACCTGACCGGAATCGGGCGCGCGATGGCCGTTCCGCTGCTGGTGGCGGCAGCGATGGCGATCGTCCTGCTGACCGGCGGTGTCGACCTGTCGATAGGTGCCACGCTGGCCCTCAGCGGGACGTTGTACGCCAAGCTGGTGACGTCTGACGTACCCGGTGGTCCGGCCCTGTTGACCACGCTGGCGTTCGGGGCGATCGTGGGATTCACGGTCAACGGCGTCCTGATCGGACGTCTGAACATGTCCTTCTTCGTCGTCACGATCGGGACGCTCTCGTTCTATCGCGGCCTCGTCTTCCTGTGGACCGAGACGAACACGATCGACATGTACGGCGACCCCGTCTCGAACGCGCTGGGTGACCGGGCGATCATCGGCGAGCAGGTGCCGATCGGGCTACTGGTCAGCGTCGGCGTCGTGGTCATCCTGTTCTTCGTCCTGCGGTTCACGACCTTCGGCCGATCGGTGTACGCCGTGGGCGGCAATCGTGAGGCGAGTGAACTCTCGGGCCTGCGCTCGGGTTGGATCATCGCGGCGGTCTACGGAATCAGCGGCCTGCTGGCCGCCCTGGCATCGGTGATGACGATCGGACGAGCGACCATCGCCGACCCCAACATGGGGACCAACATCGAGCTGGGCGCCGCGGCAGCGGCACTGCTCGGCGGGATCGCGCTGTCCGGCGGGGTGGGCTCGATCTGGGGCGCCGCGCTCGGCGTCGCCTTCCTCGCGGTCCTGTCCAACTCGCTCTCACTCGCCGGAGCACCGACCAGCTGGCAGCTGATCGTCACCGGAGCGATCTTGGTCGTCGCGGTCTACCTGGACCGGGCTCGCTCACGAGCCGAGCGAGCGCGGTTCTGACCCGGGTTCCTGCCGCCCCGGCAGCTCTCATCAGCCCCACCAGCGAAATGGAGAAGTAGATGCGTCTGCTCAGTTACCACACGGACAACGGCTGGCGCGGCGCACTCGTCGTCGAGCGAGACGGCGACCGACCCGTGCGTGTCGTCGACATCGAGGCCGCAGCCCGCTCAGCCGGCATCTCGCCCGCACCCGTCGCCGTTCGCGAGGTGGTCGAGAGGTCACAGGGTCACTGGCCCGAACTGGCCGCCGCCGCCGACGACCTGCGCGACTCGACCCCCGGGGCCGTGCTCGAGTGTGCCGACCTGTTGATCGGACCTCCCATTCCGGATCCCGACAAGATCGTCCTCCTGGGCCTCAACTACAGCGACCACGCCGAGGAAGCCGGCCTACCCGAACCCCCGTCCCCACTGCTGTTCGCGAAGTACCGCAACGCCCTCATCGGCCCGACCGAGCCGTTGTTCCTGCCCACCCCCGACGTCAGCGACGAGGTGGACTGGGAGGGCGAGCTGGCGGTGGTCATCGGTCGGCGCGCGGAATCGGTCAGCGAATCCGACGCCATGACGTACGTCGCCGGGTACACCGTGATGAACGACGTCAGTGCCCGGGACCTGCAACGGGCCACCGGGCAGTGGCTCGCCGGCAAGAGCCTCGACGGGTTCGCCCCGTGCGGGCCCACGCTGGTGTCGACCGACGAGATCGCCGACCCCCATGACCTGCTGGTCCAGACCCTGGTGAACGGAGAGGTCATGCAATCGGGCACCACCGGCAAGATGATCTTCAGGATCGCCGAGACCATCGCCTACATCTCACGGGTGATGACCCTCGTCCCCGGTGACATCATCGCGACCGGGACCCCCGCCGGAGTCGGATCCAAGCGCACCCCGCCGGTCTTCCTGCACCCCGGAGACGTCGTCACGGTCGAGATCGAGGGGGTCGGCACCGTCGCCACCCCGGTACGCAGTGCCGCCGACAAGCCAGCTGTCGTGGTGTGAGACGGGTGGATGCCACGATGCACGTCGGGTTCGCGGGCGCCGGGCGGATGGGCGTGCCGATGATGACGCGACTGCTTGCGGCAGGTCACGCCGTGTCGTTCTTCGATCCCGACCCGGCCGCCGGCGCGGGGCTGACCGAACTCGGCGCCACGCGGGTCGCCTCCCCCGCCGACCTGGGTGCAGCCACGGCGTCGTTGAGCCTGGTCACCGACGGCGCGGCACTGTTGTCCGCGCTGACGGGCGATATGGGTATCGCGCGCACCGCCTCTCCGGGCCACCTCCACGTGTCGATGAGCACCGTCGGGCCCGGCTACATCCGGGACGCGGCGCAGGGTGCACCCAACCTGGCCATCGTCGACGCTCCCGTCTCGGGCAGCGTCAGCTTCGCCCGTGAGGGCGAACTCACGACCATGGTCGGCGCCTCGGAGGCGGACTACCTCCGGGCGATCCCGCTACTGCGGGCCCTGACCAGGATGCAGTTCCACGTGGGAGCGATCGGCGCCGGTTCGGCCCTCAAGCTGGCGGTCAACACGGCCGTCGCGTTCACCAACCACGCGATCGCGGAGGCGATCGTGTTCGCCGAGGCGCACGGCATCACCGCGTCGGCGGCCTACGACGTATTCCTGGCCAGCGTCATCTCCTCGCCGTACGTGCACTACAAGCGCACCGCCTTCCTCGATCCGGGCGCCCCGGTCGAGGGGTCGGTGCGGATGTTGACCAAGGACCTCGACCTCGCGTTGGCCTGTGCGGCGGACGCCGGGGTGCACCTGCCGGGCGCCGTGTTCACCCGCGACGCCCTGATCGCCACGTCGGTCCACGTCGGTCCACGGGTTGGCGGACGCGGACGTGTCGGCGGTCCTGACGTGGTTGCGCGACCTGCAGCACCCGGCTGACCTGGTCGACTCGGTCGGGCGAGACCTGTCGCGGCAATCGTGAGGGCGGCCGTCTATCACGGCAGGCGCGACGTCCGCATCGACGACGTGCCCGACCCGACCACCGGGCGGGCGGGATCGCTCGTCCTGCGCGTCCGGCGAGCCGCGATCTGCGGCACCGACGCCTCGGAGTGGTCCCACGGACCACATGTCACAGCCAACACCCCACTGGTCATCGGCCACGAGTTCGTCGGTGAGGTCGTGGCTGTCGGTGCGGGAGTCACCGGTTTCGCCATCGGCGAGCGGGTGGTCAGCGGTGCCGGTGTCGCGTGCGGTGGCTGTGCCTGGTGTCGGGGTGGGCGCACCAACCTGTGTGCCTCGTACCTGACCCTCGGCCAACAGCTGCCCGGTGGTCTCGCCGAATTCGTCGAGACCCCCGCCACCATCTGTCGGCGTGTGCCGGACGCATGCAGCGACGACGCCGCGGCGCTGGCCCAGCCGCTGTCCGTCGCCCTGCACGCGGCCCGGCGAAGCGACATCGGCCGGGGCGACACCGTGGCCGTCATCGGTGTGGGTGGGATCGGCGCATTCGTCGTCGCGGCCGTACGGGCACACGGCGCCGGACGCGTCCTGGCGTTCGACGTCAACGACCGACGACTCGCCCAGGCGGCGGGCCTCGGCGCCGACGAACTGGTCAATGTCAGCGGGGGCGACCTCCGTACCGCCATCGTGGATGCCACCGGGGGCGACGGCGCGCCGGTCGTCATCGAGGCGAGCGGCGCACCCGGAGCGGCGGCGGCGGCCGTGGCCGCGACCGCGCGGGGGGGACGAGCGGTCATGGTCGGCCTACCCGCCCAGCCCGTGGCCCTCGACGTGACCTCGATGGTGGTTCGCGAGGTCGACCTGCTCACCAGCGCGGCACACGTATGCGACGTCGACCTGCCGCAGGCCCTTGACCTGTTGGCCGAGCGGGACTTCGTCGGCCCACTGGTCGAGCGCGTGATCGGGCTGGACGATCTGGTCGAGCGCGGGATCCTCGCCATGACCGACGGGTCCGCCAACGGCAAGATCCTGGTCGATCCGGCACTCCTGGCGACGTCGCCCGGCGGGCATGCCCGGCGTTGAGGTGGGACCCGCGACGGTACGAGTCCGGGCCATCGATCTGGTGTGCGACGAGGTGGCGGCCTCGGGCGCGGGTGGCGTTGTCAGCCACCCGGACGATCTGTTCGAGGCGGCGGTGGGCATCGTCGCGGGGACGAGCGAGCCAGTTGGGGCGGGCGAGGCAACCGGGGCGGGCGAGGCAGCCGGTCGCGCCAGGCGAATTCAGCGCCGACCCTGGCATCCGGTACCCGGCTGGGACCCGGCGGTGGCGACTGTCGCCGAGCTTCCGCCCGACTGGAACGGCGTGATCAGCTACCAGCCGGAGGCCACCGACGGCCTCTCGTCGTGGCTGGTCGACCCGCTGATGGCAGCACTGGCAACGTCGCGCCGCCCGCTGTTGCTGCTGTGGCGCCTGGACGCGTCGCTGCCCCTGGATCGCGTCCATGCCCTGCTGGAGGATCACGTCGGTGTGACCGTGGTGGTGGCGGTGAACAGCGATCAGCACCCCGGACTGCTCGTGTGCCTGGCCGCAGCGGCACCGCGCCTGCTGTTCGCCACCTGCGAGTTGACGTCCTCGACGCTGCTCAGGTTGGCCGATGCGATCGGTCCTCAGCGACTGGTGTTCGCCAGCGCCCACCCGCGCGCCGATCCGACGACGGAGTACCACCGGATCAGCGATCTGGGCTTCGCCGACGACGATGTGGCCGATGTCCTGTCGGGGACGGCGCGCGCCCTGCTCGGCGGGCGTCAGTCGTGACCGACACCGCCCGTGAGCTGCTCGATCTGGGATCGTCCACGCTCCACGAGGCGACGGGCAGACGGGGGTGGCTCGGCCGGACCATCACCGGGGTGTGGGACGGTGCACGGGCCGCCGGCCCGTGTCGCACGGTATGGCTGCCACCCGGCGACAACCTGGGGGTTCACCTCGCGCTGGAGAAGGCCCGACCAGGCGAGGTGCTCTGTGTCGGCAGTCCGGGAGGCGCGGCGTACGGGGTGTGGGGCGAGGTGTTGATGCGCGCAGCCCAGGCGCGTGGCGTCGTCGGAGTGGTGACCAGCGCAGGCATCCGTGACGTCGAGGCGCTACGACTCGCGGGGTTCGGCGCCTTCGGTCGGGGCGTGGCCGTGGCGGGGACATCGAAGCGGGCCCCAGGAGTCCATCAGGTCACCATCACCATCGGGGCAGGCGCCGTCCGACCCGGCGACTGGGTGGTCGCCGACCCGGACGGCGTCGTGGTGGTGGCCGGCGGACTGTTGACCTCGACCGTCGACGCGGCACGTCGGCGCGTCGAGGTCGAGCGCGTGGCCATGACCCGCATCGACCATGGCGCCACGTCGCTGAGCGCGCTGGGCATCCACCCCGAGATCTGATCAGTGGCGGCTCGTGGCGGCGGCCGAGAGGGCGCGGTCGAGGTCGGCGATCAGATCGTCGATGTCCTCGATACCCACCGACAACCGCACGAGGTCGTCAGGGACTTCGAGGGCAGAACCGGCCACACTGGCGTGGGTCATGGTCGCCGGGTACTCGATCAGTGATTCGACGCCGCCCAGGCTCTCGGCCAGGGTGAACACCCGAGTGGCAGCACACATCGCGAGCGCCACTGGTGCCCCGCCCGCCAGGCGCACCGACACCATGCCCCCGAATCGGCGCATCTGCTTGAGGGCGACGTCGTGGCCCACGCTGTCTGCTACCCCGGGGTAGAGGACCCGAGCGACGCCCCGATGGTTCGCCAGGAAGGCCACGACTGCCTCGGCGTTGTCGCAGTGACGGTCCATCCGCACCGCCAGAGTCTTGAGACCGCGCAGCGTCAGGAACGCGTCGAACGGGCCAGGCACTGCTCCCATGGCGTTCTGGTGGTAGGCCAACCGGTCGGCCAACGACTCTCCGGTGTGTGGATCGAGTGGTCCGTCCGCGACGACCAGGGCGCCGCCGACCACGTCGGAGTGGCCACCGATGTACTTCGTCGTCGAATGGACGACCACGTCTGCGCCGAGTTCCAGCGGGTTCTGCAGGTAGGGGCTGGCGAACGTGCTGTCCACCACCAACAGCGCCCCGACACTGTGCGCCGCCTCCGCCACTGCACTGATGTCGGCCACACCCAGCAGAGGGTTGGTCGGGGTCTCCAACCAGACCAGGCGGGTGCGACCGGGTCGAGCGGCAGCGGCGACCGCGGTGGCGTCGCTCATGTCGGTGGTGGTGTGCTCGACGCCCCACGGGCCGGCGATCTTGGAGATCAGCCGGTACGTGCCGCCGTATGCGTCGTTGCCGACGACGATGTGATCACCCGGACGGGTCACCGTACGGATCAGGGCGTCCTCGCCTGCCAGGCCCGAGGCGAAGGTCAGGCCCCGGGCGTGTCCGCCCCGAGGTGCCTCGAGGGCCGCCAGCGCCGACTCCAACGCGGTACGGGTCGGGTTACCCGAGCGCGAATACTCGTACCCCGTACCCAGGCCGTCGCGTAGGCCGCCGACACCGTCTTGGGCGTAGGTGCTGGTGGCGTAGATCGGCGTGACGACCGCGCCGGTGGCGGGATCTGGGTCTTGCCCGGAGTGGATGGCCCGAGTGGCGAATCCGGTTGTCGAGAAGTCGGTGATCACGACCTGAGGCTAGCGAGTGGGGAACGTTCCCGTGATCTCGGTGGTTGTCCAGGTACCAGCAGTGGAGGAACAGATGATCTTCGGTTCGCGATTCAACAAGCAGTCGATGGTGTCCCGTGACGACGCTCTCCCGGGGCGTGAGACGGCAGTGGCGGTGCCGGCGACCAACGCGGTGCTCGGTAACCCGATGACACCACCGTGGCCCGACGGCCACGAGGTCGCCTACTTGGCAGCGGGGTGCTTCTGGGGACTCGAGCGGATCTACTGGCGGATGCCCGGTGTCTGGACGACGGCGGTCGGTTATATGGGCGGGCACACCCCCAACCCCACGTACGAGGAGACGTGCACCGCGCAGACCGGACACGCCGAAAGCGTCCTGGTCGTCTTCGATCCGAGCGTCACCAGCTACGAGGCACTCCTCAAGGAGTTCTGGGAGAACCACGACCCCACCACGCTGAACCGGCAGGGCAACGATGTCGGCACTCAGTACCGGTCCGCGCTGTACCCCAGTACGGCCCAGCAGGCGGCCGTGGCGGCCACGTCGCTGCAGCGGTATCAAGCGGCGTTGACCGGTAAGGGATATGGCCGGATCAGCACCGAGGTACGCGCAGCAGAAGAGGTGGGCCCGTTCTATTACGCCGAGGACTACCACCAGCAATACCTGCACAAGAATCCGTTCGGATACTGCAATCACGGGTTCTGCCAGGTGGCGTACTCACCCGAGCAGCACGGTCAGGTCGGCCTCGCCACAGCCTGAGGCCGCCCGTCACCACGTCAGCTCGCCACCACGTCATGTGACGCGGCAGACAGTGCCGGGCGAGGCACCCGCAGCCCACTGGCTCGGGTGACCGGGCGGCCCACGGCGGCGGCCACCGCCTCCAGCGAGCCGACCACCCTGACCCGGGATCGGGCGCGGGTGAGCGCGGTGTACAGCAGCTCACGCGTGAGGATCGGTGACTCCGGCCCTGGCAACACGACGCTCACGCCGTCGAACTGACTGCCCTGTGCCCGATGGACGGTGACGGCGTGGGCCGCGACGACGGTGGCCAACCGTGACGGAGCGACCACCCGTTCGCCGTCGCTGGCCGCGAACACGACGACCGGGGTGCCGGCAGGACCGGCGATCACGACCCCGGTGTCACCGTTGAACAGGCCCAGGTCGTAGTCGTTAGCGGTCAGGATCACCACGCGTCCGATCGACCACTCACCCTCGGCGCCGTAGCCGGGGCTCGCCGCTCGCAGCCATCCCTCGATCGCTGTCGACCAGCGCAGTGCGCCCGCCGGACCGTCGCGGTGGGCGCACAAGACCCGATGTGACGTCATGGCCGCCAGCGCGGAGGTGGCGTCCCCGCTGCGGGCGGCCTCGACGACGGTGCGAGCGGCGGTGGTGATGTCGGGACGCACCGAGTCGGCGGCGCCGAGCGTGTTGGCCTCCGTGGCGACGAACTCGACACCGCGACCGGGGTGAGCCAGGAGAGCAAGCGTCTGGTCGACGTCGCCGCGCCGGATGGCATCCGCCAGAGCTGGTATGGCCGTGTCGGCCGTGAACCGGAACGCGTGCTCCAGGCGCACGACACGACGACCGACGACGTCGACGAGATCGGCGGGGTCGGCGGGGTCGGCGGGGTCAACAGTGTCGGCGGGGCGCGGCGCAGCCTCGTCGGGTGAGTCGGTGTCACCACCACGCAGCCGCGTGATCCGGGCGAGGATTGCCGACGAACTGGTGGAGGCGGGTGCCGGCTGACGGGCCACGATGTCGGCCAACACCGCCCCCGCCTCGACAGACGCGAGCTGATCGGGGTCGCCCACCAGGACGAGGCGGGCATCTGGTCGTACCGCGTCCAGCAGTCGCGACATCAGGGTCAACGACACCATCGAGGTCTCGTCGATCACCACCACGTCGTGTGGCAGACGGTTGCCACGGTGATGGCGGAATCTGCCACCCGTACCGGGCAACCACACCAGGAGTCGGTGGATGGTCGACGCGGTGACGCCGGCCAGCACGGTCCGGACGTCGGAACTGATCACCGGGTCTGTCAACGAGGCGGCGACAGCCTCTTGGAGCCGGGCAGCGGCCCGGCCCGTGGGAGCCGCGAGCGCGATCCGCGGTACGGCACCAGGTTGATCCGCCAGCACCGCCAAGAGTCGAGCCACGGTGGAGGTCTTGCCCGTGCCGGGCCCGCCCGCGATCACCACGATCGGCGACAGGGCGCACAGGCCCACGGCCAGACGTTGCCGCCCCGCGTGGGGGTCCGTGAACAGGCGGTCCAATGACTCCGCAGCACGATCCAGGTCGGGAACGGGCAGCCACCGTGACCCTCGGTCGTCCAGGTGAGCCCTCACCGACTCCTCCTCGCGCCAGTAACGGTCCAGATACAGCAGAGACCCTGACACCCGCAACGGCCTCACCTGCACCGACTCCGTTCCGACCGGGTTCGCGTCGACGAGGGCGCTGGAGCGGACCGCGGCCAGCCATTCCGCAGGATCCGGCCAATCCAGGGACTGTCCACCCGGCCGGGGATCACCGGCGGCAGGACCAGCCTCTGCGGCACCCACCGTGAGGTGGACGGTTGCCAGATCCACGCATACCGAACCCAATCGGACAGCTCGCACCGCCAGTGCGGCGGCCAGCCTCAGTCGCAGGTCGGGCTCGCCGCCGAGATCGGCGAGTGCGGTCGCCACGTGGACGTCCGCAGCGTCGAGCACACCCGCGTCGGTGAACGTCCGCAACAGCCCAACGGCATTCCGGGCTGCCCGTGGGTCATGGGGATCGCGGACACCTTCTGCCGAGGCGCTGGTCGCGACCGTGCCGTCACTGGTCACGGGCGTCGCCCGTCGAGTAGGTCGGACAGCGCGAGCACCACCGCCGCGCCGGGCTGCCAACTGAACACACCCGGGTGGTCGGCTCCCACGGGAACCGACTGCGGCCCGACCATCCCGCGCAGGAATAGGTACAGGCACCCGCCCAGGTGACGTGAGGGCTCGTAATCGGGTTGGCGCCACCGAAGGAACCGATGCAACGCCACCGAATACAACAGTGCCTGTAACGGGTAATGAGCCGACCGCATCGCAGCGACCAGCGCGTCCGGGCGGTAGTGCCAGGCGGTCAGATCCTCGTTGCGCCCGGGGCCCAACCAATTCGTCTTGTAGTCGACCACCACGTAACTCGGCTCCCCCTGGGCGTCGCGAACTCGGAGGACGGCGTCCATGCTGCCGGTCAGGTACCCCCGCAGGTGCCGCCCCTGACCGGATGGGTCGTCGTGACGAGCCAGCCCGTCCAGGTCCGTGGCGTAGTCCCGCAGCGGGTCGTCGGCGGCCAGTTCTTCGCGCAGGACCTGCGCGATCTGACTGATGCCACCCCCGCCCAGCGGCAGTTCGAACTCCATCTCGCTCAATCGATCGCGCGCGCCGATGTCGACCAGTCGACGACCGTGCGCGAGCACGCCGAGTGGGGTCTGCAGCGATGGCACGAGAGCGGGCCCCACCAGCTGGGCGTCCCTGATGGACACCGGCCCGCGCAGGGCCAGGGCATGGCGGGTGAGGTCCGACACGAGATCGGGTGAGGCGGGATCCACCGCTTCGAGGATGGCGTGCACGACGGTGCCGAAGGCGGCTCCCACCGGCAGGTGAGACATCGGGGAGAGCACCGAACGCAACGGTTCCGCGGGGTCGTCGGGGATCTGTGGCGCGTCCGGCAGGACCGGGTCGACGCCGTCGACGCTCTCGTCGTCGAGCCGGCCGGTCTCGGGCTCGTTGGTCACGGCCGGGCCGTCCGGTGATCCCACGTCGGCCGACGAGATCGCGTCCGACGGTACGTGGCCGTACGCGGCGTCGTGAGCGGCACTGGTCAGCCGGGAGTAGGACGTCCGACGCCAGGTCGAGTCGATCCCGCGGCTGAAGGCGCGAACCGTCAGTCCAGCCGGGTCCGCGGTGGCCACCGGCAACCGATTCGGCACGGCGTCCACGGCTGCGGGTTCGACGATCTCGAAGGCGACTGTGCCCGCCGATGCCTCGGCCACCGCCCGGAGCACCGCGTGCGACTCGGCATCGCTGGCCACCGGCACCTCGGTGGGTACGTCGCCGCCGCTGCGCCCGCCGAACACGAGGCGATGTAACGGTGATCCCGGCGTGGTTCGCCCCGGAGCCCACCATGTCACGACGTGACTCGCGGCCCGAGTGAGTGCGACGTAGAGCAGCCGGAGGTCCTCGCCTGACTCCTCGGCCTGATGGCGCCGCAGTGCTTCGGCGTAGTCGGGTCCGGCGGGACCGTCACGCCCGCCGAAACTCGCCGGTCGGGCGACGCCGATCACTCGCGACCCCGCGTCGTCGTGCCATCGCACGATGTCCGGGGTCGCTGGGACGTAGCGGTCCCACAGATACGGCGCGTAGACCACGGGGTACTGGGAGCCCTTGCTGCGGTGAATGGTGAGGACCGGCACGGCGTGCGCGTCGGAGTCGAGGCGTTGGCTGCGATCTTCCGAGCGATCGGCCGTCGCCTCGGTGATTCGGCTGCCCAACCACGTCGTCAAGGCCGCGACACCGCGGTGGCCCTCGGTCGACGCGGCGTGCAACGCCTGGGCGACGTGGCGGATGTCGGTGAGCACCCGCTCGCCACCGTCGACGCCGAGCACCCGTGCCGGTAGGTCGGTAGCGGTGGTCGCCGCCTCCAGCAGCGCGGCGACACCGGAGGCTTCCAGCACTCGGCCCCACTGCCGGACGGTGTCGGTGAGCCGATCCAGTTGGTCGTGCGCACTGATCGCCAACCGTTGTGCGGACCAGCCGACGAAGACCGTGAGGGCGGCCCGGGCCACTCGACGGGAGCGGTGTGGCGCAGCGATCGCTTGCAGCAGGACCCACCAATCAGCGGCGGCCTCGCTGGCGAAGACACTGGCAGCCCCCGACAACGTCACCGGTACTCCGGCTGTCACCAGGGCGTTGCGGACCAGCGATCCCTGTTCGTTGGTGCGCACCAGAACGGCGACGTCGGCGGCCGTGATCGGGCGTGACGTGGCGCCGTCGGTGTACGTGGCAGTTCCGGCGAGCAGTGAGACCAGATCGGTGGCGACGTCGACGGCCACCTGGGCACGCAACGTCGCCACCGCCGGCATCGTCGTCATGTCGGAGCGGGGACGCGCGATGGCCCGGATCCGGACGGCGGCCGCAACCGGGGCACCCACCAGCCGTGCTGTCTGTTGTGCGGCTCGTACCGGCGCGACGGTGATGCCCTCGCCCAGTTGGGCTCCACCGAGGATGTGCTGGACCCCGGCGACGACGGCGGCGTCACTGCGCCGGTTGACGTCCAGACCGTATGTCGTGTCGGCCTCGCGGGTCGCGCTGCGGTAGGTGGCCACGTCGCCGCCACGGAACGCATAGATCGCCTGTTTGGGATCGCCCACCAGGATCATCGTCGAGTGACCATGGAATGCCGTGCGCAGAATCTGCCACTGCACCGGGTCGGTGTCCTGAAACTCGTCGACCAGCACGACCCGGTATCGATCACGCAGTCGAGCGCAGGCCGCCTCGCCCGAGTCGGGTGCGACCAGCGCGTCACGCAGGCTGGTGAGCATGTCGTCGTAATCGCGCAGCTGACGCTCGCGTTTGCGCTCGCCCACACCCACCCGAGCCGCCAGTGCCAGCCGAACGCGCTCGAGTGCAGCCGGATCCTGCTGCGTGGCGATCACGGCGGCGTCGGGATGTGCCAGCGCGGCGCGCGCCGGCGCCAGCACCTTCGCCAACGCGACGGACGGCGACGGTGAGTCGCGCCGTCCGTACTCGGACAGGTACAGGTCGGTGAGGACCTCTTGCAGCAGGTCATCGCTGTCGTCGGTGAGCTCCGGCGTCAGGTCGGCATCGGCGCCCAGACCGAGACCCCGCAGCATCTGGTTACAGAACCCATGTGTCGTCTCGATGGTCGAGGCGTCGAACGTCGACAGGCCAGCGCCCAGTCGCTCGCGGTGCAGATCGCGGTCGGCCCCACCCAGGTGACCGATCAGCGGATCAGTCATCTGGCCGGGCGCGACCATGTCCGGCGCCGCCGAGTGCAGCCCCCGGTGGACGACCACGAACCTGGCGCGGACCCGCTCGCGCAGTTCGGCGGTGGCGTTGCGGCCGAACGTCACGACGAGCAGACGGTCGAGTGAGGTCACCCCCTCGGCCACGTAGCGCACGGCGAGCGCCTCGATGGCGTACGTCTTGCCGGTACCCGCACTCGCCTCGAGGACGGTCGTGCCGGTCGGCAGCGGGCCGATCGGATCGAAGCCGTGGCTGTGCAGCTCGCCTGCGGTGTCGGTCACAGCCGGTCCACCACCTCGGCCGCCAGCAGCGGCTGCCATAGCCGTTGCGCCAGCACCCCGAACCGATGAGGTTCGACCGGGCGGGTGAGGCCGCCGTCAGCCGGTCCCGCGGCGGACGCCGTCAGCACCTCGAAGGCTGCGTCGGGACCCCACACCAGAACGTGCTCGGCTGCCACCGACTCGCCCATCTGCTGACCGTCGCCGGAGCGCATCGACCACTCACCGGCTGCCCGTGCCGTCGCCGCCATAGCGTCCAGCCCACCTGCCCGTTCGATGGCATACCGATATGAGCTCTTGGTCGCCAGCGGCAACGGTTCGGTCATGCCCACATCGAACAGGTCGACCAGATCGCCCAGCAGGGCGAGGGCGTCGGCGGGCGACGGAGCCGTCAGGCTGGAGCGTTCGGGCTGACCTGGTCTGCCGCGCAGGCTCGTCGAGGACCTCCGTCCGATCGTCGCCGCGGACCAGCGGACCGTGTCCACCCCGCCCGCCGCCAGGGCGAGCACCTGGACCCAGGCGCGTAGCCGGTGTTTGGCGCCCAGCCGGGAATACTCGACGCGTCCGATCACGGTGTCGTGAATCCCGGGCACCGTTCCGGTGACCACGCGCCCGCCGGGCAACGCAACGGTGACATCGCGGGTGCCTGGCGAGCGCTCGGCGAGCAGGTCACCACCGGCCTGGACCAACGGCTCCACCTCGGCGATCACGGTGTCCAACACGCTCGCCCCGAGGCGCCCCGGTGGCAGCGTTCCCCGGCGCCACTCGGCTTGACGGCACGACTCGAGATCGGCCCCGCCGAGGCGGGCTCGCAACAACCTGTCGCCGATCGCCCATCGGTCCAACCCGGACACCTCGACGGACAGGTCGGTGGCCAGCCGGTCGACGGCGGTCGACGCTTCGGCGCCGAGGCGGTTGCGGACGAACGCCCGGACCGGGTTCTCGACGAAACCGATGAGTTCGACGAGCGAGACCGACACGGTCGAGATCGGCGGCAGCGGGGCGGACAAGAACCGCTCCACTCGATCTCTGGGACGGCGCAGCACTCGGGCGCCCGCAGCGGCGAGGGGGTCGAAACTGAACCCGGTATCGGCACCCAGGTCTCCCTGCGTGAAGTTGCGAGGGTCGTACGGCTGCAACGGATGGCGCACCACCAGGCGGTCGCGGACGGTTCCGTCGACGACACGGCACGTCAGGTCGGCTGCGTCCAACAACTCCCCGATCGGGACCGCGGGAGGCAGGCGTGCCCCGGTCCGTTCGTCAGCGCCCGAATACACCACGACCAGGTGGTCCCGGGCGGACATGACAGCGTCCAACACCATCTGACGAGCCTCGCTGCGCCGATCACGCTCACCGACCACAGGATCGACGGCCAGGATGTCGTCGCCGTCGGAGGCCCCGCCGCGGGCGAACGCCCCGTCGTCCATTCCCAGTAGACACACCACCCGGTGCGGCACGGAGCGCATCGGTACCAGCGAGCAGGCGGTGAGGTCACCGGTCCGGAAGTTGGCCCGGGTCGGGCGCCCGCCGAGGCGCTCGCGCAGCACCGCCACCACGTCGGCGAGGACCAGGTGGGGGCTGGACCCGGCGGCTGCCGTCGCCACGTCCGCCCACTCGGCGTCGGTCTGCGCGCGTTGCCAGTCGGCGGTGTCGGGCACTGCGGCGAGCGCGGTCACCGCGTCGGCGAGCATGGTCAACCACCAGGTCACCGGATGGCGTCCCGACAATGCCCGCACGGCGGTGACGAGGCGATCGACGAACTCGGCGAACCGACCCACCAGGTCGATGTCCGCACTGTCGACATCGTCCAGTGCGATGGCCAGACCCAAGAACCGCTGGTCGTCTGCGGTCATCGCCACGCTGATCAGCAGTCGGTCCATCGCCGCCCGCCAGGTGTTGTGGGCGAAGGCCGCTGACCCATGCTGACCGCGGTGGGTGGCGTCGATCCCCCACCGCACCCCGGACTCGCTCACCCATGCCCGGATCCGCTCGATGTCGTCGTCGTCGAAGCCGAACCGGTAACGCACCGCCGGCATGGCGAGCAGATCGAGGACCTCGGTCGCGGACACTCTGGATCCCGCCATGGTCAGCACCATGTCGGCGACCGCCAGCAGGGGGTTCGTCGCACGGAGGGACCGGTCGGCCAACCGGACACGCAGTAGGTGCCCCGGGTGACCTGACCCGGTCTGATCGCCGCCTGGTGGCTCGACGCCGAAGGCAGCCGTGATCAACGGAGCGAACACCTCGATGTCGGGACACATCACGAGGACGTCGCGCGGCTCGAGTGTCGTGTCGTCGGCGAGCAACCCGAGGATCACCTCGCGCAGCACCTCGACCTGTCGCGATCTGCCGTGACAGGCGTGGACCGACACGCTGCGATCGCCCGGCGCCACCGTCGGGCGCTGATCGGGATCGAGCGGCAACGCATCGGTGCTCAGGCCCTCCTGCAGTCGGGCGAGGAGGGTCGTGGCGGCGGGGGCGTCAGGCGAGCGGTGGTGATGGTGCTTCGCGTCAGGTGCACCGGTGGCGATGACCAACTGCAGTTCGCGGCTGTCGCGGCCCAACGAGGACAGCAGCGGATGGGTACCCAGCCGCGCGCTGGGGTCGCCGGCGCGACGTGGCAACCCGTCGGGTGCCAGGGCGCTGATGCGCTGCCACAGCGCCGGTGACGGGTGAGGCAACCACAGATGGACGTCTCGGTGGCGAGCGAGCGCCTCGAACACCGACAGGGCGTCCCGGGTCACCCGGGTGAGCCCGAAGACCGATAGCCGCGGCGGAAGATCCACCAGGTCGGGGTCGTCGGCCAGCGCCGCGCACGCCTGCGGCAGTCTCTCGGCCGGGTTCGGTACCGCGATCTCGGAGCGGACCCGCCGCCACAACTCCGCCTGCCACCGGGTGTGTTCGTCGAGGTCCTGACCGGCGCCATCGGTGTCGCGTCCGCCGGCCCAGTCGCGCAACATCTCGGGGCGTGCCGCGGCATAGCCGGTGAACAACCCGGCCAGCTTGGCCGACGTCGCATAGCGACGGCCCTGCTTGCGAGCGGCCACGTCGGGCGGTACGCCAGCGCCGGCACCCAGATAGTGGCTCAACGTCGGGCACCACGGCTGACCCAGGCACTGGTCGATGACGTCCAGCAACGGCCAGGTCAACCTCTCGACCCGCCACGGGTCGTCGCCGACTGTCATGCCGGTGGCCACCTCGACGGCGGCCACCACGATCGCGGTGGGGGAGGGAAAGGCGATGTTGGCGCACACCCCGTCGCCGGCGGCCGCCGATCCCGCACCCAGCCGGTGCGACAGTCGTTGGGTCAGCCACCGTTCGACGCCGCGAGCCGGCACCGCGACGACCTCACGACCGAACACGTCACCTGACGGGATCCGGAGCACCGATGCCAGGGCATCAGCCATGACGTCACTGCGCTCGGCCCGGTGGATGTGCAACACGGGGTCAGTCAACAACGACCGGCGGACACGACGTGCCGCGACGCCCTCAGCCTGCCTAGGGTGGGGCGCGTGAGTACATCCACCACCGCCCCGGCGACCGCCTCTTTCGGGCGCCCGGCAACGGCATCGGGAACCTTCGGTATCGGCGGCGAGCTGCCGGTCGTCCGCCTGGGTTTCGGCGCCATGCGAATCACCGGCGACGGCGTGTGGGGCGAGCCCCGCGACCCGGACGAGGCGATCCGCGTGCTGCGGCGCGCGGTGGAACTGGGCGTGACCCTCATCGACACCGCGGACTCGTACGGGCCGTTCGTCAGCGAGCAGTACATCCGGCGCGCCCTGCATCCGTATGCCGACGACATCGTGATCGCGACCAAGGCGGGACTGACCCGCCAGGGCCCGGGTATCTGGCTTCCGGTGGGGCGTCCCGAGTACCTGCGTCAGCAGGCGGAACTGAGCCTGCGCCACCTCGGCCTCGACACCATCGACCTGTTCCAGCTGCACCGAATCGATCCCGCCGTGCCACTCGCCGACCAGATCGGCGAGCTGGTCGCGCTACAGCAGGAAGGCAAGATCCGCCACATCGGGTTGAGTGAGATCTCGGTCGCCGATCTCGACGCCGCCTCGCAGCTGGCGACGATCGCGACGGTGCAGAACCGGTACAACATCGCCGACCGCGAGGCCGACCCTCTCCTGCAGGTGTGCGAAGCGCGCGGCATCGGTTTCATCCCGTGGTATCCGCTGGCCACCGGTGATCTGGCGCGGGTCGGTGGCCCCCTGGAACGGGCCGCTCACTCTCATGGTGCCGCGCCGGCTCAATTGGCCCTGGCCTGGTTGTTGCGACGCTCGCCGGTGATGTTGCCGATCCCGGGAACGTCCCGAGTGGCACATCTGGAGGAGAACCTGGCGGGAGCGCTCATCGAGCTCACGGACGACGAATTCGAGGCGCTGTCGGCGCCATGATCGACGCGCCACGCTCGGGGGCCGGAGGTGCGCTCCCCCGTGTCCTGGTTCCGTGGGAGGGCCTCGACCTGCCCGATCAGATCTCTGTCGCGGTCTACGACGGCAGCGGGGCCACTCCCGAACTGGACGCTGTCGAGTTCTATGTCATGCCCTACGGAGGCCCTGACGCGGTCATCGACATCGTCGATGCGATGCCGAGCCTGGTTGCCGTCCAGGTGCTCAGTGCTGGGTACGACGACGTCGCGCACCGGTTGCCACCGGGAGTCGACCTGTACAACGGGCGGGGGTTGCACGACGCCAGCACGGCCGAACACGCCATCGCCCTGATGCTGTCCGCCCAGCGTGAGCTGTCCCGCTGGGCCGCCGACCAGGGCGCGCAGCGGTGGGAACCCGCGCACACGGCCTCGCTGGCGGACTGTCGGGTGCTCATCGTCGGGTACGGCTCCATCGGGGCCGCCATCGAGGAGCGGCTGCGCCCATTCGAGGTCGAGGTCGCCCGGGTCGCCCGAACGGCGCGGCCGCAGGAGGGTGTCCACGGCATCGGCGATCTGGACGGGCTGCTCGGTGACGTCGACATCGTGTGTGTCGTCACCCCGCTGACGGACCAGACGCGTGGCCTGTTCGACGACAGGCGCCTGAACCTGATGAGACCGGGAGCGCTGCTGGTCAATGTCGGGCGCGGCGCGGTCGTCGACACGGCAGCACTCCTCGCCCAGCATGGCAGGATTCGTGCTGCGCTCGACGTCACCGATCCCGAACCACTTCCCGTCGGCCACCCGCTCTGGTCGAGCCCGGGCGTGGTGATCACTCCGCACGTCGCGGGTGGTTCGGCCACGTTCCATCCGCGTGCGCGGACCTTCGTCAGCCGGCAGGTGTCGCGCTTCGCCCGGGGAGTGGCTCTGCTCAATCGCGTCTGAAACTCGCCCGCCTGCCTCGACTAGGTTGCACAGGTGAGCGCGCTCGACCCGCCGCGGCGCGCGGCGCGTATCGGCTGCTGGTTGGCCGGTGACCATCACGTCCACACCCAGTACAGCCGCGACGGTCGCCACACGATCCTCGACCAGGCCACCCGAGCGCGGCAGTTCGGGCTCGACTGGATGGTCGTCACCGACCACGGGGGGCCCGAACACGTGCGGGTCGGCGTCATCCGTACCGCGCCGGACATCGCGGCGGCACGACGGGCGCTGCCGGGCAGCCTGCTGTTCCAGGGGGTGGAGTGGAACATTCCGGGCGCCGAGCACGGCACGGTGTTCGTCGCGCCCGGGGCCCGCGACGTGGAGGTGCTTCAGCAGTTCGAGCGGGACTACGACGGGGTGGTCCGTGACGCCCAGGCATGGACACCCGACAACGAGGCCCTCGCCGTGGCCGCGATCGGTTGGCTCGGTCAGCAGGTCGACACCCGCCGCGTCGCAGATGCCCTGATGGTGGCCAACCACCCCGCCCGGCAGGGCCTGGACAGTCCTCACGAGATTCGTGGCTGGCGTGACACCGACCCCAGGATCGCCGTCGGATTCGAGGGGGCGCCCGGGCATCAGGCGGCCGGGCTGCCCCGGTCGGTGGGGCCGGGAGAGAACCGGGGGTACTACGGACGAGACCGCGGCACCAACCCGAACTCGTTCCTCCCCTATCCGCAGGAGGCGTACCGGACGTGGGGCGGGTTCGATTGGATGACGGCGACCGTCGGCGGGTTGTGGGACTCGTTGCTGGCCGAGGGTCGGCAGTGGTCGATCACCGCCAACTCGGACTCTCACGAGGTGTACCTGCACACCGCAGACCGCCCGGCGGGCCGCGACGACGAGTCGTACTTCGAGGCCACGGGCTTCTATCCCGGCGCGGTCTACGACGGGGTGCCCAATCCCACGGCCGGGGACTTCTGGCCCGGCCAGTACAGCCGTACCGTGGTCGGCGCGACCCGGCGCAGCTATCGCGCGGTGATGCGGGGACTGCGCGACGGTGCCGTGTGGGTGGACCATGGTCACCTGATCTCGGCCCTGGACCTCCAGGTCCGGTCGTGCGCGGGTGACGCCGCCCCCGCGACACTCGGCTCGACGCTGCAGGTCGCGGCCGGAGCGGAGGTCGAGATCGTGGTCCGGATCGACTGTGCCCGCCTGCCTCACGCCGGCGGCGAGATCCCCCGCCTCAATCGGGTGGACCTGATCGTCGGCGCTGTGGACGTGCGCGGCCCAGACGATCGGGACGCCTTCACGGCGCCCCACACCCGGGTGGTGCGCTCGTGGGACACCTCGGGAGCCGCCGGCACGATCGAGTTGACCCATCGCCTGGGTCGGGTCGACAGTCCGCTGTACGTCCGGGTGAGGGGAACAGACGCTCGATTCAGTCAGGTCGGTGCCCTGGGGGCGGCAATCGATCCGCATGGGCCTCGGATGGATATCCCCGGTGACAGCGACCCCTGGCTCGATCTGTGGTTCTACAGCAACGCGAGCTTCGTGGCGGTGACGAGATGACGCCAGGCGTGATCATGGGAGTGGACCTCGGGCCGTCCCAGGACGCCGCCGCCTCGCCCGACGACCTGGCGCATGCCGTGGCCGAGGTCGTCAGTCACTGTGAGCCTGCAGACCACATGGCGAACGCAGTGATCGCGACACACACCCGACAGGTCGGCATCCCGCACTTCGTGGTGTCGGTGGTGTGGCCTGCCGCCACAGCCGGACCTGACCCGGCGACTCTCATCCGAGGTCTCGTCGCCGAAATCGGGAATGCCCTTCCCGCGACCAGCGGGATCGTCATCACATGGCCCGGCGGGCCCGACCCGGCGACCGCCGGGGACCGCTCAGCGGTCGTGGGGGCATGGACGGCGGTGACCCGTGCAGCCGCCGGCGACAGCGGCCGAATCGCCGTGTTCCCTGGCGAGCAGCGGCTACGCGGGGTGATGTCGGTGGCGGAGGTGGTTGCGGCATCGGGGATCGATCGGGTGGCGGATGTATCGGGATCGGTCCTCGACGATTCCGTCCTGATCGACACGATGGGCTTCGTCCGACCACGCTGGCGCGCCCACCGGATGGTGCTCCAAATACAGCGGGGCCCTGACGGGCTCGCCATCCCGTTCGAGAGAGAACACATGCTCCGGTGAGTCGCACTGCGCGCACCGCCTCAGGTGGCGGCGAGGCGAGCCTTCTCGATGGCCACGTCGAACCGGGCCACCGGCCATTGCGGGTCGATCTGGTGGAGGGCGTCAACCAGGAGCGACGCCACGGCGAGTCTGGCGTACCACTTCCGGTCGGCCGGCACCACGAACCATGGCGCGGTGGCGGTCGAACACCGGGTCACCGCAGCCGAGTAGGCAGCCATGTAGTCATCCCATCGTGCTCGCACGTCGATATCGCCAGGGTTGAACTTCCAGTGCTTGTCGGGTTGGTCCAGCCGGTCGGCCAGCCGACTTCGTTGTTCCTCACGAGAGACGTGAAGCATGACCTTGACCATGGTCGTACCGGTCGCTTCCACCTCGGCCTCGAAGGCGTTGATCGCCTCGTAACGAGCCTGCCACTGCTCCTCGGGGACGAGATTCTCGACTCGTGCCACCAACACGTCCTCGTAATGTGAGCGGTCGAAGACACCGATCAATCCTGGGGCAGGCAGCGCGCGGCGAATCCGCCACAAGAAGTCGTGCGCCAATTCCTCCTGGGTCGGTGCCTTGAACCCTCGAATACTCACTCCCTGCGGATCGACCATGCCCACCACATGACGGAGGATTCCTCCCTTACCCGAGGTGTCCATCCCCTGCAATACGAGCAACACCGAGCGGAGGGGTCCGCCTGCCCGCGACTGGGCGAACAGTCGCTCCTGGAGGCCCGACAGCTCCGGCGCCAGGTCGCGCAACAACGCTTCACCCGCGGCCTTGTCGCCGTCGAACCCTGGGGTGGCCCGGGCGTCTCGGGTGCGGACGTCCACGACCTCACCAGCAGGAATCGCCAGTGCACCGGCGAGGGCGGCACTGAGGTCCGACGAGGGGGCACCGCGTTCACTGGTCATCCGCAGACCGTAGTCGCGTGGCAGCAGGTGGCGCGGCACTCATGGGACAGGATGGGCCCGCGTCGGAGATCGTCCTCGGCGGCCCGAGTGAGCGGAGACCAGATGACAGGCGCGTTGTCGGACCTCCGGATCGCCGACTTCTCGCGGATCCTGGCGGGTCCGCTCGCCACGATGGTGCTGGCTGACATGGGCGCTGACGTGGTCAAGGTGGAACGCCCGCACGGCGGGGACGACACCCGGTCATGGGGGCCGCCGTACACCTCGGACGGGACAGCGACGTACTTCGTCGCCGTGAACCGGAACAAGTCGAGCGTGACGATCGACTTGGCATCCGCGCCCGGCAGGGCCGCCGCCCAGGAACTCGCTGTCGATTGCGGAATCGTGGTGGAGAACTTTCGCCCGGGTGTGATGGACCGGCTGGGCTTGGGCTACGGCGCTCTGTCGGCACTGCGTCCCGACATCGTCTACTGCTCGATCAGTGCGTTCGGTGGCGGAGCGGGCGCTGACCTGCCCGGATACGACCTGATCGTGCAAGCCGTGGGTGGCTTGATGAGCGTCACCGGAGAGGCCGACGGTGAACCCCAGAAGGTGGGCGTCGCACTCGTCGACGTGGTGGCCGGGTTGTTCGCTGCCATCGGAGTTCTCGCCGCGGTTCGTCACCGTGACAGCACCGGCGAGGGGCAACTGGTGGAGGTC
>JANNOG010000025.1:0-2247 GCA_031398915.1 Micrococcales bacterium | reverse complement strand
GTCCTGCTCGTCGGCAAGGTCGATCCCGAGGACGAGGAGGCCGGCGAGGACGTTGGCAAGGTCGATGAATTCAAGAAGATCCTGCCACCGCCACCGCCACCGTACCGGCGCGGTTGCGTGTGCTGTGGTGATGGTCGGGGTGTTTGCGGTCGGTGATCCAGGTTGTGGCGGCGAGGGTGGCGAGTCCGCAGACGACGATCCAGGGATGGTCGATGGCGGCTGTCTCGATCGGGTCGAGCGGGTTGGCGAGGATGTCGAGGCGGTCGATCACCCAACCGGTGGTCGCGGTGAGCGCGATGGCGGCGCTCAGGATGCGCACGGTGGGGTAGAAGCGGGTGCGCGAGAGCAGGTACAGCGAGGGGAAGATCAGGGCGGTGGCGACGAGCTGTGCCAGTTCGACCCCGATGTTGAAGGCCAGTAGCGCCGGCAGCGATGTCGCGCCGTTGAGGCCGAGGTCGACGAGGATTGCGGCGAAGGCGAGGCCGTGGATCAGGCCGAAGCCGGCGGCGATGAGGTTCTCGCCGTGCCGGACAAGGGGGCGGATGGCGTGGATGGCCGCCACGGCGACGGAAAGGGCGACGAGGACCTCGACCGGGCGGGTAGGCACGTTCACCCAGCCCAGTGCCGAGGCGATCAGGGTGATGGAGTGGCCGATCGTGAAGGACGTGACGACGCCCAGGACACCGCGAGCGGTGGGCCTCACGCCGGTGCGCTGCTGCCAGCGCCCGGCGACGATGACGACCGGGGCCACCAGCAGCAGCGTGGTGAGGAACAGCAGGTGGTCGGCGCCGGCCAGGACGTGCTCGAAGCCGTAGCCGATCATGTCCTGGATCCCGGTGTCACCACCGCCGGTATCGGTCGCACCGGCGTCCGTGAGGGTGAGCGTGGCCTCCTCGGCGCTGATGACACCGGCGGTGGTGACGCTTCCGCTGCTGTCGGTGAGGACGACGACGGCCTCGTGGTCGGCGACCGCCTCGATGACGGCGTCATAGGCGATCTCGAAGCTGGAGGTGTCGGAGCCGCTCGTATCGAAGGTGACGTCGATACTGATCGAATCGATGCCCTCGAGCGATTCTCGGGTGACGTTGGAGAAGGCTTCACCCCACTCGGTCCCGTCGGCGCTGGTGAGGCTGAGGTGCTCGGCGAGGTAGCCGGTGATCTCATCGGCGTACTCATCGACGTTCTGGTTGCTGGTGTAGTCGGTGCCCATCGCCTCGTCGAGCGTCTCGAGGGCGATGGTGACGGTCGCGTTGACGCCATCATCGGTGACCCGGGTCGAGACGGTGCTGCTGTTCAGGCTGTGCGCGGAGGCCGCCGAGGGAATCAGGACGGCGAGCATCGTGCTCAGCAGCACGGCCAGAGCAACGATCCGGCGGCGGATGGCGTGGGGCTTCCGGTCAGTCGTCATGGCAGTCGCGCACGTGTCGCGCTCGTCCCTTCGGGTTGTGGATTGGATTGGGGGTGCGGGCCGATCCGGGGACCGGCCCGCACCCGAGCAGGTGGAGGGGACAGAAGCAGGTCAGGCCTCGAGACCGGAGAAAGTCGGCGTCTGCGCCGAGCCGTCCCAGCTCACCCGGAACGTGAAGGCCTCCTGCAGAGCCTCGAGGTAGGCGTCGGCCTGCGCCTGGGTGATGGTGCCGTTCGCGAGCAGGGTGTCGATCGCGGGGCTCCAGGACTTGACGAGCGCGTCGATCAACACCTGCTTACCGACGCCGAGGTCCTCAGCGACAGTCGCGAGGTTCTGGCCCTGTTCCTCCATCCGGACGTGCAACTCCTCGTGGCTGATGCTCAGCACTTCATCCAGGACGGTCTGGACGGGCTGGTGACCGCGGTGCAGGTCCAGACCCGCGTCCCCGTAGGCCTCCTGGATCAGCGCGATGAGCTGCGCCTCGGTGCTCACCGAGCTGACGTCCACACCGCCACCGGGCCCGCCACCGCCCACGGGCGCGGCATTCGCGGTATCAGCGGTACCCGCCGTGGCGGACTGGGACGTGGAGGTACCGGCACTCGTCGAGGCACTCGACTCGGCGGTGCACGCAGCCGTCGTGGACAGAACCGCGAAGAGGCTCAGTGCCGCCAGCGTCTTGCGAACCTTCATCGTCTTTCGGAACTTCATCATCTTCTCGATTCTCGTAGCCCGCATCGGATTGATGATCAAGATAAAGAACCGAGCTGAACAGGCACCGTACGTCACCTGGGCAATTCCTGAGAGCCAGCTGTTGACCCCGACCCGGCGAGAGCCTCTGC
>JANNOG010000008.1:0-5158 GCA_031398915.1 Micrococcales bacterium | reverse complement strand
GTGACCGGCACGGGGGTGTGGGTGGGTGATCGGGGTGTCGCGGGGGGGTTTGATGATCCGGGGTTGGGTGTGGTGCAGGTGGGTGCTCGGGTGTGTGACCCGGCGTGGGGGACGTTCCTGAGTCCGGATCCGGTCCTGCGTGCGGGGGATGCGGCGCAGGTGCATGGGGTGGTCTCGTATGCGTATCAGAACCCGGTGCGGTTCAGTGACCCGTCGGGGTTGTTGGCGAATGACACCCCGTCGGGTCGGGCGGGAAAGAAGGCATCGTCCTCCTCCTCGTGCCGACCATCGGCAGCTTTGCAACGCGATCGTCACGTCGCTGATCGGGGAAGCCTTGGACGGCGCGTCGTGAAGCGTGTCTTAGCCAGCCTCCTCGGGCTGCTGGTGGCGTGGCTCGCGCTGGCTAATGCATCGGCCGCAGCCGTCGAATCGACTTTGGCGAGAACATCGGTACCTGGAGGAATGGCACCAGCAGCAGCCCAACGTCGGTGGGAATTCTGCACTACCGTGCGGATGGAAGTGTTCACATCATTCCAGGGAGACCGTCGTGACTGAAGCTCTTTCCTTTCATGTTGAAGTTCTCCTGTCGTTTCAGCGTGCGCTGTGGGACATGGTCACGCCCTCCCTCCGGGGAGTCGCACTTCGATTGCAGTACCCGCTGATCGAAGCACGCTTCATCTTCGAGGCGGTTGGTGAAGACGAGCGCATGATTGCCGCTGAAGTTGGGTCGTACGTCATCGCTGACTTCGTGCCTCCCGTGGACATCTCGTTCAAGGCTGTCGTTGCTCCCCCCGGGACGGCGCGGGAGCTTTCTGCCGACGAGGAATGGGTCTACCTCCGACGAGAGAGCGACGCGCCGTGACCCGTGTTGGGTACGTCCGCTGGCCCGGCTTGGTCGGCGCCCTAGGTGTTGCATCTCATGAGGTTGTGAGCACGGCGGTGGCTAGGTCGTCGCCAGCGTGAGCTGGTGGCGTGTCGTTGCGGTGGGGGGCAGGTCTCCTCGGGTGGGGTGGTGATCACCACAACCAGCCCGCCCCACGAGACCTGCAGGAGACCTGCCCGTTCCGCACGCTAATGCCCCCTTGTCCGTCGAGGGTCGTCGTCGCCTGGTCCGGCGCGTCCTTGGCCTTGACGCCGGCGCCCCGCGCCCGATCGCCCATATCGCCGCGGAGGCGCACCTGTCCCGGGCGACGGTGACGAAGTGGGTCCGCCGCTACCAGGCCGACGGCGACGCCGGACTGATCGATGTGTCCTCCAGGCCACGCCACCAGCCGACAGCGTCGCCAAGCACGGTCGTGGACCAGGTCCTGCACCTGCGGCGGGAACGGAAGCTGCCGCCCCGACTGATCGTCGTGGAGCTCGCCGCCGACGGCATCACCGTGTCCACCACGACGGTGTGGCGGATCTGTTACCGGGCAGGTATCTCCCGGCTGCGTGACCTCGACGTCACCGGCAACGCCCACCGGACTGGCTCCATGAAGCCGCAGGTCATCACAGCCGCGGCGCCGGCGTCGATGGTCCACGTCGACGTTAAGAAGGTCGGCGTCATCCCCGACGGCGGCGGGTGGCGCGCGCATGGCCGCGCCACCCCCGCCGCGAAGGCCAGCCAACGCCGCCGCTCCCGCCCGGCGACACGGCCGCGCACCGGGTACTCCTACTGGCACACCGCCCTGGATGGACACTCCCGCCTCGCCTACACCGAAGCCTTGCCGGACGAGACCGCCGCCACCGCGATCGGGTTCTGGGCAAGGGCGGTCGCGTTCTTCGCCGCCCACGGCATCACCCGCATCCACCGAGTCATCACCGACAACGGGTCCTGCTACCGGTCCCGGCACTTCCGGACCGCCCTACGCCGAACCGACCCCCGCACCCACCACACGTTCTGCCGGCCCTACCGTCCTCAACCCAACGAGAAAGTAGAGCGCTACCACCGGATCATCGCCACCGAATTTGACCTGACCCCCGTGGGGCGGACACCTCGGGTGTGGGATCGAGGGTCAGTGGTCTGGGGTGGTGTGGCGTCGTTCGTGATCGTTGGGGCTGAGGTACCCGAGACTGGAATGGCGGCGTTTCGGGTTGTACCAGCACTCCATCCATTCGAATATCGCGGTGGCAAGAGTGTCGCGGTCGGGCCAGGTCCGGGTGTTGAGGAGTTCGATCTGCATGCTGCCCCAGAACGACTCCATCATCGCATTATCGAAGCAGTCGCCCACCGTGCCCATGGAGCCGAGGAGCCCAGCATCGGTGACACGACGGGTGAATGCCCAGGCCGTGAACTGGGACCCATGGTCCGAATGAATGATCGTCCCGTCGGGGTCACGCCGGGTCACGGCCATCCCCAGAGCGTCAAGGACAAGTTCGGTGCGCATGTTGTCGTCCATGCACCAACCGACGATACGCCGGGAGAACACGTTCATCACGGCGGCCACATACAGCTTCCCTTCACTCGTGGGGTGTTCGGTGATATCGGTTACCCATAACTCATCCGGTGCGGTGGCGGTGAACTGACGTTGCACGAGGTCTGCCTGTGGGTCCTCACCGGAGCGGATCGTGGTGCCCGGCCCTCGCCGGCGGCGGGGCAGGCCCTTCAGGCCGGCCGCCTGCATCAGTCGCTGCACCCGCTTGCGGTTGACCGGCAACCCCAGGCCCAGGACGAGCTCGGCGTGGGCGCGGCGATACCCGTAGGTGCCGCGAGAGATCCGGTGGATGTCGCCCAGATGCTTGGAGATCAACTCGTTCTCCGTCTGGCGTGTCGACGGCGGACGGGTCTTCCAGTCGTAGTACCCCGACCGAGACACCTTGAGAATCCGGCAGGCCACCGCGACGTCGATCCCGTCCTCGGCTAACTCGTGGACCAACCGGAACCCTACTTTGGGAGGACGTTCTCCCTGGCGAAGAACGCCGCTGCCCGGCGGAGGATCTCGACTTCCATCTCCAGTTGCCGGTTACGGCGTTTCAACTCGGCCAACTCGGTCTTCTCCGCCGACACCAACCGATCGCCGCGGCGACCGTCATCAGCGTCGGCCTGGGCGATCCAGTTCCGCAGGCATGAGTCAGAGATCCCGAGATCCTTCGCGATCTTCGCGATCGGGAACTCACCGGTCCGGGCCAGCGCCACAGCGCGTGTCCGGAACTCTGGGGGATGAGGAGCAGGCATGGCAGCCATCCTTCCTGGCGATCTACGACCGCCTCAAGGGAGGTGTCCGTGCCAGGGGGGTCAGGTCAGAGGACCATCCGTTCTGGTCGGTCACCGATCAGCGGTTCGAGCGCGCCGATCAACTCGCGGCTGGCGAGCAGGTCCTCGGCGCCGACGGCCGAGAGATTACTGTTTCCGGTCTCCACCCTGGCACGACCCGCGAGGCCTTGGCCTATGACCTCGGTGTCCAGGGCATCCACACTTACCACGTCGGCGAGGCCGAGATCCTCGTGCACAACACGTGCGCATGGGCCGTCGACACCCTGTCGCAGTCTGGTGCGCGAGTCGTTGCCAAAGACCTCACACGGGCAGGGCAAGAACTTGCCAAGCATGCGGGACAAGGCAATTTCCCAGTACCGAAAGGCTCGCCCAGCGCGATTAGTCGCATGGGTCAAGATCAGCCTGATGACATCCTGACCGCACCGGGAACGGTGACGCGCGACATCAATGGTGGCAACTTCGCGGGTGGCCGGTATTACATATCGCCTGACGGGCGAGGCGCTGCCTTTGATGCCAACGGCACCTTCCAGTACTTTGGAGGGTTTACGCCGTGAGTTCAGACATCCTCGACGGCGCTGAGGGCCGTACCCTCGTCGGCATCACCTACCTTGGCTTTCCGTGGGACTCAATGCCGTCGGACGCGGAGTCTGTGGACGCGGTCAACCGCGCAATCGTCCTCGATTTCGGCGATGTACGTCTAGCGGTCCGGTGGGACTTGCGCCCTCCCGTCGAACGCTTGATCGTGGAGAGCTTTGACGCCTCTGCAGCCGCGGCGCCGCTCACAACCAGTCGTGATGTCTCACATCGATGGCAGTCCATCCTAGGTAGCTCTCTTACGTCACACGCATGGGGGTGGCATGAGGTCGAGAGTGGAAGGGAGATCTGGGCTGTGGCGCTGCGATTCAGCAACGCTCAGACACTGATTATCGCTTTGGGCGAACTCGTCGAAGGCGTCCCAACGTACCTGCCGGATTCGCTGGTCGTAACGGCCACCGAACGTATAGCCAAGGCCTACAAGCCGAGAGCGGCTACGAACAGCCTCTGGGAGATGCTGGCGACTCACTGACATGTAGCCGTGGTCGATGCCCTCGCCGCGGTCGGGATCGGATGGCCGGTGATCGCCGACGTCCTCGGGGTCACCCGCTAGGCCGCCCGCCAGGCCCACCACCGCCGCCGACCCAACCCGCCACCACCCTGACCCGCCACCCACCTGACATGAGGGCTGAGGGCTGGGCGTCCGGCGACCGACTTGACACGGACATCCTACGCCTGACGGCCCACGTAACGGCGCCCCTTGGCGATCAATCGGGAACCTACAGCGCCAGGCCGAGGTTGCGACTGGTGTCCGCTACTTACCCACGCTGGGGGGTCGTCGCGGGTGGTGACGGTCAGGGATCCGTTTGGGGCGGGGGTGGTGCAGGTGGATGCGGTGTCGTTGGTGGTGACGGGGCGGCGGTTCACGGATCCGTTCGGGTCCCCGGTGCAGGGGGGGTCGTCGGTGATGATGGGCACTGTGGGTGTGACCGGCACGGGGGTGTGGGTGGGTGATCGGGGTGTCGCGGGGGGGTTTGATGATCCGGGGTTGGGTGTGGTGCAGGTGGGTGCTCGGGTGTGTGACCCGGCGTGGGGGACGTTCCTGAGTCCGGACCCGATCCTGCGTGCGGGGGATGCGGCGCAGGTGCATGGGGTGGTCTCGTATGCGTATCAGAACCCGGCGGGTAAGGGGGACCCATCCGGGTTAGAACCCCGTGGGATTCATCAGCGCAGTGCTACGGGAACGTCAGCGTCCCGCACGAACACGTCCCATGACTACAGTGCTGGGGGTGGGGACAAGAGCCGAGCGAAGGAAAGCACCCGTGCCGGTAATCAAGCCAAGCCCCACGCGACCTCGATCAAGACGCGGCCCTCAGCCCCAGCTGGTCAGGGCGGCAGATTCGTGAGTCCGACGGCCGCCGATCGAGC
>JANNOG010000085.1:0-18749 GCA_031398915.1 Micrococcales bacterium | reverse complement strand
CCTCGATGTCGGCTCGTCGCATCCTGGGGCTGGAGTAGGTCCCAAGGGTTGGGCTGTTCGCCCATTAAAGCGGCACGCGAGCTGGGTTTAGAACGTCGTGAGACAGTTCGGTCCCTATCCGCTGCGCGCGCAGGAAACTTGAGAAGGGCTGTCCCTAGTACGAGAGGACCGGGACGGACGAACCTCTGGTGTGCCAGTTGTTCCGCCAGGAGCACCGCTGGTTAGCTACGTTCGGAAGGGATAACCGCTGAAAGCATCTAAGCGGGAAGCCTGCTTCAAGATGAGGTCTCCATGGGCTATGCCCGAGAGGCTCCCAGCTAGACCACTGGGTTGATAGGCCGGAAGTGGAAGCGTGGTAACACGTGTAGCTGACCGGTACTAATATGCCGATAACTTGTTCCACACTGCTTGCGTTCACTGTGCGGTTCCCGAGATGCGGGGACACATCTCAATAGAGTTTCGGCGGTCATGGCGAAGGGGAAACGCCCGGTCCCATTCCGAACCCGGAAGCTAAGCCCTTCTGCGCCGATGGTACTGCGTGGGAAGCTGCGTGGGAGAGTAGGTCACCGCCGGACAACTTGTGCAAAGGGCCACCCAGATCGGGTGGCCTTTTTGCGTTTCGCACGTCTTCGCCCTCGAAAGGCAACGTTCATGAATGGTCCGCCCCGCACTCCGCGCCCTCATAGGTCCGCGTCATCGGCGGCCGGAAGGCCGCTGACGGCAAGCGCAGGACCCGCGATCCCATCCGATATTTCGGGGGAGGAGTTGGAGCGAGGTCTGCACAAGGACATCGTGAACGGAGTCGGTCCGGCCGGCGTCGAGGTGGCTCGACGGATGGTCGCGGCCGTCCGTGCACTCGATGCCGGCGACGAGGAGGCGGCTGCCGGGCACGCTGCGGTCGCTCGTCGCCTGGGTGTGCGACTGGCGCCGGTTCGTGAGGCGGTCGGGGTCATCGCCTACGAGCTGGGTGAGTACGACACTGCCCTGCGTGATCTACGGGCTGCACACCGGATGTCCGGTGCCGGAGACCTGTTGCCGCTGATCGCCGACTGCGAGCGGGCGGCGGGACGACCGGAGCGCGCGCTGGAGGTAGCGGCGTCACGTGAGGGCCGATCGCTGGACATTGCAGATCGAATCGAGCTGCTCATCGTGGCGGCGGGGGCCCGCAATGACATGGGTCAGCATGGAGCGGCTGTCGAGACACTACGAGTTCCACAGCTTGATCTGTCCAGTCCGCAGCCATGGCAGGAGCGGCTCTGGTTCGCCTACGCGGACGCACTCGTGCGCGCCGGTCGCGACGAGGAGGCCCAGAAGTGGTTCGGCAGGGCTGCCGCACATCCCGCCCAGGAGACCGATGCTCGCCAGCGACTGGCAGTCACAGGGTCCGTGTCGTGGGGCGTGCGTGACGACGGTCAGGCTGAAGAGTGGGATGTCGTCGATCTTGACGGTGATTGATATACGTCACGCTGGACTATTGCGCAGGTGGTACCGGCCGATGGGGCCTGATGATGACGCCCGCGGGCAGTTTCGGTTCGAAAGACGTCGCCTTGACAGGCATCAACAGTCCACGTCCGATCGTGTCGAATATGTCGGCGTGGGTGGCGGCGGGGACGACGACCGCCACTGCGCCCCGTCTGCTGGTCATGCCGAGGACACGCTCCCTGTCGCGCAGTCGCCGCACGGTCGCCGCCGGTAGGGCGCTGATGGCGTGGTCGACGACATGTATCGCCGTCGGCAGGTTGCCGCCGGGGTCGGGACGGCACCGCACCGTGTGCTCCTCGTATCGGTCCACGACGACGATGTCGACACCGGCGTCGGACCTGTCCATGGCGCCGGGCGCCGCGTCTGCGGCGGCGAACTGCGTCATCCGTAGCGCCTCGACGACTTCGCCTGCCCCTAGCGGTACCGGACCGCGCCGATACACGATGCGATGCATGGGATTGATGGTCAGCGGCGTGTCGTCGCTATCGACGACGAGAGCACTGACGTATTTGTACTCGTCCTTGGCCTCTCCCTCGCCCGCCATCGCGACCGCAGCGGCCAGCCGGTGATGGCCGTCAGCCACCAGTACGGCGCGCCTGTTCAAATCCGCGACGACGATCTCGCTGGCCTGATCGTCGATGTACGCCACGTCTATTGCCATGCCGGCGCTCTCGGTGCTGAACAACGGATGAGTGCTGGCGACAGCCGCGGACACCGCCAGCCCGCCACCGGGATGGGTGAGCAGTACGGGTTCACGATCAACCCGTGCAGTCCGCAACGCCTTCAATCGACGCGTCACCAGAGGAAGGTGCACGGCCTCGTGCGGCATGAGGCCCGAACCGGCAAGCGAATCCGTCACCTCGACGCAGACGGCCAATCCTCGGACTGTGGCGTGCGGCGTGCGCACCGTCACGAGATACACACCCGGCCCTCTGACTAGGTCCCGACCGCTGGCCTGCCATCCTGACGCTTCTTGTCGACGCGCGGCCCGGCCGGGATGCGGGTGCAGCAGATGGAACGGCCGCACCTGCAGTGTCCCGAGGTTCACTTCCGGATCGTACGGTCGAGTCATGGACGACGTCCGGTCGCTACGCAAACCGGGTGCTCGCCCGCGACGGGCGACACCGAACGCTGTGTGAACGAGGATCCGGTAGCGAACGAGGAGAACCAGAGGAGATTCGGTGACAGATCGACCGCACGACCCTGCAATCGATGAGCCGGACAACGCCGGCCACCGGCACCCGGACCTGCCAGGTGGTGGCCTGTACGACTGGCTGCAACGCGGGATGGACCTGTTGTCCCGCGGTGATGCGGCAGCGGCGGCCACTCTGTTGGAGCGGGTACACGCCGCCGACCCGGGTTCGGCATCCGTCTTGGAGGCACTGGCCCGTGCCCGCTACGACGCGGGGCAGTTCGAGTCGGCCAGGTCGACCTTTGCCACCCTCGTGGACGTTGCCCCCGACTCCGACTACGCCCATTTCGGATTGGGGCTCTCGCTGTTTCGGCTGGGTCGGCCCGAGGACGCCGAGCCTCATCTGGCGCTTGCGGCGGTGATGAGCCCTGCGCGAGCCGAGTACGAACAGCGGCTACGCGAGGTACGAGCAACTCGGGCGGCGCGCCGCGCTGCAGCCGGAACGGATACAACGGCCGGTGTCGAGATGGGGGACGCCTAGTGCTGCTCGCACCCGACTCGGGGATGCTCGGTCATCGACACGCAGGGCAGGCCCCGAAGGCACTGCTCCTGGACCTCGATGGCGTGGTCTACAGCGGCGAGGCGCCACTCCCGCACGCCGCAGCGACCATCGGTCGGCTTAGGGCTCAGGGCGTCGCGGTGCGCTACATCACCAACAACGCCTCACGAACGGCCGGTGAGGTCACGGTCAAGCTGCGGGGCGTCGGGGTCGAGGCCGAGGCGCACGAGGTGCTCACGTCGTCGATGGCGGCGGTCGAGGTCCTCAGGTTGCGCTGCGAGGCGGGCCTCATGGGGGACGGCCCGATCGCCGTGGTGGGTGGCAAGGGTTTGCTGGCGCCCCTGCAGGGTGCGGGGTTCGACACGGTCCCGGTGACCGAGATGTCGCAACTGCGCGCCGCCGCCCTCGTCCAGGGCTTCACCCCCGAAGTCACGTGGCACGACCTCGCAGCAGCCACCCGGCTGGTTCGCTCCGGCGTCTGGTGGCTTGCCACCAACCTCGACCTGACCTTGCCGACCGAACACGGCCCCGCCCCCGGCAACGGGTCGTTGGTACGGGCGATCACCACGGCGGCCGGGCGTGGCCCGGACGCCTCGGCGGGCAAGCCGGCGCCGGCCATGTTCGAGCAGGCCGGACGGGGGGCCGAGGTGAGCGACCCCGCCGACGTGTTGGTGGTCGGTGACCGGTTGGACACCGACATCGCGGGCGCGGTCGGCGTCGACTATCCGAGCCTGCTCGTCCTCACCGGCGTTCACGGCCTGACGGACCTCCTCGTGGCGCCTCCTGGCCAGCGGCCCCGCCTCGTGGGATTGACGATGGCGGACATCGATCGCGAGCATCCTCAGGTGGTCGTGTCGGCTCCTGGTCGAGCTACGTGTCGTGCGGCGTCTGCGGTGATCGACCGAGCGGTGCCCGACAGAACCGACGTCAGGATGACCTCCGACAGCGGCGCCGCGGATGCGCATGATCCGGATCATGCGCTCGACATGGCCCGCGCTCTCGTGGCGGCGGCCTGGTCTCTGTCCGATAAAGGCGCGGCCGTACTGGGCCACCCCGACGTCATCGCTCTGGATGTGGCGCTACGCCGTCACGCCATGAACTGAGTAGGAGCGGGCGCGCCTGTGGACGGACTGGCTCGCATGCCTGTGTGTCGCCCCCCGACGGGTACCGTCGAGGTCATGACATCCGGAGCGACAACATCCGGAGTTGCCACGTCCGGAGTTGCCACGTCCGAAGTGACCACGTCCGGAGTGAGCGTCGTGATCGGTGGCGACGACGCCGACCTGGGGTCGGTCATGGCGGAGATCGAGCGCCTGGAGGTCCTGGCCACGGATCTTGATTCCCGCCTGGATCTCGCGGGCCAGGCGACGGCGGCGAACCGTGGGCGACCCATCGACCTGCGAGACGACGTCGCGCCATGAGGCGCCGTCTCGACGCCGAACTGGTTCGTCGCGGACTGGCTCGCAGTCGACAGCACGCTGCCGAGCTCATCACCGCCGGACGGGTCGCCATCGCCGGAATGCCCTCCGAGAAGGCGGCCACGCAAGTCGCCGAGGCCGAGCCGATCACCGTGGCCGACGCCGTCGGCACCGAGTGGGTCAGTCGTGGTGGGGTCAAGCTGGCCGGTGCGCTCGACGTGCTGGCCGCAGACCAGCGCTCCGGTCCTCGGATCGACGGGCGGCGTTGCCTGGACGCGGGCGCCAGCACCGGAGGGTTCACCGACGTGCTGCTTCGCCGCGGCGCGCGCTCGGTTGTCGCGGTGGACGTCGGCTACGGCCAACTGGCGTGGTCGCTGCGCACGGACCCGCGCGTGCTCACCATCGACCGGACGAACGTCCGCGAGCTCACCCTCGACCTGATCGGAGGGGCGGTCGACCTGGTGGTGGCGGACCTCTCGTTCATTCCGCTGCCGCTCGTGTTGCCGGCACTACACGGTGTTCTCGCGCCCGCTTCGGACATGTTCGTCATGGTCAAGCCACAATTCGAGGTGGGCCGACACGCATTGGGCAAGGGCGGCGTCGTCAGCGATCCGAACCTGAGGGCCCTCGCCGTGCGCGGCGTCCTACAGGCGGCCCACGGTCTGGGTATGGGGGTACGCGCCGTCGTCGCGAGTCCGCTACCCGGCCCTGCCGGCAACGTCGAGTACTTCGCCTGGCTGTCGCCCGGTCGCGGCGCGCCCCCCCAGGCGTGGGACGACCTCATCGAGCAGGCCATAGCGGCCGGCCCCGACAGCAACGCACGGCGTAACCGGGTGGAGATCGGATGAGCGCGCCTCGTCGCGTCATGGTTCTCACGCACATCGGACGACCCGCCGCGGTGAGCGCGGGATGTGAGGTGGTGGCTCGTCTCGATGCGGCGGGCGCCACGGTCGTCGTGCCGCACAGCGAATGGGCCGTGCTCGCCGCGGACCCGTCGCTGACCGCACACCCGTCGTCGCTGGACGTCCTGCCAGGGGCCGGTGATGCCGCGGCCGTACTGGCGGCCCAGGTCGACGTGGTCGTCGTCCTGGGCGGGGACGGCACCATCCTGCGTGCCGCCGAACTGGTCAGGGGCACCCAGGTGCCACTTCTCGGCGTGAACCTGGGCCACTTCGGATTCCTCGCCGAGAGTGATCCTGACGTACTGAGCGAGACGGTCGCGCGAGTCGTCGCCGGTGCCTACAGCGTCGAGCAGCGGATGACCGCCGACGTGCGGGTGTGGTGCGACGGCGACGTGATCTACGAGGGGTGGGCGCTCAACGAGGTCAGCGTCGAGAAGGCCTCGCGCGAGCGGATCCTCGACGTGATCATCGAGGTCGACCGGCGCCCGCTCACCAGGTTCGGTTGTGACGGCGTCGTCGTCGCCACCCCCACGGGTTCGACGGCCTATGCGTTCAGTGCCGGGGGACCCGTGGTGTGGCCCGAGGTCGAGGCCCTCCTGGTCACGCCGATCAGCGCACACGCCCTGTTCGCGCGACCTCTCGTCGTGCAGATCAGCTCGGTGGTCGCGGTCGAGACGCTGCCTACCCTGGGCGGTGAAGGCGTGTTGTGGTCGGACGGCCGTCGGATGTTCGCCTTGCCGCCGGCGTCACGAATCGAGGTCCGGCGTGGTCGCCACCCCGTGCAACTCGCCCGGCTCGCACCTGCCGCGTTCACCGAACGCCTGGTCAACCGATTCAGGTTGCCGGTAGGTGGCTGGCGTGGACCTGCTGCTCCGACGGAGTCGGCCTCGTGATCGACGAACTCCGGATCCGCGGCCTCGGGGTGATCGCCGAGGCAGTGGTGCCCCTGGGCCCAGGACTGACCGTGCTGACCGGCGAGACCGGTGCCGGCAAGACCATGATCGTCACCGCGTTGGGCATGCTGATGGGCAGTCGCCCGGACCCGTCACTGGTCCGCCGCGGCGCAGCCATGGCCTCGGTCGATGCCACGGTCATCCTGGACCCCACGGGCTCGGCTGCGGCTGCGGTCCGCGAATCCGGTGGCGACGTCGACGGCGACGAGGTCGTCCTGTCCCGAACGCTGCCTGCGGAGGGCCGAGCGCGGGCCTTCGTCGGCGGCAGACCGGTTCCTGCCGCGGTCCTCGCCGAGGTGTGCGGGGAGTTGGTGGCCCTTCACGGTCAGTCGGACCAGCTGCTGCTTCGTTCTCCGGCGCGGCAGCGGACCCTGCTGGACCGGTTCGCGGGCACTCGACCAGGTGCGGATCGGACGCTGCTGGATCGTTACCGCAACGCCTATCGCGCGTGGCGAGACGCCGTCGACGCTCTCGAATCCTTCGACGCCGCCGCGACTGAACGAGAGGCCGAACGCCTGCAGCTGAGTGCCGGCCTCGCCGCGTTCGACGCGGTGGCTCCCGAACCCGGCGAAGACGAACGCCTCGACGAGGAGTGGGCGCGGCTGGCCAACGTCGAGGAGCTCCGCCAGGCGACGGACGTGGCACGAACCATGGTGGGCGGCGACGACGTGGGTGCGGTCGCCGGCCTCGCCCAGGCCCGGGCCGCCATGGACGCCGTTCGGGGCCACGACCCGGCCGCGCTGGCGCTGGGCGATCGGGTGGCCGAGTTGCTGTACCTGGCGTCCGACCTGACCACCGACCTGTCCGCCTACGCGACGGGACTCGACGCCGACCCGGTCAGGTTGGCCGAGGTGGAGACCCGTCGACACGACGTCACCCGGGTGGCCAAGGCCCACGGCGGCGTCGGTGCCGCCATCGCGTGGGCCGCCACCGCTCGCGGGCGCCTCGAGGATCTAGGCGGAGACGACCGGCGTTCCGGGCTGGTGGCGACCGAGGCCCAGCGGCGCCGTGCGATGACGACACTGGGCGGCACCGTGTCCAAGACCCGGGTCGCGGCGGCACAGGCGTTCTCGGCTGCGGTGACTGCCGAGTTGGCCGCGCTGGCCCTGCCGAGGGCGCGGGTCGTCGCGCATGTCACGACCGGCGACGAGCCGGGGCCGGAGGGCTATGACGACATCGAGATCCGCCTGGCGGCACACAGCGCGGCGGATCTGCTGCCGATTGCGCGGGCGGCCAGTGGTGGCGAACTGTCGCGGGTGATGCTCGGTGTCGAGGTCGTGGTTGGTGCACTGGACTCGGTGTCGACGTTCGTGTTCGACGAGGTCGACGCCGGCGTCGGTGGTGCGGCTGCGATCGGGATCGGCCGGCGCCTGGCACGGTTGGCCACCACCGCTCAGGTGATCGTCGTGACGCACCTTGCTCAGGTCGCGGGGTATGCCGATCGCCATCTCGTGGTCGAGAAGGCGGACGACGGTTCGGACACCGTCTCGACCGTGACAGCCGTCGCCGGCCCGGATCGGGTGCGCGAGATCGCGCGAATGTTGGGCGGGGACGCCGTGTCGGATACTGCGACTGCGCACGCGGCGGAGCTGTTGGCGGCTGCAGCAGCAGATCCTGAGGTCGGACGACGGACGGCGAGCGCGCCTGCGTCGTAACTGTCGGTAGTGATGTAATCGTGTTTGAGTGACATTCTCGTTGACTGGCGACCCGAGCACTGCCGAGTCGGCTGCCCCGTTCGTGCCTGGCCCCCGAGAGTCGGACATCACCGGACCGGTACGGGTAGATCGGCGCGGTGACCGGGTGCTGGCCACGGTCACCCGGGGCGACATCGCCGTCCTCGACATGATCGATGTCGACCTGCACACCGCACGGGCACTGCTGGCCCGCCGGCCGGCGGCCATCATCAACGCCTCGTCCTCGGTCACGGGACGCGTTCCAGGACTCGGGCCGGCTGCCTGGGTCGCCGCCGGGGTGCGCGTCGTCGACAACGTCGGCTCTCAGGTGGCCGCCCTCCTCGACGACGGAGAGGTCGTCACGGTCACCTCGGATGGTCGTGTGTTGCGAGCCGGCCGTCACGTAGCGAGCGGCCGGGTGGTGGACGCCGCCGTGATGGCCCACGCCGCGGCCCAGGGCCGAGATGGGCTGCGGGCGCAATTGGCCGCCTTCGGTGCCGGTACGCCCGCGGTCTTCGACGACGAACAGCACCTGCTGTTGGCCCCCTCGGCGGTCTCGACCATCGGGAGGTCGGACCTGGCGGCGCGCCCCGAGGTCTTCCCACCGCAATTGGCTCCCCTCATGCGCCTGGGGGGGCGACGTCAGCGGGCGCGGGCAAGCCGCGTCGGGCGAGTGCCCGCCGTCATCGTCATCGATGGTCCCCGTGCCGCCGCAGATCTTCGAGCCATCGCCGGATTCGCGCGTCGTGCCTCAGCTCTCGTGATCACCAGTGCCGACGGCGCCCGTCACGCCGCCGCCGCCGGGGTCGCCGTCGACGTGATCATCGGAGACGGGCGTGCCGTCACGAGCGGTGCCGCTGCCGGGCGAGCGGTGATTCACCTGGCGCCGACCCATGTGGCCGAGGCCGACGTCACGGAGGCGACCCACCACCTCACCAGGATGGGAGCGGTACATGCTCTCTGGCGGACCGGCCTCACGGTGGACGACGCCGCCGTGGTTCTGGCCGTGTCAGCCAATTGCGCCGTGGTCGTCGTGGCCGGATCACGTCGAGGCCTGCTGGAGTTCGCGGAGCAGCGCCCGGCCGGCATGGCGGGGGCCGCGTTGACCAGGGCGGCATGGGCGCACCGCATCGTCGACGCCTCGGTGGCCGCCCGCCTGGCGCCGCGCAGGACGCAGTGGTCGACCGCCGTCACCATCCTGGCCATCGGCGCGGTGGCTACCGTCGCGAGTGTCGTGGTGGCCGCCTCGCCGGCGCGTGCGGACGAGCTGGTCACCCTGGGCGACATCATCGTCACGGCCGTCCGGGAGGCGGGCACGGCCGTGACCGCACGACTCGGCGGTGGCGCCGACGCACTCGGCGCTCGTCCGTGAGAGCACCCGATCGCATTGCCGTTGCTGGTGTCGCGCTGCTCGCTGCGGCCGTCGGGGTGCTCACCGGCAGGGTGATCGGGGCTGAGACCACCGACGTCGCGGGCCTGCCGGTGGTACTCACCCAGCGTGGCACGACCATGGACGCCGCCGACCCAGCGGACCCGGGGCAGGCTCGATGGGTCGCCACGGACGAGGTTCTGGCCTCGGTGGTGCCCGTCGTGGTCACCGGCCAACTGGCCGACCGTGACGTCAACGTCGTCGCGTTGACCGCGGCCGCCCTGCCGGAGGCGGCCCGGGTGGCGACGGACCTGCGCGGTGCCGGAGCCGACGTGGCACAGCTGACCATGGAGGCGGACTGGGTGGATCCTGATCAGGCTGCGCTGCGGACCGGGCTCACCCGGCAACTGCGCGACTCGGCCGCCACCGGGCCAGCCGCGACCGGGCCGGCCGCCACCGGGCCGGCCGCCACCGATCCGTCGGGGATTGACGAGCTGACCCGGTTGCTGGCCCGGGCAGTGTCAGGGACGTCGGATTCGGACGACGGGGCGGTGCTGGCGGCGTTGGCGGGAGCCGGCCTGCTCACGAACGTGTCCGAGGAAGCACGCGAGCCACGAGATCCGACGACGGTGAGTGTGCTCGTTGCTCCACCGAATCGAGTCGGCCGAACCACACCGGCTGTCGCCGAGATCGAGGGCTGGGTCCAGGTCGTGGCAGCGTGGGAAGAGGTCGCTCCGGCGGGTGTGTTGCTGGCAGAGGACAACGAGGTCGGTGGCCAGTCCGAGCTGTTGGGCGCCGTACGGCGGGGGGCCGTCGTGGCGGGTACGGAGAGCCCCGGGGTCGCCACCGTGGATCACGCGGCGACCGGTGTGGGGCGGATCGCCATCGTCAGAGTCGTGGCCCGACTCCCCGACGGTCAGAGCGGCCACTACGGTTTCCTGACTGGGACGACGGCGGGTGCACCCGTCCCCTGACGGTGGAGGAGGCGGACGTGACTGGGTCAGGGACCGTCCTCCATGTCGTCGCGTCGACACTTCCGGCGGCTCGCGAGCACCTCGGCAGTGTCCTGCCCCGGCTGCACAGCCAGGGGATCCGGGCGCACCTCGCGCTGGCCGAACACGTGGTGGCGGATTACGCCGATCTGGACGTGTCGTTCACCCCGCTGGCATTACCCCGCACCTCACGGACCGCAGGTGACCTGGCTGCCGCAGGAGCGCTTCGGCGAGTGGTCCGGGCCATGCCGGACGTCGACATCGTCCACGCACACGGCTTTCGCTCCAGCGCGCTCGCCACCATCGCGCTGAGCGGGCCCCGTCGTCGGCCCGGTCTGGTGTCGACGTGGTACGACCTGGCGTTGCCGGTGGGGGGGCGACAGCTCACCGTCGCCGCCGCCGAGCTGGTCATGGCCCGCAACGCCGACGTCACGCTGGCGACCAGTTCGGAGTTGTTGGCTCGGGCGCGCCACCTGGGTGTCGGCGACGCCCGCCTCACGCCCATCGCGGTCTCCGGCGCGGCGCCCGTCCCGGCGCCGGACAGGGACACCCTCAGGGCGCGCTACGCCGCCGAACTCGGCCTGAACCCAGCGGTGCCGTGGATCCTGGTCGTGGGTCGGGTCGTACCCGAGCGTTCGGGCCTGCTGTTGACCGTGGCCGATCGATGGAACGCGCTGTATCCACCGCCGGCGGTGCTGGTGGTGGGCGAGGGCCCCCCCGGGGTCCTGGCCGACGTCGCTCACGTCGCGGCTACCCGCTCGCTGCCGGTTCACCTGCTGGGGGCTCGCAAGGACGTGGCGGCCCTGATGCCGGCGTGCGACGTCTTCGTGCTGACCTCTCGGTGGGAGTCGCGACCCATCGCGGTGCAGCAGGCCATGCGGGTCGGCCTTCCGGTTGTGGCGGGAAAGCTGGCCGGTATCGCGGAGCTGGTCGCCGACACGGCGGTGCTGGTCGACGCCGACGACGTCGAGGCGCTGGCCGGTGAGGTGGCAGCGTTGCTGGCCGACCCCGAGCGGGCACGACGCCTGGCAGGTCGAGCGATGCGCCGCGCCGGGTCGTTTCCCACCGAGGACGAGGTGGCGAGTGTGCTGGTGGACGTGTATCGCGGGGTTCGGGCCCGGCGCGCCGACTCGCGACGGGACCACTGAGCCCAAGTCCTGCTACCGTCGAAGTCCGTGATGGATCGGCCAGGCGGAGCTCAGCACGTCACCCACCAGATTTTCGTCACCGGCGGTGTCGCCTCCTCGCTCGGTAAGGGATTGACCGCATCCAGTCTGGGTCACCTCTTGCGGGCGCGCGGCATCAGAGTCGTCATGCAGAAGTTGGATCCGTACCTCAACGTCGATCCGGGCACGATGAATCCCTTCCAGCACGGCGAGGTCTACGTCACCGAGGACGGCGCCGAGACGGACCTGGACATCGGCCACTACGAGCGGTTCCTCGATATCGACCTCGACGCGACGGCGAACGTCACGACCGGTCAGGTCTACTCGGCGGTCATCGCGAAAGAGCGGCGGGGCGAATACCTGGGTGACACGGTCCAGGTCATCCCGCATATCACCGACGAGATCAAGTCGCGGATGCGCGCCAAAGCAGGTCGTGGCGTCGACGTAATCATCACCGAGATCGGTGGCACGGTAGGCGATATCGAATCCCTCCCGTTCTTGGAGGCGGCGCGACAGGTCCGTCAGGACGTCGGCCGTGACAGCGTCCTGTTCGTCCATGTCTCGCTGGTCCCGTTCATCGCCCCCAGCGGCGAGTTGAAGACCAAGCCCACGCAGCACTCGGTGGCAGCGTTGCGCAGTATCGGCATCCAACCGGACGCCATCGTGTGCCGGGCCGACCGCGAGATCCCCCCGTCGGTGAAGCAGAAGATCTCGAACTCGTGCGACGTACCCCTCGAAGCGGTGGTGGCGGCCGTCGACGCCCCATCGATCTACGACATCCCCAAGGTGCTGCACGGCGAAGGTCTCGACGCCATCGTGGTCCGCCGCCTCGGGTTGCCTTTCCGCGACGTCGACTGGTCACAGTGGGACCACCTGATGCGCCGGGTCCACCTCCCCACCGACGACATCGAGATCGCCGTGGTCGGCAAGTACGTCACGTTGCCGGATGCCTACCTGTCGGTCATCGAGGCAGTGCGTGCCGGCGGTATCGCCCACGACGCCAGTGTCCGGATCCGGTGGGTGGCCTCCGACGACTGCGAGACCGCGGAAGGCGCGATTCGATCCCTCGGCGGCGTCGACGCGATATGCGTACCGGGCGGGTTCGGGATACGTGGCATCGAGGGCAAGATCGGCGCCCTGCACTGGGCTCGGGTGAACCGCGTCCCGGCCTTGGGCCTGTGCCTGGGCCTGCAATGCATGGTGATCGAGTTCGCCCGACACGTGGCCGGCTTCGCCGGGGCCAGCAGTAGCGAGTTCGATCCGACCACCGACCATCCGGTCATCGCGACCATGAGCGAGCAGCGCAGCATCGTCGATGGAGACGGGGATCTGGGGGGCACCATGCGCCTGGGGTCGTATGCGGCGGTCCTGGCGGAGGGAAGCGTCGTCGCCGGTCTGTACCAGCGGACCCGGTGCGAGGAACGTCACCGTCATCGCTACGAGGTCAACAACGCCTACCGCGACCGCCTCGAATCGGCTGGTCTGGTGCTCAGCGGGGTCAGCCCGGATCGAGCCCTCGTCGAGTTCGTCGAACTACCGCCCGAGGTCCACCCGTTCTACGTCGGCACCCAGGCGCACCCCGAGTTCAAGTCCCGGCCCACCCGGGCGCATCCGTTGTTCGCAGGTTTGGTCCGGGCGGCCCTCGACGAGCAGGCAGCCGGTCGCCTCGATCTGACGGACGCCGCTGCGGCGAGCGTCGCCGTGGGATCGTGACCCACGTGAGGCACGGATCCGAGCTGCGAGACGTCGCCGAATACGCCACGACGGGACCTGTCGAACCGGTCTTCACCGGCGTCAAGTGGGACGTCGTCGCCGAAGACGTCGACCTCGGCAACGGGACGATGCTGCGGCGGGAGTACCTCAGCCACCCCGGTTCCGTGGCGGTACTGGCGATCGACGACCAGGACAGGGTCCTGCTGATCCGGCAGTATCGCCATCCGGTCCGGATGCGGTTGTGGGAGCTTCCGGCGGGGCTGCTGGACGAACCCGGCGAAGACGTGGCCGTCGCGGCCGCCCGCGAACTCGCCGAAGAGGCCGACGTCGTCGCGCGGCGACTGGACGTGCTGATCGACTACGTCCCCTCACCCGGTGGCTCGGACGAGTCCCAACGGATCTTCCTGGCCCGTCAGGTGCAGCCGGTACCCGAGGCCGAGCGTCACGTCCGTTCCGAGGAGGAAGCCGGGATCGAGATCGCCTGGTTCGGCCTCGACGACGTCGTCGCCGCCGTCCTGGCAGGTCACCTACACAACGCAGGAGCTGTGCTGGGTGTCCTGGCCGCAGCTGCCGCTCGCGCCGTGGGCTGGTCGACCCTGCGACCCGTGGACACGCCATGGCCGGAACATCCGGATCGCCGAGCCACGCCCCGCCCTGTTCCGCCAGACCGTCCATCCACCATCCGAAAGGACGTCCGTGCTCCGCAGTCGTGACGCCGGCACCCTGACACCGACCGACCTGGACCTCGTCGTCACTCTCTGCGGGTGGGTCGCGCGCCGCCGCGACCACGGGGGAGTGGCGTTCCTCGACCTGCGAGACGCCTCGGGCATCGTCCAGGTGGTCATCCGAGACGAGGTCCTGGACACCTCACCCGCGCACGACATTCGGGCCGAGTACTGCCTGCGGGTCTCCGGGACGGTCCGGGCGCGACCCGCCGGCAGCGAGAACCCGAACCTGGCCACCGGGGCAGTCGAGGTGGACGTCACGTCGCTGGAGGTACTCAGCGAGGCGGAGCCCCTGCCGTTCCAACTCGACGACCACAGCGACGTCGGTGAGGAGACCCGGCTGCGTTATCGCTACCTCGACCTGCGACGGACGGCACCGGCGGCGGCCATGCGGTTGCGCAGCGAGGTCAACCGGGTCGCGCGCGACCTGCTCCACGGGCGCGGGTTCGTCGAGGTGGAGACACCGACGCTGACCCGTTCGACCCCCGAGGGCGCTCGCGACTTCGTGGTGCCCGCCAGGCTGGCCCCCGGTTCCTGGTACGCCTTGCCGCAGAGTCCCCAGCTGTTCAAGCAATTGCTGATGGTGGCCGGGATGGAGAGGTACTACCAGATCGCCCGGTGTTATCGCGACGAGGACTTCAGGGCGGACCGACAGCCCGAATTCACGCAGCTCGACCTCGAGATGAGCTTCGTCACCGAGGACGACGTCATCTCGTTGGGTGAGGAACTGGTCGTGGAGTTGTGGCGGCTCATCGGTCACGAGGTGGTGACTCCGATCCCGCGCATGACGTACGCGGACGCGATGGCTCGCTTCGGTAGCGACAAACCGGATCTGCGGTTCGGCCTCGAACTCGTCGACTGCACGTCCTACTTCGCCGACACCCCCTTCCGGGTGTTCCAGGCCCCCTACGTCGGCGCCGTGGTCATGGCCGGGGGCGCGGCTCAGCCACGGAAGACCCTCGATGCCTGGCAGGAGTGGGCGAAGCAGCGGGGCGCGCGGGGACTCGCGTACGTTCTCGTGGGCGATGACGGCGAACTGTCGGGTCCGGTCGCCAAGAACCTCTCCGAGGTCGAGCGCGCCGGCGTGGCGGCGCACGTCGGTGCCGGACCGGGTGACTGCGTGTTCTTTGCCGCCGGCTCGCCCGCTGCCGCTCGATCGTTGCTCGGTGCCGCCCGGATCGAGATCGCCGAGCGGTCGGGGATCATCGCTGCCGCCGACGCTGCCGCGGGCGGTACGGCGTGGTCGTTCGTGTGGGTGGTCGACGCGCCGATGTTCGAATCGGCCGCCGACAGTGACGACGTCGCACTGGGTGACGGCGAGTGGACTGCCGTCCATCACGCCTTCACCTCACCCAAGGCCGATTTCGCCGACACCTTCGACACGGACCCCGCCTCGGCGCTGGCCTACGCCTACGACATCGTGTGCAACGGGAACGAGATCGGTGGCGGGTCCATTCGTATCCACCGCCGCGACGTCCAGGAGCGGGTCTTCCGGTTGATGGGCATCAGCTCGGAGCAGGCTCGCGAGAAGTTCGGGTTCCTGCTGGACGCCTTCCGGTTCGGCGCTCCGCCCCACGGCGGCCTGGCGTTCGGCTGGGACCGCGTGGTCATGCTGTTGGCGGGGGCGGCGTCGCTACGCGACGTCATCGCCTTCCCCAAGTCCGGCGGCGGCTACGACCCGCTGACCGGCGCACCGGCACCCATCACCCTCAAGCAACGCCGTGAGGCCGGCGTCGACGCCAGGTCGGCGCCACCTGCCAAAGCCGAGTCGGTGGTCACCGCCTGAGCGTCCGCCGTCCGCGCCATGCGATGGCGACACCGTCGTCACCCGCTGGAAACAGCCCCATCGCACACTGAAGCACCGGCGCTGCCGGTGAGGGAGAGCGGGAGAGCGGGATGCGGGTCGACGTTCATTACTACGGCGGGGTCCCCATGACCGACGCCGGAATGCACGGTCCGCATCCCACCGACCGGCGCTACGGAAACGACGACGTGCTGGCCGGATACGCCAACCTGGTCCACTGGGCAGGCACCGCGGATCGTCTCGGGTTCCACACGATGTGGCTGACCGAGCACCACTTCCAGTACGAGGGCTACGAGGTCGTCCCCAACCTCATCCAGTTCGGGGTCCACCTGGCCGGACGCACCGAACGGTTGCACTTCGGGCAGATGTTCAACGTCGTCCCGCAGTGGCACCCGCTGCGCCTCGCCGAGGACTTCGCCATGGCCGACGTGCTGACCGGCGGGCGGATGGAGTTCGGGGTCGGTCGCGGCACCGTTCCCCGCGAGGCGCAGTCCCTGGGCAGCGTGGTCGCCTCGGGCGACAACGAGATGAGCCGGTTGGCCGACGACCTCAACCGAGAGCTCTTCGCCGAGGCCATGGAGGTCATCACCACGGCATGGGCGAACGAGCGGTTCTCGTATTCGGGCAAGCACTTCACGTTCCCCCCACCCGGCATTCCGGACCGCGGCAGCACGGTCACCGACCTCACCCTGATCCCTCGTCCGACCCGGCCCATCCCGGTCCACATGCCGATCAGCCCGGGGCGGACCGTCGACTACGCAGCGCGCCAGGGCTACCGGGGTGTGGTCGCCCTGGCGTCGCCGGGTGCCACTAAGCAGCTGTGGGACGGCTACGGGTCCGTCGCCGCCGATCACGGACGTGAGCTGCGCCCCGGCCAGGACCGGGCGCTCAACATCCACATCCACGTCCAACCCACGCGAGAGGCGGCGATGGCGTCCGGACGGGACGGGCACGACGAGTTCTGCCGGTTCCTCGCTCCGTACGGCCGGTTCCGCGGCTATGTCGGACCCGACGGGCTACCCAAGCCGTTCACGTACCGACCGAGCCTCGAAGAGTCGATGAGTCTGCAGGTCATGGCCATCGGATCGATCGACGACGTGGTGGACACCCTCGGCATGTACCGCGACCTCCTCGACTTGGAGCACCTCGTGCTGTTCCCGGATCTTCCCGGGCTGACGCGTGAGCAACTGGACGAGCAGCTCCACCTCATCGCCGGTGAGGTCATGCCGCGCCTCGGCATCACCCTCACGGGGCCGTGACCTCGACCGCGCCGGCCTGCCCGAAGCACATGGTCTTCGGGCCGTGTGGCGGAGTCGCGCCTGATGGAAGCTGTGAGACGGGCATCGGGGCGTGCTGCTTCACGGCCCTGCCCCTGCCGCGATGGCCGGCGGACGCCGTCGCACCCGAGCCGGCTGACGCGTTCGCAGGGATGCGGCATCCCGTGGTCATCGCCGACCTCCCGGCCGTCGCCCTCGACCGGCAATCGCTGCGCGACTGCGCAGCGGGGCTGGCCGGGGTGGTCGACGCGGTCCTGCTGGGTGATCACGGCGGCGAGCGGGTGCAGTTTCCACCCGCGCTGCGAGCGGAGTGGGTGCAGTCACAGGGGGTGCGGGTGTGGGCCGGGCTCAACTGCCGCGACCGCAACCGAGTCGCCCTCGAAGGCGAGATCGCGGGACTGGCCGAGGTCGGCGTGGCCGGGGTGCACTGCGTCACCGGTGACCACACCAGCCAGGGGGGTCGCCCGGACGCCCAGCCGGTGTTCGATCTGGACTCGACCCGCCTCGTCGCCCTGGTCGCGGCATCCGGATTACCGACCTCGGTGGCCGAGAACCCCACCGCCCCCCCGGTCCAGACGCGCCCGGCCCGCCTTGCCGAGAAGGTGCGAGCCGGGGCGGGCGCCTGTTTCGTCAACCACACCTCCGGCGCGGCCGCGGTGGCCGCATTCGTGGCGGCGGCCGACCTCAGGCCTCGCTTCCCCTATGTCGCGTGCGTTCCGGTCGTCGTCGACGCCACCTCGGCCGCTGTGCTGCGTTCCTTCACCGGACTGGAATTGCCGCCCCGATACCTCGACGACATCCTCGAGGCCCGCGACCCGTGGCGGGCCGGGGTACGCTCGGCCGTTGATCTGGCGATCGACCTCCTCGGTGTCGCGGGGGTTCGCGGAGTCAACCTGTCCGGTGGCGCCGGGGGGGCGGGCCCGCAACGCGTGACGGAGGCGATGGCGACGATCGCCAAGGAGCTGCGGTGACGGTTCTGGCCGGAGTGCGCCTGCCCGACGGAGAGCTGGCGGACGTCACGCTCGACCCCGTGGCGGGCACGATCGCCGCGATAACGACGGTCACGGCGAGCGTGACACCCGCTGCCCAGCCGGGTGACGGTGACCGTCTTGACCTGAGTGGCTACCTGCTGCTACCCGCCCCGGCCGAACCGCACGCCCACCTGGACAAGGCCCTGCTCGGCCAGCGGGTGGTCAACGCCAGCAGCGACCTCGCCGGTGCGATCACGGCGATGATGGCCGCCGTTCCCAGCATCACCCACGCAGACCTGGTGGCCCGCGGTCGCCAGGCTGCCCTGACCGCGCTGGCCCATGGCGCAACCGCGCTACGCACGCACGCCGACGTCGGGGTGGCCACCGGGTTGCGGCACGTCGAGGCGTTGATCGCGGTCAGAGACTCGTTACGTGACGTCATGACCATCCAGGTGGTGGCCCTGACCGCGACGCCTACGGCGGGGGAGGCCGGTCGCGCCAACGCGGACCTGCTGCGTGCCGCCCTGGCGATGGGTGCCGACGTGGCCGGCGGTTGCCCGCACCTGGATCCCGATCCTCTCGGTTGCCTCGACGTCTGCCTGGCCGCCGCTCG
>JANNOG010000082.1:0-25397 GCA_031398915.1 Micrococcales bacterium | reverse complement strand
CGCTTCGGTCCGGCCCGGGTCTAGGCGCCCGCCGGCGGCGCCCGGACCTCCCGGCCGGCACGGTCGGCTCGGTCGGGCCGGTCGGCTCGGTCGGGTCGGTCGGGCCGGTCGGCTCGGTCGTCGTCGTCGGGGCCGTCAATGTCGACCTGGTGGTCAGGGTCGAGCATCTTCCTGCCCCCGGCCAGACCGTCGTGGGTCCTCGAATGAGCCGCTTCGGCGGCGGCAAGGGCGCCAATGCGGCCGTCGCCGCCGCCCGGGCCGGAGCGGCGGTCAGCCTGGTGTCGGCGGTGGGCGACGACGACCTCGGCACGGGCGCCCTCGCCGAGCTGCGCGCCGAGGGCGTCGACGTATCGCACGTCAGCGTGCTCCCCTCGGTCGGAACCGGCGTCGCGCTGATCGTGGTCGACGCGGCGGGCGAGAACCAGATCGCCGTGGCCGCCGCCGCCAACGCCCACCTCGGTGGCGACCGTGTCACCACGGCGCTTCGCCGGGTCGAACGCCTCGACTGTGTCCTCGTCAGCACCGAGGTGCCCGAGGCCGCGGTTCTCGCCGCGGTCGCGATCGCTCGCGAGCGCGGGGCCCAGCTGATCGTCAATCCTGCCCCCGTCGGCGCGGCCGTCGGCGCGGCGCTCGCCCATCACCCGCTGCTCACCCCCAACGAGGGGGAGTTGGCAGACCTGTGCTCGGGCGTCGAGGGCGACGTCGCGACCCGGGCGGGCCACCTTGCCGGCCGGAGTGGGGCGCCGGTCGTCGTCACGCTCGGCGCGGCGGGGGCACTGGTGGCCCGACCGGACGGCACGAGTGAGCGATTCGCCGCGCCGGCGACGACCGTGGTCGACACCACCGGTGCCGGAGACGCGTTCAACGGCACCCTGGCCGCGCACCTGGCGGCCGGGGCGACAGTGGCCGAGGCGGTGCGCCACGCCAACCTGGCGGCGGCCCGATCGGTCGCCACACCCGGCGCGCGAGGCTGACGCTCCACGGGTGAGTACCGTGGTCGATCAGGAGGTTCATCATGCGCGATGCCATTGAGCTGTTGATCGGTTCCAGTCTGCTGGACGACGTCGAGACCGATATTCGCGACACCGTGCGCCGGTTCGCCGACGAGCGAATCCGACCCAACGTCGCCGACTGGTTCGAGTCCGGTGTGATCCCCGCCCGCGAACTGGGCCGCGAACTCGGTGCCCTGGGCCTGCTGGGCATGCACCTGGAGGGCTACGGCTGTGCCGGTACCAACGCCGTCAGCTACGGCATCGCGTGTATGGAGCTGGAAGCCGCCGACTCGGGTCTGCGCAGCTTCGTGTCCGTGCAGGGGTCGCTGTCCATGTTCTCGATCTGGAAGTGGGGCTCGGCCGAACAGAAGCAGGAGTGGCTGCCGCGGTTGGCGACGGGCGAGGCGATCGGTTGCTTCGGGTTGACCGAGGCCGACCACGGCAGCAATCCCTCGGGCATGCGGACCAGCGCCAAGCGCGACGGCACGGACTGGGTCCTCGACGGCTCCAAGATGTGGATCACCAACGGATCGGTGGCGGACGTCGCGACGGTGTGGGCGCAGACCGACGAGGGCATCCGCGGGTTCGTCGTCCCGACGACCACCCCGGGTTTCTCCGCCTCGGACGTCAAGCGCAAGATGTCGCTGCGCGCGTCGGTGACGTCCGAGCTGGTGTTCGACAACGTCCGGTTGCCGGCCGAGGCGGTCCTGCCCGAGGTTCGCGGTCTCAAGGGGCCGCTGTCATGCCTCAACGAGGCCCGGTTCGGCATCATCTTCGGCACCCTGGGCGCCGGTCGCGACTGCCTGGAGACTGCCGTCGAGTACGCCACCACGCGTGAGCAGTTCGACCGGCCGATCGCGGGATTCCAGTTGACCCAGCAGAAGTTCGCCGACATGGCGTTGGAGTTGGCGAAGGGTTATCTGCTGGCGATCAACCTGGGGCGGGCCAAGGACGCCGGCGACATCCGTCCCGAGCAGGTCAGCGCGGCCAAGCTCAACAACGCCCGCGAGGCGCTGGCGATCGCCCGCGAGGCCCGGACGGTCCTGGGCGCCAGCGGCATCACCCTCGACTATCCGGTGATCCGGCACATGAACAACCTCGAATCAGTCCTCACCTACGAGGGAACGAGCGAGGTTCACTCCCTCGTTCTCGGGCAGGCACTCACCGGAATCGCCGCCTTCCGCTGATCGGGTGCCCCCTCTGACCCGAGGGCGTGATTATCGCGCTCTGCGGTCGTTAGATCACGTGGCGTGGTCTTCAACTGGTCCCCACCGGCTGAGAGCCCCGCCGGGCCGGGAAGGAGCGCCGAGTGAAGCGTCTCGCCCTGCACAGCCTCGCGAACTGTGGGATGCTGTGCACGACAGCCATCGCAACCCTTGCCTCCGTCGTCGGCGCAGGCGTCACGTGGCAGTAACGTCACCGCCCGGTTGGGATGTGAGCGTCTCCAGGGCTTCTACCTGTCCCATCCGCTCGCCCCCGGCGCGGCGCTGGCCCTGCTTACCGTGACCGAGCCGGACACCGACCCGCTGTGGCGTCAGCGCACTGCGGTGTCGATCCCACCGCAAGGATCACGGGTGCCGGACAACGGGCCGTCCTGACCGCCGCCTGCCGAGCCGTTGTCGCGATGACGCTCGGATCCTCGTAGCCTCGCGTGCGTGAGCGACGTCGAGCGTGATGCCCCCGCCGACGAGCGGCCCGACCACGACATCGGTGCAGTGCTGCGCAATACCGCCTTTCGCCGGCTGTGGGCGGTCCTCGCGCTCTCGTCCTTCGGTGACTGGTTGGGCCTGCTCGCGACCGCGTCCTTCGCCGCCGCCCTGGCAGGTCTGGGTGAGGGGGATCTGGTCCGGGCGGACCTGGCCGTCTCGCTGGTGTTCGTCCTGCGCCTGGCGCCGGCGCTGGTGCTGGGTCCGCTGGCAGGGGTCGTCGCCGACCGCCTCGACCGGCGGCGGACTCTGGTCGTCGGTGACCTGCTGCGGTTCGGACTGTTCGCGTCTATTCCCATCGTCGGGTCGCTGACCTGGTTGTATGTCGCCACCGTGCTGGCCGAGATCGTCGCGCTGTTCTGGATGCCCGCGAAAGACTCGTTGGTTCCGACGTTGGTCCCGCGGCGGCGTCTGGAGGCCGCCAATCAGCTCAGCGTCATCGCCACCTATGGCAGCGCGCCGGTCGCCGCCATCGTGTTCGCCCTGATCGCGGTGTTCACCGGGTTCGCCGACAACGTGAGCGGTGGGCTGGGCGGCTTTGACGCGGTCGACGCTGCGCTCTACCTCAACGCGCTCACGTTCCTGGTCGCGGCGATCGTCGTCGCTCGCCTACCGCTACCTGACGGTGCCAGCCGCGACAGCCGGACTTCCGGTGGCGGGGTGTGGTCCGACGTCCTGGAGGGCTGGCGTTACATCGCTCGTCGCCGCTTCGTCCGAGGACTGGTCGGCGGGATGTTGGGGGCATTCGCGGCCGGCGGCTTCGTCATCGGTCTCGGCCCGACCTATGCGGTCACGCTGGGCGCAGGGGTGGCCGGCTACGGCGTGTTGTTCGGGGCGGTGTTCGTCGGGATGGCGTTGGGGGTGTGGCAGGCGCCCCGGACGTTGGCCGGGCTGTCGCGTCGCCGGTTGTTCGGCTTGGCGATCGTGGTTGCCGGCGGGTTCCTGCTGCTGCTCGGGCTGAGCCCGAACATCGTGTTGTCGACCGTTGCCGTGGTCGGGCTGGGGGCGGCAGCCGGCGCTGCATGGGTGACCGGCCAGACCCTGTTGGGCGGCGAGGTCGACGACGCCGTCCGGGGCCGCACCTTCGCCTTCGTCCAGACCATGGTCCGGATCGTCCTGGTCGCCGTGCTGGCCATCGCACCCGCGCTGTCGGCGCTGATCGGGCGCCGCGAGCTCCGGGTCACTGCCGAGGTCGGGTACGCGTTCTCGGGGGCCGGGCTGGTGTTCGTCCTGGCGGGGGTGCTGGCCGTCGTGGTCGGAGTGTTGGCCTTCCGGGCCATGGACGACCGGCCAGGAGCACCGGTCGGTGCCGATCTGGTGCGCGCTGTCCGCGGCCCTGCGGCCCAGGTGGGCGAACGGGGTGCGGCCGCCGTGTCGGCGGTCGGCGTGGGTGACGGCGTGCTGGTCGCGCCCGAGCGAGGCGAGGCGGGCACGGGTCTGTTCGTCGCAATCGAGGGCGGCGACGGTGCCGGAAAGTCGTTGCAGGTCCAGTTGCTGGTGGATTGGCTGGTGGCCGAGCAGGGTCACGACACCGTGATGACCCGGGAGCCGGGCGGCACGACCGTCGGACGCGGGGTCAGGCATCTGCTGCTCAGCGCCGGTGGCGGCGACGAACCGCCCGTCCCGCGAACGGAGGCACTGCTGTTCGCAGCCGACCGGGCCCAGCACGTGGCGACCGTGGTGCGCCCGGCGTTGGCGCGCGGCGCTGTCGTCGTCACCGATCGCTATATCGACTCGTCCCTGGCGTATCAGGGCTCACGCGGCGAACTGGACCCGACCGACATCGCCGCCCTGTCGCGGTGGGCCACCCACGGCCTGGTGCCGGACCTGACCATCGTGCTGGACATCGACCCGGTCCACGCGGCCGCCCGCCTCGCCGAGCGCCGCGTCGTCACCGGCGCCGAGCACGACCGCATCGAGGCCGAGCCGACGGAGTACCACCGGTTGGTGCGACAGGCCTTCCTGGATCTGGCCGCCGCGCACCCGCACCGATACGCCGTCGTCGACGCCTCGGCGACGCCCGACGAGGTGGCGGCCAGGGTCCGTCATGCGGTGCGCCAGGTCGTCACACCGTCGGCCAGGCAACGGCGCATCGCTGCGGGCAGATTGGCGGCCGACGAGCGGGCGCGGCGGGCGCGCGAGTCCGCCGCCACGGCCGAGGCGAAGGCCCAGGTCCGCTGAGGTGGGCGGTGGGGTGAGCGGTTCGGTGAGCGGTTCGGTGAGCGGTTCGGTGGCCAGTGCGGTAGCCGGCGGATGAGCAGTGGGTCGGGGACGGTGTGGGACGCGGTCGTCGGTCAGGACCGTGCCGTCGGAGTCCTGCGCGGCGCGGTCCGTCGGTGGCAGCGCGATGGCACGGGCATGTCTCACGCGTGGCTGATCACCGGCCCCCCGGGCTCAGGTCGCTCGGTGGCCGCACGTGCCTTCGCGGCGGCGTTGCAATGTCTCGACGGTGGGTGCGGTCGCTGCGACCAGTGCCGTGAGGTGTTGGCCGGGTCACATCCCGACGTCACCGTGCTGGCGACGGATGAGATGCAGGTCCGCAAGGACGCCGTCGTCGGCCTCATCCGCCGGGCGTCCATCGCCCCCACCCGCGGCAACTGGACCGTCGTCGTCATCGAGGACGCCGACCGGATCCAGGAGGTCGTCGCCACCATGCTCCTCAAAGAGATCGAAGAACCGCCGCCACGCACGGTGTGGGTGTTGTGCGCGCCCTTCCCGGAAGACCTGTTGCCCACGATCCGCAGCCGGTGCCGGACCGTCGCGTTGGGCATCCCGGCACCCGCTCCGATCGTGACCTTCCTCGTCGAGCGGTTCGGGGTGGCCCGTGCGCAGGCGGAATGGGCGGCGGCGGCCTCGCAGGGTCACATCGGGGTGGCGCGCAGGTTGGCGACCGATGCCAATGCTCGGCGCCGCCGCCGTGACATCCTCCGGCTGCCTCTGACGATGCGATCGGTCGCCGATGCCGTCGAGGCTGCCGGGACGCTGCGGGAGATCGCCACCGAGGATTCGGCGGCCGAGTTGGAGCAGGCGCAGGTCGCCGAACAGGCCGACTGGCTCCACGCGATGGGCGTCGCCGGTGCCGACGAACTGCCACGCCAACTGAAGTCTCAGTGGCGCGAACTGCTCACCGGGCAGAAGCGACGGGTTCGGCGTACCGCCACGGACGGCCTCGATCGCGCGCTGCTGGACCTCACGTCGTTGTATCGCGACGTGCTCGTCGTGCAGTTCGGTTCGCGGGTGCCGTTGGTGAACGGCGACCTGCGGAGCGAGATCGAGGCCCTGGCCCGAACCGGCCAGCCCGCCACGGTGCTGGCCGGGATCGACGTGATCAGCCAGACCCGGCGACGACTGACTCAGAACGCCGCGCTCCCGCTGGCCCTGGAGGCGATGACCGTCCGACTGGTCCACCGGTGACCGCGCTGCCAGTTCGGGAAGGCAGGATGTCGGGCGTGGGAGTCTCTGGGGAGCGCTGGCGCGTGGTCGCGCTCGCTGTTGTCGGATCACTGGTTCTGGGTGGCTGCTCGGTCCTGCGAGAGGCCGAAGACCGGTTGGAGACGCCGGCGGCGAGGCCGTCTCCGGCGCCGTCCGTGGCCGAGCAGAAGTTCGCCACGCTGGCGGAGTACGAGGCGCAGACCATCAGCTGGGGAGGGTGTGAGGGCTTCGACCCCCCGGAGGGAGCCACCTCCGACGGCTTCGAATGTGGCTTCGTCATCGTCCCGCTGGATTACGAGGACCTGACTGCCGGGTCGCTGTCCGTGGCAGTGACCCGGCGACCGGCGCGTGGCGAGAAGGCCGGCGCGATCCTCGTCAATCCCGGTGGACCGGGCGCGTCGGGTATCGATTACGCCTTCTACGACACGTTCATCATCTCGTCCACCGTCGTCGAGGAGTACGACCTGGTCGGTTTCGACCCGCGCGGGGTGGCGCGTTCGCAAGGTATCGACTGCATCAGCGATCGTCGGCTGGACGAGTACCTGGCGGGTGACATCACGCCGGACACGCCACAGGAGGAACTCGCCTACAGCGACCGGCTTGCCCAGTTGGCGGTCGGCTGCGGTACCCAGACGCCGGTCGCCGCTCATATGGACACCGTGTCCGCAGCACGCGATATGGACGTGTTGCGTGCGGTGCTGGGTGAGCCCTCGCTGAACTACCTGGGCAAGTCGTACGGCACGCGATTGGGCGCGGTGTACGCCGAACTGTTCCCCGAGAACGTGGGCCGCCTGGTGCTGGACGGGGCAGTGGACCCGGACCTGGACCTGGCCGGGGGACAGGCGATCATCGAGCAGAGCGCTGGTTTCGAGACAGCTGCCCGATCGTTCGTCGAGGACTGCCAGACGCGGCAGGACTGCCCGCTGACGGGCGACGTCGACACTGGGATGTCGCAGATCGGCGCGTTCATGGCCCGCCTGGACGTGGCGCCGATGCCCACCGGGGACGAGCAGCGACCGCTCACCCAGGGGTTGGCCGTGTACGGCGTATTCGCGCCGCTTTATCAGGTGGAGGCGTGGGAGTTGCTGCGCACCGGACTGACCGAGGCGTTCGACGGCAGCGCGGAGACTCTGTTGTTGTTGGCGGACCTGTACTCGGAGCGGGCGGACGACGGGTCGTACCGCTTCAACACGTTGGAGGCGTTGTCGGCCGTCGATTGCCTGGATCTACCGCCCCGGGCTGACCGTGAGCCGTCCGATTCGGCCGAGACCCAGCGCGAGATGGAGCAGGCCGCGCCGGTTTTCGGCGAGTTCTTCGACGTCACGTACGACACGTGTGAAGACTGGCCGTTCGACGGCGCGGGCATGCCGGTCATCGACGCCGAGGGCGCGGCGCCGATCCTGGTGATCGGGACCACGCGCGACCCGGCCACGCCGTACGCATGGGCCGAGCGGTTGTCCGGTGCACTGGAGTCGGGGGTGCTGGTCACCTTCAACGCGGACGGGCACACCGCCTACCTGTCGTCGGGGTCGGAGTGCGTGGACGACATCGTCAACCAGTTCTTCCTGGCGGGCACCGTGCCCGAAGACGGCGTCGAGTGCGTAGCGGACTACGAGTAGACCCTGCTCTGGGTCTAGACTCGCGTCGCTGTCCAAGCCTTGGCGGGGGCCGCGCCGCCTTAGCTCAGTCGGCCAGAGCGACGCTCTCGTAAAGCGTAGGTCGTGGGTTCGATTCCCACAGGCGGCTCACACATCGCAGGACTCCCAGACAGCACCTCGCTCACATGCACCTGCCATGACCTCAGGGTGCTTGCGATGCTGCCTGTCGGCTGGGCAACCGCACTCCGAACAGGACCGGATGGTCAGCCCATCGTGTGGATCGAGTCGGCCTCGATCGTGAGGACGAGGCGGGTCTGGTCGCGCCCGCCGAACCAGGGGTACGGCCCACCCATGTAGCGCTGGGCGAGGGCCTCGATGTGCTCGGCGCCACCCTCGGCGGACATCGCGACGACCGAGCCGCGGACACCGAAGTACCGAGAGGGGTTGTCGGGGTCGGAGATGGTGACCGCCACCCGGGGATCCCGCTCGATGTTCCTGGTCTTCTGGTAGCCCTCGACCGTATTGATCACGATGTGTTCGCCGTCGGTGTCGACCCAGGTCTGCGTCAGCTGCGGGGAGCCGTCTGGCATGGTCGTCGCGATGTAGCAGGTGCTCGCCTCGCGCAGGAGGTCGAGCAGCTCGTCTGGCAGCTTCATGCGGCAAGTGTCGCCCGGAACCGTGCGGGCCACGAGTCGGTTCGTCAGCCGTCACCAGCCCTCGGGCGGGTCGTTGCCTCAGCGTGTCGCGCCGGATAGCGCGATGCCTCGCAGGAACTGACGAAGCTCTGCCCAGACCTCCTCGTCCTCGGGTGCCGTCTCGAAGAATCCGCCGTGCCCCATCGCCTCCCAGACGTGTAGGTCCGCCGGCACTCCCGCCCGTCGCAGGGCGCGGTGGAGCAGCACCGTGTTGGACAGGAAGAGGTCGCGCGTTCCGCTGGTCAGGATCGTCGGCGGGAAGCCGGCGTCGAAGTCGCCGAACAGCGGGGAGAGGTAGGGGTCGCGCAGGTCGTGGCCGTCGGCGTAGAGGGCGTTGGCGCCTGGCAGCGGCCGCAGGAAGTTGTCCACGCCGTTGTTGAGCCGGAACGAGTCGCCGGATTCGGTCAGGTCGGCCTCGGGCGTCTGGAGGATGCACCCGGCTGGCAGCGGCAGACCGATGTCGCGGGCTTTGAGGACCGTCGCAGCCGCGAGGCCGCCGCCGGCAGATCGCCCGGCGACGACGATCCGCCCCGCTCCGTACCGGTCGATCAGGAACGCATAGGCGGCGACGGCGTCGTCCACGGCTGCAGGGAACGGGTGATCCGGCGGCATTCGGTAGTCGGGTGACCAGGTCCGTATGCCGAGGCGGTGGGCGAACGGCATGGCCAGGAGCGCGGCGTGGCGACCCGAACCCGACGTGTAGCCGCCGCCGTGCAGATACAGCGCCACGATCGGGCCGTCAGGCGCAGGTGACGTGGCCGGCGTGATCTCGTAGTGGGTCGTCCGATCCAGCGCGTGGTCCGCCACGTCGCCCGGAAAACGCTCCGGAACCCTCGCCATGAACGGCGCTGCGGCCGCTTCGCGTGCGGCGACGAAATGCCGCCAGGCGTCCTTGTCGTGAGGGTCGGGCTCGGGATCGGTGAACAGGACCGCGGCCATCGGTGACCCGTTGCGGATGGCGGCCTGAGCCTCGATGCTGACCGTGCCCGGCGGATCCACCGGTCGTGCCGGGAACGTCCGTGCCGCCGGATTGACCTCGCTCACTTCCATCGCCGGGCGCTCAGGCCGTCGCGGCGGCAGCGAAGTAGTGGCCGTGGTCCAGGTCGGCGACCAGTCCCGGGTGGGTCGGCTGCCAGCCGGTCACCGCGCGGGTGTGCGCGCTGGACGCTGGCACATCTGCACCGAGGAACCCCGCCAACCAGCCGAACTGCGCAGCCGCGTCCTCGTGCGTGACGGAGACCACCGGTAGGTCCAGGTGACGTCCGATGACCTCGGCGACGTCGCGGATCGCCACGCCCGATTCCGCTGCACCGTGAAGCGCGCTACCAGCGGGAGCGGTCTCCAGTGCCAGCCTGAACAGTCGGGCGGCGTCCAATCGATGCACCGCAGGCCAGCGGTTGTCGCCCGTGCCGATATAGGCCGAGACGCCGGTGCTGCGGGCGATCGCGACGAGGCTCGCCACGAAGCCGCCGTCCCCGATGCCGTGCACGGTCGGCGCCAATCGCACGACCGATGAGCGCACCCCGGTCGACGCCATGCCCAGCGCAGTCTGCTCGGGGGCGATGCGGTGCGCGGCCGGCGAGGTGGGATCGGGCGTGTCCTGTTCGGTCGCCACCCGACCCGCAGGCATGACCAGGGTGCCCGAGGTGACCACCAACGGGCGGTCGGTTCCAGCCAAGGCCGAGCCGAGGGCCTCGACAGCGGCTTGGTCGGCCCGCTGCGCGGCTGGCAGATCGGAGAAGTCGTGGATATAGGCCAGGTGGATCACTCCGTCGGCCACGGCCGCGCCGGCGTGGAGGCTGGCCGGATCGGCCAGCGAGCCGCGGTGGACCTCGGCGCCCGCGGCGACGAGATTCTGCGCCGAGGCAGCCGAGCGCGCCAGGCCGAGGACGTGGTGTCCGGCGCTGATGAGCTCGGGGACGACGGCCGAGCCGATGAAGCCGGACGCTCCGGTGACGAAGACACGCATGAGAAGACCCTCCTGTCGGGGGCGAACGGCCCACGGGCCACCCTGATGGCAGCCACTGCCATCACCCTAGGTCATGATGACAGTGATTGCCATCAGCTAAGGTCGGCGAATGAGTCGGTGGGCGCCGGGTGCGCGTGAGCGGCTCGAGATGGCGGCACTGCAGCTCTATGACCAGCACGGGTACGAACAGACCACGACGACCCAGATCGCTGAACGGGCGGGGCTGGCCCAGCGGACGTTCTTCCGACATTTCACCGACAAGCGCGAAGTCCTGTTCGGCGGGGCGGGTCGCCTGCGGGAGTTCCTGGTCGAAGGCGTCGAGGCGGCACCGGCCGCGGTGGCGCCTCTCGAGGCCGTCATCGGGGCGCTGAGCGCGGCGCGCGAGGTGCTGCCTGCCGAACGCGAACTGTCCAGACAGCGTGGCCGCATCATCGCCGCCAACCCCGAGTTGCAGGAGCGCGAACAGATCAAGCTGAGCTCGTTGTCAGCCGCACTGTCCGGGTCGCTGCGTGGGCGCGGCGTGCCCGACCGCGTTGCCCGACTGGCGGCCGAGGCGGGCATCGCGGTCTTCAAGGTCGCGTACGAACGCTGGTTGGACGAGCCGGAGGACGAGGACTTCGCCCACCTGGTCAGGGAGTCTCTCCACGAACTACGAGCCGTCACCTCGATGCTCGTCGTGAGCCCGATCGAGGGTCCACACGCCGGGTGAGTGGAGCTTGCGCTGTCGGACGACGCGGGGCGCATGTGGGATCTGGTGCGCGTGGCGTCCTCAACCGAAGAGTTGGAAGAGTTCGCCGCTGTACAGGGCGACGAAGGCTACGGCCACGATCGCGGTCACCGCTGCCGCGATGGCGATCGGTAGGGCGCCGCGCAGTCGGACAGCCGCGATCACCACGAGCAGCGCAATGCCGACCACGATGGAGCCCCACCAGTAGGGCGGGTACGTGGTGTCGGCGATGTACCGCAGCCCGTAGGCGCCCTCGCCGACCAGGACCCCGCTCATGGTGGCCACCCCGAGTGCCGCCCTCGTCGGGCTGCCTCGACGCACCTCGTGCGCCGCGAGTCCGAGAACAGGTCCGACCAGGACGGCCGCGAGCCCCCAGAACAGCAGCAACGCATCAGAGGAGGCGAAGCCGCGGGCAGCCGACGCCAACACGTAACCGCCCAGCAGTGCCAGGAGGGTCAGCGACCCGACCAGGGCCGCAACGAGTCGGCGGCTGGTCCTCGCGGCGAGAACGAACGCCACCAGGCACCACGACCCAGCCGAATTGGACACCGAGCGGAGGCCGTCCGGCAGCCAGCCCTGTGCGAACGAGGTCAGCGCACCCAGTAGCAACCCGGCGCCGATGGCCGTGGCGATTGGGACGAGGTGGCGTGATGGCCTGATGCGGGGCCGTTCAGTCACTGCCACGAGGGTGAGCCTAGGTCCCTGGGCCTGAGACGCCCCCTCCACAGGTACCTGCCAGCCCCGCCCCCGCGAAACGCCAGCCGGCGGCGATGCACTAATGATGCCGCCGGCGACGCCCGCGAGAGCCTCGCGGGCGACCGGCGGACCAGGTGTGTCGTGATTGACGGCAGCTACTAGGGGCAGGACGTGGCGGCGGCTGCTCTGGCAGCAGTCACAGCGTCCGATTGTTTCCTCAGCTTGGCATCCATCTCAGTCGATTTGGCCTTGGCAACCTCTGCCGAGGTCTGCGCGGCGCTGGCTGCAAGGGACGCTGCGTCTGTCACGGCCTTGAGGTGGTCGTAGTTGTTCCTTGCCGTCTCGGCGCTTCCTGCGGCCAGAATTATTGCGCCCAACTGGTTCGTCTCCAGGAATGACAGTGGCGGCAGGCTCGTATAGATCGTTCGGCCGTTTCGTTCTACCTCGACGACACCGTTCGGGTTTTCCATCCACTGCCGTACGAGGGGTGTCGCCGACGATCTGAGGTTGTCGACGTGGTCCGTCAAGTTCCAGGCGGTTTGCTGCGCAGCGTCACTTGCCGTGGTCGCAACGTCAAGGGCGGTCTGGGCAGCGGTGTTATTGCCGTTGGCTGTCTGGTACTCGTTCCAGGCCAGACTCGCGGCAGTGATCGCGGTGGCCAGCTTCGCGAGTTCGCGGTCGACGGCCTCGTTGGCGTCCTCGCACGTGGCTTTGGGGTCGCCGCCGTCATATCCACCTCCGGATCCCCCGTCATATCCACCGTCGGGTTCCGTGCCGCCGTCCTTCGGCGGATTGACGCCCGGTTCTTGCATCCACGACGTGCACCGGTATTCCTGAACGTGTTCGTCAGTGAGTGGGTTGTAGACGATATATCCCTCGTAATTCAGGCAGGTCATGGCCATCGCCCCCGAGGCGGGCAGTGTGACGGCCGCTGCGGGGCCGATCACGGCGGCGAGCAGCAGACCGGCCAACGAGCGGCGGGCGGTGCGGCGGCGGACGCCTGACTTGCCGGGCGCGAGGGGCGGATGGATGTACGGCTTCACGGTCATTCGGGCTCTCCTTCGGTTCGCGCTCGACGGGTACGCGCGCTGCTGTGGGGCAAGCCTTGTTGAGGTCGGTCGGATCAGGCAGCGGTGCCAGCCGATGACTTCGCGGGTGTGGCACCACCCTGTGCACTCGTGTCAGCACGACTGCCCACCGTTACCCGCACTAGATCACGTGATGAAGGTTGATCACGGAGACGTACCCCGCCACCACCAGCAGGAGGGCGGCGAAGGCGCGGTTCAGGGTGGCACTGGGCAGTCGCGCAGCCGCCTTCCTCCCGATGAAGGTGCCGATCATGGCGGCCAGTGTGAAGGGGATGATGATGCCCCAGTCGAGGACGAGGTCGGTGGTGCGCGCGACCAACGAGGACGCGGCATTCAGGGCAATGACCATGAGCGAGGTACCAGCTGCCACCGGTACCGGAAATGCCAGGAGCAATATGAGGGCAGGCACGATGACAAACCCCCCTCCGACTCCGAAAAGGCCCGTGAGAAACCCGACGGTGAGGCCCACGCCGACGACCAGGACAAAATGGCGAGCCGCCGACCGGCCAGGTGTCGGATTGTTTCCATCCGCGCCTGGACGTCCTTTCGTGTCAGCACTGTCGGAGTCTCGGCTGGGTGGCACGAGCATGCCCACCGCCGTGATCACCATGATTGCGGCGAATCCCACCAGCAGGGCGCTGTCATCGATCCTGCGGTTGATCGCCGTCCCGGCGTAGGCGGCCGGGATTCCCGCGACCCCGAAGATCAGGCCGACCCGCCACCGGACCTGATTGGCTCTGGCGCGCCCGACGACGGCGAATGCGGCGGCCAGTCCGACGATCACCAGGCTGCTGGTGACGGCGTCCTGGGGGCTCTGACCGAGGACGTAGACCAGGACGGGCACGGCCAGGATGCCGCCGCCACCGCCGAGGGTGCCCATGACGACGCCGATGAGAACGCCCAACCCGATCGTGGCCAGGTAACTCACCCCTGGTCGGGCCTGACGGTCATCCTCGGACTTGGCTGAGGGGTCAGTAGCGCTGGCCGACCGCGGCCGGGAGATCGTTCAGGGCTGCGAGGGCCTCAGGTGAGAGGACGACGTTGTGCGCACCGGCGTTCTCCTCGAGGTAGGCGATTCGCTTGGTGCCTGGGATCGGAACGACGTTCTCGCCCTGCGCCAGCAACCAGGCCAGCGCCACCTGCCCCGACGTCGCGTCGAGCGACGCGGCCACCTCGCCGACGCGATCCGCCAAGGCAAGGTTGGCAGCCACGGCCTCGTCGGTGAAGCGAGGATTGCTCGCTCGGAAGTCCCCCGTGCCGAAGTCCGAGCCGGTCCGGTAACGACCCGTGAGGAAGCCCCTGCCCAGCGGCGCGAACGGCAGGAACCCGACCCCGTTCGCCTCGCACCAGGGGAGAATCTCGGTGAGCGGGTCACGAGTCCACAGCGACATCTCCGATTGCACCGAAGCGACGGGATGGACGGCATGGGCACGCCGCAGTTCGTCGATGGTGACCTCGCTGACCCCGATCGCCGCGACCTTTCCTGCGTGCACCAATTCGGCCATCGCACCGATGCTGTCCTCGATCGGGACCTCGGGGTCAGGGCGGTGCAACTGGTAGAGGTCGATGTGCTCCACCCCGAGGCGCCGCAACGACGCCTCGCAGCCGCTGCGGATGTGATCGGGTGAGCCGTCACGCCCGATTCGGTAGGTGGTCGCGTCCTCGACGACGAGACCGACCTTCGTGGCCAGGACGACCAGGTCGCGGCGACCCGCGATCGCACGCCCGACCAGCTCTTCGTTGAGGAAAGGGCCATAGACGTCGGCGGTGTCGATCAATGTGACACCGAGGTCCAGAGCCCGACGGATCACTGCGATCGACGTGGTGTCGTCGCGGGTGGCGGAGTCGCCGTACGCCCAACTCATCCCCATGCAGCCGAGGCCGATGGCGCCGACGGTCAGCGGCCGGTCGAGGGTGGTCCCCAGCGTTCGGGTGTGCATGTCGCCTCCACGTGTACGTCGTTGCGAGTGTGTGCCCGAATGATCGCGGACGAACGAGGTCTCCGCCTCACACCGGACGTGGCCAGCCGAAGACGGCCTCGACCCCGGTCGAGAACAGCACCGAGTCCGGCGGACGATCCACCACGCCGGGTATTCCGGCGGCGGCGACCAGGGTGTCGTCCAGGTGCACCAGGTCAGCCTCGCGCAACGGCCAGGGCTCGTGCCGATTCGGAACGTAGTGCAGCCGACCTGCGATGGTGGTGTGCAGTCCCCATCGCGCCGTCAAGAACTCGGACAGTGCGTCCGGTCGCGCGATCGGGCGACCGGGTCGCACAGTCAACGTGCCACCCGCCCCTCGCGGGCCGGGCCAGCGACGCGTCGTCGAGTAGGTGACGCTGTCGGTGTCACGGCTGACACTCATCCGCGCCCACACGTACGGCAGGGCGAAAGCCGCGCGCGCACCCAGGACGACCGCCAATCGGTCGGCGTCCAGGGAACGGAAGACCACGCCACGTCGGCCTGTGACGTCGACCGAGTACAGCCGCACGTTGGTCTCGGCGAACGATCCGAACCACGGCACTGCGGGCCCGTTGCCCACGCCCGCGCCGACCATACGGAACGGGATCAGCCCCACGTAGGTCGAGCCGTCGATCATGTCGGGGCTCGTGCCTCGGGGGAGCAGGGCGGCGACGACGCCGGGGTCGACTCGCCAATGCACGAATGAGATGTCGCGCCATTGCTGGTGCATGATCTGGCCACGGGGCACGTACTGACGGTACGTCCGGCGCATGGGCGCGGTCCCAGAGGTCCGTCGGCGGCCCGCGCCCGTCACGCTGTGACGAGTAGTCCGGTCACGCACATCACCACCACGCCCAGGCAGATCACCGACACGTTCTTCGAGGCCGGCGGTCAGTACCGGCGCAACGTCTAGGGGCAGGCGCCCTCAGGGGCCGGTTCGATCGGGATCCCGGACAGTTGGCTGCCCAGCGATTGCTCGATGTCCACTATCCCGGTGCCCCCATTGCCCGTCCCGGTGATGGACATGGTGGTGCCGTCGACCGTGATGTCCAGGTCATAGGCGACCTGCAGGTCGAACACCGGCGTCGGGACGACTCCCTCGACCGTCGTGTCGACTGTCTGGGTCCCCGATCCGCCGACGGTGAAGGCCATGGGCAGATCAGTGAAGGGCACCTCGAAGCCGTCCAACGACAGACCGCCCGGACGCAGCACACCCGACCAGTCGCCGTATGCCCCGTTGCACGACGTGAGCTCGAGAATGCGCCCGGCGAGCACCCCCTCCGTGGCCGGGCGGTCCACCACGACCTGCACCGCTGCCTGCTTCTTCTCCTCGCAGTGCAGGTCGAGGGTGAGGCCGATGATGCTCACGCTGCTACCGGTCGGACCACCCGTGATCGCGATGAGTGGGGGCTCGGTCAACGGCGGCGGGACGTCGTCCGGCAGATCGGGGCAGGAGCAGCCGCCGGTGCGTTGGCAGAATCGGGACCCATCGATGTCGACGGTGTCGATCGCGCCCGCCGACAGCCGCACGGTCCCTCTGCTCGACATGACCAGGACGTCGGCGGTCGAGACCACGACGTGCAGGCCATTGGCGAAAGCCACGGCCTGGGCGGCCGATCCCGCGGACCCCACCGCCACCGGCAGGGCTGCGGGGGTTGCCGAATCGTCGGTGATCCCGGGCCCGGTGGTGTCCCAACCCTGACCGCGGGCCTCGTCTCGGGAGAATCCCGAGGCCCAGGTGTCCAGGAATGCCGGGGTGTCGGCGCCGGCGGCCTCGAAGGACGCCGGGGTCCCTCGAGCGGCCCATACCGATCGGAACACTCCCCAGGGGTCGGTCCCGGACTCCGTCAGATGAGCCCAGAACCCGAGAGCGGTGTAGGCACGCGTCTGCAGCGGCGTCTCGGGCCTCGTGAGGTAGCCGAACCACTTCTTCGTCGTGCTGCTGTCAGGTGTCGTGATGGTGGCGGCCACCCACTCGGCGGCGCCCTCGACCACCCACTTCGGTGCACTGTTCCACGGGGTGACCGCGCCGTAAGCAGCCAGCTGGAAGCAGTGGAACACCTCGTGCGCCAAGGTGTTGAGCAGTAGCTCAGGCCCCTTGGTCGTGCTCGCCGGCAGGACGGTCACGGTGCAATCGCCGGTGAACGTGCCGTCCGGGCGAAGCGCAGGCGTGGTGTAAGCGAGGTCGTTGCTCGCGCCGGCGGTGCCGATGACCAGGGTGAGGGTGCCCGTGAAGTCCCCGATCCGCGTGGCGATCTCGGCTCGAAGGTCCGCGGCCACCACGGACAGGGCGTCGGCCAACTGCCTGCGTTCGGCCGCGGCGGCGCCCGCGACGGGCAGCGCCGCGATCACTCGACTGTCCGACGTTTCTGCAGCTGGGACGAGTGCGGCGTCGATGGCGTCTCGCTGCGCCTCGGTCAGCTGGTCCCACACCCCGAGGACTGCGCGATGGGCCAGTGTGATGTCGCCACTCGCGCCGCTGTCCTCGCTGGGGGGTGCCGGCAATCCGTCAACCGGCCCGAACGCCAGAGTGAACAGGGCCAGCGCGGCGTCGACGTCGGGCTCGCCCTCGGGGTCGAAGGCGTCGACCGCCTGACTCCATGGCGTCGCAGCTTCCGCAGCGGCGTCACCGCTGCCGCCCGCGCCCGAGCCATCAGAAGGATCGTCGGAGGTGCAACTGGTGAGCACCGCGAGAGCACAGAGCGCCGCAACCGACGTACGCCACCCGGGTCCCACGAGATAGCACTATAGGGGCGAACCGGCTCGTAATGACTACGTCTGCCGGGGATGTGCCAGTAGGAAATCGACAAGTGATCCGGTGAATGTCGGTGACAGTTGCGGAACGTGGACACCGCCCGGAATCGTCCACAGCTCGACAGCTACGTCGCTCGCACATCCCGAATATGCGAGGACGTTCGATTCCGGACCGGCGACGGCGGCATCGAGGTCGAGTACGCCGGTCTGGACGGGTGAGGCTGCAGCGCACGTATTCTGCTCCGCCCATGCGGCGACGGTGTCGACCGCGCCTGGGTATACGCCAGGAAAGCTGCCGCCGATGTAGGAGATGACCGGGTCGGCGTCACCGTGCACCTGCAGCACGCTGACCGGGTCGCTGGGCTGACACGAGGTCTGGTCGGCAAACGTTGCCCCGGCGAAGCTGACCACGGCCGCGATCGTGTCGGCGTTGTCGCAGGCCATCCGGTGAGCCATGAATCCACCATTCGAGTGACCTATGACGTAGATCCGGGATGGGTCCACCGCATAGTCGTCCTTCACCTCTTCGATGACGCCCCGCAGGTACTGTGAATCATCGATGGGTGTCGCCCCGAAATTGCAGCAGGCATCCGTGCCGTCCCAGAATTGATTGTTCTGTGAGTCGCCCGTTCCTTCCGGGCTGACGTAGAGCATTCCCCGGTCGTCGGCAATTGCCTCTAGTTGCAGGTACGCCTCTATCTCGGCCCCCGTGGACGAATACCCGTGCAACAGAAGAACCAGGGGTGCCGGTGAAGACTCGTCGTATCCGCTGGGGACGACGACCTCGAACGGGCGGTCGCTGGTGGCGAGGGAGGGCGTCGTCGAGATGGGCGGCGACGAAACGGACGATGTCGGTGTGGCCGACCGCGTGGTGGACGAGCTCGGAGACGACTCGCGCGACGGCTCGGGTACGTCGGATGCATTGGTGGTGCAACCAGAAACAACGAGGACGAGAAGTAGGGCAACCTGCGCCCGTAGCACTGGCATGCCCTTTGTCAGGAGGCGCAGAATGGTCGAGGACACCTCTGGAGGCTAACCCAGCATGGCGACACGATCCGAGGCGGCGATCCAGCGATGGGCGCGTGAACTGGGCGGTTGGGCGATCCCCGACGACATCCTGTGCCAGGCGCCGGCCAATCCGTGGTCCATGCCACCGGGGCTGTTCCGCGCCGAGCCCGAGCCGGTGGAGACCCCGTCGCGAGCCCGAGCGCTTGCCGCCCTCGGTGCCGTGCGCGGTCCTGGTGATGGGCCGAGCGTGCTCGATGTCGGTTGCGGTGCGGGACGAGCCGCCCTGGCGCTTGCGCCCCCGGCCACTCGCCTGATCGGGGTGGACGCCCTGCCGGACATGCTGACTGCCTTCCAGGCGGATGCGTACCAGCGAGGGGTCGGTGTGGACCTGGTTGCGGGGGTGTGGCCCGACGTGGCTGACCAGGTGCCCAATGCGGATGTCGTGATCTGCCACCACGTCGCCTACAACGTGGCTGACCTGGCGAGCTTCGCTCGGGCCCTGCACAGCCACGCCCGACGCCGGGTCGTCATGGAATTGACGAGCGCCCACCCCCTCAGCTGGTTGGCGCCGCTGTGGCTGAAGTTCTGGGGTTTGGAACGCCCACCCGGGCCGACTGCTGCCGATGCGCTCGCGGTGCTGGTGGAGGCGGGGATCCCGGCGCGCATGGACGAGTGGCAGGACGTGTCTCGTCGTGGCATGCAGGTCCTCACGCGCGACGAGCGGACGGCTTTCGTCCGTACCCGACTGTGCCTGCGGCCGGATCGAGACGCCGAGATCGCGGAGGCGCTCGATGAGCTCGACCTGGACAGTCCCCGATCGGTGGCGACACTCTGGTGGAACGTGGATTGATCGCCGATGTCATTGGGATCGTTCTTTCGGTCAACTCGACTATCTCGGGAGCGCCACTTGGCCACCTCGGACCTACCGTGCCAGCCTTATCATCGTTTTCGCATCGCGTGGCTGGTCACCTGCTCGTGAGTGCGACTCGAATGCCAAGGCCAATGAGGACTGCACCACTGGCCCCTTCGAGCCGCCGCCGGACGGTCCGGCGTCGAAACCACACCCCGGCACGGCTGACCCCTATGGCGAGGGCCAGATACAGCGCCGTCTCGATGACGATGTGTAGCAGCGCCAGCGCTGCAGTGGTCGCGAACAGCGGGCGACTGGCCGGAATGAACTGCGGGTAGAAGGCGATCATGAAGATGGCGGCCTTTGGATTGGCCAACTGCACTAACGCTCCTTCACCGAAGCGAGCGAACCACTGCCGGCGTTCCAGCCGCACGGCAACGGTGTCGCTATCGACTCCTCGGACCGCCCCGCCGGTCGTGTGGCGATCCCTCCAGAGTCCGACCCAGGCGCGAACCCCCAGGTAGACCAAGACCATTGCACCGACGATCCGCAGCACGACGAAGGCGATCTCCGAGGCGGCAACCAGGGCGGCGACGCCGGCCGCAGCCACTAATGCCCAGACGTACAGACCGGCTTCTAGTCCCAACACCGTCGGAACTGTGCGACGCCAGCCCTCCAGCGCCGCTCGTCGCAGAATCAGGGCCATGGCCGGGCCCGGCGAGGCCGAGATGAGTAGTATCGATAACACGAACGCTGGAAGCAGTGAGACAAGGTCCATGGCGAGAACTATGACGTCTTCGGTGGCTATGTGGCTCACAACACCTCATGGCTACTGGGAGGCTGAGCGCCAGCGTCCTGAGGGCTCATGCGTACAGTGTCGATGAACGGGGTTGGTTGCCACTCGTGAGCCCTTGACTCGGTGACGAGCAGCTCGGCCCACGAGCCCCGCGGAATGGCCTGGTGACTTCTGGGTGAACTCGCTCGCGCTACCGAAGTTGGGAAACACGTCCATGCCGGTCACGCCGCGGACCGGCGTCGGCACGTGTTCGAAGTATTCGGTATCCATACCTGTCAGGTGCGCCGCTCGGTCCTGCCGCCCGCTGTCGGGTCGCTCCCGCCAGTCGGTGGGACGGAACTCGGGGGTCCAGGTGGCCGATCGGTTGTTGATCGGAACGAGGAGGACGGTTCGTGACTGACTTGACGGCGCTCCAACACCGCACCGCCGAACGACGGCGCCGGATCCCCCTGACCGCACGGGAACACGCTGACGCCGATGGGTGGTCGTAGGTCACGACCCAATGCCTCGCCGGCGCCATCGGCTATACGCAGCCCGTGCTGTACGGCGACTTTCCTGGCGGCAAGTCGGAAATCGTGCGGGCGGTCGCGCTCGACGGCTCCGTGGATCTGGCACGGCGGTGCCGCGCTGCGCTTGGTCACAGCCGCGGGCGGTGCGCGATCGAGGCCGCCGCCGTCGCCTACCTCGACTTCGGCCGTGCGCATCCCGCCGTCTACGAGGCGATGTCCCAGCAGTCGATCGACGCACCCTTCGCCAGCGCGGACACGCCACCGGACCCGCGCGCAGGGTTCGATGCCCTGGCCGCGGCGATCGGGGACGACGGCGGCGGCACCACGACCGAAGTGTTCTGGGGCGCCCTGCACGGCATCAGCCTGCCGGAGCGTGCCGCACGTATGCGGCCCGAGCACCGCGCCGAACGTGTGGCAGAACTGAGCGCCCGATTCGGGCAGTAGTCCAGCGTGGTGCGCTTCATCCTCACATTTGCCAACTTGGGACGTACAGCCGATTATGGCCGGTTCTGGCCTCTCTTGCCGGTACAGATCAACATCACGACCAAGATGCGTCGTCGCAAATCACCGGCCATTTTGGTTGGTCAAGTGTGTGGCCAGGGGCGGGGTCGAACCGCCGACCCTCCGATTTTCAGTGCACGCGTCGTTCGGCAGCGAAAGCGTGGTTGACCTGCGGTGATGGGCGGGCGCGGCTCGTGGGCGTCTCAACATGGGGACATATTGGGGACGGGGCGCCGATGACCCCTGACAGCGGGTGTAGTGATAGCTATACTCGGGAAATGTGCAGGAGTGGGACGTCTACGTCGTGGACGAGGTCCGTGACTGGATCAACAGCCTCGATGCTGCGACCCAGGCGCGCGTCGTGCAGGCGATCGACGCCCTCGCCGAGGCCGGTCCCGGTCTTGGCCGCCCGCTCGTCGACACGATCCGAGGGTCGTCCATCGCCAACCTCAAGGAACTCCGGGTCAGCACAGCCCGGATCCTTTTCGTGTTCGACCCCTGGCGCTCCAGCGTCCTGCTCGTCGCCGGCGACAAGGCCGGCCGTTGGAACGCCTGGTACGACGAAGCCATCCCCATTGCCGAGCAGCGCTACGAGACGTACCTGACCGAACGAGCCCGCGAGGAGGGCCACAACGCATGACCAGCTACGTCAAGTGGAGTGACATCCGCCCCGAGCTCGTCGAGCGCGCCGGCGGCGAGCAGGCCGTCGAGACGGGCAAGCGCGAGTTGCTTGCCCAGGTCGTCGGCCACCGCCTGGCGGAGGTCCGCCGCGCGCGAGGCCTCACCCAGCAGCACATTGCCGAGCGTATGGGCGTGACCAAGGGCCGGGTGTCCCAGATCGAGCAGGGCAAGATCTCAGGTCAGGACGTTGTCGCCCGCTATGCCACCGCCCTCGGCGGGCGGCTGCACCAAGCCATCTACTTCGACGACGGTGACATCGCCGCCATCGCCTGACCACCGGCGGCGTTGCTGAGACTGCCTGATGAGAGGGAGTCAGGCGCGACGGCTACAGCTTGGCAGTGACAGACGGCTGAGCGGTGTACAGCGTCGACGACGGTGTCCGCTGTCAGGCTGAGAATCGTTCGCCGCACACCAGACAATGCAGGTAAAGTGCTCGCTCGCCTGGAACCTTAAGGGGCTCTTGGGGGTGGCAGGGCGGTTGCACTATGACCATATCGTTTGATTCTACGAGAGAGTCACGAAACGGCTCCTCAAAGATGGGGTCTGACCCAGGTTTGTATGCAAGACCCTTCATGCCCCTAAAAGCCTCGGCCAGCGAATCCTGCAAAGCTCGGTCTAGTTGAGGAGCCGCTACCGACTCGGCGTACTCTAGTTGTTCATGTGTCCACCACGAATTGAGGCCAGAAGCTACGCCGCACAAAGGGCAAAAGTACTGATGCGCCGTATCGTCTGATCCACCCGATTCTGCAGCGAACCATTTAAATTGTTCCTCGCAGCTCGAGCATTCGCGACGCAAGAAGCCATCACCATCTAGAGGCCAGGTGACAGCAATTGATATCTCGCCACTCATATCTCACCTCAACCGTTCACGTCCATGAATACTTCTTGACTAACAACTTCGCCCGACTCGGTCATGCCTGAGATCGTAATGTCAAAGGCGTCTTGAGCGCTGGAGCCCATGAACATGTTCGCGTTCATCACGTCAATGCTGACAGAGCGACCCCCTCCGGGGATTTTCGCAATCGGAGAACTTTCTTGACGACTCAATGCGGCGTCCTGAGGGAAAGTGACCTGTACGTTATACGCCGTCTCGGTTCCTCTGTTGATAACCTGAAGCCTGTCTATCCTGTTCTTTCCTTTATCGACATAACGAGCATCGAACTCGATGGGTCCTATGCGTTGCGGGCTGCTTGGCAGACGTCGCCCCAACGGTAGACCGGCCCCTGCAGGGGTGGGAGTAGTAAAATCGCCGGCTCGGTGCCAGTCGGTTCCCGAGAGATCAACTGCACAGCCCGCCCCCCTCAGCCGGGTGGCGAACTCCTGCCGCCTCTCCACTGCGTTCGTTAGACGAATGACGTGTCGCCCCGCGACATCACTGAACGGTCTGACATCGCCCACTTCAACAAGAATGCTTCGAGTGGCGTCACGCCCCAAGGCCATTCCCGCTTCGAACAGGACATTAGGCCTGGCCTGTTCAGCGGGCGACGTCTGAGGATCGTCGTCGCCACTCCCGTACCGCGGTTGTAGGTAGGCAATCTCATCTGGGGTCATGAGGACAACTATCGCAGTTGCTCGCTCGAAGGCGACGTCTAGAACTCTACCGATGTACGGCGAGCCCTCACCAGTCCATTCGACGGCCCTTATCCACTCAATGGGCGACAGATCGACGCTTCGCAAAAAATCGAACATCGCATCCCGCAACTCTACGTTGCGTCCGTGCACTACAAATACTGCCCTTGCGTCGGTTGCTTCTTTCATGCGACCCTTCCCATCTGACGACACTGACTGCACTTCGGGAACTCCCTAAGAGAGTTGTTGCGCCTTTCCGTGGTCTTGACAGTCCGGCCTATTGATGAGTTCAGCTAACTCGCCATCCAGCTCCAACCCCTTACGCGGTGATCGACCAAATGGCCAGCGACCGTCAGTCTCAACGGGCGCCATCCCTTTCGGTGGGACGGGTCGTTGGGTTCGTACCTCGTTGGAGTGCACCCATGCCCAGTAAGCCCACCAGGTGAGGCCGGGGTGCGGCCGAACTCGTCACGGCGAGGTGGACCCATCCTCAGCCCCTCGGGCGAGGGCACCCACCAGAACGAGCTGCGCATCCCCGCGGCGAAGGAGCAGCCGTCGGCGATGCCGCGGGTGTAGCACCGTAACTCGCTGTGCTTCTCGGCGTCCATTCGCTGCTCATCCGCCGAGACAGCCTCGACACGCAGGTCCTGCACTGACGGGGCAGCGAGCAGCCGGCCGGACGCCGGACCACGGTCGGTCGTTCCCAACGCCCACAGCAGCGCATCCAACGTCCCACCCGCGATCAGCTCACTCATCGTCGAACCCGGGCCCGCCGGGCTGGCCGCCGCCGAGGCCCGAGCGTCACGCACCACCCGAGACGACGTCAACGCCAAGAAGCCCAGATCGGCCGCCACGGGTGGCTCACCCCACGCCGTCGACGCCATCCGCTTCAACGCAGTCCTCATCGTCCACCACCACCTTCGCCGGGCACCCACGGCCCGCACCGCCCAGCTTCACCCCACCCCCGGACACAACCCTGGGAAGGAGCCCTGATCATGGCCACAAGTAGGGGCCGCATGGTCACCGTTCAAGAATTCTGCGACGCACTCGGCGTCAGCCGCTCCACCTTCTACGACTGGCGAGCCAAAGGCCGCGCCCTGCGCTGCCTGAAACTCCCCAACGGCGAAATCCGCATCCGGCGCACCGAAGTTGAAAGCTGGCTCGACGGCCGCGATGAGCTCACGTGAACAGCGAGCACAGCGGCACGACCTACGACGTCCGGGTATGGGCGACTGAGAAACGCCAGGGAGCCCAAGCCACCACCTATCGGGTCTGGTGGAGAGTCGGCACGCGGCGTTGGAGGGAATCCTTCTGCACTGCGGCACAGGCCGACTCCTTCCGGTCGCGGCTCCTGACGTCCGTCCGCGAAGGGGAGGCCTTGATCTTGCGTCGGGACGCCCGATGTCCCTGGTGGATCCGCAAGCCGCGCCGCCGACCTGGTATGAGTTCGTCTGCCAGTACACCGATTCCAAATGGGCGCAGACCTCTCCACACCACCGGGAGGGCACCGCCGAGCCCATTCGGTCGATTTGAGCAAAGACCCACTTGCCATGGAACGCCTGGCAGACGAAGTCCGCGATGCCAAAATCGTCGCCGTCGTAGGTATGACCGACGGTAAAAAACCCGGCCGCCCCTCTTTTGAAATCCCCGAAATGCTGCAAAGCCGGGGCATTCGTGTTTTGCCGGTCAACCCGATGATCCCTGAGGCCCTTGGCGAAAAATCGGTGGCGTCCCTGGCTGAGCTGGCGGTCGTGCCTGACATCGTGGATATTTTCCGCAAACCTGAAGCCATCCCCGAAATCGCCGACGAGCTATTGGCCCTTCCCAAAGAAAAACGCGCCAAAACGGTCTGGCTGCAGACCGGCATC
>JANNOG010000062.1:0-28787 GCA_031398915.1 Micrococcales bacterium | reverse complement strand
ATGTTGGGGCCCTCGGTGCTGCTACTGGACGAGCCGTCGGCTGGTCTCTGCCCCAACATGCTGGACGAGGTCTTCCTGCGCACCCGTGAGATCAACCGCACCGGAACGTCAGTGATCATGGTCGAGCAGAATGCCTACCGGTGTCTGCAGATCTGCGATCGGGGCTACGTACTGGACCAGGGCCGCAACGCGTACACCGGCACGGGTGCGTCGCTGGCCAAGGACCCGAAGGTGATCGAGCTGTACCTGGGCACCCTCACGACAGGCTGATCAGATGCGGTGCGCCCGCGCGTCTCCGGCGAACGAGCCGGTAACGGACAGAACCCCCCGGCCCATCAGGGCCGGGGGGTTCTGTCTGTGTGACTAGGACGTGATCGTCACTCCACAGAGCCGGGCAGGAATTCCAGCGCAGTGTTCTTGTTCTGGTCGTCGTACTCGTAGATACCGATGGTCGCCTGGCTGGGGTCACCGGACTCGGCGAACTCGATCGGACCGGACTGCCCGTCGTAGTCGATGTCGGTACCGGCGTCGAGCAGCGCGACGCAGTCGGCGAACGTGGTGCACTTCTCGCCCTCACGGGAGACAGCCACCAGGTTGTCGCGGATGGTGATGCCGTCGTCCGAACCACCGAGAATGGCGGCCAGCGCGATCAGGATCGCCGCGTCGTAGGACTCGGGTGCGTAGGCGAACGAGGTGAGATCCGGGTCGACCTCGAGCAGGCGGGCCTGGAACTCGTCAGAGGTGTCGGCGCCCGGAAGGGTGCCCTTGACGCCGGTCAGTGTGCCCGGGGGCAGGTTCGGGTCGGAGTCGGCTGAGTAGTCAGCCAGGTTGCCGTCGACGAAGTAGGTCGGCAGCACGTCGGGGCCGATGCTCTGCGCAACGAGCTCCTGGATGACCTGGACCGTCTCGGCGAAGCCGATGATGATCAGGCAGTCGGGGTTGGCAGCCTTGACCTGAGTGACCTCGGCGGAGAAGGTGCTGGCCTCGGGGTCGTACACGACGGGCTCGAGGGCCAGAGCCGATCCGCTCGCCTCGAGTGACAGGCGGGCGTTCTCGGTCAGGCCTTCGCCGTACGAGTCGTCCAGAGCCATGATCGCAACGCTGACGCAGCCGTCGGTGGCGACGAGGTCACCGAGGACGCGACCCTGCAGGACGTCTGACGGAGCGGTACGGAAGTAGAACCCGTCGTCCGCGTAGTCGGTCAGGGTGGGAGAGGTGTTGGCCGGCGACATCTGGACGACCTGCGCCGCAGCGATCTTGTCGATCACGGTCAGGGTCACACCGGAGGACGCAGCGCCGATGATGGCGTCGACACCCTCGCCGAGCAGACGGTCGACCGACTGATTGGCGATGTCGGTCGAGGTGTCACCCGAGTCGGACTCGCTGACGACGACGTCCTGGCCGAGCACGCCACCGGCTTCGTTGATTTCGGCGGCGGCGAGCTGGACACCGGCGACCTCGGGCGGCCCGAGGAAGGCCAGACCACCGGTCTCGGGCAGCAACGTGCCCAGTGTCAGGGTGCCGTCAGCCTCGTTCACCGGGGGGGCGACGTCCGCAGACGACTCCGCCACGGACTCTTCGGGCTCGCTGGTCTCGGCAACTACCGGGGCCGAGGACTCGGTGTCGGTGGCCTCGTCGCTGCCACAGGCAGCAAGGGCGAGGCCGGCGATGCCGAGGACGGCGATCGAGCGCCATCCGCGTGCGCGTCGGATCATGGATGTCTCCTTCATGTCGGACCGCGGGAAGTCGCGGGCTCCTCGCGGAACCTACCCAAGCCCGGTAACGACAAGGTTGCGACGCATCCTCTGAGGGTCAGCCGTTGTCGAGTCGTGACCTCCGACAGTCGGCGCCGTCAGTCGGTCGCCTCCGGTACCGGGGCTGGGCGCTTCGCGCCGGCTGCCGCGATGACGCCGGCTGCGACCTCGCGCATGGACAACCGCCGATCCATCGAGGTCTTCTGGATCCAGCGGAACGCCTCGGGTTCGCTCATCTTGTAGGTCGTCTGCAGGGCAGCCTTCGCGCGTTCGACCAGCTTGCGGGTCTCCAGTCGATCACTGAGGTCGGCCACCTCGGCTTCGAGCTGGGCGATCTCACCATGACGACTGACCGCGATCTCGATGGCCGGCAACAGGTCCGCGGCGGTGAACGGTTTGACCACGTATGCCATGGCACCGGCGTCGCGTGCCCGCTCGACCAGCTCGGTCTGGCTGAACGCGGTAAGCAGCACGACCGGTGCGATCCGGGCGGCCACGATGCGTTCCGCCGCGGAGATTCCGTCCAACTTGGGCATCTTGATGTCGAGGATCACGACATCGGGCCGCAGCTCCTCCGCCAACCGCAAGGCGCTCTCGCCGTTGCCCGCCTCGCCCACGACGTCGTAACCCGCCTCGGTCAGCATCTCGACGAGGTCGAGCCGGATCAGCGCCTCGTCCTCTGCCACGACGACGCGCCTGGCCCCCGCAGCGGCTGTGGCGGGGGGCACCAGGGTGACTGGGGCCGCCCCGGGGTCTGGGGGAAGAAAGTCTGCGGAGGGAACCGCACCATCGCTGCTCACCGGGGGAGCTTACTGGCCGGTACCGTAGGGTCGCTCAATCCAGCCGGCTTGGTGGAATCGGCAGACACGGCGCACTCAAAATGCGTTGCCTTCGGGTGTGCGGGTTCGAGTCCCGCAGCCGGTACTGGACGGGCGGTCGCGCATCAGTGGCTTCGCCCTCAGGCGTACGCCGGCACGACCGCGTCGACGGCGTCGCCGATCCGGTGGACCCGCATCGCATTGGTCGAGCCGGGGATCCCGGGTGGGGACCCGGCCACGATGACCACCAGGTCACCGCGCTGGCAGCGGCCGATGTCGAGCAGTGCCTCGTCCACCTGACGGACCATCTCGTCGGTGTGCTTGACGTAGGGGGTGAGAAAGGTCTCGATCCCCCACGACAGGCTCAACTGCGAGCGGATGGAGGCCTCCGGCGTGAACACCAACAGCGGGATCTTGCTCCGCAGCCGCGACATCCGACGGGCCGAGTCGCCACTCTGGCTGAAGCACACCATGTGGGTGACCCCGAGCAGCTCGCCGACCTCGGCGGCTGCCCGTGTGATCGCTCCGCCCATGGTGCGTGGCCGTGTCCCCAGCGGGAGGATGCGGTCCAGTCCGCGTTCCTCCGTGACCCGGATGATCCGTGCCATCGTCTCGACCGCGACGAACGGGTAGGCACCGACGCTGGTCTCACCGGACAACATGAGTGCGTCCGCTCCGTCCAGGACCGCGTTCGCGACGTCCGACGCCTCGGCGCGGGTGGGTCGACCGGCCGTGATCATGGATTCGAGCATCTGGGTGGCCACGATGACCGGTTTGGCCTGACGCCGAGCCAGTTCGACGGCCTGCTTCTGCACCAGAGGAACGTCCTCCAGGGGCAGTTCCACGCCGAGATCACCGCGAGCCACCATGATGCCGTCGAACGCATCGACGATCTCGGCGAGGTTGGCCACCGCCTGAGGCTTCTCGATCTTGGCCAGCACGGGGACCTGACGGCCCACCTCGCGCATGATCGCTCGGACGTCGTCGGCGTCGCGGGCGTTGCGCACGAACGACAAGGCGACCAGGTCCACGCCGAGGCCGAGGCCGAAGCGAAGGTCCTCGATGTCCTTGTCGGCCAGGGCGGGCACGCTGACCGCGACACCCGGCAGGTTGATGCCCTTGTTGTTCGACGTCTGGCCACCGACGACGACCTCGGTGACGACGTCGGTCGCCGTGACCTCGAGCGCCCGCAGCACGATCCGGCCGTCGTCCACCAGTAGCGGGTCACCGACCTGCACGTCGCCGGGTAGGCCGGCATAAGTCGTCGAGCACCGATCGACCGTTCCGGGAACGTCGTCGGTGGTGATGACGAACCGGGCACCGGCGACCAACTCGACAGGACCCGCGACGAAGCGACCAAGCCGGATCTTCGGTCCTTGAAGGTCCTGCAGGACGGCCACGCTGCGACCGGTGGCATCCGATGCCGCTCGAACGTCGCGATAGTTTTCCTGGTGATCGGCGTGGGAGCCGTGGCTGAAGTTCATCCGGGCGACATCCATGCCCGCCTCGACCAGTCGGCGGATGTTGTCCGGGCCGGCTACCGCGGGTCCGAGAGTGCACACGATCTTGGCTCGACGCATATCCGCGAGCCTAGTGCCCGGCCGGTGACCGCGATCCGGTCACCCGACGTGTGCCGGGGCCGCCAGAATGCGCTGCCACGTCACGTCGCCGTCCGGGTCCAGACCCTCGGCGACGGCCGAGGCGCGCACCGCCATGACCCGGGTGTACTCACGCGCGACCACCTTGCGCAACCGCGTCCGCAGCAGCTCGGGCTCGACCACCAGGTCCTCCGCCACCAGCGACCCGGTCTCGCTGACGTGACGCCGCAGCAGTGGCAGGAGCACCTCGACGTCGGCATCGGTGATCTCGAGGATGTCGACGAGTTCGGTGTTGACTCGCTCGGCTCGGATGTCCAGCAGGTAGGCGACACCACCGGACATGCCTGCGGCGAAGTTGCGTCCGGTCCTGCCGAGGACGACCACGACTCCCCCCGTCATGTACTCGCAGCCGTGATCGCCGATGCCCTCGACCACCGCGGTGGCGCCGGAGTTACGGACGCAGAACCGCTCACCGACCTCGCCCTGGATGAGGATCTCGCCGCTGGTGGCGCCGTAGGCGATGACGTTTCCGGCGATGACGTTGCGCTGTGTGTTGAACCGCGACTCACGAGGTGGGCGCACGATGATGCGACCGCCGGACAGTCCCTTGCCGACATAGTCGTTGGCGTCTCCGGCGAGGCGCAGTGTGATCCCACGCGGTAGGAAGGCCCCGAGGGACTGGCCCGCCGAGCCGGTCAGCGTGATGTCCACGGTGTCGTCGGGCAATCCTTCGGCGCCGTACCGCATCGTCACGTGGTGGCCGAGCATGGTCCCCACGGTCCGGTTGATGTTGCGGACGGACACGTCGATGGACACCTTCTCGCCGCGCTCGATCGCGTCGGCCGCAAGCTGGATGAGGGTGACGTCCAGCGCCTTCTCCAGACCGTGGTCCTGACTGACGAGGCGACGCCGCGGGGCGTCGGGTGCCACGTGTGGTGGACCCGGGGTGGTCAGGATCGGCCGCAGATCCAGGCCGTCCGCCTTCCATCGGCCGACGGCCCGCTCGACGTCCAGCAGATCCGCACGCCCGATGGCCTCGTCGACGGTGCGCAGCCCCAGGGCGGCCAGGTGTTCGCGCACCTCGGCTGCCACGAACTGGAAGAACGCCACGACGTGGTCGGCCTTGCCGGCGAACGTGGCCCGCAGCCGTGGGTCCATCGTCGCCACCCCGACCGGGCAGGTGTTCAGGTGGCAGACGCGCATCATGACGCAACCCGAGACGATCAGCGGGGCGGTCGAGAAGCCGTACTCCTCGGCGCCCAGCAGAGCGGCCACGACGACGTCGCGCCCGGTCTTGAGGGCGCCGTCCACCTGAACCGTGATGCGGTCCCGCAGGCCGTTGAGAACCAGGGTCTGCTGGGTCTCGGCCAGACCCAACTCCCACGGCGCGCCCGCGTGCTTGAGGCTGTTCAGCGGTGACGCGCCCGTCCCGCCGTCGTTGCCGGACACGAGAACCACGTCGGCGTGGGCCTTGCTGACCCCTGCAGCGACGGTGCCCACGCCGACCTCACTGACCAGCTTGACATGGATCCGGGCCGTCGGGTTCGCGTTCTTCAGGTCGTGGATCAGCTGCGCGAGGTCTTCGATCGAGTAGATGTCGTGGTGTGGCGGCGGGCTGATCAGCCCGACGCCGGGGGTCGAGTGACGCACCTCGGCGATGAACGGCGACACCTTGTGTCCTGGAAGCTGACCGCCTTCGCCGGGCTTGGCGCCCTGCGCCATCTTGATCTGGATGTCGGTGGCCTGGCTGAGATACAGGCTGGTCACGCCGAACCGGCCGGAGGCGACCTGCTTGACGGCGCTGCGCCGCTCGGGGTCCAGCAGTCGTTCGACGGCCTCCCCGCCCTCACCGGTGTTCGAGCGGCCACCGATCCGGTTCATCGCGATCGCCAGGGTTTCGTGCGCCTCGGGACTGATCGAACCGAGGCTCATCGCCCCCGTGGTGAACCGACGCATGATCGACTCGATCGGCTCGACGTCCTCCACCGGGATCGGGGCGGTAACGGCTCGGAACCGGAAGAGCCCACGCAGGGTTCCGCGACTGTGGGCCTCCTCGTCGACGCGACGGCTGTACTCGCGGTAGACGTCCTCTCGACCGGTCCGGGTGGCGTGCTGCAGCCGAAACACCGTCTCGGGATCGAACAGGTGCAGTTCGCCGTCGCGGCGCCACTGGTACTCCCCACCCACGGCGAGGCGTCGGTCACCCGGGAACGGCGCCTCGGGAGGGTACGCCGTCGCATGTCGACGAGCCGTCTCCTCGGCGATGACGTCGAGCCCGATCCCGCCCAGCTGGCTGGTGGTCCCGGTGAAGTATCGGTCGACGAGTGCGGCGGACAACCCCAGCGCCTCGAACACCTGCGAGCCACGGTAGGAGGCGATGGTCGAGATGCCCATCTTGCTCATCACCTTGAGGACGCCCTTGCCGAGGCCGGTGATGACGTTCCGGACGGCCTGCTGGGAGCTGACGCCCGAGATCGTGCCGCGGCGGACGAGGTCCTCGGCGCTTTCCATGGCCAGATACGGGTTGATCGCCGCAGCGCCGTAGGCCAGCAGCAGGGCCGCGTGATGGACCTCGCGGACGTCACCGGTCTCGGCGATCAGTCCGACCCTGGTGCGGGTCCTGCTGCGGATCAGATGATGGTGAACCGCGGACGTCAGCAGCAGTGAGGGGATGGCGGCCAGGTCGGCGGTCGCGTCGCGATCGGACAGGACGACGTACCGGGCGCCGGCCGAGACGGCCTGGTCGACCTCCTGGCACACCGCGTCCAGGCGAGCGGCGAGCGCCGTCTCGCCACCGTCGACCCGGTAGAGGCCGTGGACCACTGCCGTGGCCCGGGCTCCTGGGGCGGCACCTGCGGTTTCGGCGCTCAGGTGAACGATCTTGGCCAGGTCATCGTTGTCAATCACTGGGAACGGCAACACCAGTTGGCAGGCATGGGCGGCAGTGGCATCGAGGATGTTCAGCTCGGGACCCAGACTGGCCGCCAGACTGGTGACCAGCTCCTCGCGGATGGCATCCAGCGGCGGATTGGTGACCTGCGCGAACAACTGGACGAAGTAGTCGAACAGCAGCCGGGGACGCTGCGACAGCACAGCCAGCGGGGTGTCGGTGCCCATCGACCCGATGGGTTCCGACCCGTTGCGCGCCATGGGTGCCAGCAGGAGGCGGAGCTCCTCCTCGGTGTATCCGAAAGCCTGTTGCCGCCTGGTCACAGACGCCGGGGTGTGGACGACGTGCACTCGGTCGGGCAGGTCCGAGAGGCGGATCTGAGCGTCCTCGACCCATTGCTCGTAGGGATGCTGGGCCGCCAGCTCCGCCTTGACCTCGGCGTCGTCGATGATCCGGCCTTGGCGGGTGTCGACCAGGAACATCCGCCCCGGCTGCAGCCTGCCCTTGCGGACGATCCGGGCCGGATCGATGTCCAGCACGCCGACCTCACTGGCCATCACCACCAGGCCGTCGGTGGTCACCCAGTACCGGGCGGGCCGCAGACCATTGCGGTCCAACACCGCCCCGATGACGTCACCGTCCGAGAAGGTCACCGATGCGGGGCCGTCCCACGGTTCCATGATCGAGGCGTGATAGGCGTAGAACGCCCGTCGGGCCGGGTCCATCTCGGCATGGTTCTGCCATGCCTCGGGAATCATCATGAGCACCGCATGCGGGAGGGACCGGCCACCCAGGTGCAGCAGTTCGAGCACCTCGTCGAAGTTCGAGGAGTCGCTGCCACCGGGGGTGCAGATCGGCAGCAGCCGTTCGATGTCGCCGGGCAGGAGGGGGCTGGCCAGCATCGATTCGCGGGCCCGCATCCAGTTACGGTTGCCTCGGACGGTGTTGATCTCGCCGTTGTGAGCCATCAGCCGGTAGGGGTGCGACAGCGGCCACGACGGGAAGGTGTTCGTCGAGAATCGGCTGTGGACGAGGGCGAGCTCGGTCTCGTACCGGCGGTCGGACAGGTCGGGGAAGAAGGGTTCGAGCTGATTGGTGGTCAGCATTCCCTTGTAGACCAGGGTGCGCGACGACAACGAGGGGAAGTACACGCCGGCGCCGGCCTCGACCCGTCGGCGCAACCCGAGGGCGAACCGGTCGAGGTCGATCCCGGTGAGGCCGGCGGCCGGTCCGCCCGGCGTCGGTGTCAGGAAGACCTGTCGGAAGGTCGGCATCGCGGCCCGGGCGGTGGGTCCCACCAGGTCGGCGGCGACTGGGAGGTCACGCCACCCCACGACGGACAGACCCTCCTCGCCCGCGATCACCTCGACCGCGGTGGTGGCCAGCGTCTGGTCGTCGGGCTCGGGTGGCAGGAACGCCGTTCCCACCACGTACCGACCCACCGGCGGCAGGGTGACTCCCTGCTCCGCCATCACCTCGCGAAGCAGCCGATCCGGGATCTGGGTGAGGATTCCGGCACCGTCACCACTGTCGACCTCGCTGCCCACGGCGCCACGATGGTCGAGGTTGCGCAACGCGGTCAGGGCGTGCTGGACGATGTCGTGTCCTGCTCGACCGCGAAGCGTGGCGACGAAGGCGACACCGCACGCGTCGTGCTCGTTCGCGGCGTCGTACAGGCCGGCGAACGCCTGGGCGCCCGCGCCGGGTCGTGCGGCGAAACGCTCGAGAGGCGAGGTCGTCACGAATCACCATCCTGATGTGTGGGGCGGATACCGACTGTGGAGCGGTGGTCGGCGACGCTGCCGTCCGGCAAACCAGGGTTCGTGGCGGATCGTGGCTCAGTCCTGGTCGATGGCGATCACGTGAGATGACGGTACGGCTGTCACGATACGGCCGCCGCGGAGCGGCTCTGGCCCCCACCCGGACCTGGGCGGTGCCCCGACCCACCGTGGACGGCTTCGGCGAGCTGTTCGGTGAGGGCCGCGACACCAGCCACGCCGTCCCGACCCAGCGCGGCCACCAGGGCGGATCCCACGATCACGGCGTCGGCATAGTCGGCCACCTCGCGTGCCTGTTCCGGCGTCGACACCCCCACCCCGACCCCGACGCGGCGGGCGCCCGCGGCCCGAGCGTCCGCGACCAGGGTGCGGGCCGTGGGTGCGACGGTGGTCCGGGTGCCCGTGACGCCCATGGTCGAGGCGGCGTACACGAACCCGGTGCTCTCCCGCGATGCCAGGGCGAGGCGTTCGTCGCTGCTGCTGGGCGCGACGATGAAGACCCGTTCCAGGCCGTGGGCATCGCTGGCCACGATCCACTCGCCCGCCTCGTCCGGCGGGAGATCCGGCGTGATCAGGCCCGCCACGCCGGCGTGGGCGGCGCGGCGCGCGAAGTCGGCGACACCCAGATGGGACACGGGGTTCCAGTACGTCATCAGGAGGACGGCCACGTCGGGCGCCGCCTGCGTGATGGTGGCGGCGGCGGCCAACGAGTCGGCTACCCGCACCCCGCCGCGTAGGGCGATGTCCGCCGCCGCCGCGATGACGGGACCGTCCATCACCGGATCGGAGTACGGAATCCCCAACTCGATGACGTCGGCCCCGGCGCGGGTGGCGGCGAGCACCGCCTCGATCGACGTCGCCAGGTCGGGGTATCCGACCGGCAAGTAGCACGCCAGAGCGGCGTGACCGGCGCTGACACAGCGGTCGATCACCTCGGCGGTCTTGCCCGTCATACCCCGAACCAGGTGGACGCCGTTTCGACGTCTTTGTCGCCGCGCCCGGACAGGCACACCGCGATGACCGCGCCGGGGCCGAGGCGCTGCCCCTCCCGCAGTGCGCCGGCCAACGCGTGGGCGGTCTCGATGGCCGGGATGATGCCTTCGGTCCGGCACATCAGGCTGAACGCCGTCATCGCGTCGGCGTCCGTCACCGGCTCGTAACGGGCCCGGCCGATGTCGTGCAGCCAGGCGTGCTCGGGCCCCACGCCGGGATAGTCCAGACCAGCCGAGATGCTGTGCGACTCGCTGGTCTGGCCGTCCGAATCCTGCAGCAGGTAGGAGCGGGTGCCGTGCAACATGCCGGGCGCCCCACCCGAGATCGACGATGCGTGCCGGCCGGTCTCGATGCCGTCGCCACCCGCCTCCAGGCCGAGCAGGTCCACACCGGGGTCGTCGAGGAAGGCATGGAACATGCCGATGGCGTTACTGCCACCGCCGACGCACGCCACGACGAGGTCAGGCAGGCCACCGGTGACCTCCAGTACCTGGGCGCGCGCCTCGAGCCCGATCACCCGGTGGAACTGGCGGACCATGGTCGGAAACGGGTGGGGTCCCGCAACCGTCCCGAGGATGTAGTGGGTGTAGTCCACGGAGGCGACCCAATCGCGCATCGCCTCGTTGAGGGCGTCCTTGAGGGTCCGTGAACCCGTACCCACCGGGACCACCTCGGCGCCCAGTAGTCGCATCCGCGAGACGTTGAGCGATTGCCGACGGATGTCCTCCTCGCCCATGTAGACGACGCAGTCCAGGCCGAGCAGGGCGGCGACGGTTGCCGTCGCGACACCGTGCTGGCCTGCCCCGGTCTCGGCGATGACCCGCTTCTTGCCCATCCGCTGTGCGAGCAGTCCTTGGCCCAGGACGTTGTTGATCTTGTGGCTGCCGGTGTGGTTGAGGTCCTCGCGCTTGAGCAGGATCGTCGCGCCGCCGGCGTGCTCGGCGAACCGTTCGGCGGCGCTCAGCGGCGTCGGGCGCCCGGAGTAGTCGCGCAGCAGCGAGCCCAGTCGCGTCGTGAAGGCCGGGTCGGTCATCGCCGACGTGAACTCGCGGTCCAGTTGGTCCAGTGCCGCGACCAGGGCCTCGGGGACGAAGCGACCGCCGAAGTCGCCGAAGTAGGGACCGACGGTCGTTGCCAGGCCGGTGGGAGCGACGGTTGCCTGCAAGGGTGCGGAGACCGTGGCGGTCATCGGCGGGTGACCCGTAGTGCTGGGTGGGACCCGGCGGCCACCAGGTCGGCAACGGCGGTGCGGGGGTCGCGGCCGGTCACGAGAGTCTCGCCGACCAGGACGGCATCGGCTCCGGCACGGGCGTACTCCATGACGTCGTGCGGACCCCGGACTCCGGATTCGGCGACTCGCACGATCCCGTCCGGGATGTGGGGAGCGAGGCGGGCGAACGTGTCCCGGTCGACGTCGAGGGTTCGGAGGTCACGGGCGTTGACCCCGATGATCCGGGCGCCGGCGTCCACGGCGCGGCCGATGTCCTCGACGTCGTGACACTCGACGACGGCGGTCATGCCCAGCGATTCGATTCGCTCCACCAGACTGACCAGGGCGGGTTGCGGCAGCGCCATCACGAGCAGCAGGACCAGGTCCGCGCCCGCCGCCCGGGCCTCCCATACCTGGTAAGGCGACACCGTGAAGTCCTTGCGCAGGACCGGGATGTCGACCGATCCGCTGACGTTGCGAAGATCCTCCAGGGATCCGCCGAAGCGGCGCTCCTCGGTGAGGACGCTGATCACCGACGCGCCGCCGCTCTCGTACTCGGAGGCGAGGGCGGCGGGATCGCTGATGTCCGCGAGTGCTCCCTTGCTCGGGCTGGCACGCTTCACCTCGGCGATGATCTTGACGCCGGTATGCGCGGTCAGTGCCGCGAGTCCGTTACGGGCGGATGGGCGACGGTGGGCCTCCGCCTTGACGGTGTCCAGGGGCGCCGCCTCCTCGCGCCGGGCCGCATCTTCCCGTACACCCGCCAGAATCGAGTCGAGGACGCTCACGTGACCTCCGTCGTCGAGAAATGGTTCCCGTCGTGATCTCCAGCCCTAGGAAGACTCGGCGACCGCGTTAGGTGACCGATGGTACGCGGGCCCCGCGGCCGTTTCCGCCGCCCCGTCGGAGCCCTCCGGAGGCGACCGGGATCATCCCGGTGCCAGCCACGCCAACTGCGACGTATTGCGGGCGATCCAGAAGGCAAGGCAAACAGTGACGAATCCCCAACCGAACCATGGCAGCAGAATGACCCCGGTGACGCTGGGTGCTGGGCGAGCTGTCCCAGCAGAACGCAGCAGCCAGGCCATGTAGGCGACGACGAGCACCGGGATGGCAGCGACGGTCAGCGGGTTCATCTCGACGGCCCTGCCCAGGTCACCGTGAGTCAGCGCATGAACCGCGCGCAACGTGCCGCAACCTGGGCAGAACGTTCCGGTTACGGCCAGCCACGGGCACGGTGGATACGAACCTGCCTGATTCGGGTCGATCGCCGAGACCGTGACGCACCTTGCGATCGCCGCCACGGCGACGGCCACCGGCCCGGCGAGTCGGCGAGTCACGACAGCGCGCGACTCAGCGTCGAGGGTCATCGCTGCCGCGAACGCCCGATCAACCCCGCGACGCTGAGGCACACCAGGGCGACCAGGACGGACACCACACCCAACCCGACCGACTCGAGGATCACGGCTGCGCCGGCGACGAGGGACGCTGCGATGACCCCACCGCAGGCGGTCCATGCCTGGATGCTCTGCCCCTCGTGATCGTGCTCGCTGCCGTCACCGGCCACGGTCGCGCCTGATGCCCCGATGCCCGCAGGTTCGTGTTGGCTCATGTGCGGCATGGTGCCAGGTGTGACACCGAGTCGCTCAGGAGACAGGTCGCAGTCGGGTGGCCAAGACACCTGCCCGCAACACGGCCGCCGACTTGCTGCGCGACTCGTCGTACTCGGTCTGCGGCACCGAGTCCGCGACGATCCCCGCCCCTGCCTGGACGTACAGCGTCCCGGACCGCAGGACACCGGTGCGGATCGCAATGGCCAGGTCGACGTTGCCGGCGAAGTCCAGATACCCCACGGCCCCGCCGTACGGACCCCGGCGGGTCGGTTCGAAGGCATCGATCAGTTCCATCGCGCGGACCTTGGGTGCCCCGGACAGCGTCCCGGCCGGAAAGGTGGCCGTGACGGCGTCCACGGCGCTGGCGTCGGGGCGCAACCGGCCGCGGACGGTCGAGGCGATGTGCAGGACGTGACTGAGGGTTTGAACCTGCATGTACTCCTCGACGGTCACCGTCCCGGCCAGGCACACCCGGGACAGGTCGTTGCGGGCGAGGTCGACCAGCATGAGGTGTTCGGCACGTTCTTTGGGGTCGTCGAGGAGTTCCTTCGTCCGTTGGTCGTCGACGACCGGGTCGCCCGAACGTGGCTTGGTTCCTGCGATGGGACGCGACGCGATGGTGCGGTGGGTGCCGCCGGCATGGGTCTCGACGGCCACCCGGACCAGAGACTCCGGTGAGGACCCGACGACGGCGAAGCCGGCCCCGTCCGCGTCAGCCAGGTTGAGCAGGTACATGTACGGGCTGGGGTTGGTCACCCGCAGGGCGCGGTACAGGTCGATCGGGTCCACGTCGGGCAGTTCCATGCTGAACCGCTGCGAGACGACGACCTGGAACACCTCGCCGTCGGCGATGGCCTGCTGGGCGGCATCGACCATCCGGGCGAACGACTCGGGACGCATCGCCGCGTGGACGTCGGGTTCGACGCCCGAGTGGGCTTCGACCAGGGGGCCTCGGGCGGTCGCGGGCGCTGCCAGGTCGTGGGTCATCTGGTCCAGCCGGGCCACGGCATCGCGCCACGCCTCGTCGACCCGGGCGTCGGATCCGTCATGGTTGACCGCATTGGCGATCAGCCAGACGGAGGCGTCACGGTGGTCGACCACCGCCAGGTCCGTGGCCAGGCAGAGCGCGAATCCCGGTAGGCCCAGGTCGTCGACGGCTGCCCGCGGCAGATTCTCCCACCCGGCCGCCACGTCCCACCCCAGGAAGCCGACCAGCCCACCGGTGAGCGGCGGGAGACCCTCGAACGGTGCGGTCCGCAGCTCGTCCAAGGTGGCCCGGAGGATGTCGAGCAGGTCCCCTGACGTGGGCACGCCGTGGGGGACGGCGCCGGTCCAGTGTGCCTGGGGTCGACTGCCCGTGCCTGGGCGCGAGCTGAGAGTGGCGGCAGATCGGACGCCGACGAATGACCAGCGGCCCCACGAACCGTCGCGCTCGGCCGATTCCAGCAGGAAGCTGCCCACCCGGTGTCCGGCCAGTCGGGTGAACAGCCCGAGCGGGGTGTCGGTGTCGGCGAGCACACGTCGGGTCACGGGCACCACCCGGTGGTCGCGGGCCAACGCGCGGAAGCCGTCGAGGTCGGGCCAGACCTGTCCGAGGGGAACGTTCGACGGCATGGTCATCCTGATTCCTCTCCGAGCATCTGGCGGGTGTCGAAACACGTCCTGGTCCCGGTGTGGCACGCCGGGCCGTGCTGGTCGACCTCGTACAACACGGTGTCGGTGTCACAGTCGACGCTGATCCGGACGACACGTTGAACGTTGCCCGACTGCTCGCCCTTTCGCCACCGCTGGTTGCGGCTGCGGGAGAAGTACGTCGCCCACCGTGTCGCGGCCGTCTCGTCCAGTGCGTCGGCGTCTGCCCAGGCGAGCATCAGCACCTCGCGGGTGTCGTACTGCTGCACGACCACGGGCACCAGTCCGGCCGAGTCGAAGGTGACCTGGGCCGACAACGCCGTCACAGGGTCACCGCCGACAGCTGGCTGCGCCACGCCCGGTGCAGCTCGGCGTAGGCACCTGACGCGCTGACCAGGTCCTCGTGCGTGCCGTGCTCGACGATGCGGCCGGCTGCCATCACGATGACCAGGTCGGCTGCCTCTGCGGTCGACAGCCGATGGGCGATGGTGACTGTGGTGCGGCCGCTGGTGAGGCCGCCCAGGGCACGTTGCAGCCTGATCTCGGTCACCGGGTCCACCGCTGACGTGGCCTCGTCCAACACCAGCAGGTCCGGGTCGGCCAGGTAGGCCCTGGCCACTGCCACCAGTTGTCGTTCTCCCGCGGACAGCGCCTCGCCCCGTTGTCCGACTGCGGTGTCGAGGCCGTGAACCAGGCCGTCACACCAGGTGTCGAGACCCAGGTCGACCAGGGCGGCCAGGACGTCGTCGCGGCTTGCGCCGGGGCGGGCGAGCAGGATGTTGTCGAGGATCGTGGTGTCGAACAAGAAGCCCTCCTGAGGAACGAAGGTCACGCGTCGGCGGAGCTCGTCGTTGGCGACCCGCCGGATGTCGATTCCGTTGAGGCGCACCGTGCCACTCGTCGGGTCGTCGAACCGGGTGAGCAGTTTGGCCAAGGTGGTCTTTCCCGATCCGGTGTGCCCGACGATGGCCACCGAGGCGCGGGCGGGGATGACCACCCGGAGGTCGTGGAGCACGGGTGGCCCGGTCGGGTAGCGGTAGTTGACATCGTCCACCTCGACAGCGATCGGCCCGGCCGGCACGTCCAGCGCCAGGCCGTCGAGCGCGGGGTCACCGATGTCACGTGGAGTGTCCAGGACCGCCTGGACCCGTTGCCAGCCGGCCGCCGCATTCTGCGCCTCGTTGAGCGCCTCGGTGAGGATCTGGACCGGCTGGGTGAACAACTGGACGATGAACAGGAACGCGAGCAACTCGCCCAGGCTGACTCCACCCTGCGGTCCGGTCGCCAGGCCGGCGAGGGCGACGGTTGCGAGTGTCGATCCGGCGAGCAGAGACCCCAGGCTGAAGATCGACGCCGACGTGATGCCGGCCCGCGTGGCTGATCGCCGGTGACCCTCGATCGCCTCGTTCACCCGCTCGCGGCTGCGGGCCGCCACGCCGCTGGCCCGGATCGTCTCGGCCCCCACCACGACCTCCGAGAGTGCCGCCAGCATGGCGCCGACCCGCTGCCGTACCAGTCCGTAGGTTCGAGACAGCAGCCGTTGCAGCGGTCGCATGGCGAGGATCAACGGCAACAGCGTCCCCCACGCGACCAGGGCGAGCAGTGGCGAGTAATAGGCCATGAGAACGGTGGCCGCCGCCATCTGACACAGCGAGACGAGCAGCACCACCCCACTGAACTGGACGAACAGCGAGATCGTGTCGACGTCGCTGGTGACCCGCGACACCAGGGATCCTCGACGCTCGGTGGTCTGCGTCAGTGCGGAGAGGCCGTGGATGTGCGCGAAGGCGGCGCGGCGCAGGGTCGCCAGTCCGCGTTCGGTCGCGGTGAACAAGCGGATGTTGACCAGGTAACCGGCCAACGCGGCCAGCAGCAGTACGCCGACGGCGACAGCGACCAGCCGGGCGACGAACTCGGGGTCCGGCCCCGCCGCTGCGGTGAGTCCACGATCCAGGGTCTGCTGAACGGTTATCGGCACCGTGAGGCGTCCTGCGGTCGACAGGATCGCGAGCAGCAACGTCCATCCGAGTCCCTGGACGAGTTCGGGTGACAGGTCCACACCGCGCCGAATGGTTCGCCACGCGCTGCGGTTCGGTATCGAGTCCGCCGAGTCCGCCGAGTCCCCTCCCCCGGGTCCGGTGATGCCTCCGCCGATCCGACTGCGAACCCCGGGTCCACTCACGATGCGCCGACCGGGCGGGATCGGGCGCTTTGCTCGGTGACTCGGTCCGCCGCCTGTCGGGCGTAGGCCTGCACCAGGTCCCGGTAACCCGGGTCACGAACGAGCAGGTCCTCGTGCGCTCCGGCATCGACCACCCGGCCAGCAGCGAGGTGCACCACGGCGTCGGCGGCCAGGATCGTCGACGGTCGGTAGGCGACGGCGATGACTGTCACCGGCCAGGCCGCGCGCAACCCGTGCAGCAGCTCGGCCTCGAGAGTGGCGTCGAGGGCGCTCGTGGCATCGTCGAAGACCAGGACACGCGGCCTCGTGACGATGGCGCGGGCGATGCCGAGGCGTTGTCGCTGTCCACCCGACAGGGTCGCTCCCCGCTCGCCGACCTGGGTGTCGAGGCCCGCCGGCAACGCTTCGACCACGTCGTCCAGGCGCGCCAGGCGCAGTGCCCGCCACACCAGCTCGTCCTCGTCGGTCCCCGCCGGGGTCGACGTCCGGCCCAGGGTGATGTTGCCTCGCACGGTGTCGTCGAAGACGAACACGGTCTGGGCCACGTAGCCCACGGTCGTCGGCAGCGCATCCGCGGTGAACGTCCGCAGGTCCGAGCCGTCCAGTTCGACCGAACCGCCTGCCGGGTCCACCAACCGAAGCAGGGCGGCGAGCAGCGTGGACTTTCCGGCGCCCGTCGCGCCCACGACGGCGAGCACCCGTCCGGCGGGAGCGCCGATCGTCACGTCGCGGACCAGGCGATGGATGCTGCCGTCCGGGTCCACCACGTCCACCGACACCCCTCGTGTGTTCACCCGTACCGGTGCCTGACCCGACGGCGCGGCGCGCTCGCCCACGACGGTGTCACCGGGCTCGTCCAGGACGGTGCGCAGTCGTCGCCACCCCACCACGCTGCGGGGCATCTGGGCGAGCACCCAGCCGAAAGCCCGGACCGGGAACGCGAGAATGGTCAACAGGTACACGATCTGGACCACGTCACCCACATCGGTTCCGCTGTAGGTGACCCGCCACGTACCGACCACCAGTACGGCCAGACTGGCGAGCGCCGGCAGCAACTCGATGACGGGCTCGAAGATGCTGCGACCGCGCCCGACCGAGATGTTGGCTGCTCGTAGGGCGGCGGTCGGCACCGCGAATCGTTGCGCCTGAGTCGCCTCGGCCCCCAGCGCCCGGATCGTCACCGCCCCGTCGAACGATTCGTGCGCCACGTCCGACACGTCGGCTCGGGCTTGTTGGGCCGCCGCGACGCGCGAGGCCATGGTCGCCTGGTAAGCGGCGTTGGCCAGGAACAGCAGCGGGATCGCCGACAATCCGACGAGAGCCAGCACCCAGTCGGCGGCCAGCATGAAGGCGGCGGCGATCACGATCATGACGACCGTACCCAGGGCGTACGGCAGCGGAGCGAAGATGGCGAACGCGGCCTCGGCGTCGGAGTTCGCAATGCTGAGCAGCTGCCCGGCCCGGTGGCGTCGATGCCAGGTCAGCGGCAACTCCAGAAGTCGTGAGGCGGTCGCGCGCCGGTACCGAGCCTCCAGGCGGAACGTGAGAATCGTCGCCAGCACCCGTCTGACGACGACCCCGAGCGTGGTGAGGACGGCAACGGCGAACAGGGCGAGTGTGGCGCTGACCAGGGCACGGGTGTCGGCACGACCTGCCTCGTAGGCAGGCAGGAGTATCTCGTCACTGACCCAGCCGAGGACCCAGCCGCTGCCTGCCAACCCCGCGGCGAACAGCACGCTGCCCACCATCGACCCGGCGAACAGGGCGGGCTCGTCGCGGATTCCCCTCCCCATCACGGCGAACGCCTCACCCAGCGTGGGACGGACCGGGGCCGTCACGCCTCACCCACGGCGTCGGTAGCCGCCACCAGCCTCACTGGTTCAGGGTCCCACGGCGTCCGTCGCGCATCGCCGACGGCGGGTGAGGATGATGAGCCACATGAGTTCAGCCCGCGCCAACGTGTCCCGTTCCGAGCGCGCCCTGCTCGCCGACGCCATCGAACAGGTCGGGCCACAGGCTCCGACCCTGTGCGAAGGCTGGACGGCGCTCGACATGGCGGCCCACATCGTGATCCGCGAGCGGCGGCCGGACTCGCTGCCCGGACTGCGGGTGGCTCCGTTCGCTCCGTGGACGCAGCGCCTGCTGGACGAGGCGGGCGCGCGGGGCCTGCCGACCCTCCTGGACAAGATCCGTTCCGGACCCCCGGTCTGGTCGATCTTCGGGTTGCCGGGGGTGGACGCCCAGGGCAACGAAATGGAGATGTTGATCCACCACGAGGACGTACGGCGAGGAGCGGGTGCCGGTCCCCGAGACACGGGCCCGGGTCTCGACGCGGTCGACGCAGCCGCCTGGGCCGCCCTCGTCTCGCCACTCACCCGGATTCGTCACGCCCGGGCGGGGATCGGCGTGACGCTTCGCCGTACCGGACGCGGACTGGATCCACACGACGCGGACGAGCTGGGCGTCATCACCCTTCGGGCTGCCCGCGAGAACGAGGAGTCGGTGGTCATCGCGGGCGCCCCCGTCGAACTGGCCCTGTTCTGCTCCGGCAGACGAGGTGCGGCCCGCGTGTCGGTGTCGGGCCCGCCGGACGCCGTCCGCCGGTTGGGTGAGCTCGACCTCAGTCTGTAGTCGGCCTCAGGTCCGGACGTCGACGCCGGTGCGCGACAGCGCGGCCTTCACGTCTGCGACGGTGAAGTCGCCGTAGTGGAAGATGCTGGCAGCCAGGACGGCATCGGCGCCGGCGACCACGGCCGGGGCGAAGTCGTCGATTCGACCGGCTCCGCCACTGGCCACCAGAGGGATGTCGACGACGGCACGGACAGCTCGGACGAGTTCGAGGTCGAACCCGTCCCGGGTGCCGTCCGCGTCGATCGAGTTGAGCAGGATCTCTCCGGCACCGGCCGCCGCCACCCGGGCAGCCCAGGCGATCGCGTCGATACCCGTGCCGCGGCGCCCACCATGCGTCGTCACCTCGAACCCGCTGGGAGTGGGCGCGCCGTGCACCTCACCACGGCGGGCGTCGATGCTCACCACCAGCACCTGGCGGCCGAAGCGTTCGGCGATCTCGGGGATGAGTTCGGGGCGGGCAACGGCGGCCGAGTTGACCCCGACCTTGTCGGCGCCGGCCCGTAACAGGGCGGCGACGTCCGCCGCTGACGACACCCCCCCGCCGACGGTCAGCGGGACGAAGACCTGCGCCGCCGTTGCCGCGACGACCTCCAGCATCGTGCCACGCCCCTGCACCGTCGCGCTGACGTCGAGGAATGTCACCTCGTCGGCGCCTTCGGCGTCGTAGCGTCGGGCCAGTTCGACCGGGTCGCCGACATCGCTCAGACCGCTGAACTTGACGCCTTTGACCACTCGGCCGGCGTCGACATCGAGGCAGGGGATGACTCGCACGGCGACGCTCACGCGGCCACGCTACCCAGGTCGCACGGCGCGATGCCGCACGAGGCTGCGCCCGTGGCCGTCACGGCCGGATCGAACCGCGTGCACCGGGTCCGGTGTTCACCGTCGTAGGGTGGCGTCGGATGGGACGACACGGCAGCCGAGCGCACGAGGTACCGATCCACGATCCTGTGGCCGGTGCTGTTGTGGGGTCTCCCGACTCGCCCCAGGCGCGCCGACCGCGGGCCCGGGTGCCCGTGGTGGCCGGAATGGTCACGGTGGGCCTGTTGGGTGTGGCGGGGTTGGCCGGCCAGTCGTGGGTGGCCGAGCAGCGACCCATGGCACTGGCGACCTGCGACCCGGAACGCACCATCACCGTCGTGGTGGCGGCCGATCCCACGATCGCCCCGGCGCTGACCGCAGCGACGTCGGACCTGTCCCGGACACCGTTGGACGTCGGCGGCTGCGTCGCGGTGTTGGTCCAGGCCAAGGACCCGCTGCAGACCGCCGCCGAACTCGGCACGCTGCCGGCTGCGGCGCTGCCGGACGTCTGGGTGCCGGATTCGACGACGTGGCTGGACCGCATCGCTCCCGCCACCGACGTGGCGTTGTCCAACCTCGGGAGTCTGGCGTCCTCGCCCCTGATCGTGGCGGTCGACCCGCGGTCGGCGACCGACCTGGGGTGGAGCGCCACGCCACCCACATGGCGCGAGGTCCTCACGTCGGGGCGACCGGTCGCCCTGCCTGACCTGGCGGGCTCTGCGGCCGGACTGTCGTCGTTGTCGGCACTACGCGAAACCGTGCGCACCGCCGCCGGGACCACCGAGGCGACGTCCGACCTGCGTGCGGTCCTGACGACGGTCGCGAACGCGATCGACGCGGGGCAGGTGACGACAGTGACCGAGGCGTTCGAGCGGGTCGAGGCCGGTGGCCCGAACTCGCCCATCGTTCCCACCAGCGAACAGCAGTGGTTCTTGCGCACTCGCGACCAGTTGACTCCTGCGTCGGTGCCGATCAGGCCACGCGACGGCACCGTGCTGCTGGACTACCCGTTGGTGCGCGTCGATCGCAGTGCCGCGGGCCCGAGCCGGGAGGCGGTCGAGGGTGTGATCCGGATCCTCGAGGACGCGGGTCGCGAAGAGGCGCGAAACCTCGGGTTCAACCCTGCGGCCGGGCAGCCGACGGTCGATCCCGCTGTGGTCGGCAACGGTGCGATGATCGCGCCCCAGGCACCGGAGGCGGTCCCGGAGGCGGTGGCGGAGGCCGCCCCCACCTCGGCGCCGACGATTGCCCTGGGCCCTGTCCTGCCGCCGCCCAGCGCCGAGGAGGTCGACGGGCTCCTCGCCGATCTGGCCGACCTGTCACGACCCGCACGGGTCCTGCTGGTGATCGACGCGTCGGTGTCGATGCGCGCGATCGCCGGGGGCGGTACCCGGGCCACGTTGGCCCGCGACGCCACCAAGACGTCGCTCGCGCTGTTCTCCGACACCGCGACGGTGAGCCTGTGGTTCTTCGCGATCGGGATGGGCGGGCCCGGGCAGGACTACACCGAGATCGTGGCGCCGCGACAGATCGCGGCGGACGCGGGCGGTGTCCCCCAGCGCGCCGCGCTGCTGGCTGGGGCGGACACCCTGACGCAACGTCTGACCCCGGGCGGCACCGGCCTCAACGACACCGTCCTGGCAGCGTTTCGGGCGGCACAGGCCGGATACGACCCCGAAGCCACCAACTCGGTCGTGGTGCTCACCGACGGGCGCAACGAGGACCCGAACGGAATCAGCACGGACGCCCTGCTCGCCTCGCTCAGCGCCGAGGCTGACCCGCAACGGCCGATCCGGGTGGCGATGGTGGGACTGGGTGGCAGCACGGACGCCGCGGATCTGACGCGGATCGCCGAGGCGACGGGTGGTCGCGCCTATGTCGCCGAACTGCCGGAGGACTTCCAGTCGGTGCTGTTCGACGCCCTGCGTCGTCGTTCCTGACCGCGCTCAGCCCACGACGAGCAAGAGGTCCCCGCCCTCCACCGGCTGGACCCGACGGATCGCCAGTCTCTGGACCCGGCCGCCCCGAACCGTGGTGATCGCCGCCTCCATCTTCATGGCCTCGACGGTCGCGACGGTGTCCCCGGCCTCGACCAGCTCGCCCTCAGCGACCCGCAGCGTGACGACGCCCGCGAACGGCGCCCCCACGTGGCTCGGGTCGTGGGGGTCGGCCCGCTCGGCGGTGCGGGCCTCGACGTGGACGCTTCGGTCACGGACGTCGACCGGGCGGAGTTGGCCGTTCAGGGTGGCCATCACGCGGCGGATCCCCCGAGCGTCGGGCTCCCCGACCGCCTCCAGCGCCGCATAGATCTGGACCCCCGGTTCGAGCTGGATCTCGTGCTCGTGACCGGGCTGCAGTCCGTAGAGATAGTCGAGGGTGTCCAGCGCGGACACGTCGCCGTACTGCTCCTGGATGCGTTCGAATTCTGCCGTCGGTCCGGGGAACAGCAGTCGGTTGAGGGCCCGCTGGCGGGTGCCACCGGATGCTGCCGGTGACAGGTCCTCGTGGTCGCCGTCCTTGAGCACGGCATCCATGACCGGGCGCACCCGTCCCTGGAGTGCCCGCGACCGGAACGGCTCGGGCCACCCACCGGGGGGGACACCCAGGTCACCGAACAGGAAGCCGATGACCGAGTCCGGCAGGTCGTAGGCCGACGGGTCGGCCGCGAAAGCCGCCGGGTCGGCGTCGGCGGCGACCAGGTGCAGGGCCAGGTCACCGACGACCTTCGAACTGGGCGTGACCTTGACCAGACGCCCCAGGATCCGATCGGCCGCCGCGTACATGGCTTCGACCTGCTCGAATCGTTCGCCCAAACCGAGGGCGATCGCCTGCTGGCGCAGGTTGGAGAGCTGTCCGCCGGGGATCTCGTGGTCGTAGACCCGGCCGGTGGGGCCCGGCAGGCCGGACTCGAACGGGCGATACGTCCGACGCACGACCTCCCAATAGGGTTCGAGGTCCTGGGCTGCCCGCAGCGACAGGCCGGTGTCGTGGATCGTGTTGGCGCAGGCCGCGATCAATGCCGACATCGGTGGCTGGCTGGTCGTGCCGGCCATGGTCGCGGTGGCCACATCGACAGCGTCCGCGCCGGCCTCGATGGCCGCGATCAGGGTGGCGAGTTGCCCGCCCGCGGTGTCGTGGGTGTGGACGCGGACCGGAACGTCGAACTGTGATCGCAGCGCCGATACCAGGACGCGTGCGGCGCCGGGACGCAACAGTCCCGCCATGTCCTTGATCGCGAGTACGTGGGCGCCGCCGGAGACCATACGCTCCGCCAACCGGAGGTAGTAGTCGAGGGTGTAGAGGTCCTCCGCCGGGTCCAGCAGGTCGCCGGTGTAACACAGCGCCACCTCGGCGATGGCGGTGCCACCGGCGAGCACGGCGTCGACGGCGGGTTGGAGTTGGGAGACGTCGTTGAGTGCATCGAAGATCCGGAAGATGTCGATTCCGGTGGCGGTGGCCTCCTCGACGAAGGCCTCGGTCACCCGCGTGGGATAGGGCGTATAGCCGACGGTGTTGCGCCCGCGCAGCAGCATCTGCAGGCAGATGTTCGGCACGGCCTCGCGTAGCGCCGCCAACCGTTGCCACGGATCCTCGCCGAGGAACCGCAGCGCGACGTCGTACGTCGCGCCTCCCCAGCACTCCAGACTGAGCAGATCGGGCAACGTTCGCGCGGTGTGCGGTGCCACCTCGACCAGGTCCCGGGTACGTACCCGGGTGGCCAGAAGGGACTGATGAGCGTCACGAAACGTGGTGTCACTGACCTGCGGCTGCGGCCGGTGCCGCAGGTCGGCGGCGAACCCGGCGGGTCCCAGGGCTGTCAACCGCTGACGTGACCCGGGCGGAGCAGGTTGTGACAGATCCGTCGGTGGCAGTTTGAGGGCGGCCGGCAAGCGCAGCGGTGCACTGCCGTTCGGCTGATTGACGGTCACGTCCGCCAGCCAGGTCAGCAGCCGGGTGCCGCGGTCACCGCCGCGGCGGGCATGCACCAGCTGGGGACGATCGCCGATGAAGGACGTCGTGAAGCGACCGGCCTGGAAGTCGGGGTCGTCGAGGACACCCTGCAGGAAGGCGATGTTCGTCGAGACGCCGCGTACCCGGAACTCGGCCAAGGCGCGCCGGGCTCGGGCCACTGCGGTGTCGTAGTCCCGGCCGCGGGTGACGAGCTTGGTCAGCAGTGAATCGAAGTGGGGGCTGATGTCGGCGCCGCCGTAGGCGATCCCACCGTCCAGACGCACCCCCGCACCACCCGGACTGCGGTAGGTACTGATCCGACCGACGTCGGGTCGGAACCCGTTCGCCGGGTCCTCGGTCGTGATCCGGCATTGCAACGCCGCACCGTTCACCCGGATCCGATCCTGCGTCAGGCCGAGTTGGGCGAGGGTGGCGCCCGCGGCGATCTGCAACTGTGACGTGACCAGGTCGACGTCCGTGATCTCCTCGGTGATGGTGTGCTCGACCTGGATTCGTGGATTCATCTCGATGAAGACGTGCTCGCCCCGGCGATCACCCTCGGTCGCGACGAGGAACTCGACAGTGCCCGCGTTGACGTACCCGATCGATCGGGCGAAGGCGATCGCGTCGGCATGGAGTCGCTCGCGGATGTCGTGATCGAGATTGGGGGCGGGGGCCACCTCGATGACCTTCTGATGCCGACGCTGGATGGAGCAGTCACGCTCGTGCAGGTGCACGATGTCGGTGGTGTCTGCCAGCACCTGCACCTCGATGTGCCGTGGGGCCTCCACCGCCCGCTCGGCGTAGAGCCGGGCGTCCCCGAACGCGCCCGCCGCCTCACGCATCGCGGCATCCACGGCGCCGCTCAGGTCGTTCTCGGCAGCGACCCGGCGCATCCCGCGTCCGCCACCGCCCCCCACCGCCTTGACGAACAGCGGAACGCCGAGCTCGCGAGCACGGCTGACGACGGTGCCTGCCGTGTCGCTGGGATCCGTCGAGTCCAGCACGGCAAGGCCTGCGGCGCGGGCGGCGGTGATGGCGGCCACCTTGTCGCCGGTCAGGTCGAGCACTCGCGGAGGTGGACCCACGAAGGTGATCCCGGCGTCTCGACAGGCCCGGGCCAGATCGGGGTTCTCGGAGCCGAAGCCGTACCCCGGGTATACGGCGTCTGCGCCGCATTCCCGGGCCACCCGGATGACCTCGTCGATATCGAGGTATGCCCTCACCGGATGACCTCGCTGACCGATCAGGTAGGCCTCGTCCGCCTTGATGCGGTGGATCGCGTGACGATCCTCCCAGGGGTAGACGGCCACGGTTCTGGCCCCGAGCTCATAGGCCGCACGAAATGCCCGGACCGCAATCTCACCGCGGTTGGCCACCAACACCTTGGCGAACATTGACGCCTCCTTGACCTGCGTGGAGCTCGATGCGTGTGGCGCTCAGGTTAGGAGGTCCGGTGGCACCAGTCGGTTCGTCGCCCGGCCCATACGTCGCCCACCTGTTCAGCCGGCGACGCGACGAGCCCGTCGATGTGCCAACTCGTCGCCTGGTAGTGCCACCGGGTCGGCACCCTCACGTTCGGACGGCAGGTGCGACAGGCTCCCCTCGACCTCGCGCCACACCTTGCCGACAGCGATCCCGAACACCCCCTGGCCACCCTGGACCAGGTCGATGACCTCCTCGGCCGATGTGCACTCGTACACGCTCGCGCCATCGCTGATCAGTGTGATCTGTGCCAGGTCGTCCACGCCACGGCGGCGCAGCACGTCGACGGCGGCACGGATCTGCTGCAATGACACCCCTGTCGTGAGCAGTCGCTTCACGATCTTGAGGACGAGGATGTCGCGAAAGCTGTACAGCCGTTGCGTACCTGATCCGGTTGCCGACCGGACCCCCGGCTCGACCAGTCCGGTCCGCGCCCAGTAGTCCAGTTGTCGATAGGTGATCCCCGCTGCCCTGGCCGCGACGGGCCCCCGGTACCCGACCGTGTCGTCCAGGGTGGGCAGGTCGTCGTCGAACAACATCCCCTGCGACCGTGCCACCGTGCTCACGTCCGTTGCCGGGCGCACCGGGGTGGGGTTGCCCACCTCGTCGGGTGCGCCGTCGGTGTCGGAACCAGCCACAGTGGGACTCCTCTCGCGCCGATGGAAATCATCGACACTCACGACCGTAGGGATGGGCTGGGCAAGGGTCAACCACCACTCGAGACTTTCCCGCCGTGTCGCCGCCGTTGCCCTGCTCGGTCAGGAGCGGGCCTGCCCAGTCTCTCCGGTGCTGCCCTGCTCGAAGTCCTCGGGGGATACCGAGTCGAGGAACTCGCGGAACCGCTCGACCTCACCGTCGTCCTCGTCGGCGACGACCACCCCCACGTCGTCCAGCACGCTGTCGACGCTGACGATGGGGCAACCCACCCGGAGCGCGAGGGCGACCGCGTCCGATGTCCGCGACCCGACCGTGAGGCCACCGTCGAAGACGAGCTCCGCGTAGTAGATGTTGTCGCGGAACTCGGTGATCCGGACCTGCTCGAGCGTCCGACCCATGGCGGTGATGACGTCGCGCAGCAGATCGTGTGTCTGGGGCCGAGGGGGTACGACGCCCTGCTGGGCGAAAGCGATTGCGCTGGCCTCCGCCGCCCCGATCCAGATCGGCAGGTATCGGTCCCCGTTGCGCTCGCGCAGCAGCACGATGGGGTTGCTGGAGGGGGTTTCCACGCGGATCCCGACGACGTCGAGTTCGCGCATGCGCCTACGTTACCCGCCGTTTGCCTGATCCGTCAGCGGCCCAGCCGTTGCGCCACGAGCGCGGCGTGCATTCGCAGCAGCGCCGCGGCGAGTTCGCGACGAACTTCGCCGGTGGATGCGGCCGAGGACGTCGACGGCATGGCAGCCACCGCCTGGTCGACCAGGGCGGCCTCGCGCTCGGCTGCGACTCGGACGAAGCGAAGATGCCGCGGTCGAAGCCCCACCGACGCCAACGTCATGGCCGCACGTAACGCCTCGACGTCGTCGCCGTCGAAGCCGCCGGGTCGCGAGCCGTCGACGAGGCCGTGCTCCTCCAGCTCGGCGAGCATGACGTCGTCGCAGCCGTCCTCTGCGATCAGCCATGCCCGGTCGTGCGGGCCGCGCCTCGTAGCCGAGCGCCGCTGGCCCTCGTGGGCGCCGGGCTCACCCGACCCGACGACGTGCAGGACCGGCGCCACGGCCGCCGACGACAGCAGGTCCCGGATCACTCGCAGCGGCAGGAAATGATCGCGTTGCAGCGTGAGCACGCTACGCAAACGCTCGACGTGCTCGGCCGTGAACTTCCGGTAGCCCGAGGGTGTGCGATCGGGCTCGACCAGACCCTGGTCCTCCAAGAACCGGATCTTGGAGATGGTGATGTCCGGGAAGTCACGTGCCAGCAGGGACAGCACGTCCCCGATGGTCACTGCTGCTCCGGCCCGCAGTGCCTCCGATACGGCGACCGCGTCAGCCGCTTCGACGGGCTCCCGTCGAGCGGCCGGTCGCGCCACGCTCAGCTCTCAGCCGTCCCGCCATGAGCCTCGGGTGCGGCGACATGACGTGACGGGTGGTAGACCAACCGGTACTTGCCGATCTGGACCTCGTCGCCGGTAGCCAGCAGAGCCGTTTCGATGCGCCCTCGATTGACGTAGGTCCCGTTGAGGCTGCCGACGTCGACCACCCGAAACCCCGAACCCAAGCGGGCGAACTCGGCGTGACGTCGAGACACGGTCACGTCGTCCAGGAAGATGTCACTGTCGGCGGCCCGCCCCGCCGTGGTCCGGTCGGCATCCAGCAAGAAGCGGGCCCCGGCGTTGGGGCCCCGCTGCACGATGAGCAGCGCCGATCCGGGCGGCAACGCATCGACCGCCCGCAGGTCGTCGTTGGTCATGCCGCCGCCCGAGTCGGGGTCGACGACCTGGTTGTAGGTGATTCCAGTATCAGCGCCCTGCCCGGGAGCCGGGATCGCCGCTGTTCCGCGCGGACGCGGTTCGCTGGCCGCTTCGCTCATCCGTCCTCCTTCGACGCGTGCAGCGTATCGGGGTCGCCCGACCTGCGTTCCCATGCTGATGACCCCCACGCTACGAGTCGGGTTCGGCCTCGACCGCATAGTCGGTCTCGGTCAGCACCACGATGGCATCGATGAGGACGTTCTCGTCGGGAACGATCGTGAGGTCGGCCGAGGAATCCTGCACCTGACTGATGGTTTCGTAGACGCCACCCGGGATGCGTAGCGCGGTCTCCATGGTCTCGGGATCGCCGATCGCCAAGATCTGGTAAGGCGAACGAACGACCTCGCCACCCACCTGTACGGCCCCCGAAGTCTGGACGAACGCCGTACCGGCAACCACCCGGACGTCGCCGATCTGGATCGCCTCCGCCCCGGCGTCGCGAAGCTCTTGCACGGTGTCGAGCAACACCGCGGCGCTGACGCCGCCTCCGGGATCGTTCACCGCCAGCCGCAGTCCCGGCCCGATCGCCGGGGCGGTTCCGGCGAGGATCGCGTAGCGGTCACGTTGTTCCTCGGCGGCCGCTCGCGCTTCGGCGGCGCTGCCGTTGGTCGACGTCAGGCGTTCGAGGCGCTCGTCCAGCTCACTGCGCTCGGCCTCCAGGCGGTCCCGGCGTTGGCTGACGTCGTCCAGCAGGCCGACCAATTCTGACTGGCGCAATCCGGACAGGCTGGCTGCCTGTTGCGCTTGGGTCACGACGGCGAATCCCAGGGCGAACAACAGCAGCGCGAGAACGACCTGTACCCGGTCAGGACGTGATCGCAACGCCACCGACAGTCGCTGCCAGGCGAGGTTGGCAGAGCGCGGTTCGGGTTCGGGTGTGGCGGGTTCGGGTGTGGCGGGTTCGGGTGTGGCGGGTTCGGGTGAGGCGGGTTCGGGTGTGGCGGGTTCGGGTGTGGCGTGTTCTGGTGTGTCGGGGTCGGGTGT
>JANNOG010000046.1:0-10950 GCA_031398915.1 Micrococcales bacterium | reverse complement strand
GCACTGGCTGGAGGCCGCCGCCGACGCCACGGCCGCGCTGCTCGGACCGATGAGCCGCCGCGACGCCCTGCAGCTGGTCGCCGAGCGCGGCCGGGGCGTCGCGGGTGCCGACCTGGCCGCCGTCCTCATGCGACACGACGGTGGTCGGCTGTTGGTCGAGGTGGTCGACGGGCCCGACCCGACCGCACTGGTGGGCACCCGGATCCTCACCCAGGACACGGCCGCCGGTCGGGTGCTCGACGGCGGTGAGCCCGTCGTCGTCGACGAGGCGCTGGGGGACGGCCGGTTGGCAGCCAGCGGCTTCGTCCATCGCGACGGCTGGCCGGCCCTCGGATCACTGGCGCTGCTGCCGCTACGCAGCGGCGGGACGGTGGCGGGCATCCTCGTCCTGGGGTGGTCGACGGCCGGCGACCAGATGTACCGCGACACCGACGTCCGACTACCTGCCGCCTACGCCGAGCAGGTGACGCTCGCGTTGCTCGCCGCACAGGCACAGGCCGATCGCGGCAAGCTGGCCGTGCTGGAGGACCGCGACCGGATCGGCCGTGATCTCCACGACCTCGTCATCCAGCGGCTCTTCGCCGTCGGCTTGAGCCTGCAAAGGATCTCCCGATTGCCCGAGCAGGACGCTGACGTCGCTCGACGGGTCGGTGCCGCAGTCGACGACATCGACGCCACGATCGCCGACGTGCGGCGCAGCATCGTGGGGCTCAGCGCAGCCACGTCGACCACCGACGTCCGCATCGAGCTGGGCGCCAGCATCGCCATGTCCGCACCCGCGCTGGGATTCACCCCTCGACTGCTGACCGTGGGAGCGGTCGACACGCTGGTCTCGGAGACGTTGCGGCCACACCTCACTGCGGTGCTGCGCGAGGCGCTGTCGAACGTCGCCAGACATGCCCACGCGACGAGCGTCCAGGTGAAGCTGGCGGCCGACGAGAACATCGTGCTGACCGTCGTGGACAACGGTCGAGGGTTCACCCCCGCCCTGCGCACGAGCGGAGTGAAGAACATGCGCGAGCGCGCCGAACTCTTCGGCGGAACATTCGAGATCGGCACCGGGCCGCACGGTGGCACGACGGTCGTCTGGCAGGTTCCGCTCGATCCCGTTACGACATAACGGACACGCCTCGGGTTGCCCACCATGTGACCCGGGGTGATGGTGAGACGGTCACCGAGCTGAGGAGTTCTCATGGCCGAGCACGACGCTCAACCCCGGACCTACCCCGCAGGGGTGCCCTGCTGGATCGACACCGTCCAGCCCGACCCCGACTCCGCGAGGCGGTTCTACGGCGAGCTGCTCGGCTGGACGTTCGACGAGGCGATGCCGCCGGGAGCACCCGGGTCATACCTCATCGCGTCGCTGGACGGTCAGGACGCGGCAGCCATCGCACCCGGCCGCGCCGGTGACGCAGCAGTCTGGAACACCTACATCGCCGTCGACGACGCCGACGACACGGCCACCGAGGTGTCGACCGCAGGCGGGCGAGTGGTCGACGAACCGCAGGACGCCGGGCCCGGCGGTCGCGCAGCCACGTGTCGGGACCCGTTCGGAGCGACGTTCCACCTCTGGCAGGCGCGCGACCGCCCCGGCACCCAGGTCGTCAACGCCCCCGGAGCATGGAACTTCAGCGACCTCCACACCACGGACCCCCGCGGTGCCACAGCGTTCTACGCCGGCCTGTTCGGCTGGGTGGCCACCGACTACCCCGGAAACGGTGACGGCCCGATCATGCGGATGCCCGGCTACGGCGACCATCTGGCGTCGACCGTCGACCCCGGAATCCACGAGCGTCAAGCCTTCGCCCCGGCGGGGTTCGCAGACGCCATCGGCGCCATCGAAACGGGCCGGCCCGGCGAACCGGCCCACTGGCATGTGACCTTCAGTGTGGCCGACCGAGACGCCAGCGCCGACGTGGCGCGACGCCTCGGCGCCACCGTGCTGTCCACCACGCAGACGCCGTGGGCGCAGCTGGCACTGGTCCGCGATCCCCAGGGCGCGGAGTTCACGATCAGCCAGTTCACGCAGCCGGACTGACCCTCGGGACCACGTGAGAAGCCGGGCGGAACAGGCCGCTACCGGGGTGGGTGCTTGCTGGCGAACACGGCAGCCTGCGTCCGGCGTTCCATGCCCAGTTTCGCCAGGATGGACGACATGTAGTTCTTGACGGTCTTCTCCGCCAGGAACATCCGCTCCCCGATCTGGCGGTTGGTCATCCCCTCACCGACCAGTTCGAGGATCTCCCGTTCCCGGTCGGTCAGCGGACCCAGCGCCTCGTCGGTCACCGGGCCCAGTCGCACCCGCTCGAGGACGCGCTCGGTGACGGCCGGGTCCAGCAACGACTGGCCGGCCGCCACCCGGCGCACCGCATCGACGAGATCGGTGCCCCGGATCTGCTTGAGGACGTACCCGGCCGCCCCGGCCATGATCGCCGAGAACAGGGCCTCGTCGTCGTCGTAGGACGTCAGGATGAGGACGGCGATCTCCGGGTGCAACGAACGGACCTCGCGGCACACGTCGATCCCCGAGCCATCCGGCAACCGGCCGTCCAACACCGCCACGTCCGGGCGCAGCGCCGGGATCCGCCGGATCGCCTCCTGCGCGAGACCCGACTCACCCACGATCTCGATGTCGCCATCGGCCTCCAACAGGTCAGTCAACCCGCGCCGCACCACCTCGTGGTCGTCGAGCAGGAACACCCGGATGGACGCCTGGTCACTCACGCGCACCAGTCTCCCCCACCTGTCACGTCGGGACCTTCGCCTCACGGTGGCGGGCCGTTGTCCACTGCCGCCAGACACGACGCCTTGCGAACCTGAAGGAGCAAGTCGCCGACGGCGGCGCGGTGGCGAAAGGACGACATGAGTGACAGCGGTGAGCCGGGGTTCGACCCCGTCATGGCCGTCCTGCACATCGACCGACGCAACACGACAGGGATCGTCGTGGGCGTCGACGGCGGACCGGCAGCGGCAGCGGCCATGCGGTGGGCGGCGAGGTACTCGCGCGACACCGGCCTCAACGTGCAGGCAGTTCACGCCTGGCAACTCAAAGGCCCCCACATCAGGCGGACACCGGCGATCCGACAGGCGGCCAGCGCCGATGCGCGCGCCCGCGCGACGCGATGGGTGGTCGACGCCCTTGCGGCCGTCGATCCCGAGTTGCCGTGGACCCTGGGCATCGTCGAGGCCGCGGCCGGTCCCGCCCTCGTGGACCGCTCTCGCACCTCGCCCCTGCTGGTCGTGGGCACGGGCGGGCACAACGGTCTCCGGGGCGTCGTCACCGGGTCGGTGTCCCGCTACGTCGTGGGCCACGCCGTCCCGCCGGTCGTCGTGGTGCGGACCCCGCCTGCCGAGTCCGACGAGGAGTGGTCGCACAGGCTGGCGGTGCAATCCACTGACAGGATCTAGCAGCTGTACGGGAGTACGGCCTGTCAATTACGGTAGGCAGTATGAAGACCACCGTGGAGCTGCCTGACGCCTTGGTAGCCCAGGCGCGTGAGGTTGCGCGCCTGGAGGGCACATCGCTGCGAGACCTCGTCACAGCCGGTCTGCGCGCCGAAGTGGAGGCACGGCGGGCCGGAGGAAAGATCCGACGGTTCAGCTTTCCGACCGCGGGAGGGTCGGGCTGGCAGTCCGGCATCGACCCTGGGGCACTGCACGAGTACGCCTACGACGCACCATCACCCGGATGATCGCGATCGATACAAACATCCTGGTGTACGCCCATCGGAGGGAATCGCCTCATCACGGCCCAGCCGTCCAGGCCCTTCAGGGACTCGTCGAATCCAGACGTCAGTGGGCGGTGCCGTGGCCGTGCCTACACGAGTTCCTGGCTGTCGTGTCCCACCCGAAGGTCTACATCGAACCCACGCCCGCGGTCGAGGCCCTCGCAGCCCTGCGAGAGCTGCTCACCTCGGGTGGTGGTTCGCTGATCGGCGAGTCAGATCGGTACGTGGATCGCTTCGAGCAGATCGTGGGCTCGAGCGGGGTCCGTGGCCCGAAGATTCACGATGCGCGGATCGCAGCCCTCTGCCTTGATCATGGGGTGGAGGAGCTGTGGTCCGCGGATCGTGACTTCACCTACTTCCCCGCATTGCGGACCCGTAATCCCCTGATCCATCCCGGCTCCTGATCCAGCCCGGCTACTGACCCAGGCCGTCCCGGCATCACGACACCCGCCCGGCAGCACTAGGCCACCGGGCGGGTGTGTTTCTCATCGGTCACGCCGCCGAGTCCTCCTTACTTGAGGATGCTGAACCGGCTGACCAGGGGCAGCTGCTCCCACATCCGGCCGAGGCCGAGGGTGCGACCGGCGCTGGTCAGGGCGAGCAGGACAAGGACCAGGGCGTAGATGATGTGATCGTCCAGGAACGGGTTGTTCGCCGGGGGGAGCACAGCAGCCCACATCAGCACCAGCAACGCGCCTCCGGCAACGGCGGCGACCCGCACCCCGATACCGAGGATCAACGCGACACCCACACCCAGCAGGGCGGCCATGAACAGCCAATCCGCCCACGGGTCCCCGGCGATGCTCTGGAACGACGAGGCGAACGGGCCGGTGGTGGCGTTGCCCAAGAACCCGGCGGTGGGGCTGCCACCGTCGATCCAGGCACCCTCGGCCGGCGTGGCGCGGCCCAGCCCGAACAGCTTGTCCAGGAAGGGCCAGAAGAAGATCCAGCCCATGGACAGCCGGGTGATACCCAGTACGTAGCGATAGGCGCGGTGACGCGATGTCTCCTCCACCACCGGCTCGGCCAGGAAGGCCTCGTCGCGGAGCACGGCACGGTGGCTGTCCGTCGTGGTGTCGATGGGGGCTGAACGAGTGGCCATGAGGACCTCCGGTGGTGAATCGCACCCGATCCCGGGCACACCACCAGGCTGTCGCGCCCACCCCGGCGGACACAGGGACCAAAGACCCGACCACACCCACCGAACGACACCAACCGGGTCGACACCGCCGGGGCGACACCACCGGCCCGGCAGGCGGCGTGGTCGAATGACGCGCATGGACAGCGGCGTGGGCGTGATCGAGATCGTCGAGGAGCGTCCTGATCGGCTGCACGTGGCGTTGAATCGACCGGCGGTCAAGAACGCCATCGATCAGGCCATGGTGCAGGAGTTGCACGGCGTCTGCGAGGGCCTGGAACGTGATCCCCGCATTCTCATCCTGTCCGGTAACGGTGGCGTCTTCGCATCCGGGGCCGACATCGCGCAATTGCGTGATCGGGGGCGCGACGACGCCCTGGCGGGAATCAACTCGCGTCTCTTCGCCCGCATTGCCGCATTGCCCCTGCCGGTGATCGCCGCGATCGACGGGTGGGCCCTGGGTGGTGGCGCCGAGCTCGCCTATGCCGCCGATTTCCGGATCGCCAGCACCACCGCGAGAATCGGCAACCCCGAAGCGGGCCTCGGAATCGTCGCGGCGGCGGGCGCAACCTGGCGATTGGTGGAGCTCGTGGGTGAGCCGCTGGCGAAAGAGATCCTGCTCGCCGGGCGCGTCCTGGCCGCCGACGAGGCCCTCGCCGTCCGGCTGGTCACCGAGGTGCACCCGGCCGATGGCCTGATAGCGGCAGCGCACGCCCTGGCGGATCGCATCGCGAAGCAGGACGAACTGGCGGTGCGACTCACGAAAAGGCTGATCCACACGCCCCGCGCCGGTCACCCGGCAGCAGACGAGGTCGCGCAGGCCATCCTTTTCGAATCGCCCCATTCATACGAGCGCATGACGGCCTTCCTGGACCGGAGAAAGGCATGACCGCCGCAGTTCCCGCGGTCGTCGGCGTCATCGGCGGTGGGCGGATGGGCGCCGGGATCGCCCACGCCTTCCTGATCGCCGGTGCGCGGGTCACGATCATCGAACGAGACGACCGGGCCGCTGTCGTCGCGGCGGACTCGGTGCGGGCGGCCGTGGCGACCAGCGTGTCGCGCGGCACCACCGATCTCACGTCGGAATCGATCACCTCTCGGCTGGGCGTGGTCACCGACCCCGAGCACGTGGCGGACGCCGGGCTGGTCGTCGAGGCGGTTCCGGAGGACATCGCGCTCAAGACGACGATGTTGAGTCGGGTGGAGGCCGTCATCGAGCCGAGCGCGTGGCTCGCCACCAATACGTCGTCGTTGTCGATCGACTTGATCGCGCAGGCGCTGATCCGTCCCGAGCGGCTGATCGGCCTCCACTTCTTCAATCCCGTCCCCAGTTCCACCCTGGTCGAAATCGTCCACGGCGCTCGGACCGACCCGGACCTGGTGGAACACGCCCGCACCTGGGTGGCGGCGATCGGGAAGACCGCGATCACGGTCAGCGACTCACCAGGATTCGCCAGCTCACGGCTGGGTGTGGCGATCGCACTCGAGGCGATCCGCATGCTCGAAGCGCGTGTCGCGTCCGCCGACGACATCGACGCGGCCATGGTGTTGGGCTACAAGTTTCCGGTGGGCCCGTTGCGCCTGACCGACATGGTGGGGCTGGACGTCCGGCTCGGCATCTGCGAGTACCTGGCCGGTGCGCTGGGTGAGCGGTTCAGCCCGCCCGACCTGCTGCGGTCCATGGTCGCCGACGGCAAACTCGGCCGGAAGACCGGCGAGGGATTCTTCACGTGGCCGAGCTGAGGGCCGTTGAGCTGAGGGCGGCTGAGCACCCATCTGATCGTCGAATGACGAAGGAGTCCTCATGACGATGACCACTGCCTCCTCCGACACTGTCGGCCTCGGCGGGCCCGACGTCCTGCCCAGCTACGTCCAGGGTGACTGGTGGCGACCCGACACCGGCGCGCCGGTAGTCGACGCGTCGACCGGTGAGGTCGTGGCACTCGTCGGCGGCGTCGGCCTCGACGTCGCAGCCGCCATCGAGTACGGACGAACCGTCGGTCAGGCATCGCTGGGGGCACTCACCTTTCACCAGCGCGCCGCGATCCTCACGAGGCTCGGGACGCATCTGCGGAGCGCGAGGGAGTCGTTGTATCACCTCAGCGCGCGAACAGGTGCGACGTCGCGCGACTCCGTTCTGGATATCGACGGTGGTATCGGCGTCCTTCTCACCTACGGGTCGAAAGGTCGTATCGAACTCCCGAACGCCACGATGATCGTGGACGGAGCGCCCGAGAACCTGTCCAAGGACGGGTCGTTCGGCGGGCAACACCTGTTCACCCGCGTGCCTGGTGTCGCCTTCCAGGTGAATGCTTTCAACTTCCCGGTGTGGGGGATGCTGGAAAAGCTTGCGCCGGCATTTCTGGCCGGTGTGCCGAGCATCGTCAAGCCGGCCACCACGACGGCATATGTCACGCAGGCGTGTGTGGCGCTGATGGTCGATTCGGGTGTGCTGCCGGCCGGTTGTCTGCAACTGATCAACGGCTCGGTTCGAGGTTTCCTCGATCACCTCGACCTCCGCGACCGGGTGGGTTTCACGGGCTCGGCGGCGACGGCGCGGGCGCTGCGCGAAGACGCGGGAGTCATCGATCGCGGTGTCGTGTTGACGGCGGAGACCGACTCGTTGAACACGGCGATCCTGGGCCCGGACGCCGATGCGGGCACGCCCAAGTTCGAGGCGTTCGTCGCCTCGGTCGTCACCGAGATGACCAGCAAGGCCGGCCAGAAGTGCACAGCGATCCGTCGCGTCATCGTGCCCGTCGAACGCGTGGACGCGGTGGTGGCGGCGATCGACGCGCGCCTGACCGCCCGTGTCGTCATCGGAGATCCCCGGGCACCGGGTGTGACGATGGGACCGCTGGCCAGCACCGAGCAGCGCGACGAGGTCCTGCGCAGCGTCGAGCGGCTACTGGCCGGAGGTGCCTCGATGGCGATCGGCACCCTCGACGAGCCGGCTGTGACACGGGCCGATGGCACGAGCGCCGTAGTCGCCGAGGGGGCCTTCATGGCCCCGGTACTCCTGCGGTTCGCGGACGCGGATGCCGACGTGGTGCACCAGATCGAGGCCTTCGGGCCCGTCGCGTCCATCCTGGGATACCGCGATCTGGCGGACGCCGTCCGGCTCACCCGGCGAGGCGGTGGATCGCTCGTCGCCACGATCGCCAGCGCAGACCCCCAGGTCGTGTCGACCCTCTTCGAGGGCATTGCACCGTTCCACGGCCGGGTTCTCGTGCTCGACCGCGACGACGCGCGCACCAGCACCGGGCACGGCTCGCCCATGCCACCTCTGGTCCACGGCGGTCCCGGACGGGCAGGGGGCGGTGAGGAGCTGGGAGGCATGCGTTCGGTGGTGCACTACATGCAGCGCACCGCCGTGCAGGCGACGCCCAGGGTTCTCACGCAGCTCACCGCACAGTGGCGCCCCGGCGCACCCACCAGCGTCGAGGTCGGCAATCCGTTCACCACACCGCTGTCTCGGCTGAATCTGGGTGACGCCGTGGTGTCGGGGCCACGCGCGATCACCCTTGACGACGTCAGCCGCTTCACCGATCTCCTCGGTCATGTCTCCTTCGCGACTCACAGCCACGAGGCAACAGCCGCTGATCCCGCCCCGACGCATTACGGTCTCGATAACCTGCGCCTTCTCGCACCGGTCGGCGCGGGCGACGAGGTGCGGGTCACGTTGACGGCACAGCAGATCACGCCGATGGAGGACGAGGAGTACGGCGAGGTCCGCTGGGACGCGGTGGTCACCAATCAGCAAGACGAGATCGTCGCGACCTACGACCTACTGACCAGAGTGGTCAAGAATTGAATTGACGGGGGCGACGCGGCCATCGATCAGGGTCCGAGCAGGGCGGCAGGGACGACGGCGATACCGTCCGGGCGGCGATAGGCCTCGGTGCCCGTGGTGACGACAACGCCGTCCAGCAGGTCGTCGCCCAGACGCTCGGACAACCACCTGAGGTGTCGGATGTCGCGGTCATCGGCTACCGCACCGAGCTTGACCTCTATCGCCACCACTCGACGATCGGGACGCTCGCCGATGAGGTCGATCTCGTGGTCCCCGTCGCCGTCGTGCAGCCCGGTCCGGTATCCAGCTCGTTCGCCGCCAACTCCAGTGACCTCGCCCCACACCTGGATGGTCCGTATGCCGCCCTCGCGCGCGGAATGGCCGCCGCCGGACGAATCCAGCCGTCCTTCGCCGCCACCCCGGACCAGGTGGCGACCACGGTCGTGCGGGCCGCGACGGCCAGTCGACCCGCCCGCCGGTACCGGGTCGGCCTCACCAACTCGCTCGTCGTCCACGCCAGCCGAATCCTGCCGGGTTGGGCCTGGGACGCGGCCATGACCCGACAGTTCACCGACCGCCCTGCGCGGGTGCCAGCCGCACGGTGACCTGGGCCGAGTCGGCCGTGTCACTGACGATCCTCACCACAGCCCCAGGCGCTCGGGTGGAGGTGACGACACGGGTCAACACGACGGCGACCGACTCCCCCGGGTCCAGGGTCCCGCTGGCGGCAGCGGCACTCAACCCATCTGGCGCTGTGATGGCGTATTTCACCGTCTCTGACCCCGTGTGTGACAGCCGAAACGTGGTCGTGGAGCCGAGTGCCGGCGCGATGCTGACGGTATCGGGCGTGGCAACCAGCGCCGCACCGATCGGAGGGACCGTGGTTCCGGGCGACGTCGCGGTGGTCGGCGGGGGCGTCCCGGTGGACCCCGGAGTCGTCGTAGCCGGGCCGGTCGACCCGGTGGTGTTCGCAGGGCCGGCCGATGGGCCGGATGTCGTCGCGGTCGCCGACGTCGAGCTACCCGTGGAGGTGCCCGTGGAGGTGCCCGTTGAGGTGGTGGGCGCGGTGGTCGACGACGATGTCGCTCCCGAGGTCGAGGATGTGGCGGACGGCATGGTCGGCGATCCGCCGAGTCCGGTGGCAGCCGAGCCCGACGCCGACACCTCGCTGGTCCCGCCCTGGTCCGTCCCCACAGACACGGCAATCGCCACGGGATCGCCCGGCGCCTCGGCCAATGCGGCAATCGCAACGATCCCTCCGGCGCCCAGGACCAGCACGGCTGCCAAGCTGCCCACCAGCACGGGCAGCCGCGACCGAGCGGACCGACCTGGGAAGCCGTCCCTTCGCCACGATCCACCCGGGGAGACGTGACCGGCACCACCGGCCTCGATCCACCCGTCGAATCCGGCGAGTGCGTGTCCACGCAGTTCGAGCGGCGCCATGGCGAGCGGCATCGCGGCGGCGAGGGCGGCTGGGCTGAGGGCCGCGCTGCGCAGCCGGGTGCAGACGTCGCAGCCCTCGACGTGGCGGGCGACCCGTTTACGCCACACCGTCGAGAAGCGTCCGTCCCACCCCTCCAGCAGCTGCGCGAGATCCTCACAGTCGTCTCGGCCCTGCCGGGCGACCAGCAGCGACCCGAGCGAGGTCTCCAGACGTTTACGTGCCCGGCTGAGGAGTTGATGCACGTGATCCGGGCGCACCCCGAGGGCGGCGGCCAGCTCGGCGCCACCCATCTCCTCTCGATAGGTGAGGTCGAGGACCAGGCGGTCACGCTCGTCGAGGCCCGCCTGCGCGCCCGCGATGAGGTCCTGCAGCTCGCTTGCACGAAGCCCAGCAAGGCCGCCCGCTGATGTGGTGTCCTCGGTCGCCACGTCCAGCCCCTCGTCAGACACGAACCGACGGGTCCGCCGGATATGGTCGACGATCTGGTGGCGGGCCACTGCGAACAGCCAGGCCCGCAACCGCCCCGGGTCCTGCAGCCCGGCCACACGTTGGGCCGCGATGACGAAGGTGTCCTGTGTGATGTCCGCCGCCGCCTCCGGGTCGCGCAGCTGGCGCAGGCACATTCCGTAGAGCCGGTCGGCATAGCGGTCGTAGATCGCAGCGAACGCATCGCGATCTCCGGCAACTGCGGCCAGCACCAAGTCGGGATCCGACACCTCGGACACGGCAGGATCGTCTCACTCTCGGCCCCTCCCTCACGCCGCAATATCGACGGGGACACCGAGCGCCAGGATGGCGGCAAGTTGCTCGGCCACATCGTTGGACACCCGGATGCAGCCGTGCGAGG
>JANNOG010000019.1:0-5611 GCA_031398915.1 Micrococcales bacterium | reverse complement strand
ACCCAACAACGGGTCGGACTTGGCATTGATCGCCGCATCCGTCAACACCCGCGTGGTCTCCTGGAACGACGCCGCCGACAACCACGACTCCGTAGCAAGCGACGCCTTCGTGATACCCATCAGCTCGGCACGCCCCGACGCCGGACGACCGCCCTCGGCAACCACCCGGCGGTTCTCGGCCTCGAAGCGCGACCGCTCCACCAACTCACCCGGCAGCAGATCGGCATCAGAGGAGTCGATGACCGTCACCCGCTTGAGCATCTGCCGAACGATGACCTCGATGTGCTTGTCGTGGATCGTCACACCCTGGGACCGGTACACCCGCTGCACCTCGTCCACCAGGTGCTGCTGCACCCGCCGCGGCCCGAGCAGACGCAACACCTGCTTCGGGTCGATCACACCGAAGATCAACTGCTGACCCACGGTGACCGTGTCGCCATCGGCGACAAGCAGCTTGGCACGCGAGCTATAGGGAACCTCGATCTCTTCCGTACCGTCGTCCGGGATCAGGGTCATGACCCTGGCCTCGGCGTCGATGCGCAGGCGGCCGGCAGTCTCGGCGATCGGGGCGACGCCCTTGGGGGTACGCGCCTCGAACAGCTCGACCACACGCGGCAGACCCTGCGTGATGTCGATGTCGCTGGCCACACCACCGGTGTGGAACGTACGCATCGTCAGCTGCGTACCCGGCTCACCGATGGACTGCGCGGCAACGATCCCGACAGCCTCACCGATGTCGACCAGGTGGCCTGCGGCGAGCGAACGGCCGTAACACATGGCGCACGTGCCGACCGCGGACTCACACGTCAGAACCGAACGCACCTTGATCTCGCGCACACCGCGAGCGATCAGCGAGTCGATGACCGTGTCGCCCAGGTCGACGCCGGCGGCAGCCAACGTCTCGCCGTCGACGACGACCTCGGTCGCCAGGGTTCGCGCATACACGCTGGATTCGACGTGGTCGTCCTTGACCAGCACCCCGGACGAGTCCGGTGTGGCGATCGGCAGGACGAATCCGCGCTCGGTACCGCAGTCCTCCTCGCGGACGATGACGTCCTGCGACACGTCGACCAGACGTCGGGTGAGGTACCCCGAGTCCGCCGTACGCAGTGCCGTGTCGGCCAGCCCCTTACGGGCGCCGTGGGTGGAGATGAAGTACTCCAGCACGGTGAGGCCCTCACGGAAGTTCGCCTTGATCGGCCGCGGGATGATCTCACCCTTGGGGTTGGCCACCAGGCCACGCATTCCGGCAATCTGCCGCAGCTGCATGTAGTTGCCTCGGGCACCCGAGCGCACCATCCGTGAGATGGGGTTGCTCTCGGGAAGGTTGGCCTCCATGGCGGCGGCCACCTCGGCCGTCGCCTCGGTCCAGATCTTGATGAGTTCGGCGCGCCGCTCACCGTCGGTGGTCAGACCGCGCTCGTACTGCACCTGGACCTTGGCGGCGCGGTCCTCGTACGCCTCCAGGATCTGGATCTTGTTCGGAGGCGTCACCACGTCCGAGATCGACACCGTCGTCCCCGACCGGGTGGCCCAGTGGAACCCGGCCTCCTTGAGCGCGTCCAGGGTTGCCGCGACCTGCACCTTGGGGTAGCGCTCGGCCAGGTCGTAGATGATCGACGACAGTTGCTTCTTGCCGACGGTGTAGTTGACGTAGGCGAAGTCGCCGGGCAGCGTCTCGTTGAACAGCGCCCGACCGAGCGTCGTCTCCAGCCGCAGCGAGTCGCCGACCGTCCACGAATCGTCGAGACCCTCGTGACCCACGGGTGGCACGACGTCGGTGAGTCGCATCGTGATCGGTGCGTTGACGTGCAGCTGACCCTGGTCGTAGGCCATCAGAGCCTCGGGGATGGACCCGAAGATCCGACCCGCGCCGGCAAACCCGTCACCCTCGTTGGTCAGGTGGTACAACCCGATGATCATGTCCTGGGTGGGCATGGTCACCGGTCGACCGTCGGCCGGCTTGAGGATGTTGTTGCTGGACAGCATGAGGATGCGAGCCTCGGCCTGCGCCTCGGCCGACAGCGGGAGGTGGACTGCCATCTGGTCGCCGTCGAAGTCGGCGTTGAACGCCGTACACACCAACGGGTGGATCTGGATGGCTTTGCCCTCGACCAGCTGCGGCTCGAAGGCCTGGATACCCAACCGGTGCAGCGTCGGCGCCCGGTTCAACAGCACCGGGTGTTCGGCGATGACCTCTTCGAGGACGTCCCACACGACCGAGCGTGACCGCTCGACCATGCGCTTGGCCGACTTGATGTTCTGTGCGTGGTTGAGGTCGACCAGGCGCTTCATGACGAACGGCTTGAACAGCTCCAGCGCCATCTGCTTGGGCAGACCGCACTGGTGGAGCTTGAGCTGCGGGCCGACGACGATGACCGAACGACCCGAGTAGTCGACGCGCTTGCCCAGCAGGTTCTGCCGGAAGCGCCCCTGCTTGCCCTTGAGCATGTCGGACAGCGACTTGAGCGCGCGGTTGCCGGGCCCTGTGACGGGGCGACCACGACGGCCGTTGTCGAACAGCGCGTCGACAGCCTCCTGGAGCATCCGCTTCTCGTTGTTGACGATGATCTCGGGCGCACCGAGGTCGAGCAGTCGCTTGAGCCGGTTGTTCCGGTTGATCACGCGGCGGTACAGGTCGTTGAGGTCCGACGTGGCGAACCGGCCGCCGTCCAGCTGCACCATCGGGCGCAGATCCGGCGGGATGACCGGGATGCAGTCCAGCACCATGCCATTGGGCGAGTTGGTGGTGGTGAGAAAGGCCGACACGACCTTGAGCCGCTTGAGGGCGCGGGTCTTCTTCTGACCCTTGCCGGTGGCGATGGTCTCGCGCAGCGACTCGGATTCGGCCTGCAGGTCGAATGTCTCCAGCCGCTTCTGGATGGCTGCCGCGCCCATGCCGCCCTCGAAGTACATACCGAAACGGGCACGCATTTCGCGGTAGAGGATCTCGTCGCCCTCGAGGTCTTGAACCTTGAGGCCACGGAAACGATCCCAGACGGCGTCCAGGCGATCGAGTTCCTGGGTGGCACGACGACGCATCTGCGCCATTTCGCGCTCGCCCGACTCCTTCACCTTGCGGCGGACGTCGGACTTGGCACCTTCGGCTTCGAGGGTGGCGATATCGGCTTCGAGTTCTTGGGCGCGGACCTCGATCTCGGCGTCACGCCGGTTCTCGATCTCGCGCTTCTCGTTGACGATGCCGGTTTCGAGGCTCGGCAGATCGCGCTGCCGACCCTCGATGTCCACCCACGTGATCATGTAGGCGGCGAAGTAGATGACCTTTTCGAGATCCTTCGGCGCCAGATCCAACAGGTAGCCGAGGCGGCTCGGCACACCCTTGAAGTACCAGATGTGCGTGACGGGAGCAGCGAGCTCGACGTGGCCCATGCGCTCACGACGCACCTTGGCCCGGGTGACCTCGACGCCGCATCGCTCGCAGATGATGCCCTTGAAGCGAACACGCTTGTACTTACCGCAGTAGCACTCCCAGTCCCGGGTGGGGCCGAAGATCTTCTCGCAGAAGAGTCCGTCCTTCTCGGGCTTGAGCGTGCGGTAGTTGATGGTCTCGGGCTTCTTGACCTCGCCATAGCTCCACTGCCGGATGTTCTCGGCAGTGGCAAGGCCGATACGCAGTTCATCGAAGAAGTTGACGTCGAGCATGCGGCTCAATCCCCTCTCGGGTGGTGCAACTGGGTGGTGCTGTTAGTGACGCGAACGAGTCGCGGGGTGAACCTGGTGGCGTCAGACCTCTTCAACACTGCTCGGTTCACGCCGCGACAGGTCGATACCGAGTTCTTCGGCAGCGCGGAACACGTCGTCGTCCGAGTCACGCATCTCGATCGATTCACCGTCGCTGGACAGCACCTCGACGTTGAGACACAGCGACTGCATCTCCTTGATGAGGACCTTGAACGACTCGGGGATCCCTGGTTCGGGGATGTTGTCGCCCTTGACGATCGCCTCGTAGACCTTGACCCGGCCGGTGACGTCGTCGGACTTGATCGTCAGCAACTCCTGCAGCGCGTAGGCGGCGCCGTAGGCCTCGAGAGCCCACACCTCCATCTCGCCGAACCGCTGACCACCGAACTGCGCCTTACCACCGAGCGGCTGCTGGGTGATCATCGAGTACGGACCGGTCGAGCGGGCGTGGATCTTGTCATCCACGAGGTGGTGGAGCTTGAGGATGTACATGTAGCCGACCGAGACCGGGTCCGGGAACGGGTCTCCGGTACGCCCGTCGAACAGCTGCGCCTTACCGCTCTCGCCCACCATCCGGTCCCCGTCCTGGTTCGGCAGGGTCGAGCCGAGCAGGCCGATGATCTCTTCCTCGCGGGCACCGTCGAAGACCGGGCTGGCCACCGGGGTGTCCGGAGCGCCCTCACGGACCTCGTCGGGCAGGTGCTTGGACCAGTCGGGGTTGCCCTCGACCTTCCAGCCTCGGCTGGCGACCCACCCGAGGTGCAGTTCGAGGATCTGGCCGATGTTCATCCGGCCCGGCACGCCCAGCGGGTTGAGCACAACGTCGACCGGCGTGCCGTCGGCAAGGAACGGCATGTCCTCGACCGGAAGGATCTTGGAGATTACCCCCTTGTTGCCGTGGCGGCCGGCCAGCTTGTCGCCGTCGGTGATCTTGCGCTTCTGCGCGATGTAGACGCGTACCAACTGGTTGACGCCGGGCGGCAGCTCGTCGCCCTCGTCGCGGTCGAACACCCGCACGCCGATGATGGTTCCCGACTCGCCGTGAGGGACCTTGAGCGAGGTGTCGCGGACCTCTCGGGCCTTCTCGCCGAAGATCGCTCGGAGCAGTCGCTCCTCCGGGGTCAGCTCGGTCTCGCCCTTGGGCGTGACCTTCCCGACCAGGATGTCACCGGGCACGACCTCGGCGCCGATCCGGATGATGCCGCGCTCGTCCAGGTCGGCGAGGATCTCTTCGCTGACGTTGGGGATGTCGCGGGTGATCTCTTCCGGGCCCAGCTTGGTGTCGCGGGCGTCGACCTCGTGCTCTTCGATGTGGATCGACGAGAGCACGTCGTGCTGCACGAGACGCTGCGACAGGATGATCGCGTCCTCGTAGTTGTGCCCGTTCCACGGCATGAACGCGACCAGCAGGTTGCGTCCCAGCGCCATCTCGCCACCGTCGGTCGCCGGCCCGTCGGCCAGGATCGACCCGGCCTCGACCCGTTGTCCGGCGTCCACCAGGACCTTCTGGTTGTACGAGGTGCCCTGGTTGGAGCGGGTGAACTTGCGGACGCGGTAGGTGACGTAGGTGCCGTCGTCGTTGGACACCGTCACCGCGTCGGCCGCCACCTCGGTGACGACACCACCCTGAGTGGCGACCACGACGTCTCCGGCGTCGACGGCGGCGCGCAACTCCATCCCGGTACCGACGAACGGCGCCTCGGAACGGACCAGCGGAACCGCCTGGCGCTGCATGTTCGACCCCATCAACGCCCGGTTCGCGTCGTCGTGTTCGAGGAACGGGATCATGGCCGACGGGCCGGCGACCGACGGTGGCGAGATGGCGCTGGGACGCAACCTGCTGGTCGCGTTCATGCCGTGGAACGGGCACAACTACGAGGACGCGATCATCCTGTCGCAGCGTCTCGTG
>JANNOG010000048.1:0-67775 GCA_031398915.1 Micrococcales bacterium | reverse complement strand
GCACCGGCGAGGGGCAAGATCTGGAGTTCGTTGTGATGAGACCGTTGTTGGAAGCCCTGACAAATCAGGCGTCGGCAGTCACTGATGGCGGGGTGGTGGCCACGCGCAATGGCAACCGACACCCCTCGATCGCCCCCTACGAGACGGTGCCGACTGCGGATGGGCGAGTTGCCCTCGCAGTGGGAAACGACCGCCAGTTCGCTGCCCTGTGCGACGTTCTCGGCCACCCCGAATGGCCGACCTGGCCTCGGTTCGCCGACAACCCCTCGCGGGTGGGCAATCGCGACGAATTGCACGAGCTGTTGACCGGAGTACTACGAACTGATGGCACCGGCGAGTGGGTGCACCGGCTCACCTCTGCCGGCGTGCCTGCGGGTGCGGTCAATGACATCTCCGCGGCATTCGAGATGGCGACGGCATTGGGCCTCGACCCTCTCGTCACCACCGGCTCGGTGTCGACCGCCCGCAACCCGATTCGACTGTCCCGGACCCCGGTCACGTACCGGACGGCGCCGCCGGGGCTGAATCCGGCGACGCCGTCACGATAGGGACTGTTACTCGCCGCCCTCGTTGAGGGTGACCTCGGTCTTCTCGAAGTCCTCGCCCGCCACGTCCAGGCCCTCGGCCTCCAGATCTGCGACCGCTGCCTCGGCGAACTCGGTGGTGTACGACGAGTCGGGGATCTCTTGACCGTCCAGCTCGGGGATCTGAGTGGTGGCGACCTCGACGGTCTGCGCCCAGGCGTCCGGGTCCATGACGCCGATACCGCCGGGTGAGGGCCAGATGAGGGCGTTGACCTCGTTCATCTGCCACGCCTGGTGGCTGGCACCCAAGGTGGGTCCCGCATCGAGAACGTGCTCGACGCACGCGTCCGCGTTGTCACGGCAGAAGATCCATCCCTTGAAACTGCCTCGCAGGAATGCCTCGACGGTGTCCGGGTTCTCTTCGGCGTAGGCCCCGGTGGTCCAGACCGCGTCCTGCAACATGGCGGTACCGACGTCGTTGAAGTCGATGACCGCCAGGTCGTCAGGCTGGTACAACTCGCCGGTCTCGGGGTTGATCGCCTCGAGGACCTGGGCGTACTCGTTGTAGATCATGGCCTCGGCGACATCGATCTCACCGGTCAGCAGGCCTTCCATGTCGAAGTTCTGGGCGACCAGGTTGACGTCTGTGACGCCCGCCTGCTCGATCGCGGCAGTGAGTTCGTATTCGTTGCCGAAGCCCCAGTTACCGACGGTCTTTCCGGCGAAGTCCCCGGGCGACGTGATTCCGTCCTCCGCGAACGACACCATGAGGGTGCCGGAGCGTTGGAACACCTGACCGACGTTGACCAGTCCAGCGTCTTCGGTGTTGGAGACGAGGGCTTTGGGCACCCAAGCCAGACCGAACTCCGCCGCGCCGGTGGCGACGACCTGCTGCGGCACGATGTCGACGGCGCCCTCGAGGATTTCGACGTCCAAGCCCTCGTCTGCGTAGAAGCCCTCGGCGACGGCGGCGTAATAGCCGGCGAACTGTGCCTGAGCGACCCATTGCAGCTGCAATTTGACCGGCGTGAGATCGGCGGCTTCCACCGAATCTGCAGCTCCGGGCGAGGCGCTCGTGTCGGCATCGGTCGTGTCGCTACTACAGGCAGCCAGGGCCAGGGAGGTCGCGGCGGCCAGCGTTGCCAGGCGTAACGGGGTGGACATTCGCATGATTCTCCTTCGGTGAGGGCAGGACTGATCAGTTGGTCGTACGGAGTGAGGCGTGCCATCCGATGACACGGCGTTCAGCAAGGAGGATAAGGAGGTAAAGGAAGATTCCGAAGGTTGAGGCCACGACGATGGCGGCCCATGCCTCGTCGAACTGGAACAGTCCGGCGCGGGACGTGATGTATTGCCCCAGCCTGTCCTGTGGCCCACCGAAGTATTCCTTGACGATTGCTCCGATGACTGCGAGTGGTGTGGCGATCTTGAGGGCAGAGAACACGAACGGCAGTGCAGCGGGCACCTGCACCCGCCAGAGGACGTTGCGGCGGGTGGCGGCGTAGGTGGCCATCAATTCGTGATGTGCAGCCGAGGCCGAGAGCAATCCCTTGACCATGTTGATCATGAATGGAAAGAACACCAGAACTGCGACCACGACCACGGTTCCCACAGGGCTGACCAGACCGAACCAGGCGTTGGCGACCGGTGCCAACACGATGATGGGCATCGAGTTGGCGGCGACGGCCAGCGGCATGGCCCCTGCGCGAAACCCGGACCACCGAGCGGCAGCACCGGCTGCAGCCGCAGCCAGCGCCGCGCCGACCGTCAGTCCGGCCAGGGCACCACCGAATGTGCCCCTGGCAGCCGCCGAGAGGGTCGGCCACTGCTCGACGACGGCAGCCGCGATCGCCGTGGGCGCCGGCAGGATGAAGCTCTGCACCTGCGCGACTCTGACGCCGACCTCCCAGCCGACGAGGACGACGGCGAATACGACTACCGCAGGAGCGACTGTCCGCCAGTTCGCGGCCCTCATGGGTCCACCTCGATGGTGCGCAGGCTTTCCCGGACCTTGGTGACCAGGCTGAAGAAGGCCGGGTCCGCCCGGGTGTCGACGCCGCGTGGCTGAGCGAGATCGACGTCGACGATGTCCGCGATTCGACCTGGGCGCGCCGACATGACCACGACGCGAGACGACAGGAAGACGGCCTCAGGTATCGAGTGCGTGACGAACACTATGGTGGTCGCAGTTTCTTTCCAGATGCGCAGCAGCTCCGATTGCATGCGTTCCCTGGTCATCTCGTCCAGGGCCCCGAATGGCTCGTCCATGAGGAGGACGGCCGGCCGGAAGGACAAGGCCCGAGCGATCGCCACACGTTGTTGCATACCACCCGACAGTTGCCACGGGTGATGCTCGGCAAAATCAGCCAGTCCCACCAGGTCGAGCATGTCTCGCGCGCGCCCGCGACGCTCGGCCCGAGGCATCCCCATGATTTCGAGCGGTAATTCGATGTTCGCCGCGACAGTGCGCCACTCGAACAGGGTGGCTGCCTGGAACACCATGCCGTACGTCCGGGCCAACCGTGCCTGGTGGGCGCTCGCTCCGTTTACCAGCACGGTTCCGGTCGTCGGAGGTAGCAGGTCTGCGATCACCCGCAGCAGCGTGGACTTTCCGCAGCCGGATGGACCGATGAGGCTGACGAATTCACCGGACCGCACCTCCAACGAAATGTCGTCGAGTGCCGCGACATCGCTCGAGCCCGAGGTGCGAAACGTCTTGGCGACGCCGCTCAGAGATATGGCACTCACGCCGCCACCACCGCCCTCGGGTCGCCTGTCACTCGGGCAAGGTCAGGGTCGATACGCGCGCCACGTGGGACGACGATGCGCTCGGCGACCGCTACGAGACCGACGAATGTGATCCCCAGCAGGGACGCGACGATCACGGATGCAAAAAGCTTCTCGGGGGCACTGGAGAAGCTGGAAGCGAAGCCGAGAATGGCTCGCCCGAGGCCGGTCGACAGACCTGCGGGAAGCTCACCCACGATGGCACCGATGATAGATGCCGTCGCCGAGATCCGTAACGCCGGAAACACGAACGGCAGCGCGGCCGGAATCTGGAGCTTGGTCAGTAGGTCCTTGCTACCCGCGGCGTAGGACCTCATGAGTTCGCTCGCAGTCGGCTCGGGCGAACGCAACCCTCGCAGCATGGCGATAGCCACGGGGTAGAAGGCCAAGTACGCGGATATCACGCTGACCGGGACCCACGAGGGCAAGTCCAGGCGGCCCGACCAGATGACCAGGATCGGGGCGATGGCCAGCACGGGTACCGTCTGAGAGGCGATGACGTAGGGCATGAGGCCGCGCTCGGCCAACCGAGAACGAACGAATGTCACGGCGATGGCGAAGCCGGTGGCCGAACCGATAAGGAAACCGATGAGGGCCGAGCGCCAGGTGTAAAGGGCAGCCTCGAGGAGAATGACCAGGAGAATGTCCTCGCCACCTCTGCGTGCAGGCGCGAACAGGGACGCCCAGATATCCCACAGATGAGGCATCGCTCGGTCGTTCGTGCGTATCGGCAGCCCCAGATCCGTTCCTGGCCAGACGCCACCCGCGGCCTGGCCTAGTGCCTTGTAGCCCTCCCACAGCACTGCCGAAGCCAGAATGATGATCAAGAGCGATGCGGCGGACAGCACGCGCGGCGAGCCGGACGACCGGCTGGCGACGGGGGGCGTGCTCATCTCGGACCTCACGGCCGGAGGATGACAGAAGATCACCTTTGGGTGTTGCGCGGTGGTTTCCATGGCGTTTCGCATGCCCGGGCGAGGCCTCGGGCGGGCCAGGGCCTCGGGCGGGCCAGGGCCTGCGGCGGGCGGCGGCTTGTAGGGCGGCGCCGATACGAGCTGGGCGGCCTCAGGCGGGGCAGGGCGGTCGCGTCGCGGTGGCTATCGGAAAGGTGGACGAGTCGCTCTGTTCGTACTAGTGTTCGAACATGTCGCACAGCGAAGGACCGGAGGATGCGATGGACGCGATCACCGCGATCACCGTCTCGGTCGCTGCGGCACGCCAACTCCTCGACCACCCCTCCTCGGCCATGCCGCGCGACACATTGACCCGGGCGTTGCACCAGATGGCAGTGGTGCGGTGTGCGATCGAGGCCGCGTACCTCTGCGTGCTGCGTCAGATCGACGGTCATGGTGATGGGGGTGGGTCTCGGACGGAGGGGCTGGTTCGCGAGGCGACCGGAGCATCGGCCGGCGCCGCCCGTCGTGATGTCGCCGCCGCTAGGGCGACCGCGCCCGACGGGGTGCTCGCGGGCTTCGACCCCCGGTTGACACAGGGGGCTGTCTGTCGCGAGCACGTCGACGTCGCCGTCGCATGCATGGACGCGATCCCCCATCACCTGTTGGACGACGCCGAGAACCGAGCAGCCGTCACATCACTGCTGCACACCGTCGTGGATGCTGGCTCCAGTGCGCGCGAGCTACGAACAGCCGTGCGCATGATGTTGGATCGAGTCGACCCGGACGGTCATAGGCGGCGCGACCCGGGCGCTGCGCAACGTCGCTTCTTGGACATGAACACGGACAGCACGGGAATGTTGGTCGGTCGATTCCAACTCGACGCCATAGCGGGGGCGTCGCTGCGGGCCGCGATCGATGCGCACTCGGCGCCAGAACCGATGGTGAACCACAGGGACGGGAGTAGCGACCGAGACCTCCGTACCGCCCGGCAACGACGTGCCGATGCGCTCGCGACCGTGTCGGATCTGGCCCTCGGGGTGGCACAGCCGCGACGTGGCGAACGACCACGTGTGGTGGTCCACGCCACGTCAGCCCAACTCGTCGGCGCCGAGTCGACGCCACCGGATCACGCCGACACACCACCGCTGACCACATCGGCCGTGACCGAGTCCGGCGAGGTGCTCCAGCCATGGGCACTGGCACGACTCGCCTGCGACGCGGTGCTGCAGCGGGTGGTCATGGACGCTTCTCTGGGTCCACTGGACGTCGGACGCGAGCACCGCCTCGTCACGATCGCACAGCGCCGAGCATTAGCCGCCCGCGACGAGGGGTGCATCGTCTGTGGCGCGCCTCCCGATTGGTGCGACGCCCACCACATCGTGTTCTGGGCAAACGGCGGCTCATCGGACATGGACAACTTGGTCCTGTTGTGTCCGAGACACCACACCGCCGTCCACGCCGGGGAATGGTTCATCGTCCGGGCAGACCAGGGCGGGCTGAGGTTGATTCCACCCCGCCACGTCGATCCACGACAACGACCGCGACGGCCCATCACTGAGGTCCTCCATGAGGCGATCGCTCACCTGGACAAGCAGTGGAGGCTCGAAGCCGACCCCTCGCCATGACTGAGCGAGGCGGGCGTGGCCCTTCGTCCGGGCCGAATCGGCAGGGGACGCTCAGGCCGGACGCAGGTAGGCGACGACGTTGCTTTCGTAATGTCCTGCCGCGCGGTCGAACCGGCCACCGCAGGTGACGATGACGAGGCGCTCAGACACGTCATATTGGAAGATCGCCTCGTATGGCAGCGCCTGCTTCTGATAGACGTCCACTCGTTCGGCAATGTAGATCTTGTCGCCATCCGAGCCGGCGAGCACCGCCTGATCGCCCGGTTCGAGTGACGCCAGGGCCCTCAACGCCCCAGGCCGCCCGTTGTAGTCGACATGGCCCGCCAGGACTATGGACCCGGTTCCGTCGCCGGGGCGGGCGCCGTCGCCCCATCGTCCTACGACGGCCGGATCTTCCGGGATCTCCAACACGCGACTGTCCGTAACGCCCACCTCGATGATGGGTGCATCGATGTCGACGGCTGCCACCACCAGCTGCAGCTCAGACGAGACAGTGGCACGTGGCGCGGCCACAGGCGGTGCGGTCGTGGGGCGTTGCTCGGCGGACGCGACCACGCTGGTGGTCGTCGCCTCGGTCGACGTGGGCGTTCGGGTACTGCTAGGTCGGCTGCTGCTGGTGGTAGTGCTGGTGGGCGCCGACGGGTCCGCAGCCGAAGCGGCCTCGCGAGTGCACCCGGTCACCGTGAGAACCGCAATCACGACCACAGCAGTCGTGGCCATCTGTGCCTTGCCGATCCGCATCACGTGACCACCCTATGCACACCAGCTGAGAGCTCGCTCAGGTCAGCCGGATAGGACTGGCGTAGGCGAGCGCCCGACGGTTGCCCAAGTGCCCCACGGGCCCTGGCCGTTCGTTGCGCTCGATCAGATCAGCGATTCTCACCACCAACCAGGGGGTCGAGTCGTCACCGCCCACGGGGGTCCGCACCACGATCGGTGATCCGAACCGGCCCACAGTTTCCATGACCACCTCGGGGACCAGGGCGCCTGTCGTGAGCACCTGAATGGCGACCTCACGGCCCTCCCACTCACCAGGGCCGGCGAGGTCGACGGCCAGATCGACGGCCGTCGGGTCGGCACGTTCGTCGGGCGCGACAGCCTGAACCGGGCCCAGTCGGCTCCCCATCCGGACCGCCTCGCCCCGAGTGATCACCGACGCGATCGTTGCGGTGCCGGGACGCGCCCAGGCGGCCACCACGTCGAGGCGCAGCCCGGGCTCGCGTGTGGCGAAGATTCGACGGGCGGCCAGAGCTTCCCGCACTCCCGCTCGGGACCACTCACGTACCCACAATCCGGTTCGACCCCTACCAGGTTCGAATCCCCAGCGCGGGCTGTGCTCGTCGCTCACCCCTGCCAGACCGGGCCACCACCCCGCCGCCAGGCAATCGACCAGGGGTGACCGACCCCCGCGGGATACCCCCTCGAACAGGTAGTCGCTGTCCCGGTTGAACATCTCCAGGCTCACCAGCCGATCAGCGAGTCGTGCGTCGAAGCGGAAAGCGTCGAAGCGCAGGCGCTCACGTCCGGGGTGGTTGAAGCCGGCGAGAATGTCCTGGCCGTCGGGCTCGTCGGCTGCGGACGCCAGCCAGTCATGCAGCGTGGCGACCCCGCCCGAGATGGTGACGTCGGTCACCGGAGTCCAGGTCGGGGAGAACCAGACGTTGATGTGTCCCAGATGTGGGGTTGTCCACTCGAAACCACGAATCGCAGCGAACTCGCCCCGGCTTTCGGCTGCAGCAGCAAGATCACCGGCTCGCGCGTATTCCGTGTCACCCATCAGCGACGAGGGCATCCCCGGGTCCTCGGGCCACACCCGTCGCAGCGTGTCGACCAGATGCGGGTCGAGTGCTCCGCTGCGATCGCTTATACCGGCGTGGTCGGTGAGAGCGGCGGCGTCCAGGCCCGCAGCCCGCATCGACGCGAAGGCGTCTTCGGCGTGGCCGAACCCGTCCGACAGGTCCGAATGGTTGTGCAGGTCACCATGCAGCAGGAAGGTGCCGCGCGTCACGGGACTCTGCAACGCCGACGACCGGCCGGCACCCAATCCGTGGGCGTCACCCCGACGGCGGGGACGCAGGAACAACGCGCCGACGCCGGGCGTCGACGGATGGCCGTCGCTCACGAGGTGCGCGACCTCACGATGCGAGAAAGCCGAGAAGGTCGTGGCGCGTCAGCACACCGATCGGCTTGCCGTCGTCGATCACCATGACCGCGTCCGAGAGCTGCAGGGCCTTGCGAACCGTTTCGACGTCCTCACCGGACCCGATGAGGGGTAACGGCGGACCCATGTGAGCCGACACCGGATCCGCGAGATTGGCATCGCCACTGAACACGACGTCGAGCAAGTGGGTTTCGGTGACCGACCCCGCTACCTCCCCCGCCATGATGGGGGGCTCTGCCTTGACGACCGGCATCTGAGACACCTGATAGGTCCGCAGGATTTCGATGGCGTCACGAAGCGTCTCGCCAGGATGCGTGTGGACCAGTGCCGGCATGTCACCGCTCTTGCTGCGCAACACCTCACCGGCGGTCCGTCCCACTCCACCCGGCAGGAAACCGTACGAGGCCATCCACGAATCGTTGAATATCTTGGACAGATACCCGCGGCCGCCGTCCGGCAACAGCACGACGATGACCGCGTCGTCATGGCCCTCGGCCGCGAGCCGGGCAGCGACTCGCAACGCACCCACGGCGGCCATCCCGCACGATCCGCCCACCAGCAAGCCCTCCTCGCGGGCCAATCGCCGGGTCATGTGAAACGAGTCGGCATCACTGACCGCTACGATCTCGTCCGGCACCGTGGGGTCGTAGGCGCTGGGCCAGAAGTCTTCTCCCACACCCTCGACCAGGTACGGCCGACCTGTGCCGCCGGAGTACACCGACCCCTCCGGATCCACCCCGACGACTCGCACGCCCCGGCGCCGTGCCGTCGGATCGGAGGCGGCGAGCGCCGCACTTGCGTCCTTCAGGTACCGGCCGGTACCGGTGATGGTCCCACCGGTACCGACACCGGCAACGAAGTGCGTCACACGGCCATCCGTGTCGGACCAGATCTCCGGACCGGTGGTCTCGTAGTGACTGGCCGGGCCCGCGGGATTCGCATACTGGTTGGGCTTCCACCCTCCCGGCAGTTCGCGGGCCAGGCGGTCAGAGACCGAGTAGTAGGACTCGGGGTCGCTCGGCTCGACGGCGGTGGGGCACACCACGACCTCGGCGCCGTATGCCCGTAGCACGTTGCGCTTGTCCTCGCTGACCTTGTCCGGGCAGACGAACACGCACGTGTAGCCACGTTGCTGCGCGACCAGGGCCAGTCCGACACCGGTGTTGCCGCTGGTGGGCTCGACGATCGTGCCGCCGGGGGGAAGGCTGCCGTCGGCCTCTGCCGCCTCGACCATCTTGAGGGCGATTCGATCCTTGACGCTGCCGCCCGGATTCAGATATTCGACTTTGGCGAGGACTGTGGGTCCCCGGCCCTCGGCTGCGCCCGGCCACAGGCCGTGGGTCACCCGCGAGAGTCGGACGAGAGGAGTGTGACCAACCAGGTCGACGACCGACTCGGCGAAGCGCATGGGCTCATCGTGTCAGAAACCCCACCGCTGCTTACCCTGGCGCCGTGGCAACCGCAGCAGTGTTTCTCGCGCCGGGGGTATGGCGGATCCCGACAACCCCGTTCGACGTGGTCAACTCGTTCGCGTTCGTCGAGCAGGACACGTCGGTGACGCTGGTCGACGCCGGGACGCCGTTCGCGTCACGACGGCTACTGGATGGCCTGTTGTCCATTGGCAAACACCCTCGTGACATTCGGCGAGTGGTACTTACTCATAGTCACTATGACCATGCCGGCTCCGCAGCGCGGATCGCCCGAGGAACCGGCGCCCGCGTGATCGTCCACAGCGACGACGCGCCGTTCGCCCGAAGCGGCACGCCCCCGACACCGGATCGCCGGTATGTGGTGACTCGCCTGTTCGGGATCCCCGTCAACCAGGCGTTTCCCGCCATGGACGTGGGCGAGGAGGTCGCCGACGGGGACGTCTTGCCCGTCGCGGGTGGACTCCGGGTCGTTCACACCCCCGGGCACACCCCGGGGCACATGTCCCTGCTTCACGAACCCACCGGCATCCTCGTCACCGGTGACACGATCATGAACGTGGCCGGTCTGCGCGGATTGCCCGCATACGTCACGCACGATTTCCCGATGTACCAGGAGACCCGTCACGTTCTCGGTGAACTGGAGTACTCGATGGCGGCATTCACCCACGGTCCTGAGATTCGAGAGCAACCACGCGAGAAGATCCGCGCCTGGTTGCGGGCACGTCGGGTGTCCCAGCGCTGAGCCGGAACAGCCCTGCCGTCACCGCGCCTGCGCCACGTCGGGTCGCGGCAGCCAGGCGTGTCGCTTTGGCTGCCGCGGTCGGAGGTGGCGGGCTCACCCTCGCCGGCGTGAGCGGCGTCGCCCTGCTGCTGGCCGAATCCCTGGCCGCGCGACGGTGGATCGAGCCGCGGATGCCTGCAGCACCCGCAGCCGACGGTTGGTACCTGCCCACGCCCGGGCCGGCGTGGACGCCAGCGGCGAGCTCTGGCACCCAGCCGGGTGCTGCGGAGGTCGATGACCCTGCAGCTCGCGCAACGCCCTGGCGCCTGGTCATGATCGGCGATTCCGGTGCCGTGGGTCAGGGCGCCCATGCGGCATCCTCGACCCCCGGCGCCCTGCTGGCGACGCGGCTGGCAGATCTGACCGGACGGCCCGTCGACCTACGGGTGGTGGCGCGGATCGGAGCAGTGTCTGCTGATCTTGTCGCCCAGGTCGATGCCGTGCTGTCGGCCGACACCTCGGATGCCCACACCGCGGTGCCACACGCGGCAGTCATCGTGATCGGCGCCAACGACGTCAAGACCCGGGTCGCGCCACATATCGCCGTCCGTCACCTACTCACCGCGGTGTCCCGACTGGTGGCAGCCGGCGTCGTCGTGATCGTCGGCACCTGCCCGGATCTCGGCACGGTACGGCCGATCCCGCAGCCGCTGCGCCTGTTGGCGCGTCGCTGGTCGCATCGGCTGGCCGCAGCTCAGGCAATCGCGGTGGTCGAGAGCGGCGGACGGGCCGTGTCCATCGGCGACCTGATGCGGGTGGAGTTCGGCGCCGACCGCAGCGCCATGTTCGCCGACGACGGCTTCCACCCGTCGTCCATCGGGTACGCCCGGGCGGTCGACTACCTGATGCCTGCACTGGTGGGAGCGCTGGGTGTGGATTCTGCCGGCGCGGAGGTCAGCCAGGGGGACCTACCTGGCGCGCCCGGCAATCCGCTCGCGCCGATCGACCTGGTGGCGCCCGTGGCAGATGCCGCCGTCGTTGCTGCGGACCACCCAGGAACCCAGGTGTCGGCCACGTCGGTCAGCGGCCGGGCCCGGGGTGCGCGCGGTCGATGGGTACGACTGCGTCGCGGCGCCACGACGGAGAGACAACGGGTCAGGGCAGCTCGCGCCGCAACCGAGTGAGCCGGTCGGCGGTCGGTCGAAGTTCGGCGACGTCCGGAGTGAGCGCCAACAGGTCGTCGACCAGGACCATGACGACGTCACGCCAACCGTGTGCGCCGACCCGGATCTGCGGTGGAGAACCTGCGCGTTGCTCCGCAGACCATGCCAGAGCCGCCAGGTCGTCGACAGCCTGTCGCATCAGCTCGACCGGCGTCCGGTGCGGACCCAGGGCGACCAGACGCGCCGCGACCCGTGTCGATTCGAGGGCCAGCCGCGCGCGTGGCGCGGTCGGTTCGATCAACACGGGTCGATGCGGGTTTGCGTCACGGAAAGAGGGTCAGTCGCCGCGCAGGATGGACAGCAGGCGCAGGATTTCGAGGTAGAGCCACACCAGGGTGACCAGCAGACCGTGGGCTGCAAGCCACGAGTACTGCTCGGGGATCCGGTTGCGTACGCCCTGCTCGATGAAGTCGAAGTCGAGAGCCAGCGACAGCGACGCCAACACCACACCCAGAGCCGACAGGGCCAGGCCGAAGATTCCGGTGCCGTAGAACAGCGAGAAACCGAGCAGGACACCGACCAGGTTGGCCATGCCCAGGATCGCCCAGCCGATGATCGCGAAGGTCATGATCTTGCGGAACCGGCTGGTCACCTTGATCAGCCCGGTTTGGTAGGCGATCAGCATGGCGGTGAATGCCGCCAGGGTGCCCAGGATCGCCTGCGGCACGATGCCGTCATAGGCGTAGGCGAAAGCCTGGCTGATCGCACCGACGAAGACGCCCTCGATGACCGCGAACGCCATGATCAGCGGCGGGCGCACCGTCTTGCTGAAGGCGATGACGAGCCCCAACCCCAGGGTGACGACGATCCCCGCGATCCAGGCGATGCCGATCAGCTCCGGCGGCATGAGGAAGTACGTCGGGACGGCGGCCAGCAGGAACAATCCGAACAGCAGCGCGCACTTGGCGATGACGTCATTCATGGTCATCGGCGTCGCTTCGCGCGTCACGGCAGGCAGGTCGTACTGCGATCGCAGCTGATCGGGCGACGGCGTGGCCACATCGAACCGCGCGTAGCCACCGCTGTTGGTGAAGGCCTCGTTGCGGTTGAAGACCGGGTTGTTGCCTTGCATGTTCTCCTCCGAAGGACTCGGCGACATCACAGCCGCCTCGTGTTGTATTCAACCGCACCGGCGCGCTGATGGTTCCCGGTGGGCGTCCGCCATCCTGGTGAGGTGCCTGGTGATCTGGTGGTGCGAGTCGAGTCCCGACCCGACCTCGTCATCCCCGCAGAGGAGTTGAGATGGCGGTTCTCACGCTCCAGCGGGCCCGGCGGGCAGGGGGTCAACACCACGGACAGTCGCGTCGAACTCAGCTGGCAACCGTCGGCGTCACGGGCCCTCGACGAGACTCAGCGCGAACGTCTGGTCCACCGGCTGGGTCACCGTCTGGTGGACGAGGTCGTCACGGTCGCTGCGTCCACCCATCGCGAGCAACTGCGCAACCGCGAAGCGGCCCGAGACCGCTTGGCTGCGGTGATCGCCGAGGCCCTCGCTCCCCCGCCCCCACCACGTCGAGCACGTCGGGTGACAGCCGGATCACTACGGCGGCGACGTGAGGCCAAGCGGCGAGCGAGCGATATCAAGCGGTTGCGCCGACGACCGGACGAGTGATCCGGCGGGCCCAGCGGTGCCCCCGGCGGGATTTGAACCCGCACTGGTGCGATTTTAAGTCGCCTGCCTCTGCCGATTGGGCTACGGGGGCCGCAAGGCACAGATTACTGCCGGACTGCCGCCCACCCACGTCAATGATCGTGGCCCATGTCCTCGCCACGCGCACTCACCTGACGGAATTCTCGGAAGGGCTCGGCGAACGAACCGAGTGACACGATCTCGCGGCGGAACAGCAGAGCAAGGGTCCAGTCCGAGACGACCCGGGCCTTGCGATTGAGGGTGGGCACCCGGCTGAGGTGATAGGTCCGGTGCATGAACCAGGCCGGGAATCCCTTGAGCTTGACGCCGTAGACCTGTGCCACGCCCTTGTACAACCCGAGGCTCGCCACGCTGCCCGCGTAGGCGTGCTTGTACTGGCGCAGCGGTCGACCCCGGAGAACGGCTGCGATGTTGTCGCCGAGGACCGGTGCCTGGCGGACCGCATGCTGGGCGCTGGGCGCGCAGAGCTTGCCGGGCTGGGTGAGGTCGGGCACGGCAGAACAGTCCCCCGCGGCCCACGCCCCCTCGACCCCCTCGACCCTCAGATCGGTGCCGCAGACGACGGCGCCCCGGTCGGTCAACGGCAGCCCGGTCTGGGCGACCCGCGGATTGGCTTTCACCCCGGCTGTCCAGACGAGGGTGTCGGTGTCGAACTCCTCGCCGTCGGACAACCGGACATGACCGTCCACGGCGGACTCGAGCCGGGTGTTCAGCCGGATCTCCAGACCCCGACTCCGCATCTGTTCGATCGTGTACTCAGCCATGTCGAGGTCGACCTCGGGAAGCACTCGATTCGTCGCCTCCACCAATACGAACCGCAGATCAGCGGGCGTGATCGTGCTGTAGAGCGGGCAGGCGTGCTCGGCCATGTCGGCGAGTTCGGCAAAGGCCTCGACCCCGGCGTAGCCACCGCCGACGAAACAGAACGTCAACGAACGACGGCGCCGATCGGGGTCGGTGGTGGCATCCGCCACATCGAGTGAGTGCAGCACCTGATTGCGCAGGAACGTCGCCTCCTCGATGGTCTTGAAGCCGATGCCGTGGTCGGCAAGGCCGGGGATCGGCAACGTGCGGGCGACCGATCCGAGCGCGAGGACGACCTGGTCGTACGGAATGTCATGGGCCGGACCGTGCAGCGGTGCGACTCGGGCGCAGCGGCGCTCGTGGTCGAGAGACTCGAATCGGGCGTTGACGATCTCGCAGCGGCGCAGCACGCGGCGCAGCGGGACCACCACGTGCCGTGGCTCGATGGACCCTGAGGCGGCTTCGGGCAGGAACGGCTGATACGTCATGTACGAGCGGGGATCGACGACGGTGACGACGACCTCACCGGCGTTGATCTCGCGCCGCAGGGTGGACTGCAGCCGCATCGCGGTGTAAAGGCCGACATAGCCGCCGCCCAGAATGAGAACGCGACGCGGTCCCCCGGGTCGACTGGCGGTCGGGTCGAGAGACTGGACGGACGGTGCGGCTGAGCTCATGGGTCCCACGGTAGGCACCGACGATGCGGCTGAGCTCATGGGTCCCACGGTAGGCACCGACGTCAAGAGATCACGACCCGTGCGGCACCTGCGCCAACAGTCGCTGCACCGGATGCGGCCCGAACCCGGGCTCGCCCCCCGGCCACGGGGCGGGGGACGGTCCTCCGTAGAGGTCACCGTGGGCGGCTCGGACGCCGAGGCGGGCCAGGACACCGTCCTGGGCGGCGGCGTGGACTCCACCGGCCATCACGCCGACCCCCAGACCCGTCGCCAGTTGGACGATGCCGACGACCACCTCCACGTCCGCCCCGCCCCGGTCGAGTCCTGCGACCAGGGACGCGTCGAGACTCAGCACGTCGATGGGCAGACGGCGCAGGTGGGTGAGCGACGTATGGCCCGTACCGAAAGCGTCCAGCCAGACCTGGACGCCCTGGGTGCGCAGGTCACGCAGCGTTGCCAGCACGTCCTCGCCGCCGGCGTTGACGACGGGTTCGGTGACTGCCAGGCACAGCCGGGCGGGGTCCACCCCAGCTGTTTCGACTGCACGTGCCACCCGGGCCGCGAGTCCGCCGGCGCCGAACTGCCTGGCCGATACCGACACCGTCATCGCGGGGTCGGTGATCCCGGCAGCGTTCCCGAGCACCGGCAGCGCCGCCAGGGACAGCTCGAGGGTTCGCTGCCCGATCCCGACGATGAGTCCGGATGCCTCGGCGACCTCGCCGAAGTCGGCGATGGAGAGCTCTCGGGTCATCGTCGCCACGCCGAGCCCTGGTCGGTCCCACCGAGGTTCGGCCACCCAGCCCAGCACGTCGCGTCCCACGTCCAGAGCCACGACTGGCCGGTAGACCACTCGCAGACCGGATCCCCCGACTGCTTCGCGCAGGTCGGCGACCAGCCGTGCCCGATCGCTGACCTGGACCCGCAGGGCGTCGTCGAACACCACCACTCGACCAGGACCGATGATCTTGGCCCGGGCCAACGCCAGCGTGGCGTCGGCGAACAGGTCGGGGCTGGATCCGGTACCACCCAGGGCGAGCCCGATGCCCGCGGAGACGGTGACGTCCGCGACCCCTAGGTGGAACGGGCGCGCCACCGCGGTGCGGACCCGGTCGGCGATGGTCAGCGCGTCGGTGTCACCACCGAGCCCGTCGAGGAGGATCGCGAACCGGTCGGCGCCGACGCGCGCCACGACGTCGGCGGGGCGGGTGACTGCGCGCAGCCGCGACCCTGCCTCGACCAGGACCTCGTCGCCCGCTTCGGCGCCATGTCGAATGTTGACGGCGGCGAACTGGTCGAGGTCCACGACGAGCACGGCGACGACCACCCCGGTCCGGGCGGCCCGCGCGACGGCGGCGGCCAGCCGGTCGTCCAGCAGCCGGCGGTTGGCGAGCCCGGTCAGCGGATCGTGCATGGAGAGGTGACTCAGCCGCTCGCGCGAGACTCGTCGCTCGGTGACGTCGTCGACCTGGAGGACGGCCTGTCGGCGGTCCACACCGTCGGCGGTCGACAGCGACAGGACTCCCCACGCCGGGCGGTCATCGAACGTGACGAGGGACACCTCGGCCGGCAACTGCACCCGGCGTTCGGCCTGCAGGCGCGAGATCACGCCGGCCAGCGGGCGATCCTGCTGGCGCCGCCCCACGCTCGGTGCGTCGGCGACGAGTTGTTCGACATGCAACCCGATGAGGGACTCGCGATCGGTGCCATAGATTCGGCCGAGGGTGGCGTTGACCTCGCTGATGGTGCCCGCCGCAGGACCGTCCAGCTCGACCAGGGCCATCCCGACCACGGCCTCGTCGAATGCCGCCCGGAAACGCAGGGACGCGTCGCGGTCGGCTCGTACCCGGGCCACGTGCGCGGACACGTCGACGACGCGTGCGGCCGCGAGGACCGCCATGACGACCCATCCGATGATCAGAGGCCGGGGATCGAGCGCCACATCGGCGAGCTGGAGAGCGGCGAGCAGGAGTGGGGGAGCCGTCCAGCCGAACACCAGGAGTGCGGCGCGCCCCATGGGCACCTCTCTCGCCGGCCCGCCGCCCAGCACCTCGGCGACGACCGCGGGGCGCAGCCAGGCAGCGGCAACACCCAGCGCCGCGACGACGGTGAACACGTCAGCGCCGAGTCGCAGCACGAGCCCTGCGGCCGCGCCGCCACTACCGTCGTCAATGCCGCCGTCGAGGCCTGCGGTCTGGTCGAGGCCGGCGGCGAATTCGCCGAGCCGCGCGACGAGGTACGCAACGGCCGCGACGGCGAGCCACCTTCTGGTCGCCGCCACCCGGACGGTGCCGAGAACGGTCAGCACCACGCCGACGACGCCGGCGCTCACGGCGACGGCCGCGATCGCCGACACGTCGACATCGGCGCCGGGAGCGAGCGTCCTGCTGATCACCCAGGCGCCCATGGCTGTGCCGACGGCCAGGATCCCGGCGTCCAGGAGAGACCCTCGATCGTTGCCCGCTGTCACACCCAGACCGACGGCGGCCGCAACGAGCGTCCCGATCGCCAGCGCGGCGGCGACACGCACGGCGACCTCACCGGAGCCGCCCGTCAGTGGATCTGCGGCGTTCGCCCACCCCGCGACCAGGCGCACCGTGGCCCACCCCCCGGTCAGGGCCAGCAGAGTGGGCACGACCCACCAGATAGGGCCCTCACCTGGGCCCGGTCGCGGCCGAGAGGCCCCGGATGGGAGGCGGCCGTGGCGGCTGACCCGTCGCCGTCCCAGCGTGAGGACGGCGGCGATCGAGACCACGGCCAGGACGCACGTCGGAACAGTCGTCCATGTCACGTGCCTATCCCCGTTCCGTTGATGCTGAGTGCAATCAGCGTGCCACTCACAGTGACAGGTCGGGGGGAGGTCACCCGTCGATTCCCGCATATGCCTGCCCGAAGTGACCCGGCCCTGGGGGGTGAACGTGGGAGTGTGGACGTGGCGTGTGGACGTGGCGTGTGGACGTCAGCGACCGAGGACGACTGCTCGATCCATCACGGCGTCGAGCATGTCGGTCGTCAGACGACCGGTGAAGGTGTTCTGCTGGCTGACGTGATAGCAGCCCAGCAACACGAGATCCCGTGCAACGGGAACCGAGGCAGCGGGCGGCGCGTCCTCACGCCCGCGCCGGATGCTCACCTCGACGCCGTGGCCGAACTGCGGCCGTGGCCGCGGCACCACCCAGCCGCATCGCATCAGGCTCCGCAGGGCGGCGTCCCACGCGAAGCCGCCGAGGGCGACGATCACTCGCAGCGTGGGTGCGACGGCCAGCAACTCGGCGTCCAGCCAGTCGCCGCACGTGTCCCGCTCGGTAGGGGTGGGCCGGTTGGCGGGCGGAGCGCAACGGACCGCCGCCGTAACTCGGCAGTTCGTCAGGGTCAGGCCGTCCCCGACATGTGTGCTGGTGGGTTGATTGGCCAATCCCGCTCGGTGCAGCGCGGTGAACAGCCAGTCCCCCGAGCGGTCACCGGTGAAGACCCGGCCGGTTCGATTGCCGCCGTGCGCCGCGGGCGCCAGGCCCAGGACCATCACACCGGCCGAGGTGTCACCGAACCCTGGTAGCGGTCGCCCCCAGTAGTCCTCGTCAGCGAAGGAGCGTCGCCGGGCCCGGGCGACCTCCTCGCGCCAGTCGACCAGCCGCGGACAGCGCCGACACGACACCACCGCCTGGTCGATGGTGTCGAGCAGACCGCCGGACTGCTTCGTGCTCGATGCCCGCTCTTCGGCGGTCAATCAGCGGTCACAGACGTGACCAGCGACGCCGCTATGCCGTCCAGGATGTCTCGCTCGCTCACCACCACGGTGCTGATGCCCGAGGCGGCGACCACCCGCTCGATCACCGCACCCCACACCAGGGCGCCGGCGCCGATCACATCGACCCGGCCAGGGTGAAGGTACGGCCAGGTCGAGCGAGTGGCGCGCGACGACACGGTGACTCGACGGCAGACGTCCATCATGGCCGCGACCGGGTGGACGCTGGCATGGATCGCATCGGAGTCGTATTCGGGCAGGTCCAGGGCTGCGGCAGCCAGGGTCGTGACCGTGCCGGCGACCCCGACCAGGGTGCGGATCTCGCTGAGCGGTACGACCGCTGCCACGGCGTCGAGGGCGACGTCGACGTCGGCGCGGGCGGCGGCGAGTTGCTCGGCGGTCGGTGGGTCAGCGCGAAGGTGGCGCTCGGCGAGCCGGACGCAGCCGATGTCGACCGACAACGACCCGGCAATCTCGGGCACACCTGCCGGGTTGGCGGCACCGCCGACGACGATCTCCGTCGATCCGCCGCCGATGTCGACCACGCCGAAGGGTTCGGGGTGGCCCGCGGCCAACGCGGTGGTGGCCCCGACGAAGGACAGCGCCGCCTCTTCAGCCCCGCCGATCACCTCGGGAGCGATGCCCAGACGGTGCTGCACCCCGGCCAGGAAGTCCTCGGCGTTGGCGGCGTCGCGGGTCGCCGACGTGGCGACGAACCGGACGCGTTCGACACCCGTGGCAGTGATGACCTGGGCGTAGTCGTCCAGCGCGGCGAACGTGCGGTCGAGGGCGGCATCGTCCAGGCGACCCGTGGCGTCCACCCCGGCACCCAATCGCACGACCGTCATCCGTCGGTCGACGTCCACCTGTCGCCACCGGCCCGCGTCGAGAGTCAGGTCGGTGATCAGCAGTCGTATCGAGTTGGTGCCGCAATCGACGGCGGCGACACGCGGCATGACCGGCAGCCTGCCACGCTGGGCACGTGAGCATCGACCCGCCAGGACTGCGACGCCGGGCACTGCGCCCGGTGTGTGACGCGGTGGTCGTGGGATCCGGCCCCAACGGCCTCGCCGCAGCCCTGACCCTGGCGCGCGCCGGATGGCAGGTGGAGGTCGTCGAGGGGGCGGACACGCTGGGTGGCGGGCTACGCAGCCTCGAACTGATCACGCCCGGCGTCGTCCATGACATCTGCTCGGCCACGCACCCGCTGGCCGTGTCGTCGGCCTTCTTCACCCGGACCTGGGATCTGGCGGGCGCCGTGCCGATGATCACCCCGGCCGTGTCCTTCGCGCACGCCCTCGACGGCGGCACCTTCGCGGTGGCGTACCGCGACCTCGACACCACAGTCGCCCGACTCGGCGATGCTCATCGGCCGGACGGCGAGCGATATCGACAGTTGTTGGGACCGCTGGTGGACCGCGCGCCGGAGTTGGTCGAATTGTTCACGTCGCGGTTACGAGGCGTGCCCGCACGGGTGGGCACTCCCGAACTGCTCGCCCTGCTCGCCGGTCGAATCACGCCGGGCCTGGCGGCAACGGCGCGGCGGTTCCGCCATCCTCAGGGCCCTGCCCTGCTGGCGGGCAATGCGGCCCACGCGATCCGTCCCCTGGACGGCCTGGCCCCCGCAGCAGTCGCCTACCTGTTGACCACGCTGGGCCATGCCGTGGGCTGGCCGATCGCCCGGGGAGGCAGCCAGCGGATCGCCGACGCCATGGTCTCGGAGATCCGACGCCTCGGCGGGCGGGTTCACACGGGTTGGTGGGTGCGGTCGCTGGCGGAGTTACCTGTCGCTCCGGTGGTGCTGCTCGACCTCGATCCACCTCAGGCGATGGGCATCCTCGGGTCGATGAGCGGCGCCGCCGGGAGGTGGTACGCGCATTGGGCGTCGCGGTACCGGTTCGGTCCCGGCGCCTGCACGGTTCACTACGTCACCGACGAACCGATCCCCTGGCTGGACGCGGAGGCACGGCGGGCGGGCACCGTGCACGTCGGTGGCACATTGGCCGAGGTGGCCCACGCAGAGTCGACGGTGGCCGCGGGGCGGCACAGCACGCGTCCCTTCACGCTGGTGGGTCAGCCCACGGTGCTGGACCCCAGCCGGGCAAGCGGCGGACGCCACGTCGTGTGGGCCTACTGCCACGTTCCCAACGGGTCGACGGTGGACGCCACCCAGCACGTCACCGGACAGATCGAGCGATTCGCGCCGGGATTTCGCGACACGATCGTTGCCAGCGTGGTGCGAACCGCCACCGACCTGCAGGCGCAGAACCCGGTCCATGTGGGCGGCGACATCTCCGTCGGCGCCGCCAGCGTGTGGGGCATCCTCACCCGCCCGGTACCCGCCTGGAATGCCTACCGCACGCCGGTTCCGGGGGTGTACCTGTGCTCGGCAGCCACCCCTCCCGGACCGGGAGTGCACGGGATGGGCGGGTACTGGGCAGCCCGGACTGCCTTCGCTGATCGACACGCCCGCTCAGCCGACTGACAGCGTGCCGCGCGGGGCGTCGTTGTGCGCCGACTGCTCACGGAGGTCCGGATCGGGAGGGTCGACACACGGGCCCGCCGCCCACCACGCACCCAGTGCGTCTCGGACCTCGTCGCCGAGCGGGTTGACGCCCGGACCCGCCGCGAGGGCGTGCCCCAGCAGAGCATGCAGGCACTTCACGCGACGGGGCATGCCACCAGCACTGACACCCGCGATCTCGGGCACCTCGCCACCCTGGTCGCGGTCGGCTATGTAGGCGACGTGGGCATGTTCGTATCGGAGCGCCAGCTCGGGATCGGTGACCAGGCGCTCGGCCATCTCACGCATCAGGCCCGAGGATTCGAGGGTGCCGACCGCGCTGTTCGCCCGTGGGCAGGTCAGGTAGTAGTGCGTGGGAAAGGGAGAGCCATCGGGCAGGCGCGATGCGGTGCGGACCACGTCGGGCAGCCCGCACGGACAGCGGTGGGCGACACCCAACACCCCGCGCGCCACCCTGGACAGCTGAGCAGCGACGGCACGGAGGTCCTCGGCCGACGCCGGGACGCTCGTCGACGGCACCTCGGGCGTGGCGCTCACCCGGCCAGTCGGTCCCATACGCGGTCGTACCACGGCTGCTCGGTCTGGACGACAGCCAGGTCCGGGGCAGTGCCTGAGTCACTGCTCGGGTCAACGGACGGGTCAGTGCTCGGGTCATCGGTCGAGGTGCCGACGACCGGATCGACCGCGGTCACCTCCGGCGGCACCACGTACACGGTCTCGCCCGGAAAGACATAGTGAAGCCTGTCCCGGGCCTGCGCCGCCACGTAGACGTCGTCCTGCCACAGCGCCTGCTCGTCTTGGAGAGCAGCGATGGCAGCCTCGTCGTCGGCGATGTCACGACGCAACTGAGACTCCTCCTGCAGCTGCGCGGCGTACAGCCGGACGTGGGGCGCCAGAGAGAAGGCACACGCGGCGGCCAGCACCAGCATGACCGCTATCCGCCGGGCACGGACTACGCCGATAGGCGGTCCGGACGTCACGACAGCGGACTTTCGAGAGGTCGACGGACGACGCCCGCCGGGGCGCGCGGCAACGCCGGGGCGGGCCGGCGAGGTCCCACCCCGGGGCCCACCCCGAACGTCGCGCGACACGCTCAATCCTCGCGGAACCGGGGAAAGGCTGACGCCCCCGCGTACACGGCCGCATTGTCGAGCTGGTCCTCGATGCGCAGCAGCTGGTTGTACTTGGCCACCCGGTCGGTGCGGGCCGGCGCCCCACTCTTGATCTGTCCACAGTTGGTCGCAACGGCCAGGTCGGCGATCGTGGTGTCCTCGGTCTCGCCCGAGCGATGGCTCATCATGGCCGAGAAACCGTTGCGGTGAGCCAGGTCGACCGCGTCGAGAGTCTCGGTCAGCGTCCCGATCTGGTTGACCTTGACCAGCAGTGCGTTGGCCGCCGAGGTGTCGACCCCACGCTGGAGCCGTTCGAGGTTGGTGACGAACAGGTCGTCGCCGACGATCTGGGTCCGGTGACCGAGGGTCTCGGTCAGCCCGGACCAGCCCTCCCAGTCGTCCTCACCCAGTGGGTCCTCGATGCTGACCAGCGGATACGCGCCGACCAGCATGGCGTAGTAGTCGATCATCTGTTCGCTGGTGCGGACCTGGCCCTCGAAGCGGTAACCGCCGTCGACGACGAACTCGGTAGCGGCGACGTCCAGTGCGAGGACCAGATCGGTTCCGAGGCCGAAGCCTGCCTTGTCGATCGCGGCGGCGATGAGGTCGAGCGCCTCGCGGTTGGTGGGCAGCGAAGGGGCGAACCCACCCTCGTCCCCCAGGCCGGTGGACAGTCCGCGCTCCTTGAGGACGGCCTTCAGCGCGTGGTAGGTCTCCGCCCCCCAGCGCAGTGCCTCGGCGAACGACGGCGCACCGATCGGCGCGATCATGAACTCCTGGATGTCCACACCCGAGTCGGCGTGAGCCCCACCGTTGAGGATGTTGAGCATGGGGACCGGCAGCACGTGGGCATTGGGTCCGCCGATGTAGCGGAACAGCGGCAGTTCCGCTGACAGGGCGGCGGCCTTGGCGAGGGCGAGGGACACCCCGAGGATGGCGTTGGCCCCCAGCCTGGACTTGTTGGGGGTGCCGTCGAGATCGATCATCTCCTGGTCGATCACCCGCTGGTCACTGGCGTCGACGTCGAGACCGAGCAGGTGGGGACCGATCTCGTCGAGGATCGCCTCGACGGCGCCGGACACGCCCTTGCCGTTGTACCGGGAGTTGTCACCGTCTCGGCGTTCGACGGCCTCGAAGGCGCCGGTCGAGGCCCCTGAGGGGACGGCTGCGCGAGACAGCACACCGTCGTCGAGTTCGATCTCGACCTCGACGGTGGGGTTGCCGCGGGAGTCGAGAATCTGCCGGGCGCCGATGGCGTCGATCGCGGCCACTACTGCTCCTTGGGGTCGGTACTGCTGAGGGGCTGCTGCGGGAGAGTTGCTGCTGGAGGGTTGTCGTCGGCTGCCGCACCCACGCTAGCCGTCCCGCCCCGGCTCGGCCGCTCACACGCCGCAGTCCGAGGACATTGGTCGTGGGAGCCTGCGCTCGGATCACGGCGCGGCAGGACTCACGGTCTCGGTGACGGTGACGGTCACCGTCGGGACCCCGGTGGGTGTCGCCGTGGGCGGGCGCGACGGCGAGCTCGAGGACGTGCCACTCGACGACGGGCTGCTGGACTGCGCGACCACGATGACGATGGTCGATCCCACGGGCTGTCGCACCCCGGGGGCCGGTCGGACCTCGACGACGGTGCCGACGGGTTCGGTGGCCACACGACTCTCGACAGTGACGTCGAAGCCCTGCGCGCCGACCCGGCTCTCGGCCCTCTCGCGGTCCAGGCCGAGCACCCGCGGTACGACGTTGGTGCCGCTGGACAGCGTCAGTGACACCCCGTCGCCCTCGACCAGGACCTCGCCGAATTCGGGATGCGACGACAGCACTCGATCGCCGACCTGCTCGTCGTCGACCTCGGTCAGGTCCACGACCATCAGACCCTCGGCGTCCAACAGCTCACGCGCCTGCTCGACGGTGAGGCCCACGACATCGGGAACGGTGACGGCCGCCGGGCCGGACGAGATGACCAGGACGACTTCGGCGCCACGCCTGACGACGTCGGTCTCGCCGGGCTCGGTCCGGATCACCGCGCCCTTGGCGATCTCCGTCGACGACGCGGGTTGCGGCTCGGCGACACGCAGACCGGCGCGCCTGAGAGCGTCGGTGGCGGCCTCGACGGTGAGCCCGGTCGTCGGCGGGATCGCGACCTGTCCGCCACCAGGCAGCGGTGGACGCCACACCCCACCGGCGACGACCCCGGAGACGCCGACCAGCAACGCCACCAGGGCCAGGACCCAGCGAATCCGGCGCCACTGCGTGGCCCAGGCGGCGGGCGGCTCGATCGCTGTCGCCTCGGCGGGTGTCGACTCCGCATCCCCAGACCCGGCACCTCCAGACCCGGCACCTCCAGACCCGGCATCCCCAGACCCGGCACCTCCAGACCCGGCACCTCCAGAACCCCCGGCCCCAGACCCCCCGGACCCAGACCTCGCGGCCCCAGACCCCCCGGACCCAGACCCCCCAGCCTCGATCGGCGTCACCGGATCGGGCGGAGTCGGGTCCGGTACCAACCCGGTGAGGGGCGCAGGCGGCAGCAACCCGGACGCAACCCGGGCGGTGGGCAGCTCGGTGATGTCGAGGCCGTCCACGTCAGCCGAGGCCAGACCACCGCCGACCGCGGTGCGGGCCGCTGACGAGTCCACCTCGACCAGGATCCGCAGCAGATCACGCCGCAGTTCGGCGGCGGTCTGCGGCCGCGCCCACGGGTCCTTCTCCAGGCAGCGCAGCACGACCTCGTCGATCGCCGGGTCGATCCCTGGCCGGCGGTGCGACGGGGCGGGCGGCCGCGTCTTGACATGACCGGTGACGACCACGGCCGGTGTGCCCACGAAGGGGGGCGCTCCGGTCAACATGGCCATCAGGACGCAGCCGAACGAGTACAGGTCCGACCGGGCGTCGACCGGGCGTCGACGTGCCTGCTCCGGGCTGATGTAGGCGATCGACCCGTACCCGGACGCGACATCGGTGTCGGCGCCGCGCGAGGCGTCGCCGGCGTTGCGGACGGCTCGGGCGATGCCGAAGTCGGTGACCTTGACCGCGCCGGTCGTGAGGATCATGAGGTTGCTGGGGGTGACGTCGCGGTGAACGACACCGCGTTCGTGGGCGTGGGCGAGGGCACTGCAGACGTCGACACCGATCTCGACCGAACGCTCGACGGTGAGCGCCGTGCCGTCGACCAGCAGCGAGGCGAGCGTGACGCCCTCGATCATCTCCATCACCAGGTACGGCCGACGATGGCCGGCCACGACCGCCTCGCCGACGTCGTAGACCGCCACCACGCCGGGATGACTCAGACGCGCACTCGCCATCGCCTCCGAGCGGAAAGCGGCAACGATCGACTCGTCGTCGGCAACGGAGCCGCGCAGCATCTTGACGGCGACCTCACGACCGAGCCGGACGTCGCGGGCACGCCGGACCTCGGCCATGCCACCCGAGCCGAGCAGCTCTCCGAGCTCGTATCGCTCGTCGAGCACCTGCCACGCCTCGATCACGACAGCCTCATCCGCATCTCGCCCGACCCGCCCGTGGTCGTCTCGTCACGAGACCACTCTCGTCACCAGACCGCCCTCGTCACCAGAACCACATGGCACGGTGACGACCGTACTCAGCCGGCCGCGTCCTCGTCATCGGACACCGAGATCCGGGTCTGCGCCTCGACCACGCGCAGCACCCGGCGCAGCGCAGCCTCGGCATCGACGCCTTCGGCCTGCGCATCGGCCACCACGTCGAACAAGCGCCTCGCGATGACGTCCGCGGTGCTCATGTCGTACTCGTCACCGTCACCGGTGGACGTCACGCTCGGCGTCACCTCGGACAGATGAAGACCGGCCCGGCGCACCCGGGCGATCACCTTGGTTGCCCGGGCGAGAGCGGGCAGGTGCGCGGGAATCCCCTCGAAGAGATCCCCTCCCGCCCGCTCCTTCGCCTTGAGGTCCTCCCACCGCACCGCGACTGCGGCGGCATCAGCGGGGTTCTCGGCCGTGGCGTCGGCCGGAGACGTGGCGAAGACGTGGGGATGACGGCGCACCAGCTTGTCACCCAACCCGGCGGCGACCGAGTCGATGTCGAAGGCCCCGCGACCGGAGCCGATGCGGGCGTGAAGCAAGACCTGCAGCAGGACGTCGCCCAATTCTTCGGCCAGATGATCGTCGTCACCGGCCGTCTCGATGGCATCGACGACCTCGTAGGCCTCCTCGATCAGATGAGGCACCAGGCTGGTGTGCGTCTGCTCGGCGTCCCACGGGCACCCACCGGGCGAGACCAGCCGATCGACGATGCCGATTACCCGAGCCAGCGAAGCCTGCGGGTCTAGGCCAACCACGGCAACTCGGCGACATCGATCACGAGGCGACCCTGCTCGTCGGTGGTGGCGACTCCGTAGCGGGGGTTGACGGTCACGTCACGGTCGACCGACGCCTCGGCCAGGGCGGCCGCACCCTCCGGCGTCTCTGCCAGGTCGCTGCCCATCAGCGAGGACGCGATGATCTCCAGGGTGTCGTCGTCGAGCGCGTCGGCGTCCAGACCGGCCTGTTCGAGTCCTGGTCGCACGGCCTCGCGGGCATCGTCGACCGACACCACGACCCCGGCGTCGGTCGCCAGACGGCGAATGTCCTCGCCCAGCACCAACAACTGGATGGTGAGCAACTGGGCCCGCTGCCGGTTGGCGGTGAGCACGGCCAACTGGGCCGAGATCCGGTCGACCTGCTCGATCGAGTAGGACCGGTCGTCCACCACGACCGCAGCCCCGGGCCGCGCCTGCGTCGAGCATCCCGACAGCGAGACGGCCACCGTCACCGCACCGGCCACCAGCCACGCACCGACAGTTCGCATGTTCATCCCACCTCTGCGGCCGCAGTGGCCGGTTGTTCGGGTGCCGTCGCCGCTGCCGGCGTGGGCACGATGGCGGTCACGACCTGTCGGACCCACTCGAGCACTGCCAATCCCCCGTCGTCGGCAGCGGGCTCGGCTGCTCCCAGGCCGCCGGTGCGGGGCACGGGCACGAGGATGGTACTGGTCGCGGTCTTGACGACGGATCCTGGATACAACCGATCGAGGCGCATCCGGGCACTGTCGGGAAGGTCGAGTTTCGCCAGCCGGAGGTAGCGCCCGGCGACTGCCACGTCGTGCAGGCCCAAGCCGATCACGTGCACCCGGAACTTCGCGACGGCCAGCAACGCCCGGACCGGGGCGGGCAGGTCACGGGCCGGACCTGCCGCACCGAACCGGTCCGCCATCTCGGCGGCGACCGCGTCCACGTCGGCGTCGGTCGTCGCCGAGGCCAACCTGCGGTACATCTCCAGGCGCAGTCTCTCGGCGGGGACGTAGTCGTGCGGCAGGTAGGCGTCGACCGGCAGGTCCAGGGTGGTCTCGATCCGCTCCTGCGGCTCGTGGCCCGCCATGCCCTGGCGGAAGTCGTCCACTGCCTCGGCGACCATCCGCAGGTAGAGGTCGAAGCCGACCCCGGCGATGTGGCCCGACTGCTCGTCGCCCAGCAGGTTGCCCGCGCCGCGGATCTCGAGGTCCTTGAGGGCCACCTGCATCCCTGCGCCGAGTTCGGTGTTGGCTGCGATGGTCTTGAGGCGTTCGTGGGCGGTCTCGCTGAGAGTGTGCGCCGGGTCCCACAGGACGTAGGCGTAGCCGCGCTCGCGGCCACGACCGACCCGCCCGCGCAGCTGGTGCAACTGCGACAACCCGAGGCGGTCGGCTCGGTCGATGATGAGGGTGTTGGCGTTCGAGATGTCGAGGCCGGTTTCGATGATCGTGGTGCAGACCAGGACGTCGAAGCGTCGCTCCCAGAAGTCCACGACGGTCTGTTCCAGCAACGACTCGGGTAGTTGGCCGTGGGCCACCCTGATCCTGGCCTCGGGGACGGTCTCGGCCAGTTTCGTCGCGGCCCGCTCGATCGAGTCCACCCGGTTGTGGACGAAGAAGACCTGCCCCTCGCGCAGCAGTTCACGGCGGACCGCAGCGGCGACCTGACGATCATCGTAGGGACCGACGTAGGTGAGGATGGGGTGGCGCTCCTCCGGCGGCGTGGTGAGGGTCGACATCTCGCGGATTCCGGTGACCGCCATCTCCAGGGTCCGCGGGATCGGCGTCGCGGACATGGACAGCACGTCGACGTTGGTCCGCAGCTTCTTCAGCGCCTCCTTGTGGTCGACGCCGAACCGCTGTTCCTCGTCGACGACAACCAGACCCAGGTCCTTGAAGTGGATGGTCGAGCCCAACAACCGGTGGGTACCGATGACGACGTCGATAGCCCCGTCGGAGATCCCCTCGACGACGGCCCTGGACTCGCTGTCGGAGGAGAATCGGGAGAGTCCGCGCACCACCACGGGGAAGCCGGCGAACCTCTCGGAGAACGTCGAGAGGTGCTGCTGCACCAGCAGGGTGGTGGGGACGAGGACCGCCACCTGTTTGCCGTCCATCACCGCCTTGAACGCCGCGCGCAACGCGATCTCGGTCTTGCCGTATCCGACGTCGCCCGAGACCAGACGGTCCATCGGTACCGGCTTTTCCATGTCGGCCTTGACCTCGTCGATCGTGGCCAGCTGATCGGGGGTCTCGGTGTACGGGAAGGCGTCTTCGAGTTCGCGCTGCCACACCGTGTCCGGGGCGAAGGCGTGCCCGACCGATGCCATCCGGGCGCTGTACAGCTGGATCAGCTCACCGGCGATCTGGCGGACGGCCTTGCGCGCCCGACCCTTGGCCTTGGCCCAGTCCGCACCGCCCATCTTGGACAGCGTCGGCGTCTCGCCGCCCACGTATCTGCTGATCTGATCCAGGGCGTCGGTGGGGACGAACACCCGGTCACCGGGCTGACCCCGGCGACTCGGGGCGTACTCGACGACCAGGTACTCGCGCATCGCCCCCTGCACCTCGCGCTGGGTCATCTCGACGAAGCGGCCGACGCCGTGGGTGTCGTGCACCACGAAGTCACCCGGCGTCAGCGTCAGCGGGTCGACGGCGTTGCGGCGCTTGGACGGCATCTTCCGCATATCGCGCGTCGACGTCTTCTGCCCGGCCAGGTCGGTCTCGGTCAGGACCGCCACGCGCAGCGACTCGGACACGAAGCCGTGGCTGAGCGTGGCGCAGGTGACGTGAACCACGCCCGGCTCGGGGGCGGCCGACAACGCGTCGGTCAATCGGGCCGCGACGCCGTGCTCGGCCAGTACCTCGACCAGGCGAGCGGCCGGCCCGTGGCCCGCGGTCGTGGCCACGATCCGCCAGCCCTCACCGATCAGCCGCCCGAGGTCCGCCGCGGCGGCGGCCAGGTCACCCCGGTAGCCACGGACGTCTCGGCTGTCGATCTGCACCAGACCCGCCGAGTCGGTGGGACGGGTCTCGGTGTCGACGTCCATCGTGGTCATCGACCACCAGTCGAAGAGGCGCGAGAGGGCGAGGTGGCGCATCTCGGCCAGCGTCCGGTAGCCCCCGGCGGCGAGTTCTCGCAGGTCGATCGGGGTGGCCGCGCCCGCTGTCGCGTTGTTCCAGGCGGCGTCGAGGAACTCCTCACCCGTGGCCACCAGGTCGGCGGCCCGGGTGCGTACGCGTTCGGGCTCGACGACGATGACAGCGGTGTTGTCGGCTACGACGTCGAGCAGCGTCACCATCCGGTCGACCAGGACGGGCAGGAACGACTCCATGCCGTCGACACCGATCCCCTCGCCCACCTTCTCCAACAGTTCGCGCGCCCCCGGCAGCACGTCCACCAGCGTTCGGGCGCGAGCGCGGACGTCGTCGGTCAGCAGCAGCTCGCGGCACGGCCCGGCGGTGACCGCGCCGACCCGGTCCAGGCTGCGTTGGTCGGCCACGGCGAACGTGCGGATCTCGTCGACGACATCACCGAAGAACTCGATCCGCACCGGGTGGTCGTCGGTCGGCACGAAGACGTCGACGATGCCGCCCCGAACGGCGAACTCACCCCGGCGCTCGACCATGTCCACCCGGCGATAGGCGGACAGCTGAAGGTCACGGACCAGCGAGTCCACCTGTACCTCGTCGCCCTCGCTGATGCGGACCACGGGCAGCCCGTCGAGGCCGGCGGCGAACGGTTGCATGAGCGCCCGTACCGGAGTGACGACGAGCGGTGGCCGTCGAGCGGGGTCGCCCGCCAATCGACGCAGGGTCGACAGCCGCTGCGCAACGGTGTCGCTGCGTGGGCTGAGGCGCTCGTGGGGCAACGTCTCCCAGGCGGGGAAGCCGGCGATCCGATCGGGGTCGGCAAAGGCATGTAGTGCGTCGAGAATCTCGTCGGCCTCGCGAGCAGTCGCGGTCACCACCAGCACCGGGCGGGTTGCGCCCAGCGCGGCGAGCAGCACCGGATGCACCCCCGCGGCCGCCACCACGTCGACCTCGCTGGTCACGGGTGCGTCGGTGGTGACCGGGGCAGCCAGCAGGCCCACGACGCCCAGCAGCGCTGGGGTCGTCCGGTCGGGCGCGGAAGCGGGCGGGGATGCCGGGCGGGCCGGCAATTCGGTCATGGTCATGCGGGGCAGATCATCCGAGGTACAGCCTCCGGGCAACACGTCACACCGAACGCCGGTGCCCGGAAAGACTATGCGCTCGGGTGCCTGTCGGCGTCGGCGCCTCAGGCCCGGCCTATCGTCGCCGATGTGACGAGCATGAGCAGTGGTGGGATCGCCGTGGTGGGAGCCGGGATCGTCGGGTTGGCGATCGCGCGGCGATTGGCCCAGTCCCTGCCCGGGACCGCCGTGACGGTGCTGGACAAGGAGGACCGGGTGGGGGCGCATCAGACCGGCCACAATTCGGGCGTGGTCCACGCCGGGCTGTACTACAAGCCGGGTTCGCTCAAGGCGACGTTGTGTCGCCGCGGCGTCGGCATGCTGCGCGAGTACTGCGCCGAGAAGTCCATCGCCTTCGACGAGTGCGGCAAGGTGGTCATCGCCGCGACGGCCGACGAGACCTCGACCTTGGACGCCATCATCGAGCGCGCGACCGCCAATCAGGTCCCCGGACTCCGGCGGCTGGACGCGGCGGGCCTGCGTGAGGTGGAGCCACATGCGGCGGGAGTGGCGGCGATCCTGTCGCCGCACACCGCCATCACCGACTATTCGGCGATCACCCGGGCCATGGCCGACGACGTCGCCGCCGCGGGCGGGGAGGTGCTGACCCGGTTCGACGTGACGGCGATGTCCACCCACGGCTCAGGAGGTGTGGTCCTCACCGCCCGCGACGGCCGCCGCCGCAGCGTCTCCCATGTGGTCGTGTGTGGCGGGCTGCAGTCGGATCGACTCGCCCGGATGGCCGGCGACAGTGCCGGGCCGGCGATCGTGCCGTTCCGCGGTGAGTACTACCGGCTGATTCCCCCGCGCAGCCATCTGGTGCGGGGCCTGGTCTATCCGGTCCCCGACCCGGCGTACCCGTTCTTGGGAGTCCACTTCACCAAGCGGGTCGACGGCGGTGTCGATGTCGGTCCCAACGCGGTCCTGGCGTTGGCGCGCGAGGGATACCGGCGCACCCAGGTGAACCCCGGCGACCTTGCGAGCATCCTGGCCTGGCCCGGGTTTCGGCGCCTGGCGTTGCAGCATTGGCGGACCGGCCTGTCCGAGATGGCGGGCTCGGCCAGTCGGCGGGTGTTCATGGACCGGGCGCGGCGCTACGTCCCGGACGTCCGTGACACCGACGTGGTGGCGGCGCCCGCAGGCATCCGGGCACAGGCGGTGGATGCCGACGGGTCCTTGGTCGACGACTTCCGGATCAGTTCGATCGGCGGCGTGACCGTGGTGCGCAATGCTCCGTCACCAGCGGCGACGTCGTCATTGGCGATCGCCGAGCACGTCTGTGGAACCGTCCTGGGTCTGGTCGCCAGCGGCGGCTGACGCCGGGTGGCTGCGCTGGCGTTGTGCCACCGTGACGGCGGCGATCCCACCGGCGACGAGGGCGGCCCCCGCGACCAGCGGCACGTTGACCTGCGATCCGGTGAGTGCCAGTGGTGACGGACCCCGCGGGGTCGTCTGCACGACCGGCGCAGCCACGGCCGAGGCACGACTGACGGATGTCGGCGCTGCCGTCGATGTCGTCGACGTGACCGCTGCACTGCCGGGGGTGCTGGACCCCGCCGGCGCCGTGGTGGCAGCGGGCGTCGGCGCCGTGTTGGTCGGCGCCGTGGTGGCAGTGGTGGACGCGGTCGTGGGAGTCCCCGAGCCGACGGTGGTCGTGGACTGAGTCGTCGTCTGACCCGTCGTCTCGGTCGCGCTGGTGGGTTGGGTCGTCGGCTGCGTGGTCGTCGACGACGGCTCGGTCGTCGACGTCGTGGACGATTGAGAGCCGGGGGTCGAGCTGGGGTGCGGATCGACGGTGTCGCCGGGGGGCGGATCGTCGTGGCCGGGGTTGGGGACCGGGCTGGCAGCCTGCGCCGTGGCAGCGCTCAGGACCAGCGCGCTCACGGTCGGAACGGACCAGGCCACGCCGATGGCCCCGGTGCGCAATGCCTGCCGGCGGGATATGCCGAATCGACCCTCACCGGATTCGACCGTGGCGACGGGGGTGGGAGTGATGTCCGGCACAGGGGCCTCCAGGCGAGGTGGTGTCGCGGCTGGTTTCAACCGCAAGATGAACTTTGCCTGAACAATAGGGACTGTTGGACACGGAACGGAATCAGTTGCCCACCTGGGCCATCCTTTCGGTCCATCACTGCCGCCCGAGCGACCGATTTCGTGACTGGCAGTGTCCCGAAAGCACTGTACGTGACAGAGTGCGCGCTAGATCCGGCGTGCGGCCACCTCGGCAATGTAGGCGCGCCGACTGGCCAGCCCGCCGCCTTCGCGGTGCAACAGGTTGATATCGGGTGCGGGCCGGGCGTGTTGCAACGGCAGGCGAACCGCCCCGAGCGACTGCCACGTCGTCGAGCGAGTGGCCTGCGGCAGGAATGCACCCGAAAAGCGCCCGACCGGGCGACGGAACACCACCTCCTTCAATCGGCGGTTCACGTCCCGCCACGGCGATCTCGCCATATGGTCGGCCAACTCCGCCGCCGCGCCACCGGGGAACACCACGGCGGCGAAGTCGAGGGCAACCGCGACCGGCAACGCGATGCCCGCCCGCATAGCCCAGGCGCGCAACTCGGTGCCGCACCCGCGAAGTCGCCGAGCGACCAGCTCGGTGTCGACCGCCCACAGCAACCGGGTACCTCCTGACTGCGTGGCATGCCAGCAGATGTAACCCAGGTGAGCCACCGGGTCGGGGGCGCCCACACCCTCGACCGGACCCTCGCCCGCCTGCTCCAGCAGCCGGTCGGTGTCGAGGCGGTACCGGTGACGCAGCCGGGCCCGATTGATCATGTGCCAGTGCAGGTCGAGGGCGGTCCCCGCGGGCATGAGGACCGTCACCTCGGACAACCGGCGGCTGGTCATCAGATCCCAGTTGCGCACCGTCACGATTCCGCCGGCCGACTCCAGGCCCGACAACACGTCACCGAAGGACTCGGGGTTGGTGAGGACGTCCACGTCGGCGAACGGGCGCAGCTGTGGCGAGGGGTAGACCCACGAGGCCAGCACGGCGCCCTTGAGGGCGACCACCGGCGCTCCGACGGCTCCGGCCACCCGGGCCACCACGGCGAGATCGGCACGCGCCCTCGTGAGACGGCCGAGGGTGTCACGCCTCATCCGGCGGACCGCAGCGGACGTGTCGCCACTGCTGCCCGGGCCACCTGCCGAACCACCACCAGCCACACCACCGCCAGCCGCGCCACCGGCGGGCAGCAGCGCGAGCACGCCGTGGCGTCGGGCCAATTCGGCGACCGCCGCGGGCGCCTCATCCTCGGGCGCACCCTCGCCGGACCGGCCACTGTCACCCTCGGCGACCGTCGGCGCGATCCATCGGGCCAGATCCGCCAGCGACACCTGCTCCACCGGTTGCACGCTCGCATCATCCGCACCTGGATCATGGCGCGACAGCCGAGTCAATCCAGATGGGCGATGTGCCGATGATCTCGGGGGTGGTTCGCCCGTTCGGTCCCACACCCACCCGTCACCGGCCTACCGTTGTCCTGACGGGTGCCGCCGCCCGGGCGAGGAGTCGCCCGCAACGAGGAGTTGGGATGTATGTGACCGTCCGCGCCACGCCTGCCGACGAGGTCGCGGGCGCCGGCGACCCACACGGCGGCGGCGACGGGTCCCTTGACACGTCGGCGCAGCTCAACGGCCCACGCGGTGGGTCAGGGCGGGTGCGTCGCCGGGTTGCCGGAACAGTGGTGCTGCTCGGTCTGGTCAGCCTGCTCACCGACATCTCGTCGGAGTCGGTCGCCGCTGTCCTCCCGCTGTACGTCACCGTCGTCCTGGGACTCACCCCGTTCGCCTATGGCGTGGTCGACGCTCTGTACGTCGGGATGAGTGCCGCGGTTCGGCTGTTCGGGGGATGGCTGTCGGACCGGCACGATCGACCCAAGTGGGTGGCTTTCACGGGATACGCGCTGTCGGCGATCAGCCGCGCCGCCCTCCTCCCCGCAGCCGGGGTCGCGGCGCTCATCGGCGTGGTCACCGTCGACCGGCTGGGCAAGGGAATCCGGACCGCTCCGCGCGACGCGCTGATCACAGCGGCCAGCCCACCCGAGAACCTGGGCCGCTCGTTCGGCGTCCACCGGTCGATGGACACGATCGGCGCACTCCTCGGGCCGCTCATCGCCTTCGCCGTGCTGGCCGCCATCCCACTGGGATACGACGTGGTGTTCGTGCTGTCGTTCGGCTTCGCCGTACTCGGCGTCGTCGTGCTGGGCGTGCTCGTGCCCGACATCCGACTGCGCCGCGCGGTCCCCCCCGACTCGCAGCATTCTGACTCCGCTCACCCGGTGCCCGTGCCACGGCCCGAGCGCCCCAGGTTTCGCCGACTCCTCGACCGTCGACTGGGCAGACTCATCGCCGCGGCCGCCCTGCTGGGCCTGGTCACGATCGGCGACGGATTCCTGTATCTCGCCCTCCAGCGACGCGACGGATTCGCCGCCCAGTGGTTCCCCATGCTCTACGTCGGGACCAGCCTGACGTATCTGCTGCTGGCGGTGCCGATGGGGCGACTCGCCGACCGAATCGGCCGCAAGCGCGTGTTCGTCGCCGGTCACGTCGTCCTGCTGGGGGCCTACCTCTGTGCCAGCGGACCCCTCAGTGGCGCTGTCGTCACGGTGTTCGCGCTGTTCTTCCTGGGCGTGTACTACGCCTCGACCGACGGTGTGCTGGCGGCGGCCGCCGGGCAGATCGTCGAGCCCGGCGTTCGTGCCACGGGCATCGCCGCCGCCCAGACGGCGACCGCGCTGTCGCGGGCAATCTCCTCACTGGTGTTCGGCCTGGTGTGGACGCTCTCCAGCCGCGACACGGCCGTTCTGGTCGTCGGGATCGGCTTGATCGTCGCCATCCCGGTCGCGGCCAGACTGCTCTACGAGCCGCGAGTCACCCGCGATCTCGACCGCGATCTCGATCGGGTGGGTGGGCGATGAACTCGCGGGTCGTCGTCGTCGTCATCGCGTCGGCCGTCGTGGTCGCCGCGTCGGCGGCGTACCTGGTGTACCGGGTCGGTGAGCAGCGGGCCATCGCTGCCACGGCACCGGCTCCTGACACCGTCACAGATCTGGCGGCCATCGGTGACGTCCCGCGCATCGTGTTCCGGAGCACCTCACTCGACGCGAATTACGGCCGAGTCGCGGTGGTCGATCTGGCAGACCCGGCGGGGCCCCGCGCCGTCACCGATACCTCGTGCGAGCGGGTCTTCGCCACGGCGACGGCCGGACTGTGCCTGGCGGCCGACCGAGGTGCCGTGACGACGTACAAGACGTTCGTCCTCACGGCCGACTTCGAGGTGGCTCGCGAACTGCCGCTGACCGGACTGCCCAGCCGGGCACGATTGTCGCCCGACGGAGCACTGGCAGCCACGACGACCTTCGTCACCGGCCACTCCTACCTCAGCGTGGGGTTCTCGACCGAGACCGTCGTGTCACGGGCCGCGGGAGACTCGTACGGCAACATCGAGGATTTCGAGCTGTACGTCGACGGCGAGCGCAACACCGCCGCCGATCGCAACATCTGGGGGGTCACCTTCGCCGACGACGACGCGTTCTATGCCACGGCGGCCTCCGGTGGCACCACATGGCTGGTCCACGGCAGCCTGTCCGAGCGACGTCTGGACACCATCCGGACCGACGCCGAGTGTCCGTCGTTGTCGCCGGACGGCACCCGGATCGTCTACAAGAAGCGCTCCGGTGCTCCGGCCGGTCAATGGCGCCTGGCCGTCTACGACATAGCCGGTGGAACCGAACGCATGCTCGCCGAGGATCGCAGTGTCGACGACCAGGTCGAGTGGCTGGACGACGGTCGGATCGTCTACGGCCTACCCCGCAGCGGCTCGGAGGCGGCCGTGACCGACATCTGGCAGCTGGATCTGGACGACGACTCCCCCGCCGAGGTGCTGGTACCCGAGGCCTGGTCTCCGGCGGTGATCCGATGAGTACGAAGCCGAAGACCACAGAGCCGACCACCACGGAGCCGACCACCACAGCGCCGATCCGCCGAGGTCCACAGCGGGAGACGCTGTCGGTTGCATCGCTGCCGAGGCTGCGCCTCGGCGGGACGATGAGCCACCTGGCGCACGCCCATGAAGCGTTGGCCCTGGTCAGGGACAGGTTGAACGGTGACCAGCCGGCCGGTCACCGCCCGCTGGCCGTGGCGTCGTCGAATCTCGATCACATCCACCACTTCGGGCGCGGCACGGATCCGGCCGCCACCGTCGGGGCTGGCGCCGACCCGACCGGCGACCAGCTGCCGGTCGAGTGGCTGGTCCTGCTGGACGGCGCGCCGCTGGTCTGGCGGACCAAGGTGTTGACCGGACGCAGCTACCCCCGATTGACCGGCGCCGACCTCCTGCCCGCAATGCTCGCCGACTGTGCCCGGACCGGGGCACGCATCGGGTTCTTCGGCGGCACCGAACCCGCCCACCAGCTGCTGGATCGCGCCCTCCGCGAGCAGTACCCGTCTCTCGATGTCGCCGGCTACTGGGCCCCGACGCGCGAGGACGTCCTCGATCCGCAGGCCTCGCGGCGGTGGGCGCGAACCGTCCGCGAGCACCGCGTCGACGTGCTGGTCGTCGGTCTGGGCAAGCCTCGTCAGGAACGCTGGATCGCTCAGTACGGGGCGGCGACGGGCGCCCGTGTGCTGCTCGCCTTCGGCGCCGCCGCCGACTTCATCGCAGGGACCGTGTCCCGGGCCCCGGGATGGATGCAGGATCACGGCTTGGAGTGGGCCTACCGGCTGGCGATCGAACCCCGTCGCCTCGCTCGCCGGTACCTGGTTCAGGGCCCACGTGCCTTCGCGCGGCTCACTCTCGACTCGCGTGCGGTTCCTGCGGCCCCCGCCACAACCGCTCAGACTCCCCCGACGACCTGTACGGCCCTCGTGGTCACGTACAACAGTGCCGATGAGCTGCCGGGCCTGTTGACGTCACTGCGTGACACCCCGGTCAGCGATCTCGTCATCGTCGACAACGGCTCCGTCGACGCGACGGTGGCCCTGGCCCGCCAGTGGGTCGATCCGCAGGGGCCTCGGTTGCACGTGGTGCAGAGCCCGATCAACGGTGGGTACGCCGCCGGGATCAACCTGGCGCGGGCCCACACCGCACCGGATGCCTGGTTGCTGATCCTCAATCCGGATGTCACGGTCCGCCCGGGCTGCGTCGAGGCCCTCCTGGCGGGCGCGGCGGCTGCCGGAGTAGCGGTGCCGACCATCCTCGACCGTGACGGCGAGGTGTATCCGTCGCTGCGACGAGAACCGACCCCGCTTCGCGCGTTGGGCGACGCCCTGCTGGGCGGCCGTGTCCGAGCGCGCCCCGGCTGGGCTGCCGAGATGGTGTACGACCGGGCTGCATATCGTCGGGGCGGCGACGTCGACTGGGCCACCGGTGCTGCCCTGCTGGTCTCCGCGACGTGCGCCGACGTCGTCGGGGACTGGGACGAGGGCTACTTCCTCTACTCCGAGGAGACGGACTTCTGTCGGCGCGCCCGCGACGCGGGATTCGGGGTGCGCCATGTGCCCACCGCCGTCGTCGTCCATCAGCAGGGTGCCTCGGGCACCTCCGATCGCCTCGCCGCGCTGCTCACCGTCAACCGGGTCCGCTACGTCGCCGCCTACAACTCGGCCTTCGTCACCGCTGTGTTCCGGGCGGCCGTGGCTGTGCAGTGCCTGCTGCGGATCCATCGCCGGGCCTCGCGCCTGGCCCTGCGCGCTCTGGCAGACCCTGCGGTCGCCGCGCGGCTCGGCCGTCCGACGCAGACCACTCGACGGGAACGTCCGATCGGGAGCGAATCGTGACCGGGTTGCGCGCCTCCGTCGTGATCCCGGCGCACAACGAGGCGGCCGTCATCGAGCGCTGTCTGCGCGCGCTCACCGTGGGTGCCCCCGCGAACAGCCTCGACGTCGTCGTGGCCTGCAACGGATGTTCGGACGACACGGCAGCCCTGGCGCGGTCCCTGTCGTCACCGCGGTGGCCGGTGACCGTCGTCGAGACCGACACCGCCTCGAAGATCGTGGCGCTGCGCCTCGGGGACCGTCACGCCACAGTGTTCCCCCGGGTATACCTGGACGCGGACATCGAACTGAGCGGCGCCGCAGTCCTGGCAGTTGCCGACCGGCTGCGGACCGGTGCCGAGTTGGCCGGGCGACCACCGCTGCGCTATCTCGTCGACGGCGCGAGCTGGTCCGTCCGCCGGTACTACACCGCTCGCTCTCGGGTGCCCTCACTGATGTCGGCACTGTGGGGCGCGGGGGTGTACGCGATGTCCGAGCAGGGCAGGTCCCGCTTCGCCGACTGGCCTGACGTGGTCGGCGACGACCTGTTCGTGGACCGGCTGTTCGCACGCGACGAAATCGTCATCGTCGACGCCGAACCGGCCGTGGTCCGCATTCCCACGACGCCGCAGAGCCTGCTCGGCATCCTGCGTCGCGCCCAGCGGGGCAAGCACCAGCCCGGCGGCGACTCCGCCGAACCACCAGTCGCGGCAACCTCCACCCTGCGCGGGGTGGTCAGGTCGGCGCTGGGCGGGCCGGGCGCGGCAGTCGATGCCGCCGTGTTCGTCGGCTACGCGCTCGCGGCCCGGGCGAGCGCGGCGCGAGCGGCACACGGGACGTGGGAACGCGACGAGACCTCGCGGGTTGCCTCGTGACGACCCTGATCCCCGCTGTCACGCCGAACGGACGACCAGCGAGCCGGCCGCATCAACTGCCGGCCATTCCCCGCTCTGCCCGACGGCTCTCACCGCGCGACGCGATCGTGCTGGTGCAGACGTTCATCGTCACCCTGATGGTCTTCCCGTCCGACGTGGTCCTCGGCCCGATCGGCGCGGCCGGTTACGTCGCCTCGCTGGTGGCGATGTTCTCGTTCGGGGTCTACTGGTTCGCTGTCGTCCTCGGCCTCCACGACTTCCACGCCGGGCGCAACCCCGTACGAACGGCGCTGGCGCTGCTCTGGGGTGCCTCGTTGCTGTCGTACGCGTTCATGCACAGCTTCATCGAGATGACTCCTGCCGAATCCCTGGCGGGCGATCGGTGGCTGATGCAGCTCATGGCCGTCACCGGGGTGGTCCACCTGGCCGGCGAATGCCTCAACGACGTCGCCTCCGTTCACCGCGTGCTGCGGGCGCTGGTGTGGGGTGGCGCGTTCTGTGGCGTGGTCGCGGCTCTGCAGTTCTGGTTGAGCCTGGACGTCACGTGGATCCTGCGACTGCTGCCGGGCTTCGAGGTCAACTTCGAGAACAGCGGCATCATTTCCCGGGGTGCCCTCAACCGGGTGGCGGGTACGGCCATTCACCCCATCGAACTGGGCGTCGTGGCCGCCATGGTCCTGCCCCTGGCGGTGTACCTGGCGATGCACGACCTCGAACGCAGCGCTCATCGACGATGGTTCATGGTGGCGCTGGTCGGGTTGTCCGTGCCTGCGTCGGTGTCACGCTCGGCCATCCTCACCACTGCCATCGCCTTCGCCGTGTTCGTCCTGCTGATGCCGGCCATTCACCGGGTGGTCGCATTGGCGTTCGTCCCGGTCGTCGTCATGGGCGTATTCCTCACCACACCCGGCCTGATCACCACGTTGACGTCGTTCTTCCTCGCCGGGACCGCCGACGCGTCCATCGCGACCAGGGTCGACGACTACCCGTTCGTCGAGGATCGAGTGAGGCTGTTCCCGTGGCTGGGACAGGGCGGCGGCACGTTCTTCCCGGCCGATGTCTACGAGATCCTGGACAACCAGTACCTCAAGACGGCCATCGAGCTGGGCCTCGTCGGGTTGGCTGCCTTGATCGTCTATCTGCTGGCCCCTGTGGTCGCGGCCGCCGTCGCCCGCCGACGCAGCCACGATCCCGCGCTTCGCATGTTGAGTGCTGCCGTGATGGGTTCCGCCCTGGCCGCGGTCGTCGGTTCGGTAACCTTCGACAGCTGGTCGTTCCCGATGTTCCTGGGGGTGCAGTCGCTCGTCGCAGGCTTGGCAGCGGCCTGCTGGCGAATGGCCAGCCGCGAATCCGACGCCCGACGCTCCCGGTCGGTGTCATCCTGGATCAGCGCCGTTCCGCGACCGAGCCCGGCTCCGCAGTACTCCCCCGACGAACGGACGACCTAGAAACATGGACCTGCTCAGCATCTGGAGAACGGTGTGGCGCCATCGCTTGGCGTTGCTCCCTGTCGTCCTCCTGACAGTCGCCGGTTCGGTGTACGTGACGTTCTTCGTTCCATCCCTGTACGAGGCGACAGCCAGCTACGTCCTGGTCAATCCCCCGGCACCACCCACCGAGGCGGAGATCCGGGAGGACCCGTCGCTGGCCGAGGTGGACACTGACAATCCGTTCCTGCGTTTCGACTCGTCCGTCGTCATCAACATCGTCTCTCGCCGGGTCAGCACGGACGAGACCCGAGAACTCCTCCGCGACGAGGGCGCCGACATCCGCTACGAGGTGGCACCCAGCGCCCGGTACGGCTTCGCCAGTCCGATCATCGACATCCGCGGAGTGGGCGACAGCCCGGACGAGGCGATCGTGACCGCCGAGATCGCCGGCAGGGCCGTCAACGACGAACTGCTGGCCCTCCAGGAAGCGCAGGGCGTCAATCCCACCTACATGATCACGACCTTGCCCGTCGAGGTCCCCCTGGATGCCCGCGAGCGGGTGTCCAGCAGATTGAGGTCGCTCATCGCCGTGGTGGGTCTCGGTGGCGTGTTGCTGTTCACCGTCATCTCGGTGCTGCAGGCCCTCGACAAGCGCCGCGCCGAACGTGCACCCAAACCGGGTCCGACCTGGCAGTCCACGGTCGACCCGGTGGCCCCTCGGCCAGGCGGTGATCGACCCCCGGCGACCGTTGCGGCACGCGGCGTCACGTCGGCTCCCCATGTGCAGGCACCCCGCCTACCCGCACCGACCGACCCGGCCGACGGCAGCGCTGCCGACGCTGCCACCAAGGCGCCCGCCACGGCTGCCAAGCCTGCTGGCGACGCTGCTACCGACGCTGCGGATCCCGGCGCCACTGCTGACGCGGAGGTCGCCCCTGTCGCCAGCCCGGTGTCGCGATGAGCGCCACCATGGCTGTGGTCACCCCCAGCTACGCCCCCGACTTCGACCTGTTCACCGACCTGCACCGCTCGGTGCTGGCCCAGACCCCGCCCGACACGATCCACCACGTGCTGGTCGACGACTGGGACGTCCCCCTGTTCACCACCGTGGCATCGCCGCGCTGTCAGGTTCGTCCGGCGTCGTCGCTCATGCCTCGCTCGTTTCGTCCCGTTCCGGGGTGGAAGGGATGGGTCAATCTGCGACGCCCCTGGCCGCCGGTCCGCGGCTGGATCGCCCAACAGTTGTTCAAGATCTCGGCGGCTGCGTCCAGTGAGGCCGACGTCGTCCTCATCGCCGACTCCGACGTGTACCTGGTCCGCCCCACCAGTCACCGGACGTTCGAACGCGAGGAGGGGCTCCACTTCTACGCGGTGGACGACGCTGTCGACCACGAGCGACTCCCACGTCACATGTTGTGGCACGCAGCCGCTCGCCGGTTGTTGGGCCTGCCGGAGGCTGCGGCTCCGCTGCCCGACTACGTCAGTTCGTTCACCGTATGGCAGCCCGCCGTGGTCCGGGCGATGCAACGACGGATCGAGGAGTCGACCGGACGGCGGTGGACCGACGCCATCGCCAGTTGCCTGCACTTCTCCGAGTTCATCCTCTACGGCGTTTTCGTCGACGAGGTACTCGAGCGCGACGGGGTTTCTCGCTCGTCGCGGGTGCTCTGCCTCAACCACTGGGACGAGACCCCGCTGAGCGAGGTCGAGGCGCGACACTTCGTCTCGGGCATGGCCGTCGACGACGTGGCCGTGATGATCTCGGCCAAGTCGGGTACGGATCTTGCGGTACGCCGAGCGGTGCTCGAATCGGCGTCCACTGCCTCTCCCAATGGCTGAGTCGGGCGCGGCGCCAGGTCTCTCGGCGCTCGTGTACCTCGCCGGCGTGGCGTGGGACGACGTGCGCGGCAGCGACTACCACCTGGCGCGCCGCCTGTCCGAGCACCTCAACGTCCTTTGGGTGGATCCGCCGAAATCATGGCTCGCTGATCGCCGGAAAGGCGCAGACACGGCACTGATTCCCCGGGTCCGTGTGGTGGCCGAACGCATCGTGCGCGTGACCACGTCCATGCCGGCGGCGCCGTCACGGCCCGGCATCCGCATCGCGGCAGCCCTCCACGAACACGTCTGGGTCCGTTGGGCGCTGCGACGACAGGGTTGGCGCGCCGCGGCCACGCTCGTGTCGTCCCCCGAGCCGCGATCCGCCCGCTGGGCCGCGCGCCCACGCGCCTACTACGCCACCGACGACTTCGTGGCGGGCGCGGACCTGATCCACATGGACGCCGATCGGCTGCGTGCCGCCGAAGCCGCTCAGGTCGCGGGCAGTGACGTCGTCATGGCGGTCACCGAGACATTGACCCAGCGGTGGCTGGGTGGCAGCGCCCGGATCCTCGTCGTGCCGAATGGCTGCGACGTCGACCACTACGCCACCACGAACGCCTCGGCCGGCGCGGCCGGAGTCAGGTCGGTGTCCCCGGTCGCCGGAGTGGTCGGTCAGCTGTCGGATCGACTGGACCTCCGGCTGTTGGAGGCGGTTGCGGCTCGTGGGGTGAACCTGTTGCTGGTCGGTCCGCGCATCGCGGGCGCGCAGGACGACCGGTGGCGGGCCCTGATCGCACGATCGAACGTCGAATGGGTGGGCCCACAGCGGTTCGAGGATCTGCCGTCCTATCTCCGGATCATGGACGTGGGCCTCACGCCGTATGCGGACTCCCCGTTCAATCGGGCCAGCTATCCGCTGAAGACGCTGGAGTATCTGGCCGCCGGTCGGGCGGTCGTCTCGACGGACCTGCCCGCGGCCCGATCCCTGGTATCGCCCGACGTCCACGTCGCCGACAGTCCTCAGGGCTTCGCCGACCGAACGGTCGAGGCCATTGCGGCCGGCACGACGACGATCGACGTGGATCGACGGCGAGCGTACGCCGCCCTACACGACTGGCGGGCCCGGGCGAGAACCGTGGTCGACGCGCTGCGTGAGGCCGGCGCGACGATCTGAGTACCGCCCGATCAGTCGATCAGGACGAGAGCCCGCATGTCGAACCGCCGTCGATCCGGTAGATGTGCACCGCATTACCGTCGGCGAAGGTGTCCGTGAAACGGCCGTTGGTCATCGGTAGCGTCCGGTTCTCACCCACGACGGTCACCGTGGCGTTGCCGACGCACGGGGCGTTGAACTGCGCGGACTGCGACGCTCGCTGCGCCGACCCGGCGAACACGTAGTACGACCCGCCCTGGAACTTGGTCATCGTGTCCACCTGACCGGTCGTGCTCACCAACCCGTTGACCGTGTAGGCATTGAGCACCGGCGCCAGGGCGGTGATCTGGGCATTGGTGCGCTTGACCTCGGCGCGCACGGCTGAGTAGCAGCTTTCGCGCAGCGCATGCTGGGTCAGGCACGGCCCGCCGAAGCTGTGGTTGAAGTACACGACACCCCGGGCACCGTGGATGATGCCGCTCCACACCGCAGCCCGTAGCTCGGCCGGCTTGATGGTCGGCGCGTCGTTCTCGGAGAACGGGTGACCGACCTCCACGAAGTTCCACACCGGCTGACGCTTGCCGTCCAGACCATCGAGGTAACGGACCCGGTCGACCGTGGCCCCATAGTTCGCGGCCAGTCGGCAGTCGGCCTGGGACAGCGGGTTGCCGTTGTTCAGCAGAGCGCCGCCCTCGGACGGACCACAGATGAAGGGGTCGGTGAAGTAGTACGTGTCGGCGGAGATCAGGTCCTGATAGTTGTTGACGAAACGTGACGCCTGGGCGTCGGTCTCCCAGAACATGATGCCCTTGCCGTAGTTGTTGTAGCGGATCCGACCGTCGTTGCGAGGAAGATCTCGGACGATCTGATCCATCGTGGCGTACCCCGTGCTCGGGCCCTGGATCATGTCGATCTCGTCGTAGAGAACCCAGCCGGCGAGCGCGCGACTGTTGGAACGGCCGACCCACTCCTCCTGCTGACCGAGGACGTGCATCCCGGCGCGCTCGACCAGCCCGAGGTCGCTGTTGGCCGTGAGGGCGACGTAGAGGTTGAGGCCCGCGTCGCGATCCTTGTCGATGTTCCCCTGGTCGCTGACCGACTCGAACCACACCCCCAGTGGGAAGTAGGACGGGCTGTTGGGCAGCGAGTTCGGCCACCCCGCCAGGTAGTTGGTCCCGCCGTCGGGCGCACTCACGGTGACCGGCGAGCCGAGGGCGACCCTGGGTGCGCCGGAACCGGCGGCAGGCACGCTGGGAATGGCGACCGGCGGGGCCGGGGCGGCCGTTGTCGGGGCCGGCGGAGGCGCGGGTGCCGTGGGGGCGGCGGTCGTCGGAGACTGCGCCGGCGAGGGGGCCACCGGGGCGGGTGCGGTGGTGGAGGCGACGGCGGACGGCGCCGGAGCCGGCGCACCCACAGAGGTGGCCGTGAAGATCACGTCGACCCAGTAGTTGCTGCCCTGATACGACTCGTCGGGGAAGGAACCCGCCGCGCCGTAGGCGAAGACCCCGTTGCCGCCGGCTGTCTCGCTGGACGCGGCGGTGAGGTCGCCCCGGGTGTGGCTGCGGCCCGAGAAGTACCGCTCGGTGACGGCATACCGCCCGCGAGGTGCGTGGTAGGAGACCACGTAGGTGTTTCCGGCATCGAGCTCGACGGGCTCGTCGAACTCCGCGCGCTGCCATCCCCTCGCCGTCTCGCGGGTGAATGTGACCTCGGCGAGCAACTCGCCTTTGGCAGTCCACAGTCGTCCCGTGTGGGTTCCGGTGTTGCGTCGCCCCTTGTAGAACTGAACCCCCTGGGCGAGACCGTCGACCGACGGCGAGAACCTGACGCCGAGTTCGACCGCTGCACGGTCCGGGTCGGTCTCGACGACCGGGACCGACGTCGGATTCCACAGTGTCTGCTCGGTACCCACCGTGACCGGTGGCGTGGCGGGCGCAGAGGACCCGGCGGTGAACACGACGTCCACCCAGTAGTTGCTGCCCCGGAACGTGTCGCTGGGAAATCCAGGGCTGCCGTAGCGATAGAGGCCGTTGCCCTGCGACAGCGTCGACGCGGGAGCGCTCAGATCGGCCGTCGTCACCGCGCCCGACAGGAAATATCCCTCGGTCACGGAGTATCCGCCGTCGGGCGCGTGATACGAGACGACATAGGTCTCATCGGCTGCCAAGGTCACCGGCGCCGACAGATTGGCCTGTTGCCAACCCTGTGCCGTTTCGTTCGTGAATCTGACCTCGGAGAGGAGGGAACCGTCGCTCGACCACAACTGACCCAGGTGGGTGCCCGTGTTCTCGGGGCCCTTGAAGAATCGAATGGCCGTGACCTGTCCGGCCACTGCCGGGACGAACGCGACACCCAGGGTGACCGCGGACGAGTCAGGATCGGTGAGCACCTCGGGAACCGCTGAGTCGTCCCACAGGGTCTGCGACGCCGCCTCGGCGCGCCCGGTGGTGACAGCAAGCGCGAACGCCGCCACGAACAATGCGACAATCACCCCGATGAGCGCCGTACGGCCTCTATTGGGTACGGATCGTGCGTGCCGCACGTGGTCGATAGCGCTCGGTTCCATACGTGTAACCCTCCGTGGCTCGGTTCGCCGGGCCTGCTCTGGCATGTCAGGAACAGCATGTTTCGTCAGTCGCCCGAGAGGGACATGTCGGTCCGCGCCCCACTGTAGGGAAGGTTCGTCGCCCTGACCAAGGCATGTCAGAAATGACCCCCTCGAACGAGTGGTGTTCTCGTCACAGGGTTAGGCCATTCGGCTGGTCAGGCATCAGGTTTCATTGCCCGCCAGATTTCGGGCGTCGGGAAGGTCACGCACGACTCGCGCCGGATTACCGGTCACTGCCGTACCCGCCGGCACGTCTCGCGTCACCACGGCACCGACTTCTATCCGCGCGTGGTGTCCGATCGTGACGCCGGGGCCGATCACCGAGCCGGCGCCCAGATATGCCGCGTCACCGACCAGGATGTGAGCAAAGCCGCGACCTGATCGTGTCGACAATTCCGACATTCGAATCCCGGGCGGGAACGGATCCTCGGTAAAGGTGACGTTTGCACCGATGTAGACATCGTCACCGATCGTCACGCCGTCCCATATCTGCACTCCACTACGAATCGTCACCCGGTCGCCGATGACTGCCCGGGAGGCGACGTGCACATGATCGGACAGGACACACCGGCTCCCGACGACGGCGCCTGCGACGACGCGCGTGAACGCACCGATGCGAGTGCCCGCTCCCACCGTGTCGGATTCGCAGCTCGCGTTCTGGTCGACGTCGACACGCCCAGCTGCCGGCCCGGCCGACGGCGCGCTCCGGCCGTCCGGGTGCCCGAGGTCCGGGTGCTCGAGGTCCGGGTGCTCTGCGTCCGGGCGCTCGGCGACGCCTCGAGCGGCAGGTGCCGTGACGGGACGTTCCTCCGTCGCTTCGCCTCGGACAGCGGCCACGATGTCGCGCCGGATCGGATACACGATGGCCAGCAACACGACGAGGCAGGCCAGGCCACCCAGGACGAGCGCCGCCAGGGCATTCGGAATCAGCCTGACCGAGCCGATGGCGCACACACCGACCGCTGCGGTAGCCAGCAGTGGGCGCACGACGGCACGCAACAGGTGACGCGTCGATACACCCCGGGCCGCGACTGACACGACGAAGGCGGGACCCATGACGGCTACGGCGACGGCGGCGTGTCCCCACGCGGCGCCGGTGAAACCGTCGAGCGTGACGGCACCGATGAGGACCGGGACGAGTACGCCGAGCCAGATCCCCTGCAGCACCACGGTGGCCCTCGACGATCCCGACGCGACCAGGTAGTCGTAGGCCAGATCCAGCAGGACCCGCATTCCTCCCAGGACGACGAGGAACTGCAACGCAGTTGCGGCAGGCGCCCACACCGTGCCGTACACCGTGGTCACCAGCGGGACGCCCAGACCCGCGATGACAGCACACGCCGGGCCGGTCGCCAGGAGCACCAACCGGGTCGAGCTGACGAACGCAGCTTCGGCCCGTCCGGGCTCGTCAGCCATCCGCGAGAAGCCGGCCAGCGACACTCGCCGCATGGCCGTCGAGATCACGTTGGCCGGCAGGCTCGACAGGTTGAACGCGAGCAGGTAGAAGCCCAGACCCACCGGCCCGACGACGGCTCCGATGATGACGTAGTCGATGTTGAGGACGGCGAAATTCAGCAGGCTGGCGCCCGCCAGCGGCAGACCGAAGACCAGGGTCGCCCGGGCGTCGTCGATCGAGAAGCCGAACCTCAGGCGGGTGGGGCTCCACGCGACCATGAGGATCGCGGTCACGACGTTGGCCGCCAGGTAACCGGCCACCAGCGCCCAGGCACCAGCACCCGCGAACGCGCTGGCCAACGCTGCCGCCGTACTGACGCCGAATGCGACGAGGTCGACCCGCAACCGCCGACGCTGTTGAAAGGCCCTGGTCATCCACGCGTTGGGGACCGTCGATATCGCGTCGAGCAGGACGGACACGCCCAGTACCCGGAGCAGGAGGACCGCGTCGGGGGCGTTCAGCGCATCGGCTATCGCAGGCGCCGCCGCGAAGCACGCGGCGTACAGCAGGAGACTGTTGAGCATGGCCAGCGTGGCGACCGTGGGCGCCACCCGGCGGGCGTCGGCGTCGGACCACCGCAGCAACGACAGGCTGACACCCAACTCGTTGATGCTCAGCAACGCCGTCATCGTCACCAGAGCCACGGCGAATACGCCGTAGTCCTCGGGCACCAGCAGCCGGGCCAACACGATGCCCGAGACGAATGTGCCGAGGCGGGCGACGACGGTGTTGAGCAGGGACCACCACAGCCCCTTCGACACCGCCGACCCCAGGGCCGCATCCGCCGGCGGCTGGCCGGACCCCGGCTGCTGCGGCGCGGCGGGCACCGCCGCGGATTCAGGACCGCGCCCCGACTCCGCCGCCGGGGTGACGGTCGAGACCTCTGCTGGTGGCGCCGCCGGCACCCGGCGCAGCTCGATCGGCACCCGGAAGACCGGCACCGACTCCCCCGCCCGCCGTGGCGCCCAGACAGCGCTCGGGTCCTGGCCCAAGCCGGAATCGAACGCCGTATCGAGACCGGCATCGATTCGGCTGAAACGACCGGCCCACACCCCGCGAGGCCGCCCGACCACGACCGGGCGCGGGCCGCCGGGCCGTTCAGAGGTCATGGCCGAGCGCCACTCACGTCAGGGCACGGATCAGTTCGTCGACGACGCGGTCCTGGTCGGCGTCGTCCAGGTGCGGGTAGATCGGCAGCGACAGGATCTGGTCGGCGATCTTCTCGGATACCGGGAACTGCCCCTGGCGGTATCCCAGGTGCGCGTAGGCCTCGTGACCGTGGATGGGCTTCGGATAGTGGATTCCGGCCCCGATCCCTGCCGCGTTCAGGTGAGCGAGCACCCGGTCACGCTCGTCGACCCGGATGACGTAGAGGTGCCAGACGTGCTCGTTGCCGGCGTCGACGGTCGGCACTCGGACGCCGGGGACGTCGGCCAGCAGTTGTCCGTAGCGAGTCGCCAGTTCGCGCCGACGAGCATTCCAGGCATCGAGGCGCCGCAGCTTGGCCGCAAGCACGACCGCCTGTACGGCGTCCAACCGAGAGTTGACGCCACTGTCGATGTGGACGTACTTCTGCTCGCTGCCGTGGTTGGACAGCCGCCGAACGGTCCTGGCCAGGGTGTCGTCGTTGGTCAGGACGGCGCCGGCGTCGCCCGCGGCACCGAGGTTCTTGCCGGGGTAGAAACTGGTCGCGGCGATGGTGCCGAGGCCGCCGGTGGCGTGCCCGAATCGGGTGGCCCCCTGGGACTGCGCGGCGTCCTCCACGACGACCGCCCCCTGGCGCTCGGCCACCTTGGTGATCACCTCGACCGGGGCGGCCTGGCCGTACAGGTGAACCGGGATGACGACCGTGGTGGCCGGGGTGATCGTCGCTTCGAGCGACGAGGGATCCATCAGCATCGATTCGTCGTCGACGTCGCACAGCACCATCGAGGCACCACAGCGCACGACTGCCTCGGCGGTTGCGATGAAGGTGTGCGCAGGCAGGACGACGTCGTCACCTCGCCCCACGCCGAGGGCACGAAGTGCCAACTCGATGGCGTCGGTGCCGTTGCCGACGCCCACACAGTGGGAGACGCCCAGGTACGCGGCGTAGGCGGCCTCGAAGTCGGCGACGACACGGCCCCCGACGAAGGCGGCCCTGGCGAAGATCTCGGCCAAGCCGGCGTCGACCTCGGCCGACACCTCGGCGTGCGCCGAGACGAGATCAACGAGCGGGATCGTGGACATGCGTTCCTCCTGGGGGCACGGGTGTGGGCAGTTGCTCACTGGCAGGTCGATCCGTGGTGACGGGCGCCGGTGCAGGGGCGGGCGCGCCTGGCAACCCGGCCACCGGGCGGGCGTTGAAGTCATCGGCCGCGGCCCGGCCACGCGCTCGGGCGACTCGCGCCCGGGTCCAGTAACCGACGTACCGGGCGGCGGCGGGAACGGTGACGACCAGCCGCCGCCGAGGTGTCGGCCCACCGGACCCGATGCCGAAGTCGGCGAGGGCGTCCAGCGTGGCCGTCGTGGCGGCCTGGACCGAGAACCGGTCGAGGACCAGCCGCCGAGCGTACGAACCCAGGTCACGGCGGAGGTCAGCCGACGTCAACAGGGGGACGACCTCGCGTTCGAAGGCGGCCGGACCGTGAGCGGGCGAGGCACCCACCCCGTACCACCCCACCCACAGGAACTCGTCGGCCGAGCCGGGTTAGAGGCGGCGGAAGTACCCCTGCTCGCCCTGGACCACCAGCGGGGTGCCGTGTGCCATTGCCCGCAGCGCCGAGCCACCCATCCCCAGGCTCACGTCGGCGGCGGTGTACGCAGGCCGTGGGTCGCTCAGCGAACCGGTGAGGACGACCGTTCCGTCACCGGCCAGCCGGTTGGTGGTCGCCGCCGCGGCGGCGACATGATCGGCGGCGGGCCCGTCACCCACCACGACCAGCCGGGCACCGGTCTCGGGGCCGATTCGAGTCATCGCCTCGATTGCACTGACGATGCCCTCCAGCTTGAGCTGATGCGCCAGGCGAGTCACGACGACGATCGCGAGCCGACCGTCGTCCAGCCCGAAGCGACGGCGGAATCCGACCGTGTCCACGTCGGGGTGACCCGGTCGGTTGCTGGTCACGTCGACCGACGGCTCGACCAGGCCGACCAGTTGCCGTCCGGCGTCACGTTCGTGGGCAGCCATCTGCGCGGTACCGACCAGCACGGGCAGATCCGCCGGCAGGAAGCCTGCCACGGACATCGACATGACGGTCGACACCACAGGGATCCGCGCCCTCCCGGCCGCGATGTACGACTCGAGAGCGGGCGGCCATTCGTGGGCATGGACGATGTCGGCGCCGGTGGTCGTGATCGCGGCACGCAACGCCTCGATGACCGGCGGGGAGGGGCGTCGTCGCGGAGTCGGGGCGGCGATGAAGGGCAACGAGAGCTCGTCGATACGGGACTGGAGCGGCCCGGGCTGCGCGAACACGGTCACCTGATGGCCACGGTCGCGGATGTCCGCCGCCACCTCGATGGCGTTGAGTTGGCTCCCGCCGATCTCGAGTGAGTGCGGATAGACCAGCAGTCTCATTGGTCACCCCCCGGTGACGCGCCTCTGTCCCGGGCGGGAACCCCGAACCAGAGTCGACCGTCCGGGACGTCGTCGAGTACGACCGAACCCATTCCGACGAGCGCGCCTCCGCCGATCCGTACCCCCTCGCGGACCAGGGTCCCGGCACCCAGATAGGCGCCGCGCTGCACCGTGACGGCACCGGACAGGTTGACCCCGGAGGCGAGGGTCGCGTAGTCGGCCACCACGACGTCGTGGGTGAGGACGATGTTCGGCATCAGGGCGACATGGGCACCGACCGTGACCGACGCAGTCAGGGTGCAGTGCGCCAGGACGATGGACCCGGGCCCGACGATCGACGTCGACGAGACGGCCGCCGCGGGATGTACGACGCTGGAGTAGCGCTGCGGATCGATCCCGAGTCCGTCCAGTCGGGCGCGCAACGCCTCACGACTGCCCTGGCGACCCGTGGCGAGGAGGACATCGGCGTCGGGTTGGTCGGCTATGGCGTCGACCGGCCCGAGCACCGCAACCCCCGCTACCTCCGTACCGTGCATATCCGGGCGATCATCGAGGTAACCCACGACCCGCCACCGAGGCTGGACGGCGTTGATTGCGCGCACGGCTTCGACGGCCTCACGGGCCAGTCCACCGGCGCCCACGACCACCAGGGCGGGCAGGCTCACCACTCACTCGGCGCCGGCGCCGACGGCCCGTCGCAGCGACTCGACGACCCGGGACTGCTCGTCCTCGGTCATCTGGTGGAACACCGGCAGGATCAGGGTGTGGTCCGTGATCAGATCGGTCCCCGGCAGCGACCCGGTCGGGTGGCCGGCATATGCCGGCTGGCGGTGAGCGGCCATGATGCCGTGTCGTGCCGAGATGCCGTCGGCGGCCAGCGCGGCCAGCACCTCGTCACGTGTCGCGGGGCTGTCGCGGGAGATCTCGATCCAGAACGACTGGAAGTTGCTCTGGCCCCAGGGCGGGTCGACGACCGTCCGGATGACGCCCACGTCGGCGAGGCGCGCCTGGTAGGCGGCGACGATGCTGCGGCGACGCTGGACCATCGCGCTGAGCTTGCCCAATTGCACCAGCCCCACCGCAGCCTGGATGTCGGTCATCCGGAAGTTGAAGCCGACCTCCAGATAACCCTCGCGTACCGGACCGACGGCGGCGTGACGATCGGCGGCACTCACGCTCATGCCGTGCTCCCGGAGCCGCCGCAACCGCGCAGCCAGGTCGCCGTCCTCGACGCTGACCATGCCCCCCTCCCCCGTGGTGAGGAGTTTGCGCGGGTGGAAGGACCACGAGGCCAACGGCGAGCGGAACCCGACCGGGTTGCCCTTGTACCGCGAGCCGGCAGAACACGCCGCGTCCTCGATCATGACCACGTCGCGGTCGCGGCAGAAGGCGGCGATCGCGTCGACATCCGCGGGCACCCCGCCCTGGTGGACGACGATGACGGCCCGGGTGGCCGGGGTCAGTGCCGCCTCCAGGGTCTCGACCGTGACGTTGGCAGTGATCGGGTCCACGTCGGCGAAGACCGGGTTGGCCCCGACGTACCGGGCGGCGTTCGTGGTGGCGATGAAGGACAGCGACGGGACGAGGACGTCGTCGCCGCGTCCGATCCCGTGCGCGTACAACCCCAGGTGAAGCGCAGTCGTGCACGACGACACCGCAATGCCGTGTGAGGCGCCGACCGAGAGCGCGAACTCGGCCTCGAACGCCTTGACCCGGGGGCCCTGGGCCACCCAGCCGGACAGCACCGCGTCCGCCGCAGCCGCAGCTTCGGTCTCGTCCAACCAGGGCTTCATCACCGGGATGACCGGCTGGGCCTTGATGGTGGGGGTGGGTGAAACGGTCACAGTCATGCTGGTTGCCCCTGATCGATGGTGAGGTGCTGCTCGGCCTGCCACCACGTCACGAGGCGGCGAAGGCCCTCGTCCAGACCGATCTCGGCGGTGAAGCCGAGGTCGGCGGTGGCTGCCTCGGTGGCAGCGAGCCGCCGCGCGACGGCGTTGACGGATCTGGCCGGGCCGAACTCGACGTCGAGGTCCGAGTCCATGGCGCCGAGCAGGGCGTGGGCCAGATCCAACAGGCTGGTCTCGACCCCGGAGGCGATGTTGTACACCTCACCGCTGACGGGTGCGGCGGCCGCCAGCAGGTTGGCCCTGGCGATGTCGGCGGTGTACACGAAGTCCATGGTCTGCAGCCCGTCACCGAAGATCAGCGGCGGCTTGCCGGCCACGATGCGCTCCATCCACCGGACCAGCACCTCGGTGTACACACCGTGGATGTCCATTCGCGGGCCGTACACGTTGAAGTAGCGCAGCGCGACCCAGCTGACGCCGTACATCGCAGTGAAGCTGCGGAGCATTCCCTCGTTGAACGACTTGGCAGCGCCGTAGAACGTGTCGTTGTTGTGGTGGTGGTGCCGTTCGGTGGTGGGAAACTCCTCCGCGGCACCGTAGACAGACGCCGACGAGGCGGCCACCACGCGGGACACCTTGTGTTCGGCCACGGCCTCCAGCACGTTGAACGTGCCTCCGACCAGCACGTCCATCGCCAGGCGGGGATCCTCGGCGCACTGCGTGATCCGCAACGCCCCCTGGTGGAAGACCAGGTCGCTGCCCTTGACCAGATCGTGCACGAGGTCACGGTCACGCAGGTCACCGTCGACGACCTCGACCCGTCCCGACGGCATCGCGATGTCGAGGTTGGCCATCCGGCCACGTACGAAGTTGTCCAGAACGACGACGGACGCGGCACCGGCGTCGAGGAGTTGGTCGACGATGGTGGATCCGATGGTGCCGGCGCCGCCGGTCACCACGACACGTGCGCCCGCGAATCCGCCGCTCATGAGGCGCTCCCGACCAGGGCACCAGGTAGGCGCACCAGGTCTCCACCGGCCGCGAGGCTGGTGTTCGCGGCTTCGAGCACGGTGAGCACGCGGACTCCGGCGTCTCCGGGGGTGCGCGAGGCCCGGTTGCCCGCGATGGCGGCGGCGAACTCGGTGACCATGTCGGCGAGCGCCTCGCGCTCGGGCAACGTGGGAGCGTGCATGTCACCGAGGCGGTAGGAGATGATAGCCGCAGTCCGGTCGACACCGATCGCGCTCTGGCTTGCCAGGTCGACGCCCCGGTCATAGATCGAGAGCCGCTGCTGGGGGTTGAGGTCGTCCCACACCAGGGTGCGACTGGAACCGGCGATCACCATCTGGCGGATCTTGGTGGGGCTCAGCCAGTTGACGTGGACGTGAGCGATCGCACCGCCCGGCAGCGGCATGGTCAGGTAGCCGATGCAGGCCCTGCCCGCACCCAGCGGATCGGCGCCGTGGGCCGCGACCGCGGTCGGGGTCAGACCGCCGGGCAGGACGTAGTCGAGAATCGACAGGTCGTGCGGGGCCAGGTCCCAGAACACGTCGACATCGGGTTGCACCAGGCCCAGGTTGATCCGGACCGAGTCGACGAACAGGATGTCGCCCAGCACCCCGTCGGCGATGATCTCGCCGATCTTCTGCACGACCGGGGTGTAGCAGTACGTGTGGTCGCACATCAGGACCAGGCCGTGCTCGCGGGCGACGTCGACCATGGCCTGCGCCTGCGTCAGGTCATCGGCGATGGGCTTCTCGACGACGACGTGCTTGCCCGCCTCGAGGGCGGCGATCGCCAACCGGGCGTGCGTACTGGCGGGCGTCGCGATGGCCACCGCGTCGAGGTCCGTCCGCGCCAGCAGGTCGTCGACGGAGGTGACGACGTCGACGTCGCTGCGGCGACCGATGACCTTCCGGGCGCGCACCTCGTCGAGGTCACAGATGGCGACGAGGTCCCAGTCGGGACTCGAATCGAAATTGCGAACGAGTTTGGGGCCCCAGTACCCGGCCCCGATGACGCCGACCGTGTAGGTCACGGTTCCTCCTTGTGTGTCGCTCGCGTCGCGAGGATGTGTCAACCGGTGTCGTGTCGTCTCAGTTTGACCGATTTCAGACGCAGGTGCGCGTACTTGGCATAGTGCCCCGTGAGAGGAATCGAACACATGTCGTTCCCGACGTGCATCGACGGTCACCGTCAGGGCGTGAGTGTTGACGCCCAGGCTCGCCCGTTCGGACCACAGATCACGACTGGAACATCACGTCCACCCAGTAGTTGGTCGAACGGAACGACCCGGTCGGAAATCCGCCGCCGTAGCGGTACACCCCGTTGTCCGGGCCAGGAATAGTCAGTTGCCCGACCGTGGTGGTCGACCCGAAGGAATTGCCCGTGACGGAATATCGGCCCTGCGGCGCCAGGTACGACGCCACGTATTCGGTACCGGCACTGACCGACACCGGCTGGTCGAACGTCACGCTCTGCCACCCTGTCGCGGTCTCGGCGGCGAAGGTCGCCGTGGCGATCGGCTGCCCGGCGGTCGACCACAGGGTGGCGGTGTGGACGCCGCCGTTGCCCGACCCCTTGTAGAAGCGAACACCCGTGACGAGGCCGTCGACCTGCGGCACGATGCGAACACCCACCTCGATCATGGACGTGTCGTCGGTCGCCGCCACGTCAGGGCTGTCGCCCGGGCCGAAGATCCCGGTCGGGGCGGTGCCCGTCGCCTGCGTGGTGAATGACCACTGGGTCGGGCCGGTCAGCGCCCGCCCGTCGACGTCGCGAGCGGCAACTGTGGCCGTGAGCAGCGTAGACGCCGGCAGCGCCGCAGCGGGACGGAACGTGACACTCCGCGTGGCCGCCGTGTAGCTGGTGGTACCGGACACCGGGATCCCGTCCGCCGCGACGGCCAGCGAGGCCGACGCCGCCACCACGGGCTCCGAGAACGTCGCCGAGATCGTCGTGGCCGGGTCGACGTCCACCGCGCCGGGAGCCGGGGTTCGAGACGCTATGACGGGCGCGTTGGTGTCATCCGAGGCGAACACGACGTCAACGAAATAGTTGGTCGAGCGGAACGAGGCCGTGGGGTAACCACCGCCGTACCGGTACACCCCATTCCCGCCTCCCGGAATTCGCAGCGGACCGCTGATCGATGTCGTCGTGAAGGCATCCGGGGTCGCCGCATAACGCCCCTGGGGGGCGGTATACGAGGCGGTGTACGCGGCACCCGCCACCACCGGGATCGGCGTGGCAAAGATCGCGTCCTGCCAGCCGGAGGCCGTTTCGCCGGTGAATGTCACCTGGGCGAGCGCCTGACCCGACGCCGACCACACCGTTCCGACGTGCGTTCCCGTATTTCCGGCGCCCTTGTAGAACCGAATACCGGTGATCCGGCCATTCAGCTCGGGGACGAACTGAATGCCGACCTCGATCGCGTCGGTGTCCGACGTGGCGGCCACGGCAGGAGCGACGGCAGGGTCCAGGAGGGTGCACGGGCAGGTCCCCGGCTCGGCGTCCGCTGGGCCCGTGGTGAAGGTCCATGACGTGGTCCCGGCCAGCCCGACCCCGTCGTAGTCCCGGGCCGACGCCGACGCTGTGGCCGATGCCGACGGCGGGAGCGCGTCACGCGGGCGGAACGTGACGGTCCGCGACGGTGGATCGTAGGTCGTCGATCCTGGAACCAGGGCCCCACCGATCGTCAGGTCCAGGGTGACCGAGGCGGTCGAGACCGGCTCCGAGAACGTGGCCGTCACCACTGCTCCGACCGCCACGGACGTCGCACCCTGGGGCGGGGTTCGGGCCGTGAGGGTGGGCGCGACCCCGTCGGCGGGTGAGAAGACGACGTCCACGAAGTAGCTCGTGGGTCCGGACGAGTCGCTGGGGAACCCACCGCCGTAGCGATAGACGCCGTTGCGGGCGCTCAGCGTGTCAGCGGGTGCGGTCAACGGGCCTCGGGTCCACGCCGTGGTGAACACGCCCTCGGTGAACGCGTAGCCGCCGGCCGGTGCCAGGTACGACACCACGTAGTCGGTGCCCGCGGTCACGTCGAGCGGGGTGGCCAGAGTCGCGCTCTGCCAGCCGCTCGCGCTCTCGGCGGTGAACGTCACCTGACGCAACGCCACTCCGGCTGCCGACCACACGGTCGCGACGTGGGGGCCGGTGTTCGAGGGCCCCTTGTAGAACCGGACCGCGGTGATGCGGCCGTCGACGCCGGGCACGAATCGGGTCCCGACCTCGACCGTGCCCCGATCGGACGCCGACGCGGTCGCGGGGCTGCGATCGTCGAACAGGGTGCAGGGGCACTGGTTGGACGTCGTGGTCGTGAAGATGAACGAGTACGGAGTCATGGTGACGCCACCACGGCTCTGGGCACCGCTCACGGTGGCCCGGTACACCCGACCACCCGGCAGCGGGGTGGCCGGGCTGAAGGTGGCTGTTCCTCCGGTCGCGTCGACCTGCGGCCGGCCCGCGACGAGGGCGTTGGTGGTGGTGTCCACCAGAACCAGTTCTGCGGTGCCCTCGGCCACGGGAGCCGCGAACGACACGGTGACATCAGCGGCCGTCGACACCTCGGTGGCCGATGCGGTCGGCGGGGGGGGCACCACGGGCGGTGGGGCGAGGGGCGGGGGCGTGGGTTCGAACAGGACGTCGACCCAGTAGTTGGCCGACGAGGTCGCCGTCGGGGCCAGTCCGACCTGGTAGGTGAACACCCCGGCAGTGGCGCCCGCGGTCAGGGGGCCGACGGCTCGCCCTGTCGGAGCGAAGCCGTTGGCGGTGTAGGAGTAGCGCCCACCAGGGGATTCGTAGGAGGCGGTGTAGCTGGTTCCCGCCGTGACGCGCACCGGCGTGTCGAAGCGGACCTCCTGCCAGCCGCTGGTCGTCTCACCGGTGAACGTGGCAGTGGCCAGTCGCTCGCCCGTGGCCGACCACACCGCGCCGACGTGAGCGCCGTCGTTGCCCGGGGCCTTGAGGAAGCGGACCCCCAGGACGCTGCCCTCGGTGTCGGCCGTGAACGTGACGCCCAGCGTGACGGGCCGCGTGTCCAGCGAAGCGAGCGCCTCGGCCGGTGTGGTGTCGTCGAACAGCGAGCACGGGCACTGACCGGGAGGTGGAGTCTGACGGGCGGTCCGGAACGTCCACGTCACCGGCGTCGTCATGGCGTTGCCCACGAGGTCGGTGGCCAGGATCGAGACGGTGTACGTCAAGCCCGGGACGAGCGTCGCGTCGGGCGTGACGGCGACCTGCGAGACGCCGTCGACGTCGGCCACCACGATGCTGACCGGCACCTGCGATCCACCACCGCTCAACGTGGCTGTCACGGACGCCGGATCGACCAGCTCCGAGAGGGTGGCAGCGACGCTCGTGGTGACGGCGACGCTGGACGTACCCGACTCGGGGGTGCGGGACGTGAGCGTGGGGGGGCTGAGATCCGGCGCCGGTTGGAACAACACGTCGACCCAGTAGTTGGCGGTGGAGGGCACTGCCGGGAACTCACCTGTGGTGTAGGTGTACCCGCCGGCGTTGCTGCGGGTGGTCAACGGCGCCCGGGTGACGCCGGTGGGACCGAACCCGTCCCGGGTGTAGGCGTAGCGGCCGTCGGGAGCGACGTACGAGGCGACGTACTCGTCGCCCTTCGTCACGGTGACCGGTGTGCTGAACAGGACCTCCTGCCAACCACCTGAGCCCTCGCCGGTGAACGTGGCGCGGGCCAGTTGCTCGCCACCGGCGGTCCACAGGGTTCCGATATGCGTGCCGCTGGCACCCGCGGCCTTGAGGAACCGGACGCCGAGGATGGTGCCGTCGCGCTGTGGGGTGATCCGCACGCCCAGCTCGACCGGGCGGTCGACGTCGGTAGACACTCCGTCCGGGATGGTGTCGGCGAAGAGCCCGCACGGGCACTCACCGGTCAGGGTGCCGCGCGAGGTGGTGAATCGCCAGGTGGCAGCGGCGGGCATGACACGGCCGTTGGTGTCCGCCGCCTGCACCGAGACGACGTAGGCGGTGTTCGGCAGCAGGAGATCCACAGGATCGATCGCCACCTCGGATCCCCCGTCGACGTCGGTGACCCGAACCGTCACCGCCACTGCACCACCGCCGTCGGCCCTGGTCAGGCCAGCACTCAGGCTCGTCCGGTCGATCACCTTCGACAGCCGGGCGGTCGGGGGTGACGTCGATCGCCACGCTGGTGACGCCGGGTACCGGGACGCGGGCCGTCACGATCGGCGGAACCGACTCGTCGTCCACGAAGGTGACGTCGACGTAGTAGTTGCTGGCCTGGAACGATCGAGTCGGGAAGGTGTTTCCCGGCGAGAACACCCCGTTGCCCGCTGTGGCGGTGGCTGCGGGGACGGTCAGTGGTGCGGCGTCGAGGGGCGCGTAGAAGGCGTTGTTCACCCCGAAGTAGCCACCGTTCGGGGCGTGGTACGACGCGACGTACGGGGTGCCGGCAGTGACCGAGACGGGTGAGTCGAAGACCAACTCCTGCCACCCGGTCGCAGTCTCGGCGGTGAACGTCCCTCGTGCCAGGACCGCCCCTGCGGCTGACCAGAGCGTGCCCACGTGCGTGCCGGTGTTGGCGGGCCCCTTGTAGAACCTCACCCCGGTGACCAGACCCGAGGTTTGCGGCACGAAACGGATGCCCAGTTCGAGCGCGGAGGTGTCGGTGCTGGGGGCCGCAGTCGGGGCTGTCTGGCCGAAGATCGTGCACGGGCATGCCACGGAGGTGGCGACCCGCGCCGCGGTGCCCAGGTTGGCGCTGTCGTCGACGGCGCGAGCCAGGACGTCGACGGCGCCCACGCCCTGGCGAACCCCGATGTAGGTCCACGTCGTGGTGCCGGTCGCCCGGTGCCACGTCCGGCCGGCGTCCAACGACACCTCGACGGCCGCGACGACACCGGCGGCGTCCGTGGCGGTACCCGTCACCGTGACCGACGATCCGTTGGCCACGGTCGTGCCTGCGCTCGGTGAGGTGATGGTGGTGATCGGCCCTGCCGTGTCCGTACTCGGTTGGGGCATGACCATGCCGGTCATCAGCGTCGCCGGCTGGGCACCCATGTCCGCGAACAGGTTGAGCGTGGCCTGCTGCATCCGCGCGTCAGGTGCCGCACCGTTGCCGTCGTGGGCATCGTCCAGCCCCCACGACCACTGCACGGTTCCTGCACCGAACACCAGCGCTCCGCTGGCGGCGCGATACATCGTGATGCTGTGCGTGGTGGTTCCGGGTGCCACGGTAGATCCGTAATCCTGCAGGTACTCGGGCGTCGAGCCGGTGGTGGTGGACATCCGGAACAGCCCGGCCGGACGGAATCCGTTGTCGAGGTCTTCGTCCGATTCGTAGCCGACGGTATGCGGCGCCAGCGCGGTCGACGTCCCGCTCGGCTGCGTGGCCAGGCCGGTGTTGCGCCAGAACCTCAACCGTCCCTCGACGTCGGACACCGTGATGGGCAGGTCGGTGAAGTTGGACATGTACGCGGTGCCGGTCAGGGCGTTCTCGGGTCGACCACCATCCGAGGGCGGGCTGAATCGGGGGTCCCGCCAGGTGCCGGTCCACTCGGGCGAGGGGTCCGTCTTGGCGTTCCTCCGCGTCTCCTTGTACGTGACCAGAGTGCGGTACGGCGTGTTCGCCCCGTCGATGCTGGCCTCGTACCTGGTCTTCCAGTAGACCTCGTTGCCGCTGAAGAATGCGAGGTTGACCCCGGCATCGCGGGCACGCTCGACATTGGTCCGCTGCGCGCCGGACCAGTACTCGTCGTGGCCGACCGACACGAACGTCTCGTGGTTGAGCAGCAGGGAGCCGTAGCGGTCGGTGTCGACTCCACTGATGTAGCTGATGTCGTAACCGTTGCGCTCCATGAACCGGATCAGTGGGTACTCGGCCGAGAAGAGGAAGTCGCGCCCCTCTTCGACGCCTCTGGTGGCGAAGGGTCGGTTATAGCTCACCTTCGTGGCCGGGCCCATCGGGCCGTAGTACAGGTTGGTGCCGCCGTAGTCGTTGTAGGCGTGCCAGGTCGTGTCCGAGGTCTGGAGCACCACGTCGGAGGTGCTGGTGTCGTCGCGCACGATGAAGGTGATGTGGCTGGTGCCGCCGGTGTCGGAGCGTCGCAGCAGGGCGGTGTAGACGCCACTCACGGCGTCGTTCGGCACGTCCCACGAGGCCGACACCGCCCAGTTGCCACAGTCCAGATTGAGTGATATCGGGTCGGTCAGGCACTCCGGCTGGGTCTGCGGCAGTGCGACCGACGGCGCTACGTCGGCGATGCGACGCGCACCGAGGCCCTGGTACCAGCCCATTCGGTAGATCGTCACCGAGTAGGCCGCCGCGTCCGTATCGATCTTGAAGTCGGCTCGCCCACCCCGGTTGGTGCTCATGTCCGTCGCATAGCCCTGGATGGAGTCGTCACCGCTGCCGGTGATGTCCCACTCCGAGGCAGGCGCACCCGGCTTGGCGTTCTCGCAGGCGATCAAGGTAGGGCCGGGGACGCAGTCGCCAGGTGCCGCGCTGACCGGGACGACCCCGACCACCAACGCGGCGACGAAGCCCAGGGTCGCCACGACGGCAGCGGCCACCCGGGTCGATCCACGACGATCGGACCCGTTCATGACGCACGCCCGGAGGTGGCCGCCTCGCGCAGCACCCCCTCGACCAGAACGAAGCGACGATCGCAGGCGGCACAGGTCAGGTCGGACCTGCCGTCCTCGGCGTCGCGCAGGCGTTCACCGCAGGTGCACACCCAGCCACGGTGGCGGGCCGGGTTGCCGGCGACGAACGCGTGGGCCGCGACGTCCCGGGTGACGACGGCACCCGCGGCGACGAAAGCGTTCTCGCCGATCGTTGTGCCGCAGACGACCACCGTGCCGGCACCGAGCGTTGCACCCTGCGCGACGTGAGTCGGCGCGAGCGCGTCACCGCCACGCTTGATGTGTGCCCGGGGGCGCAGGTCGTTGGTGAACACCACACCCGGCCCCAGGAACACGTCGTCGTCTATCGTCACGCGATCCCAGATGAGAACCCCGTTCTTGACGGTGACGCGGTCGCCCACCCGAGCGCCACCCTCGACGAAGGCGGCGTCGCAGATGTTGCAGTCACGACCGACCACTGCCCCGGCCAGGACGTGGGCGAAAGCCCAGATCCGGGTGCCGGCGCCAACCTGGTCGCTCTCGCAGAGTCCTGCCGGGTGGACGAAGACGTCCGCCGGGGCTGCTCCCATCAGTAGGCACCTCGACCACGCAGAACGGCGTCCACCGTGCGCATCAGGATCGACAGGTCGAACCCCAGCGACCAGTTCTCGACGTAGCGGACGTCCAGCCGCTTGGTCTCCTCCCACGACAGGTCCGAGCGGCCGTGGATCTGCCAGAGGCCGGTGAGTCCAGGCCGAACGAACAGGCGGCGCCGGGTGACCGAGTCGTACTCGTCCACCTCGCGCGGCAACGCCGGCCGAGGACCGACGAACGACATGTCACCGGTGAGGATGTTGACGATCTGCGGTAGCTCGTCCAGCGACGTCCGCCGCAACAGGCCGCCGACCCGGGTCACCCGGGGATCGCGTCGCATCTTGAACAGCGGACCGGCACCCTCGTTGGCGTTCTCGATCGCCGCCCGCCGAGCCTCGGCGTCGACATACATGCTCCGGAACTTCCATATCGTGAACAGGCGACCGTCGCGACCGACCCGGCACTGCCGGAAGATCGCCGGACCGGAACTGTCGAGGCGGATCAGTAGTGCCACCATCAGCAGCAGGGGGCCTGCCACGGCCAGGGCCAGCGCCGCCGCGGCCCGGTCGGCGACCGACTTCACGATGCGCCGGGGTCCCCGCAGTTCGGGGGGCGAGATCCGAATGATGGGCAGGCCGCACACCGTGTCGACGGACACCCGCGGACCGACCGCCTCCACCAGGGGTGGGGCCAGGGCCAGATCCCGTGATTCGGCGTGCAAGGCCCGCTGCAGGTCCACGATGGAGCGGAGCCCGGCCGCGCCGCTGGTAGCCAGGAGGACGACGTCCGCCTGCTGGCGACGAGCGCAGCCGACGATGGTCTCCACTCGGTCGTCGGCGACCGACGCGGTGTCCAGCGACATCGACGCCACGACGTCCCAGCCGTGATAGCGGTTGCGGCGCAGTCGCCCGATGATGTCGGGAAGTTCGTCCGGGTCCCCCACCAGGACCACCCGCGATCGGGCCACGCCGCGCCGGTGAGCGTGCTGTACCCGCATCCGGATCAACCACCGCCCGCCTATCGTCGCGGCGAGGGCGGCAGCCACTCCGCCGAGCACGACCGGAGCGTCCGCCTTCTCGAGGGAGACCCAACCGACCGACGTGGCCAGCATGGCCATGGCCGCACCTGCCACCCCGAGTCGGTGAATCTCGGCGGACCCAGAGAAAAGGAAGCGCGGCTCGTAAGCGCGGGCCAGCGTCAGAATAGGAACCCAGAGCGCCATTGACCCCAGGATGGCCAGCGCGACAATTGACGAGGACGTCACGAGCGCCAATTCGTGCGGCCAGACCACGAGGGCGGCCGTCACCGCTGCGGCGACACCCACCGCCACAGCGTCCGTGGCGCGCATGAATCGGACGATCCGCACCACGCCTTCGCGAACTGACGTTCCAGGCGAATCCAGCGTTTCGCGACGAAGGTGTGGCATAACTGCCCAGGTGCTTATCCCGGGCGCGTCGATGATGCGGGCGTCATGACCACCAATGGTGGCCGTGCGCGGCTCCAGCACGACGCTGCCGTCACTCATCGCGTCTCCTTGCTGTGGTCAACGACTGGACTTCACCAGGGCCGTCGGGCGACCCCCATCGAGTTACACCCCGAAGCTTAGGGGCGTCAGGGCGACTAGAACATGGCGATTCGGGTAACTCACCGGGCCGGTCGTGCAACAAGTGCGTTCCGGAGTTTGGACAACACGCACAGTGAGCGCCCTCCCGCCGTATTTCGGACATTTGCCACTCACTGTTGTCGCCGACTCAATCGGCGGACAAGCGCTGTGTCTAGGATCACCCGCATGGCGAAGCTGCGTCAGACCACTGCCGACCTGACGATGGTCGAGATCGACGGCGAACTGAGCGCCTACAATCCGACGACCGACCGGGTAGTTCTGATGAACGCCACCGCAAGTGACGTATTCGCCCTCTGCGATGGCACCATGGACGCCGCGGACATCGCTCACCTGCTGGTCAGGGCCTACGACGCCGACCCCGACGAGGTCGCGACCGGGGTTCGCGCGGCGGTCGAACTGCTCCTCGCAGAGCGGCTGATCGAGGCCGCGGTCACCATCTGATGAGATGTCGCCTGCTGTTCTTCGGTTCGATTGTGATCGAGCTCGTCGGGCGCGACGACGAGATACGTGCGCTATCGGAGCTATGGGCCCCATTCGTGTACGACAGCGATGAGCCCGCCGATCCGATGGCGATGTCGATCACCGTGGGCGATCCCGTCTCGGCCTCTGCCCAGATTAATCGGACGGTCATCGCAGCCTGCCTATTGCCGGCCGTCCACGCGGGAGTAGTGGTCACCGGCGGCGGCGCAGTGGTGATACCCGGTGTCTCCGGTGCCGGAAAGTCGACATTGACGGCTGCGCTGTGTCAGGCGGGTGCTGGATACGTATCGGACGAAGCATTGGTACTGGATGATTCTGGAAAGGCGGTGCCGTATCCGAGACCCATCGCCTTGTCCCACTGGAGCGTCGATCATCTCGCGCTGACTGCATCGGTCACGGCGCCCACGACAGACGAATCGGCACGAGAGTTACTTGTGGGACCGACGATGTGGCCGATGATCGTCCGCAAAGCCTCACCGATTACCCACGTCGTCCTGGCCGACAGAACCGCTCACGGCATAACGGAGCTCACCTCTACTTCACGCAGTGACGCCTTGCGGAGCCTCGTGCTGCACGGTTTCAATCATCATCGTGATCCACCACGATTTCTGCGAGCGACGGCGACTGCCGTGTCGTCGGCGCACATCTGGCGACTGTCGTATTCACGAGCTGACGACGCGAGTCACGCGCTACTGAATCGACTCGGTTGAGCCGGTCAGTCCTGGTGTGTTGCGCCCCGATTGCGTGTTGCGAGCGTCATGGCAATGCCGGCGACCAGCAGGAGGCCCGCGACGCCGGTGAGGGCGACAGTGGCGTTCGAACCGGTCAACGGCAGGGATCCAGTGGGCCCGGTGCTCAGCACGATGGAGCTGGGCTGAGTGGTCGTCCCCGGTGCCACGCTGGACGAGGTGGAGGTCGAGGTCGACGTCACGACCGTCGGCGTGGTCGATGCGGAACTGACCGCCGTCGACGGCGCCGTGGTGGTCGACTGTGTGGTGGGCGTGGTGCTGGTCTCGCTGGCCGGAGTCGTCGCTGACGTCACCGGAGTGGTCGACTCGACCGTCGTCGACTGTGTGGTCGTCGACTCGGAGGTCGTCGCGTGTGATGTCGTCGCCTCCGTGGTCGTCGAGTGTGTCGGCGTCGACTCCGACGTCGTCGACGCGGGCGTCGTCGTCGCCGGGGTGGTCGGCACGGTGCACGGCTCCTGCTCGCCCTCGAAGGTCCCGGCCCAGCCTCGCGTGCCGTCCGGGTCGTCGTGGGCTGTCACGGTGACGACGTACGCGCTGGTCACGTCAGGATCGAGCTCGTATCCCACCCGAAAGCTGCGACCGAACTCGGTGTCCTCCAGTGTCTCGCCGTTGATCACGACGGAGACCCGGTTGACGCCTGACGCGTCGTACGCCCGCAACGCCACCGTCAGGGTGTCGCACGTGCTGAAGACCCGGGGGGTGTGCGCACTGCTCGCTGGGATCAGCATCGCCACCCCGCCGACGACTGCGGCGAGAGCGAACACCACCGAGATGACAGCCTTGCGCACCCTTGGTTCCCTTCGTCCTCACCTCGCGACGTGGGCACCGCTTGTGCGGTAGCCCTCCGTAGCCGAGGCGGGTCGACCATAGCCGCATGTAGTACAGATGGACTGCCGTCGTTGCCAAATCTTTACCGTATGTGCGAATCCTACCCGCCGAACACCGGAAACTCCTGACTCTGAGTAGTCATGTTCGAATGGCCGGTCACGCTCTGCTGTGGTACCTCAGTTGGGCCGCCTCGATGCCGTCACGGAGCACGATGCCCACCGCGTCCGCAGCCTCCGTCACGATCAGCTCGACCTCGCCGCGTTCGGTGGGCCCGAACGGCCGCAGGACATAGTCGGCGGCATCCATCCGACCCGGCGGCCGACCGATCCCCACCCGGACACGCACGTACCCGGGATCTCCCACCGACGTCGTCACCGACCGCAGCCCGTTGTGTCCCCCGGCGCCACCGCCGCGCTTCAACCGGATGGCGCCGAACGGGACGTCCAGTTCGTCGTGTACGACGACGAGGTGTGCCACATCCGCACCGAAGTACGCCAGCAACCCGGAGACGGGCCCCCCGGACAGGTTCATGTACGTCGTCGGTTTCGCGAGGACGACCCGTGCCTGTCCGATCCGCGTCTCGCACACGACCGCCTGGCCTCGATGCGCCTTGAACCGGGCATCCGCCTGGTGGTCGACGACCTGGTGACCGATGCTGTGCCGAGTGCCGACGTACTGCGTCCCTGGATTGCCCAGTCCGACGACCACCCAGGGTTCGTCCACTCAGATGCTCTCGGCAGCCTCGGCATCGTCCGTGGACTCGCCACGCGCCTCGGTGGCGTGGATGACCACGGTCTCCGGATCGGTGACCAGGACGACGCGCTCGGGCAGGACCAGATCCTTGGCCAACACGGTGCGACCGATCTCGAACCCGGTGACGTCGACCTCGACACCCTCCGGCAGGTCCGTGGCCGGCGCGACCACCGTGATGGTGGGGTGTTCGACGGTTACGATCGTGCCGGACATGCCCGCGCCCGTGGTGTTGACCGGGATGTCAACCTCGACCTGCTCGTCACGGCGCACGACGACGAGGTCGATGTGATCGAGGGTGCCGCGGATCGCGTCGCGCTGGACGTGCTTGGCGAGGGTCACGTGCAACTCGCCGCCCAGGTCGACCTCGATCACCGCGTTGCGGTGCTTGAGGGACATCATCGTGTCGTGGGCGGGCAACGCCACGTGCAGCGGAGCCATGCCGTGGCCGTAGATGACGGCCGGCACCTGCCCGGCCCGACGCACTCGGCGCGCGGCACCCTTGCCGAAGTCGACGCGCTCGCTGGCGGGGAGACGGGTTTCGTTGCTGGCCATGGAAACTCCTTGACGCGCTCAGATGACGGGGCGGCAAGGGCCATCGGGATAAGCCCCGTCGATGACGGTCCGCTCGCGCGACCCTCGCCGTGGTTTACCCGACGATATCGCGGCTCAGGAGTTGCCGTCGAAGAGGCTGGTCACAGATCCGTCGTCGAACACCTCACGGATCGCCCGGGACAGCAATTCGGCGATCGAGAGCACCGTCAGCGTCGGGAATCGCTTGTCGTCGTCGACCGGCAGGGTGTTCGTCACGACGACCTCGTCGATCGGGGCGTTCTTCAGCCGGTCCACCGCGGGGCCCGACAACACCGCGTGGGTGGCGGCCACCAGGATGCGGCCGGCGCCGTTGTCCTTGAGTGCCGCGGCGGCGGCGGCGATGGTGCCCCCGGTGTCGATGAGGTCGTCCACGATGACGCAGGTCCGTCCGGCCACGTCACCCACCAGCTCGTGCACCTGCACCTGATTCGGAACCAACGGATCGCGCCGCTTGTGGACGATCGCGAGAGGGGCGCCGAGGCGGTCGGCCCAGAGATCGGCGACCCGCACCCGACCCATGTCGGGGCTGACGACCGTCAGGTTCTCACGATCGTTGACGTGCTTGGAGATGTGATCGGCGAGCAGTGGCATGGCCCAGAGGTGGTCGACCGGCCCGTCGAAGAACCCCTGGATCTGG
>JANNOG010000132.1:0-7666 GCA_031398915.1 Micrococcales bacterium | reverse complement strand
GGCGATCGGCCTCGGCGTCCCACAACCGGGGCAACCAGCGAGGCGACACGGGATCGACGACCGGATCGAGCACCTCGCGAGACAGCGCAGCATGGTCCACCCATCGGGAGTACGCCGCCTCGACATCGGTGCCGCCGTACTCCAGGCGTACCGAACGGCGCTGCAGGTAGTCCTGGGTGGACACCACGGCGACAGCCTGGCCCTGCCTGCTCAACCCGCCGCCGACCACATCCGCCAGTCGGGCCGCGGCCTCCGGATCCGCACAATCCAGGCCCACCCGGACGGCACGCGGTGATGCGGCCACGACCCGGTCGAGGATTGCCCCGGCCAACAGATCGGCCAGCTCGATCGCCTTCACTCCCGGGTCCGGGGAGTGGTCAGCGGACGGACCAGCGGCGAACCACGCGGCGGCCGTGCTCGAACCCCAGGACGCCGTACGTCGCCGTTTCCAGGCGGAACAGCGAGCCCGCCGTCGGCGCCAGACCCAACCACCGAGCGGTCAGGATCCGCAACGTGTGGGCGTGCGCGACCAGGGCCACGTCGCCCTCGGCCAGGTCCGCCGACACCTGCTCGATCACCCGGTCGACGCGGGCGCCCACCTGCTCCACCGACTCACCGGGCGTCGGCCGCCCTCCAGGCGTCGCCGCCACACCCGGCACGACGCCATCCGTCCACACCGACCAGTCGCGACCGAGCTGCTCGCTGATCTGCGCCGTGGTCAATCCCTCGTAGCCGCCGTAGTCCCACTCGACGAGGTCGCCGTCGACGGTGACCGGAGCCAGTCCGGCCAGCTGGGCGGTGCGGGCGGCCCGCAGCAGTGGACTGACCCGAATCCCGGCGAATCGGTGCCCGGCAAAGACCTCGCGCAGCTCACCGGCCTCGCCCACGCCGACCTCGGTGAGGTCCAGATCGCTCAACCCGGTGTGGCGGCCGACGCGGCTCCACTCGGTCTGACCGTGACGGATGACGTACAGCTCGCCCACCGGGGTGGGGGTTTGCGCGGACATGAGCGCGACGCTATCGGCTACTCGAACAGGACGTATTCGGGCACGGGTCGCAGATCCAACACCTCGTCGGCCGTCATCACCCGGCCCGATTCGGCCTTGTCCTCGACGAAGAACAGCTTGAACCCGGCGATCACTGCCGGTGACAGGTCGTCGGTCAGCAACTCGTAGGTGTCGATCTTGGCGGCCGGCGAGCCGATCCCGTCGACGCTCTTGATGACGGCCACCTCGGGCCGGGCGACGATGTCCTGCTCGTCACGCACGATCCGCTCGGCGACCTGATGGAACACGAGTGCCTTCTGGGGCAGATTCGCGCCCTGCACCAGACCGGCCAGATAAGCCGACACCGAATCGATCTCGGCGCCGGTGGTCGAGCCGTACACGTCGCCGGGGATCTGTCCGGGTTCCACCGACCATTCCGGGTCGAGGGCGACACCGACATCGGGTTCCAGCAGCCACCGCTCGAATCGCTGGACGGCGGGCAGGAAGTCGCCGGTGCCGGGCTGGATGTTGATGACGAGCAGCGCCTGGTGCCGCCGTGCCGCCGCCAGGTAGGCGTCGACGACCTCGTCGGGCACCGCCTCGGAGTGCGTGCCGTCCGCTCCGGGCGCCTTGATGGCAACCACGGCAATGAGTTCGAGGACCGGCATCACCTCACGCCCACGCGCGTAGTCCAGGCCCTGCTCCTCCAACTCGTCGGCACGCTCGTCGATGTCACCGATCCCCAACCGGCCGAATGCCCCGGCGGTCGGATTGCCGGAATACCCGAACAGCCGATATCGAGGGAAAAGCTCGGTTCCGCCTCGTGGCAGTTCCCGGCGCGGTACTGCGACGGCGCCGGGGCGCGCGAGGTCCAAGGCCCGGGTGCCGGTCACGGCGGGTTGCGGGTCGGGGGTGAACGACAGGGGCGCCCCGCATCCGGCGCACATCAGCATGGCGATCGAGACCAGCAGGGCGGCCAGGGCGGGTCGGACGCGGGGTGCGGTGGCGGAGGTGGCGGGATTTGAACCCGCGAGAGGGTTTAGACCCTCAACCCGCTTAGCAGGCGGGCGCCATAGGCCACTAGGCGACACCTCCACAGCGACCTAAGGGTAGCCCCACTACGGTGCTCGGATGGCGCCCTCCTCACCTGGCTCCGCCCCCGTGATCGACTCCTCCAGCACCGACCGCGAACGCCTCTCGTGGGAGCTGTTCGGGCAGGCATCGCGTCAGCTCGCGCAACTGGTCGCCGACGACGGCTACCGGCCCGACATGATCCTGGCCGTCGCCCGAGGGGGCCTGCTGGTGGCGGGTGCACTGGGCTACGCCCTCGGCGTCAAGAACCTCTACACGATGAACGTCGAGTTCTACACCGGTGTCGACCAGCGGCTCGACGTGCCCATGCTGCTGCCTCCCGTCCCCGACCTCGCCGAGGTGGCCGACGCTCGGGTCCTGGTCGCCGACGACGTCGCGGACACCGGGCGCACCATCATGCTGATCGACGAGTTCTGCGCCGGTCGGGTCGGTGAACTGCGCTCGGCCGTGCTGTACGAGAAGCCCCGCTCGCAGGTCCGGTGCGAGTACGTCTGGCGCAGCACCGACAAGTGGATCGACTTCCCGTGGAGTGACAAGCCCCCGGTCACCGGACCGTCGGTGAGCTAGCCGGCACCCGCCGCCAGATCGGCCGACAGTGCAGCCGCCGCCTGCCACAGCGGCGCCAACAGGTCCGCGATGATCTCGTCGGTGCCTCCACGGGTCACCGGCGCCGAGATGTTCATCGCCGCGACCACCTCACCGTGTCCGTCGCGAATCGGGGCGGCGATCGATCGCAGCCCCGACTCGAGCTCCTGGTCGACCAGCGCGAATCCGTCGTAGCGGACCCCCTCGAGGATCTGGCGGAGCTGCTCGCGATCGGTGACGGTGCGCTCGGTGAGGGCCAGCAGTTCGACCCGGGCGAGGTAATCGTCCAGCCACGACGGCTCGGCGTGAGCCAGCAGCACCCTGCCCATCGCCGTCGCGTACGCCGGGAATCGGGTACCCACGCTGATCAGGATCGTCATGATCCGCTTGGTCGGCACCCGTGCCAGGTACACCACGTCGTCGCCGTCGAGCAGAGACAACGACGACGATTCTCCGACGGCGGCAGCCAGGCGTTCGAGGTGCGGCTGCGCGAGCGCCGGCAACGACAGCGACGACATGTACGAGTACCCGAGTTCGAGGACTCGGGGCCGTAACCGGAACCGCCGCCCGTCGGTGCGCACGTAGCCGAGGTCGACCAGGGTGTGCAGGAACCGCCGCGCGGTAGCCCGGGTCAGCCCTGTCTCGCGGGATACCTCGCTGAGGGTCATCTCGGGTTGATCGGCGCTGAACGACCGGATCACCGCGAGGCCCCTGGCCAGGGACTGGACGTGGAGGCCGGAGCGATCGTCCTCCAGAGCCACCTCCGCAGCGGCCTCGACCACGGATTCCAGGGCTGCGAACTCCGCCCCGTCTCTCACCGCGCGGGCCCGCCGGCGAGCGGACTCGGAGTTCATGCTCGGATGACGACGGCGAGCCCTTGACCGACGCCGATACAGATCGCGGCCAGGCCCCAGCCGCCTCCGCCGTTGCGTAGCCGCCACGCCAGCGTGGTGAGAATGCGTGAGCCGGACGACCCCAGGGCGTGCCCCAGCGCGATCGCGCCACCGTTGCCGTTGACCACCGATCGGTCGGGGATCGGCCATTGGGACAGGCAGGCGAGGGACTGCCCGGCGAACGCCTCGTTCAGCTCGACCGCGGCCAGGTCCGCCCAGCCGATGCCCGCCCGGTCCAGGGCGACCCGCGCCGCCTCGACCGGACCGATACCGAAGCGGTGCGGTTCGACGCCGACCACAGCCCGCGACACGATCTGTGCGAGTGGCTCGCGTCCTGCAGCCGCGAGGCCGGCGTGGGACCCGACCAACACCATGGACGCACCGTCGTTGAGCGGCGAGGCGTTGCCGGCGGTCACCGTGCCGTCCGGGCGAAACGCCGGGGCGAGCCTGCTCAGCGCGTCGATCGAGGTGTCCGCGCGGATGCTCTCGTCGCGGGCGAGGGCGACCCCGGGGACGGGTACCACCTCGTCGTCGAACGCCCCCCGGTCCCACGCGGCGGCGGCGTTGCGGTGGCTGGCGAGGGCGAACTCGTCCTGGGCCTGGCGGGTGATCCCGAACTCGTCCACGAGGACCTCGGTCGCCTCACCCAGGGACACCGTCCATTGCGCGGGCATCGCCGGGTTGACCATTCGCCAGCCCAACGTCGTCGAATGCAGCGTCTCGTGCCCTCGTGGAAAGGCCCGATCCGGTTTGGCCAGGACCCACGGTGCGCGACTCATCGACTCGACCCCACCGGCGACCACCAACTCAGCGTCACCTACTTCGATGGCGCGTGAGGCCTGAATCACCGCTTCCAGTCCCGAACCGCACAGCCGGGTCACCGTCGTACCGGGTACGGACGTCGGCAGACCCGCCAACAGCACGGCCATCCGCGCGACGTCGCGGTTGTCCTCGCCCGCCTGGTTGGCGTCACCGAGGATGACGTCGTCGATCGCCGCGGGATCGAGACCGGGCGAGCGGTCGATCAGCGCGCGCAGCGTGCCGGCGGCCAGGTCGTCCGGGCGGACACCGGCGAGCGCCCCCCCTATCCGCCCGATAGGGGTCCGTACCGCGTCTGCGATGAACGCGTGATTACTCAACGTCCGACCCCCGTCTTGGTGGCCTCAAGCCTACGCAGCGTGCTCAGCTCGTCCGCGGTAGGGGGATCTGTGCTGATCAGATCAGCGGAGACTGTCAGATCCCAGCCCGTCGCGGCGCGGACGGCGGCCACCTGCACTCCGGGGTGGATGGCCGTGAGGGTCAGCTCGCAGGTTGTGGGGTCGGGGCGCAGCACCCCCAGATCGGTGATGACTGCCTGCGGCCCGCGCCCGGGCAGGCCCAGTGCCTCCCGGTGCCCGGCGCCCCGGCCGAAGCCCACGCTGGTGACGAAGCCGACGGCGTCGACGAACGTCCGGTGGCTCTGCCGAACGACGACGACCACCTCGTGGCACGAGGTGGCGATCTCGGGTGCGCCTCCGGCACCGGGCAGGCGGACCTTCGGGTTGTCGTAGTCGCCGATGACCGTGGTGTTGATGTTGGCGAAGCGGTCGATCTGCGCCGCACCGAGAAAGCCCACCTGAATCCGACCCGGCTGCAGCCAGTAGTTGAACACCTCGGGCGAACTGCACAGCGCGTCGGCGGATTCAGCGAGTACCCCGTCACCGATCGAGTACGGCAACCTGGCCGGCTTGGCGCCCAATGTGCCGCTCTCGTAGATCAGGACCAGATCGGGGTTGTGAAGTCGGCGGGCCAGGTTGGCGGCCGTGCTGGGCAGCCCGATGCCGACGAAGCACGTGGTCGCCGAACTGAGCCCGCGCGCCGCGGCGACCGTCATCATCTCGTCGGTCGTGTAGCCGTCCGCCGGGTCGCCGCCCGCCGGGTCGCCGCCCCCGGTAGCGCTGGGCGTCGTCACGATGACGATCCTGCCCCGGCACCGATCTCGGCAAGCCATGTTTCGAAGGACGACCTGTCGCGGCTGGTCGCATCCCACGCCGCGTAGGCCGAATTGTCCCGCTCGTAATACCCGTGGGCGTACGAGGGGTGAGCGCCACCGGGAACAACGGCGACATAGGACAGCGCCCACCCGGGCAGCACGACGTCGCCGGGGTGGGTGTCGAAGGTGTCGACCACCTCTTCGACGGTCACCAGGGTTTGCCGCGCGGCCAGCAGCGCCTCCTTCTGGACCCCGGTGATCCCCCACAGGTGGACGTTGCCCGATCGATCGGCCTGCTGGGCGTGCACGATCGACACGTCGGGGTTCAGCGCGGGCACCGCGGTCAGCTCCTCACCGGTGAAGGGGCAGGTGATTCCGGCGATGGTCGCGGTGTGCGTCATCAGGTCGGTCCCGCGATAGCCGCGCAGCACGGCGAACGGCAGGCCGCTGGCGCCTGCCACGTACCGGTTGGCCATGCCCGCGTGGCTGTGTTCCTCGATCGCGAGCGGACGCGGCCAGGCGTTCTCGACCGCGTCGCGGAAACGGTGCAGCGACCCCACTCCGGGATTGCCGCCCCACGAGAACACCAGCTTTGCGGCACACCCCGCGCCGATCAGCTGGTCGTAGACGATGTCGGGGGTCATCCGGACGAGCGTCAGATCCCGTCGGCCCTGGCGGATGATCTCGTGGCCGGCAGCGAAGGGGATCAGATGGGTGAACCCCTCCAGAGCGACCGTGTCCCCGTCGTGTACCAGGTCCGCGATCGCCTCGTCGAGTTCGACGAAGCGCGCCACGTCAGCCGCGGGGCGCGCGGTCGAGGATGGATGCGAGCGCGAATCGCAGCGCCTCCGCCGGGTCGTCGACGATGTCGTGGGAGCGCCAGGCGACGTGGCAGTCCGGGCGGACCAGCACCGCGCCGGCCTCAGACACCTCACGCGCGCGCGCCCAGTCGTCGTACATGTCGATGTACTCGCGACCGGGCCCGATGACGTGCGCCGAGACGTCGATCCCCAACTCGGCAGCGACCCGGGTGGCGGCATCGGCCCACGCCTGCCCGCTGACCCCGGTGAACAGCGCCCATCGCCCCTTGCCCGCCAGGTCATGGGTACTGACCTTCTGCCCGCCCTTGCTGCCGGTGGTGCCGAGCCAGACGTGGGGCAGCCGAGCGCCCGGCCACGTCGTGGGGTGGTAGTACAGCTCGGGGTCACGGTCGTAGGCGGGTTCGGGGGTTCCGTCGCCGTACACCGCGGTACTGGCGTAGCGGTGGTTCAGCTCGACGCCGTGGGCGTTGAACTCGTAGTTCTTCAGCTCGAGCGCCTTGCGCAGGGCTTCGCGCCGTTCGGCGCCCTCGGTGCTGTCGTCCATCCGCGCAGCGATCCGGGCGTTCATCACCTCGGGGTCGGACGTGTCGGTGATGCCGAGGGCCTCGAAGATCGGGCCGAACTCCTCGATGCTCTTGTTGGCGCGCAGCACGATCTGCTTGCCGATCGGGGAGCGCTCGGCGTTGTACGTGTCCAACAGGGCGGCCCCGGCCTGGCCGCGCAGGACGTGGGCCAGCTTCCAGGTCAGGTTGTAGGCGTCACCGATGGACGTGTTGGAGCCCAGCCCGTTGCTGGGCGGGTGCCGGTGGGTGGCGTCGCCCATACAGAACACCCGGCCGTGGTCGTACTTGGTGGCGTACCACTTGTTGTTGCCCCACAACGAGGTGGACTTCAACCGCACCGGGATGGTGTCGTCTCCGACCAGGTTGTGGACGATCTTGGTGGCGAACGCCTCGTCGACCTCGGGTGGTGGCTGTGAGATGTCGTAGCCCCACACGATCAGCCACTCGTTCCACGGCCGGACGCATCGAACCAGGCCGAGGCCGATCCCACCCATGTCACTGCCCGGCTGCAACACCCAGTAGAGGATGGACGGGCGGTGGGCGACGTAGGCGGAGAGGTCCGCCTCGAAGACGATGTTCATCGATCCGGCGTAGTCCATGACGCCCTCGCTGGGCAGGCCGATGTCCGCGGCCACCTTGCTGCGGCCACCGTCGGCCCCGATCAGGTACTTGGCGCGGATCGGGTACTCGTGACCGGTGGTGCGGTCGCGCACCGTCACCGTCACGCCGTCGGCGTCCTGCTCGTGCGAGATGT
>JANNOG010000108.1:0-7172 GCA_031398915.1 Micrococcales bacterium | reverse complement strand
TGTGGACGACGACGCGGCCGGCCTCACCGAGTACGCCGACACGATCGTCAACGCGGTGCGAGGGCGACGGGTCCGCGGCCCGGTGGTGCTGGTGGCGCACTCCTTCGCGGGGTTCAGCGCCCCGTTGGTATGTGACCGGGTGCCCGTCGCGATGCTGGTACTGCTCAATGCGATGGTGCCGTCACCCGGTGAGTTTCCGGGGCAGTGGTGGGTCGCGACCGGGCACGCTGAGGCCGTCGCGGCAGCCGGCCCCGAAGGGGGGCCGGTGGATGAGTTCTTCCATGACCTGCCGGCGGAGTTGGCCGCCCAGGCCCGAGCCAGGCTGCGGGATCAATCCGACACGCCTTTCGCATCAGCGTGGCCCCTCGACGCGTGGCCGGACACGCCCACCAGGGTCCTGATCAGCCGTGGCGACCAGGTCCTGCCCGTCGCGCTGCAGCGCACGGTCGCCTGGCAACGGTTGCAGCTGGTCCCGGACGAGATGGACGGCGGGCACTTCGTCGCCCTGAGCCGACCCGCCGAACTCGCGGACCGGCTCCTGGCATACGCGGATGACGCTGCATGACCACCGATACGATGACGGGCGCCGCCCCGGGACGGGTCATCGCGGGGTTGTGCGTGTCACTGGACGGCTACATCGCCGGGCCGGACGACACCAGCGAGCAGCCGCTTGGCACCGGCGGGAGCCGGCTGTTCGACTGGTACTCCGACGGCGACACCCCCAGCCGGCATCACCCCGGCTTCCGGCTCTCGGCGGCCAGCGCGCAGGTCTTGGACGCCCTGGCGGACCGGATCGGCGCCATCATCACCGGCAGGCGCACCTACGACCTGGTCGACGGCTGGGACGGCCACGGCCCGCTCCCCGGGGCGCCGCTGTTCGTCCTCACCCACGTCGCGCCGGACCCGCTGCCGAGCAGTGACCCGCCGTACACGTTCGTCGCCACGGGGATCGCCGACGCCGTGCAACTCGCCCGGACAGCCGCGGGTGGCCGGGACGTGGGCCTCATGGGCTCGTCCCCCGTCCGCCAGGCCCTCGCCGCCGGACTGCTCGACGAGATCACCCTGCACCTGTTCCCGGTGCTGCTCGGCGCCGGTGTCCGGCTGCTCGGCGGCCTCCCAGCCGGATTGCGGTGCACCGCTGTGGTCGCGGCGCCCGGCGTCACGCACCTCACCTACCAGCCGACGGGTGACCCGTGACGGGCCACCCGAGCGCAAGCCAGCCAACGAGAGGACCAGCCGTGCCACAGCCCGTCGTCCACTTCGAGGTCACCGGGCAGGACCCGGTTCTGCTGCGAGCTTTCTTCACCGACCTGTTCGACTGGGAGTTCGACACCGACTCCCCGGTCGCCGAGGAGGTCTCCGACGAGGGCCAGTACGGCTTCGTGTCGCTGATGCAGACCGAGGACGGCACCGGCATCCGCGGCGGGGTGGGAGGCGGCCCCGGCCGCACCGGCCACGCCATGTTCTACGTGGCGGTCGACGATGTCGAGGCCGCCCTGCAGGCAGCCGTACGCCTCGGCGGGACCCGCATCCTGGGCCCGGCGCAGAGCACGCAGGGTGGGGTGGTGATCGGTCACTTCACCGATCCCGAAGGTCACCTCATCGGCGTGGCCGGCGGAGGGTGAGACCCGGCGCTCGACCTCGGCCCCCGTGGGACCGCGACACATGTGCTCGTACGTGGAGCAGTACCCGGTACCAATCAGCCGCACCGCACCCGTGGAGGACATGACCATGACCGCTACCTACACCTTCGATGTCTATTGCAGCCTGGACGGCTATGGCTCCCACAGCGGCGACTGGGGCGGCTATTGGGGGAAGCAAGGCCCCGAGTTGCTCGACCACCGCCTCGAGCTGTTCGGCAGGGAGCAGCGGATGGTCTTCGGGGCCACCACGTACCGGCAGTTCGCGCAGATGCTGGCCTCGAGCAGCGAGGAGTCCGAGATGCATGATCCATGGGTGACTCGGATGATCGGCCTGCTGACGGCGGTCGTGTCGAGCACCCTGGAAGGGCCCCTCGACTGGCCGGACGCGACCGTCGCCAGCGGTGACGCCGTCGACGTCATAGCGGAGTTGAAGGAGGAGTCGGAGGTGCCGTTGCGGTCGCACGGCAGCCTGTCGTTGAACCGGTCGCTGATGGCCGCCGGCCTCGTTGACCGCGTGCAGGTGACCCTTTTCCCCGTCATCACCGGTCAGACCGGCCTGAGCCCGATCTTCCACGGGGCGGCCGACTTCGACCTGGAGCTGGTCGAGACCCGGACGCTCGATGGTCGTACACAAGAGCTGCTGTACCGACCCACCCGGCATGGACCGGTGATTCGATGACTACCGTCGCCGCAACGGGGTCGCCCTTGCTATCGAGTCCTTCGGTGATGACCACGCGCCGCTCGTCCTGCTCGTAGGTGGGACGACGATGCTCTCCTGGCCCGACGCACTCTGCGAACGCCTCGCGGGCGGCCGGCGCCGCGTAGTGCGCTACGACCTGCGAGACCGTGGCGAGTCCACGACGGCCGACCCGGAGGCGCCCAGGTACACCCTCTGTGACCTCGCGGCCGACGCGGCCGCCCTTGCCGGTGCCCTCAGCGGCCGGCCCGTGCACCTGGCGGGTATCGGCGTCGGCAGGATGGTTGCCCAGGTGGCCGCGCTCGACCACCCGGGCGCGTTCTCAGCGCTCACACTGGCCGGCACCCGCGCGGTCGCGCCCGGCCCGATCGACGACGACCTGCCCGACCATGACGAGGCGATGGGCGGACTGTTTGCGCAGCCGATGCCCGACTGGGCCGACCGCGAGGCGGTGGCGGAGTTCGCCGCTGCCGCCGCGGAGATACTCGGCGACGACCCCGACGTGGCGTGTGCGATCGCCGGGCGCATCTGGGACCGCACGCCCGGCACCGCACCCCCGGTCCAGATGGCCAACCAGATGGGCATGGTGTTCTCCAAGCTCGACTGCACACCCCGCTGGCGCGAACGCCTATCAGAGATCCAGGTCCCCACGCTCGCCGTCCACGGCCGCCGCGACCCATTCTTCCCCGTCGGCAACGGCGAGGCGATCGCACGAGAGATCCCCGGAGCGCGGCTACTCGTCATCGAACACGCGGCCACCGTGATCCCAGATTCGGTGGCCGGTGAGGTCGCTGAAGCCATGCTCGACCTGGGGTAAGCACACGAGCTGCCGCACGGTGCCTGTGACACAGGTGTCGGCTGCCATTGAACGTTTTCCCGAAGGAGACTCGAATGACAACTTTCGTCTTGATTCATGGTTCGTCTGCGGACTCGCACTACTGGTACCGGGTCACCCCGCTGCTCGAGAAGGCCGGCCACCAGGTCATCGCTCCGGACCTCCCGACCGGCGACGACTCGGCCGACTTCGACGACTATGCCGCCGCGGTGATCGACGCGGTGACCGACACGGTCGGTGTCCAGAACCGGGGTGTCGTCATCGTCGGGCAATCGATGGGGGCCTTTGTCGCACCGATCGTGGCAACCAAGGTGCCGACCGCTCTGATCGTGCTGCTCGCCCCGATGATCCCGGTACCCGGCGAGACTCCCGGATCCTGGTGGGGTGACACCGGCCAACCCGAGGCGGTGCAGACGTACGCTGAGCAGAACGGTTTCGACCCCGAGTTCAACCCTGCGACCATCTTCTTCCACGACGTCCCGCAGGACGTCACCGACGAGCTGATGAAGGCCGGCGAGCCCACGCAGAGCGAGGCCATCTTCCGCAGGGAGTTCCCGCTCGACGCCTGGCCCGCGGTCCCGACCAGGGTCATCGCGTGCGCGAACGACCGGATGTTTCCCCTGCCCCTGCAGGAGCGCCTTTCCGAGGAGCGCCTCGGCGTGCAGCCCGACGTCATCGACAGCGGCCACCTCGCCGCCTTCGGTCACCCCGACCTGGTCGCGCAGAAGCTCGAGGAATACGTTTCCGAGCTGGGCTGACGGCAACGCGCCGACACGGAGCCAGCGCCCAAGCGTCTGCTTCGAGGCCCACACCGGGATCGGCCGCACGGGCACGATGATCGCCGACCAGCGCGACAGCGTGACCCCGGATCTCTTGAGGCTGTCGAAGACCCTCGGTGCGGGGCTGCCCCTGGCCGCGGTTCTCACAACCCCGGAGATCGAAGAGCGCGCCCACGAGCTTGGCTTTCCGTTCTACACGACCCACGTCAACGACACGCTGCCCGCGGCGGTCGGCCTGGCCATGCTCGACGTCGTCGTGCGCGAGCGTCTCGCGGAGCGGGCTGCCGTCGCCGGCGACCGGTTGCGCGCCGGCCTGGTCCACCTGCAGCACCAGAACGAGTGCATCGGTGACGTGCGGAGCCGAGGTTTGCTGGTCGGCGTCGAAATCGTCGCCGACCGTGAGTCGAAGAAGCCCGCCCCTCAGCTCGGCGCGGCCGTGAGCAGCCGGTGTCTCGAGCTGGGGCAGTCGATGAACATCGTCCAGCTGCCGATGATGGGCGGCGTCTTCCGGATCGCCCCACCGCTCACCGTGTCCGACGCCGAGATCGACCTCGGCCTGGACATCCTCGACCGGGCTATCAGCGACATTGCGCGGTAGGACGGGGCAGGCAACTTCCGACCCGGGTAGGCGGGTGCCGAGCCTGTCCGGCCGTCAGGTGCGCTGGTCGTTCCAGGTGGTGCTGACGGCTCGACCGGTCTCGTGGTCGTCGACGACGAGGACGAGCTGGTGGTCGTGGTCGCTGTACATGACCTCGATGTTGACACCGGCTTCGGCCATCCGGGCGCAGATGGCGCCGAGCTGACCGGGTTCGTCCTGACGCAACCGTTGCAGGAGGACGTCACGCACGGCGTGCACGGTGATACCGGCCTGCGTGAGTGCCGTGGCGGCGGCCGTCCCGTCGTGGAACGGGAAGTGGGCGACCCCGTGCCCGCCGGTGACGAACACCCCGCCGCCCTCGACGCTGACGCCTGCATCGCCGAGCACTTGACCCATGCGCGCCAGCGCACCGCGACGGTGGTCGAGCTGGATCGCGACGTCCTGCATTCACGGTCCCTTCGGTGCGACCTGCACGGTTGGCTCGAGAGTGACCTTGCAGGTCAGGGTGTTGGCGACATAGCAGCCGTGGTGGGGAGGGACAGCGGTGCTTGCGGGCTGGCAGGGGATCCCGTGTGTACGCGCAGTCCGTTCGGGTCATCGACACCATGTTGACACTGGTATTCGGTTAGACGAATATCAGTGTCATGACAGTAGGGACGGCGGAGTCTGCTCGCAGACTTGGGGTCTCCGTCAGACGCGTCCAGCACCTGATCCAGGCCGGTCATTTGAAGGCTGAGTCGGTATCGGGCCGCTACCTCGTGGATGAGGAGTCCCTCGATCTCCTGGCTGAACGCCGGCGGCCGTCCCACGTGCGAGCCCTGTCGCGTCGGGTCGCGTGGGGTGCCGCTGCCCTGGCCGATGGTGCGCAGGCGTTGTGGCTGACAGGTAGTGAGAGGTCGCGGCTGCGGGCGCGGTTGCGGGACTGGGACGCCGATCCTGATACGTGGACCACGCGGTTGCGGCTACGGGAGGGCTCGCGGGCGCGATTCCGGGCGGGGGACCACCAGGTGTCCGCGCTCCTGGACGACGTCAGGGTCGCCCGGTCCGGCGTCGCAGCGCGTGATCTTGTGACGGACGCCGTGGGTGGGCGGGCCGACGTCCGGGTTTGGGTCCCGAGCACCGCGGTCAGGGATGAGGTGGCCCGCCGATACGGCCTGCTGTCCAGTGACGTCGGGAATGTCACGCTCAGCGTCGCGGATGTGGACGGCCTAGTCGCCCTTGGTGCAGGTGGCGACGCCTACCGGTTGATCGTCGGGGCCGACTTGCTGGAGTTGGCCGATGCCCGGAGCCGACATGCGGGTGCAGCCGTGGTGCGCGCCACTCTGGCGGGTACGGGTTCCGAGAGCTCGTGACGCCCATCAGAAGGGTGATTCAGGATCTTCTCGTCGGTCTTGTTGTCGAGTTGACACTGCATCCGCGTGACGGGGTTTTCGCGACTCTGGAGGCGGCGCCCGTCGATGCCGAGCCTGCCAGGGTCGATGTCCTGCAGAACCTGGTTCGTCAGTGGCCGTTGAGCGACGATCGACGCGAGCACTGGTCGCAGGGTCTGTCTCTCCTCACGGCTGAGGACTTGCGCGGCAGTGGCGGGGTGGTCGCCGCCGCCGCCAGGTTGCTCCGAGAGGGGGCCCCTCGCATTCCGACCCTCAGCATTCCGGCGGTGCGGCTGCGGCCGGCAGGGCCGGCGCTCGACGGGGCACTCGCCCTCCTGGTCGATCTCGACCGGACCGTTCCCGAGCCCTGGACTCTGATCGGCGGGCTGATGGTGCAGATCACCTGCCTCCAACACGGCGTGACCGCCATCCGGGCGACCGTGGACGCCGACATCGTCGTCGGGGTCTTCACCCACCGCCACGCGCTCACCGTGTTCACCTCGCAGTTGCGTGACAGGGACTTCGCTGACGTCACGCCCAGCCCCCTGGGAGGAGAGGATCCCTTGGCCTACCGATGGCGTCGCGGAGACGTGCTGGTCGACGTCACCGTCCCACCCAAGGTCAACGACCAGACACGGCCGCCGCGAGCCAGTGGCGGCCGGTCCGCTGTCGAACTCCCCGCGACCCAGCAGGCGCTGCGCCGGACTCAGCGCATGCCTGTCCGTCTCGCCACGGGAGACGAAGGCCACCTGCGGCGACCGGATCTGCTGGGCGCCGTCGTTATCAAGAGCGAGGCCGCGGTGATGGACCGTCGAGAACCCGAACGGCACCGCGAGGACCTCGTGGTGCTAGCGGACATCATGGCCCACGAGGGCAGCCACGTAACTTACCTGCCGGTCATGCGAGCCAAGGACGCCGAACGCATCCGTCGGGCCAGCGCGCTCGTCACGGACCGGGAATGGCGGCGAGCGCGCGACCCAGAGGCTGCGCGAGGTGCTCTCGCGTACCTCGTCATCGGTCGCGAGGAGTGACGCGGGGGAGGAGGACGCCGCAGCGCAGAAGCGATCGACCCCCGAGCATTGGGGTCGCGGGCCGGGGTCCTGAGCTCCGACGGGCGTGGAATCATTCGTGGTGCGAACTGGCCGCCACACATGCCTCTCAAGCCTGCGCTGGCGCCACGGCTGCCCACGAAACCGCTGGTAAGCGCCCATGCCCCAAGAGTGAAGGCCCCTCATAATCCGTCGGTCGTG
>JANNOG010000101.1:0-5111 GCA_031398915.1 Micrococcales bacterium | reverse complement strand
CAGTTCGACGATGGGGCCGAAGGTGGCGATCACCATCGGCGAGTAGAACGGGTCGTAGGTTCCGATGACGTCACGTTCGGCCGCGATCTTGGCGGCGACCGGTGCGGACGACGGTGGTCGCGGTCACCCCGTCTGGTCGCGTCTTGAGGAGTTGATCGATCCGGTCGGTGATGGCACTCAAGGCATGCACGAATACCTCATCTCGGGCGGGAGGATGCACCACCACTATAGGAGTCGGCAGGTCGGTTGCGGGGGTTGACCCCACAGCACCTGTCAGGGAGATCTGAGAGGCTGTCCCCATGCGACGTGCCGGTGGCGTCATTCTTGCGCTCCTCCTGACGATCGGTGTGGTCGCGGCGGTCGTGGTCGGCACCAACGGGTTCGGCCTGATCAATTCGACGGTCGCCGTCAGCGGGGTGATCGGTTCCGAGAAGCGGGCCTTCTTCGAGGACGAGCGGGTCCGCGAGATCTTCGCGGACAACGGCTACGAGGTGACGATCGAGACTGCGGGCTCTCGCCAGATCGGCACGGAGGCGCTGGACGAGGCCACGTACGACTTCGCGTTCCCGTCGTCCGCACCGGTCGCCGCCAAGATCGCGGCCGAACGTGACGTCATCGGAACCTACGACCCGTTCTACTCGCCGATGGTGATCGCCACCTTCGGCCCCATCGTCGAACTGCTGACCGAGGCGGGGCTCGCGTCGCAACGCGCGGACGGGTCATACGCCTTCGACATGGCGGAATACCTGGCCGTCGTCGAGGCCGGCACCCGATGGACCGAACTGGCGGGCAACACCGACGGTCAGGTGTACCCGTCGGATCGCTCCATCCTCATCACGTCGACCGATGTCCGAACGTCCAACTCGGCTGCCATGTACCTGTCCATCGCGTCCTACGTCGCCAACGGTGACGCGGTGGTGACCACGACTGCTCAAGAGGCCGCCGTCGAGCCGGTCCTGCGCGAATTGTTCCTCGGCCAGGGCTTCAGCGAGGCGTCCTCCGACGGGCCGTTCAACGACTACCTCACGCTGGGTCTGGGTAAGGCACCGCTGGTCATGGCGTACGAATCCCAGTTCCTGGATCGTCAGATCCGCAACGACGGGACCATCACCGGCGACATGGTCCTGATGTACCCCTCACCGACGGTGCTCAGTCAGCACACGCTGCTATCGCTGACCGAGAACGGTGACGCCGTCGGCCAGCTGATCGCGACCGATCAGGGCCTGCAGCGACTTCTGGCCGAGTACGGCTTCCGGGTACCCGAACGGTCGGTCTTCTCGGAGGTACTGACCGAGAAGAGTGTCGAGGTACCCCCCGACGTCGTCGATACCGCGGACACCCCCTCCTACGAGGTTCTCGAGCGCCTCATCGCCGCTCTCGAAGCGTCCTACGAGGCAGCTGGTGGGCCTGCGGCCGACCCGGACGCCGAGGGTGACGCCGCGGGCGAGACTCCGACCACCTGACCGAGCCTCACCCCGACCTCCTGACCGATCTCCTGACCCGACGCCAGACCCGACGCGTGACCCGACGCCAGACCCGACGCCAGACCCGAAGCCTCCGAAAGGACCCGCACGATGAGTTCCGAAGCCAGCCTCGACCTCGCCAGCAGCCCGGTACCCACTGCTGTGGCAACCGCACCGGAGGTTGCCGACGACCTGGTTCTGGTTCCCCCCGCGCCGGTCAAGTCCATCCCGACCGAGCGGGCCGCCACCATGCTGCCGCTGGAGGAGTCGACGGCGTCGGCGCTCAGCGAGCGCGCCCGCAACTACGTGGCCGGTCTCGCCGCGCTGGACCCCAAGGCGCCTGAGTTCGCCAAGAAGATCGACGACATCTCCAAGCTGGGCAACGCCGAGATCCGAGCCTCGTCGAACGTCTCCAACCGGATGCTGGACCGCCCGGTCGCCTCCCTCAAGGGCGCCAAGGGCGAGACCGACGATTCGCAGCGACGCGTCGCCGGCACCCTGGTCGAGCTGCGACGCCAGGTCGAAGACCTCGACCCGGGCCGCAACGACGTGACAGGGGTCAAGAAGCTGCTCGGCCTGATCCCCTTCGGTGACAAGCTGCGCGACTACTTCGCCAAGTACGCATCCGCCCAGCACAACCTCAACAAGATCATCCAGGCCCTGATGTCGGGTCAGGACGAACTGCGCAAGGACAACGCCGCCATCGAGGGCGAGAAGAAGAATCTGTGGGACATGATGCACAAGCTGCAGGAGTACGCGGTGCTGGCGTCCAGTCTGGATGCCGCCCTCGCCGAGCACATCGCGCAGGTCGAACTCACCGATCCCGAGAAGGCCAACCAGCTGAAGGCCGACATGCTGTTCGCCGTCCGCCAGAAGCACCAGGACCTGTTGACCCAGTTGGCCGTTGCGGCGCAGGGGTATCTGGCCCTCGAAATGGTTCGCAAGAACAACGTCGAGCTGATCAAGGGCGTCGACAGGGCGACCACGACAACGGTGGCAGCCCTGCGCACCGCCGTGATCGTGGCCCAGGCGCTGGCCAACCAGAAGCTGGTGCTCGACCAGATCACCGCACTGAACACGACGACCGGCAACTTGATCCTGGCCACCAGCCAGATGCTCAAGCAGCAGACCAGCGAGATCCACACCCAGGCGGCGTCGAGCACGGTCAGCGTCGAGGTCCTCAAGGAGGCGTTCGACAACATCTACGAGACCATCGACACCATCGATACGTTCAAGGCGCAGGCTGTGGACAACATGGCGGTCACCGTCGAGTCACTGCGGACCGAGATCACCCGTGCCGGCGAGTACCTGGAACGCCAGCGAAGCGCCGAGAACGCCCCCAAGCTGTGAACCGGAAGCGGAACACCAGGGACGGCCGTCGCGCCGTTGTGGTGGGCGCCACGACGACCATCGTCGTCGCCGGGTTGCTGGGCGGGTGCTCGGTACAGATTCCGGGCACCGGTGAGACGTTCCGAATCCTGGCCGGCAGCGAGGTCCGCGACCTCGAACCCCTCCTGGCCGAGGCGTCCGATGTCATCGACGCCACCATCGAGGTCGAGTACACCGGCACGTTGAGCGGTGCCGAGCAGATCGCCAGCGGCGGGGCCGACGGGTCGTTCCAGGCCGCGTGGTTCTCGTCAGACCGCTACCTGAGCCTGTTGCCCGAGTCGTCTGCAAAGGTCGGCGCGAGCGAGAACATCATGGCGTCCCCGGTGATACTCGGGGTGCGCGAATCCAAGGCGGCCGAACTGGGCTGGGACAGTACGCCGCCTTCGTGGGGTGATATCGCCGCGGCCGCCGAAGCCGGTGACTTCACGTTCGCCATGACCAACCCGGCCGCGTCCAACACCGGTTTCTCGGCCCTCATCGGGGTGGCTACCGCCTTGTCCGGCACCGGGTCGGCATTGACCACTGCCGACATCGACACGGTGGCCCCCGAGTTGACAGGATTCTTCTCGGGTCAGACGTTGACCGCAGGATCGTCGGGATGGCTGAAAGACGCATTCGTCGAACGACAGGCCGAATCGGGTCAGGAGGTCGACGGCCTGGTCAATTACGAGTCCGTCCTCATCGAGATCAACGAGAACAACGAGACGCCCGAACCGTTGACGCTGGTGTACCCCAGCGACGGGGTCGTGACGGCCGACTATCCGTTGACGTTCCTGTCCAGTGCCGATGACGATGCCCGGACGAAGTTCGACACGCTGGTGTCGTGGCTGCAAGAACCGGCTCAGCAGCAGCGCATCCTCGACGACACCCGACGCCGACCACTCGTCGCCGGCGTGAGCGTCGATGACGCCTTCACCGATCAGGTGCTGGTCGACCTGCCGTTCCCCAACCAGCTTCAGGTGGCGAACGACCTGATCAACGCCTACCTCAACGAGATCCGGCAGCCACCACAGACCATCTTCGTGCTGGACACGTCGGGATCCATGGAGGGTGACCGGATCGAGGCATTGCGCCAGGCGCTGCGTGACCTGTCAGGTGCGGACACCTCGACTCAGGGCACCTTCGCCCGGTTCCGAAACCGCGAGTCCGTGACGTTGATCCCGTTCAGCACCGAACCTGGGTCACCCGAGATCTTCGAGGTACCCGAAAGCGGCAGCGACGACGTACTGGCTCAGATCTCGGGGCGGGCGGACGGTCTGGAGGCCTTCGGCGACACGGCCATTTACGACAGCCTCATCGAGGCCTACCAGGTTGCACAGGCGCAGGTGGCCGAAAACCCGGATACCTTTACGTCGATCGTGCTGATGACGGACGGTGAGAACACCTTCGGTCAGGAGTACTCGGATTTCGAGTCGTTCTACGGTGGTCTGCCCGCGCCGATTCAGTCCGTTCCGACGTTCGCCGTGCTGTTCGGTGACTCGGACGTCCCCGAGATGCAACAGGTGGCCGAATTGACCGGCGGCGAGACGTTCGACGCCCGCGACGGCTCATTGAGCGGAGCCTTCCAGGAGATCCGTGGCTACCAGTAGCCGCGGGGGATCCGATGGGGGTCCGGTCCTGCGGTACCTCGGATCACGGGCCAACATCATCGGGTCCGTCGGCGGGCTTGCTGCGCTGGGCACTCATCTGGGCCTGGTGGCAGCCGGAACCGGAGGGTTGGGCTGGTTGTGGCCGGTGGCGGTGGCCGGCGTGTACGGAATCGGGGCGGTTCTGGCGCCCCGCGACAAGGTCGACCTCCACGTCGGCAGCGGGGCGATCGAGGCCGAGCAGCTTCGCAAGGACCTCGCATCGCTGCGGAACCAGGTGCAGCGCTACGGCGGAAAACTGCCCGCGGATGTCACCGCAGCCAGTCGCGAGATCCTCGACACCCTCGACGTGATCCTGCGGCGCGGCGAAAGCCTGGCAGCGAACGCCGAGGGGTTGTTCGTCGTGGGGCGCACCATTCACGACTACCTGCCGACCAGCCTCGAGACCTACCTCAACCTGCCCCGCACCTATGCCATGCAACGACGCGTCGAGGGCCGTCGGACCGCCCACGAAGAACTGCTCGCCCAGCTCGGCCTGCTGCAGGTCGAGCTCACCAAGATCGCTGACGGCGTGTTCGCCAACGACGCCAAGTCCCTGGCCGACCAGGGCCGGTTCCTCGAGGGCCGGTTCGGGAAGTCCGAGCTCGACCTCAACAAAACGGAGAACAAACCC
>JANNOG010000088.1:0-96052 GCA_031398915.1 Micrococcales bacterium | reverse complement strand
CCCACCCCGAACACCCCACCCGAACACCCCACCCGAACACCCCACCCTGCACACCCCACCCCACCCCGACTTTCGGCGCGATCGTGTGCGGATAGGTCCCCGGAGCGAGCATGATTGCGCCGAAAGTTGGTGGGTGGGGGTGGGCTAAGTGCGGGGTGGGCTAAGTGTGGGGTGGGCCGAGTGCGAGGGTTGGCCTGAGTCCAGGGGTCAGCCGCCGGCCACGTCCCGGCGGATCTGCGACCCGCGTAGGTGGATCCGATCTGCTGCCGCATATGCCGCCGCGCGGGCCTGCACCGTGTCCTGCCCACGGCCGAGCACGGTCAACACCCGGCCACCGTGCGACACCAACCGACCACAACTGTCCAGAGCCGTGCCCGCCTGGAGCACCGAGGCGCCCTCGACCTGCTCACCCGCGTCGATCCCGGTGATGAGGTCGCCGGCGACCGGGCGACTCGGGTATCCGTCGGCAGCCACCACCACCCCGACGACCGCCTCGTCGGTGAACTCGGGGGCAGGATGTACGTGAAGGGATCCGGTGGCACACGCCAGCAACAGTCCGGCCAGCGGGGTGCGGAGCCGGGCCAGCAGAACCTGCGCCTCGGGATCGCCGAACCGGGCGTTGAACTCGATGACCCGGGGACCGGCCGACGTCAGAGCCAGCCCGCAGTACAGCACCCCGACGTAGGGGGTACCGCGACGGTTCAGCTCGGCGACGGTCGGGCGGGCGACGGTGTCGACCACGTCCTCGACGAAGCCCTGAGGTAGCCACGGCAGCGGCGAATACGCGCCCATGCCACCCGTGTTCGGCCCCGTGTTGCGCTCACCGAGGCGCTTGAAGTCCTGTGCAGCGGCAAAGGGCGTGACAGTCGTGCCGTCGGAGAGGCAGAAGACCGACACCTCCGGGCCGTCCAGGTACTCCTCGATGACCACCGATCCGTGAGTGCGGTCCAGACACATCGACGCGTGTGCCATCGCCCGGTCCAGGGTCTTGGTGACCACGACACCCTTGCCACCGGCGAGCCCGTCGTCCTTGACCACGTAGGGCGGGCCGAAGCCGGCCAGCGCCACGCGGACCTCGTCCACTGTCCGGCAGGTCCGCGACTGGGCGGTACGAACCCCGGCGGAGGCCATGATCTGCTTGGCGAACGTCTTGCTGCCCTCGATCCGTGCCGCGCCCGCGCCGGGGCCGAAACACGGGATACCGGCCGCCCGCACCGCGTCCGCCGCACCGGCGACCAACGGTCCCTCGGGGCCGATCACCACGAGGTCGGCGGCGGCACCGCTGGCCAGGACGGCGACCCCGGTGGGCTCGGGCAGCTTGCCGGTGGCATTGGCCCGGACGTCGACACCGTCGGCGGCCATCCCGGGGTTGCCGGGTGCCGCGATGACCGCATCGACGTCCGGATCGGCCAGCAGAGCGCGGGCTATGGCGTGTTCACGTGCACCGGAACCGATCAGGACGACGCGCATCGCCGGTCATCCTAGGGCGATGCGGCTGCTCGCGTGGGCAGTCTCGGCCCCGTTGAGGCGAGCGCCGCGACGAGGTCACCGTCGCTCTCGAATCGTCGGGCGACCTCGGTCATCGTCAGCTGAGTGAGGTCGTCGCCCAGTTCGTCCCAGCGGCGCGGCGCCGCGACCGTGGGGTGCTCGCGCCCACGCGGGGAGTACGGACTGATCGTCGTCTTGCCGGTGTGGTTCTGGCTCCAGTCCAGTAGGACCTTGCCCGGTCTGAGCTCCTTGGCCATCCTCGACACCACGAGGTCGCGATGATCGCGCTCCAGATCCTCGGCCAGGTCCTTGGCGTACCGGCGAACCACGTCCCCGTCCTGCTCACCCGAGATGGCCGCGTACAACTGCATGCCCTTGCTGCCGCTGGTGACCGGCAACGGGGTGAGGCCGTCGGCAACGAGGCGCTCGGCCGCCCACGCGGCCACTGCCGAGCACTCCGCCAGCCCCGTTCCGGGCCCTGGGTCGAGGTCGACGACGAACCGGTCGGGATGGCGCAGCCCGCCACGTGGCCCGACCCGGTACTGCGGGACATGGATCTCCAGCGCCGCGAGGTTGAGCAGCCACATCAGGGTCGCGAGGTCGCCGACGAAGGGATACGTCACCTCCTCATGGCCTCGGGTGCTGCCCGGTGAATGGAGGGTGACCCGCTCGACCCAGTCGGGGGTCCCCCGGGGAACGTTCTTCTCGAAGAAGACCTCGCCGGTGACACCATCCGGCCACCGCTTACGGGTGGCGGGACGCCCCGCCAGGTGCGTCAGCCAGGCCGGCGCCACCCGCCGGGCGTAGTCGAGCACGTCCGCCTTGGTCACGGCCGGGGTGTCGGCGCCGGCGGGATAGAGCACCTTGTCGAGGCGCCGCAGGGCCAGGGTCCGGCCATCGATCTCGACCGTGACGACGTCGTCGGCTGTCGGGTCATTCACGATTCGTCAGTTCCCGTCTCCGCATCGAGTTCCGCATCGAGTTCGGCGTCCAGGTCGGCGTCCAGGTCGGCGTCCAGGTCGAGGTCGGCGTCGGGGCGCAGGCCCCGCAGCACCGGCGCCCGTAGCCGTGAGCCTTCGGCGGGTATGCCATGACCGAGGTGGCGCACCTCGACCGCAAAGGTCGGCCGGCACCAGAACGTACCTCGGGAGTCCTCCGGGGGCACCTCGTCGGCACCGAACGGGCTCGATGCTGCGGCGGATCCGGCAAGCCGGTGTCGCAGCTCGGCGTGCAGCTCGCCGGTCATGCCCGACCCCACCCGGCCGAGGAATCGGAGGCTGCCGTCGGCTCGACGCCGCCCGACCAGCAGCGCCCCGATCCGTCGGTCGTCGGTGGTCTCGGGTCGCCACCCACCCACCCAGCACGTGGTCGAGGTTCGATGGGCCAGCTTGACCCAGTCCGGTGATCGTCGACCCGGGGTGTACCGCGCCGCCCGTCGCTTGGCGACCACCCCCTCCAGCCCGTTGAGCCGAGTGGCGGCCACCAGAGTGGGTCCGTCGTCGTACACCGGCGACACCTGCCACCCGGCACCGGCATCCAGTCGCTCCAGCGCGGCCCGGCGCTCGTGCCACGGCCGGGCGGTCAGGTCGATACCGGACAACCTCAGCACGTCGAAGACGAACAGGGTGACCGGTGCTCGGGCAGCCAATTGTGCGGCCCGGGTCGGGTCGGTGAGGTGGACGCGTTCGACGATCCGGGCGAACGACGGGCGACCCTCGGCCAGGACCACGGCCTCGGCGTCCAGTAGGGCGTCAGGGTGGCCCGTTGCCAGGTCTGCGAGCTCGGGAAAGGCCGCGGTCAGGTCGCGACCGGTACGCGAGCGCAGCACGAGTCCGCCGTCGCCGATGTCGACCAGCAACCGGATGCCGTCCCACTTGACCTCGTACGCCCATGCCGGCGAATCGGGCAAACCGCTGGGCGGAGCAGCGGTGGCGAGCATCGGGCGCACCCACCCATGCTCCATCATTCGCTGTGTTGTGCCGACAACGAAACGGGTGCAGTCTGGATAGCCGCAGAAAGGAGGCCGGTATGCGTGCCATTTGGAAGGGCGCAGTGACGTTCGGTCTGGTCAACGTACCTGTGCGTCTATTCACGGCCACTCAGGAGAAGGAGATTCGCTTCCATCAGGTCCACGAGGCCGATGGCGGGCGGATCAGGCTTCGTCGGGTGTGCAGTGTGGACGGTGAGGAGGTGGCCAACGCGGACATCGCCAAGGGGTACGAGACGGCCGATGGCCGGATGGTGGTGCTGACGGACGCGGATCTGGCCGACCTCCCGCTCAGTTCGAGCCGTGACATCGAGGTCCACGAGTTCGTCCCGGCGGATCAGATCGATCCGGTCTTTCTCGGGAAGACGTACTACCTCGAACCCGATGCCCGTGCGACGAAACCCTATGCACTTCTCCGGCAGGCCCTCCTGGACACCGAACGGATGGCCGTCGTCACCTTCGCGCTCCGTCAGAAGGAGTCGCTGGCGGTATTGCGGGTACGGGACGACGTCATCGTGCTGCAACAGATGCTGTGGCCCGACGAGGTCCGAGTGCCTGATTTCGAGAATGTCGGATCCGACGCCGAGCTTCGGGCCCAAGAGGTGAAGATGGCCGCCTCACTGGTGGAATCCATGGCGGCCGATTTCGAGCCCGAACGCTATACGGACAACTATCGGGCGGCGGTGGAGGCGGTGATCGAGGCCAAGTTGGCCGGCGGTGAGACCCGCGAGACTCCCGAGGCCGAGCTCGCGCCCGGTGCCCGCGGCGGCGAGGTGGTCGACCTGTTGACCGCCCTGCAGAAGAGCGTCGACCGGGCCAAGGCCGGCCGCGAGGACGACACGGCGCCGGCGACCCGCAAGAGCGCGTAGGTCGGCTCCGACCACCGGCCGGGGTCAGGCCGCCACGGATTCTCGGGATTCTCGGGTGGCCCGCGCCAGCATGACCGCCGCAGCCATGGCGAGCGTCATGACGACGGCCATCACCGTCGCCGAGCTGGCATCGACGAGGCCGACGATCGGGGCGGCCAGCCCGGCGACGACGAACTGCAGGACACCGATGAGGCCCGACGCCTGGCCGGCGCGGGACGGGGGCTGCGTGGACAGCGCCAGGGTGGCGCCCGCGGGTAGCGTCAGGCCGATCGTCAGGAACAGCGCCATCAGGAGTCCGACCAGGACGGGCAGGCTCGCCCACCCCATCACGGCGGCAATGGTCAATACGACCACCACCGAGAACCCGGCCGTGGTGCCGTGGCGCAACACCGGCAGCACACCCACCCGCTCGATCAGGCGTGGGCTGATCTGGCTGCCCAGGATGATGCACGACGAGATGACACCGAACACCAGCCCGTACCCGAACTGGGACAGGTTGTAGCTCTCCTGCAGGACGAACGACCCAGCTGAGATGTAGGCGAAGAGGGCGGCGAACGTCGCGGACGTGGCGAGTGTCGGCGCAATGAAGGACCGGTCACGGAACAGCTCGCCGTAGATTCGCAACAGTCCCTGGACCGGGACGCGTCTGCGTTCGTCGCGGGGCAGGCTCTCGGGCATCCAGATCGTCACGGCGACGGCAATGAGCAGCCCGAAGACGGCCAGCGCCACGAAGACGCCGCGCCAGCCGGTCACTCCCAGCAGCAGGCTGCCCAGCGAGGGCGCCAGGATCGGGCCTGCGCCGACGACCAGGAACAGTCCAGCCAGCGCCCGCCCCAGCGCCGCGCCACTGGTGTAGTCGCGCAGCACGGCCCGGCAGACGACGATTCCGGCCCCGGCCAAGAACCCCTGACCGGCTCGTGCCGCGATCAACGCCTCCAGCGTGGGCGCGGCGGCGCACGCGAGGCTGAGCACCACGAATGCGAACAGCCCGACGACCAGCGGCCAACGACGACCCAACCGATCGGACATCGGGCCGACGATCAACTGGCCCAACGCCACGCCGACGACCGCCGCAGTCAGGCTGAGCTGCACGCCGGCGGGCGTGACGCCGAACTCCTCGGCCATGTCCGGGAATGCCGGAAGGTACAGATCGATGGTCAGCGGGCCGATCGCGGTTGCCGCCCCGAGCAGGGCGAGCGGCCCGGCTCCGAGTTTCTGCCACCGGCTCGGAGCCCGTCCCACCGCAACTGTCACAGTGTGGCGAAGCATCCCGGCTGCTCGCTCATTCCGTCAGCCATGCGAGAGCCTCGTCACGTGAGCAGGTCATGACGCACGATCGTGGCCTCGCGGTCCTGTCCGACGCCGATGGCGCTGATCCGGCACCGCGACATCTCCTCGAGGGCCGTCACGTAGGCCTGAGCGTTCTTGGGTAGGTCCTCGAAGGTCCGCGCCGACGTCAGGTCCTCGGTCCACCCGTCCAGGTACTCGTACACCGGGGTGGCGTGGTGGAAATCGGTTTGGGTCATCGGCATCTCGTCGTGGCGAACCCCGTCCACGTCGTAGGCCACACACACCGGCACGCGCTCCCACCCGGTGAGGACGTCGAGCTTGGTCAGGAAGTAGTCGGTGAACCCGTTGACCCGTGTGGCGTAACGCGCGATGACGGCGTCGAACCAGCCGCATCGACGGTCGCGCCCCGTCGTGACCCCGACCTCACCACCGATCCGCCGCAACGCGTCGCCGTCGGCGTCGAGCAACTCTGTGGGGAACGGCCCCGCGCCGACTCGGGTGGTGTACGCCTTGAGGATCCCGATCACCCGGTCGATCCGGGTCGGCCCGATCCCCGATCCGGTGCACGCACCCCCCGCGGTGGGGCTGGACGAGGTGACGAACGGATAGGTGCCGTGATCGACGTCCAGCAGAGTGCCCTGGCCCCCTTCCAACAGCACGATCGCCCCAGCGTCCAGCGCATTGTTGAGGACCAGGCGAGTGTCGGCGACGAAGGGTCGCAGCCGCTCGGCGAACCCCAGCAGCTCGGTCACGACCTCGTCGGTGGAAATGGCGCGCCGGTTGTACACCTTGAGAAGTAGCTCGTTCTTCTGGCGCAGTGCACCCTCGACCTTCTGGGCCAGAATCGACGGGTCGAACAGGTCCTGGACCCTGATGCCGATCCGGCCGACCTTGTCGCCGTATGTCGGGCCGATCCCGCGACCCGTGGTGCCGATCGCCCGCTTGCCGAGGAAGCGCTCGCCGACCTTGTCGACCGTGACGTGGTAGGGCGCGATGATGTGGGCGTCGGCCGAGACGAGCAGGCGCGAGCAGTCCACGCCCCGCGCGCTCAGCGCGTCCACCTCCTCGAACAGCACCCGCAGGTCGACGACGACGCCGTTGCCGATGACGGGCGTCACGGTGGGGGTGAGGATGCCCGAGGGCAGCAGGTGCAGGGCGTAGGACTCGTCACCGACGACGACGGTGTGACCGGCGTTGTTGCCGCCCTGGTAGCGCACGACGTAATCGACGCGCCCGCCCAGGATGTCGGTGGCCTTGCCCTTACCCTCGTCGCCCCACTGGGCGCCGACGATGATCACTGCGGGCATGGGCTCAGGCTAGACCAGCAAGCGCGCGAGTTCCGCGCCCAACCGCGTCCCGGACAACCAGGCGCCCTCGACGCTGGATCGCTCGCCCCATGCGTCGCCGCACACGCCGAGCAGTGAGGGGTGCAGCAGATACGGCGGAGCCGGGCGTTCGCGTCGCGATTGCGACAGACCCCACCGCTGGACGTGCGACCAGATGAACGGCGGTACCGCGCGACCGAAGGCTCGGCCGATGGCGGCCACCACGGGTTCGAGGGCCTGCTCGGGGTCGCTCAGCCACGCCGCCGCCGCCGCCGGAGTGCTGTGTGCCACCAGCACCGGGGCGCCGTCCCCGCGACGACGACCGTCGTCGGCGATCCACGTGATCACCGGGTCGTCGTTGACGAACACTCCGTCGAAGCCGGCGTCGTCGTCCCACCAGCGGGTCGGCCAGGCTGCGGCGACGGCGACGACCGGATCCCATGGCCACGGACCCGCGGGATACATCCCCTCCGCGATGGCCGGCGGCATGATTCGCGCGGCCTGCGGGTCCGGTGCGGCGACGACGACCGCATCCGCCTCGATCGAAGGCCCGCCGACGACGTCGACCAGCCACCCACCGCTATCGCTCGCCTCACTCGCGGCCGGGACGCTGCCCGCGGCCGGGACGACGCTGCCCGCGGCCGGGGCGCTGCGTGCTCGGACGGCGCTGACGTCGCACGGGTGTGCCACGTCGAGACCGATGGCGAGGTCCTCGACCAGGCTCCGCAGGCCGTCAGCCGTTCCGTAGCGCATGGGTCCGACCTTGGGGCCGTGCCACCCGGTGGCATCGCGGACGTGGAACCGGTCGCTCCAGGTGCGTGCTAGGCCACGGTCCACCCAGTCTCGAACGACGGTGGCGAAGCGGGGATCGGTGACCGTCAGGTACGACGCCCCGACATCCACCACGTGTGGTTCGCCGGTCGCGGCTCCACCGTTGTCCCAGGCCGTGACGCTGCGGCGGGCCAGACGGCCGCCGATCCGCCGCCCCCGGTCGAGCACCTGCACCTGTCGGCCGGCATCGACCAGCGCCCTTGCACATGCCACCCCGGCAATGCCCGCACCCACGACCACGATCACCCGCGCAGTCTGCCCTGGGCCGTCGGCGGCGGCGGCGTCCGGACCCGGGCACGGTGGAGGCAGCCGGTTACCGTTGGACGGTGAATGACCGAACCGCAACCGAGCCGGCCGCGAGACCCCAGCGGCCGACCCTGCGCACCCGGGTGGTGTCCACCCGGCGTCTCGCCCCGTCGATGATTCGTGTGGTGCTGACCGGTGAAGACCTCCGAGGACTGCCCATCGGGGCGCACACCGACCACTACGTGAAGCTGCTGTTCGACGCACCGAGCGCCACCGACCCGGCACCACGCCGGACGACGAGGGCCTACACGGTGCGCGCCTGGGACCCGGACCGCCTCGAAGTGACCATCGACTTCGTCGTCCACGGCGATCGAGGCCTGGCCGGACCGTGGGCGGCGTCCGCGCAGCCCGGTGACGAGATCGACCTGATGGGCCCCGGCGGTGACTACAGCCCGGACCCGCAGGCCGATTGGCACCTGTTCGTCGGGGACGAAGCCGCGCTGCCCGCGATCGGCGCCTCGCTGGCGCGTGTCAGGCCCGGCGTGCCCGCGTACGTGGTCGTCGAGGTCGACGGCCCGGCCGACGAGCTCGAACTCGACAGCCCGGGCACTGTGCACCTCACCTGGGTCCACCGGGACTCGGCTGACGCCGGGGTCCTCACCGAGGCCCTGACCGACGCGGTACGGGCGCTGGACTTCCCCCCGGGGCAGGTGCACGCCTTCGTCCACGGTGAGGCCACGGCGATGCGCTCGCTACGACGTCACCTGTTGGTCGAGCGCGGGGTACCCCGTGACGCCCTCTCGCTGTCGGGCTATTGGAAGCGCGGCCTGCTGGACGAGCAGTGGCGGGCCGGCAAGGCCGAATGGAAGGCCCAGGTCGAAGCGGATCTGGGGTGAGGCGAGTCCGTCCCGCTCAACGGCTGGGCAGCCGGACGTGATCCGGCGTCAGTTCGGCAACGGAGGTGACGCCCAGCAGTTGCATGGTGCGCGTGGTCTGGGTCCGCAGGATGTCGAGAACCCGGCGCACGCCGGCCTCACCACCCGCCATCAAGCCGTACAGGTACGCCCGCCCGATCGACACGGCGGTGGCCCCGCTCGCCACCGCCGCGACGATGTCGGCGCCGTCGGTGACCCCGCCGTCGATGTACACCTCGGCCCGACCGTCGACGGCGCGCACGACCTCCGGCAGGACCAGCAACATCGGCGCGCCACGATCCAGCTGGCGCCCGCCGTGGTTGGACAGGACGATTGCCTCGACACCGTGGTCGGCGATCCGGGCGGCGTCCTGCGGCGTCTGGATCCCCTTCACGATCAGAGGTCCCGCCCAGCGTTCCCGAAGCCAGGCCAATTCGTCGTAGGTGATGGCCGGGTCGAACATCGCGTCGATCAATTCTGCGACGGTCCCGTCGAACGACGAGAACGTGGCGAATTCGAGCGGCGGGGTACTGAGGACGTCGAACCACCAGGCCGGATGAGTGGACATGTCCAGCAGGGTCTGGAGCGAGAGCCGAGGCGGAATGGTCAGGCCGTTGCGGACATCGCGCAACCGTTCGCCGGCTACCGGCGTGTCGACGGTCAGGACCAACGCCTCGAAACCCGCCCCACGAACGCGCGCGAGCAATTCGTCCACCCGGTCTCGATCACGCCACATGTACAACTGGAACCAACGACGGGCAGCCGCGGGAACAGCCGCCTGCAATTCCTCGGGGGACGTGGTCCCGACTGTCGACAGGGCGTACGGCAGGCCGGCGGCGTAGGCGGCGCGCACCACCGCCGATTCGCCCGCTGTGTGCATCATCCGGGTGAAGCCCGTCGGCCCCAGTACCAGTGGCATCGCCGCCGAACGGCCGAGGATGTTCGTCGAGAGGTCGACGTGAGACACGTCGTGCAGGACCTCGGGCAGGAATTGCACGTCGGCGAACGCCCTGCGCGAGCGGAACAGACTTGACCCGTTACCGGCCGCACCGTCGGTGTAGTCGAAGACCGACCGGGGCGCCCGACTCAACGCCATGAGCCGGACGTCGCCGATTGTCGCGGCCGCCGCCAGGCGCGCGTTCAGCCCGATGGCGGGTGGGCGTAGGCCCAGTAATGGTGTGACCTCGGACCAGCGGGGCAGCCGGCGCGCCATGGACGCGCCGGCTTCCGTGGTCGAGTGATTCATGCAGAGGCTCGCTCGATGCGTTCGGGAATTGTGGGGTCACACCCGACGAGGAAGTCACGGCAGCGGCGTGCCTCCTCCTCCTCCTCGATTCGTTCCGCAGCAATGGCCAGCGCCCGAAGACAGCGCAGGAACCCTCTGTTGGGCTCGTGGCGCCACGGGACGGGGCCCGCGCCCTTCCAGCCGGCGCGGCGCAGCGCGTCCAAACCACGGTGGTAGCCGACCCGCGCGTAGGCGTATGCGGCCACCGTGGCGTCGAAACCACCGAGGTCCGACCCTTCAGTCCCGCTGCCGTCAGCCGGGTCGTGCAGCAGCGAACTCTCCGCCAGGACGGCCCAGGCCAGGCTGGTGGAGGGGTGTCGCGCCGCCACGGTGGCCGGATCCGCACCGGCGACCAGCGCCGCCGCCACGATGTCGGAGTCGGCAACCGGCAGCAACGTCTCCGGAATGCCGCCCAGCAGGTCGACGCCGACGTGCCCCATGCTGCTCATGAGAGGCGGGTCCCGGCACTGCGCAGGTCCTTGCAGGCCTCGACGACTCGGGCAGCCAGGCCCGCCTCGGCGGATTTGCCCCACGCCCGGGGGTCGTAGGCCTTCTTGTTGCCGACCTCGCCATCGATCTTGAGGACGCCGTCGTAGTTCTTCATCATGTGTTCGACCACGGGTCGGGTGAAGGCGTACTGCGTGTCCGTGTCGATGTTCATCTTGACGCAGCCGTAGTCGACGGCGTCCGAGATCTCCTGCGGCAACGATCCCGACCCGCCGTGGAACACCAGCAGCAGCGGCTTCGAGCCGGCAGGTCGGCCGGCCTTGGCGGCGACGGCGTCCTGACACTCGCGGAGGATCTCGGGGCGTAGCTTGACGTTGCCCGGCTTGTAGACGCCGTGCACGTTGCCGAAGGTGAGCGCGGACATGTACACACCGTTCTCGCCGAGGCCCAGCGCCTCGTAGGTCGCAATCGCGTCCTCGGCGGTCGTGTACAGCTTCTCGTTGATCTCGTTGTCGACGCCGTCCTCCTCGCCGCCGACGACACCGATCTCGACCTCCAGAACGACCTTGGCCGCCGCGCACGCTGCCAGCAGTTCGCGGGCGATGTCGAGGTTCTCGTCCAGCGGCACGGCCGAGCCGTCCCACATGTGCGACTGGAACAGGGGTCCCTGGCCGGCGCGAACCCGCTCGGTGCTGAGAGCCAGCAAGGGCCGGACGAACGAGTCGAGCTTGTCCTTGGGGCAGTGGTCGGTGTGGAGGGCGATGGTGACGTCGTAGTTCTTGGCTACCTCTTCGGCGTAGAGCGCGAGCGCCGTGGCACCGGAGACCATGTTCTTGACCGTGGGTCCGGACAGGTACTCGCCACCGCCGGTCGAGACCTGGACGATCCCGTCACTCTGGGCCTCGGCGAACCCGCGGATCGCGGCATTGAGGGTCTGTGAGGACGTGACGTTGATCGCCGGGTAGGCGAACGCACCGTCCTTGGCCCGGTTCAACATCTCGGCGTAGCTCTCGGGCGTGGCGATGGGCATGACGACTCCTCGATGCGCACATTGATGACTGCGGCGCCGATCCTGTCACGCCTCGCGGTGATGGCGGGCCGTGAGGACGCAGAAGACACCCCACGCGCCCAGTCCCAGTGCCACCGCGAACACCAGGTACGGGCCGAAGGGCTGTTCACGCAACGCACCGAGGGCCGCATCGAGACCGCCGGCTGTCTCGGAGTCGTAGGTCACGGCGGCGGTGACCAGCAGGACACCGATGGTGGCGAAGGCGGCACCGCGGGCGACATCCCCGAACTGGCCGAGGCGGATCAGCCACTGCGAGACGCCGGCCGTCAACTTCTCCCGGATCTTCCCCCGGAAGCCCCGGACGACCAGGTAACCGGCGAGCCCGATGATTGCGAGCCCCACCAGCCCGACGAGCACCCGACCACCTGGCCACGCGAGCACGGTGGACGTCGCCTCCTCTTCGCCGCCTTCCGGCGCAGATCCCTGGGCGAGCACGCGGATCGTCGTGACGAGCAGGACCACACCGACCGTCGCCATCGCGGCGGCCTTGACGCGGTTGACCGTCGACGGACCCTGCAGGCCCTTTCCGGTCAGCTCGAACACCTGCCAGGCGATGTACGCCGCAAAGCCGAGAGCGAGAACGACGAGGAGAACGAATCCGAACGGTTGGGCGGCAAGCGTGGCGAGCGCGCCGCCGCTGCTGGCCTCGGATTCACTGCCGCCCGACAAAGCGATCTGCCCGGCTATCCAGGCGAAGACCACGTACAGCAAACCCTGTGCGGCGACGCCGGCCCGGCCGGCGCGCAGTGCCCAACGAGATGCTTCATGCGTGGACACCGGAGAGGACATGACCCATTAGTAGAGGTAGAACGCGCGAACGGCATCTCGAAATTCTGTGGCCCGGCGATGCCAGTCCGGCGGAACCAGGTCACGCTCGGGGTGTCCGGCATCGAAGACGGGGATGGTTGGATGCCGTACATGCGTCTGGCCGAACGACTCGCGGGCACGCACATCCTGCTGACGGGTGTGACGGGCTTCGTCGGCGAGGCTCTGCTGCTGCGACTCCTGCGCGACATCCCCGATTGCCGGGTGGCCGTGCTGGTCCGGCCCAAGTCCGGTCAGCCGGCCGAGGACCGGATAGCCGGGCTGGTCAACAAGCCGGTCTTCGCGGATCTGCCCGCGGGGGCGGTCAGCGAGCGCATCAGCGTCGTGTCCGGGGATCTGGGCGATGTGCCGGTGCTACCGGACGACCTCGACGTGGTCGTCCACTGCGCCGGCGACGTGTCGTTCGACCCGTTCATCGACGAGGCGTTCACCACCAACGTGATCGGGGTCCAGACCCTGCTGAACCGGGTGTTGGAGTCGGCACGCCTGGCCGACGGCAGCTATCGACCGCTGCACTACGTCCACGTCTCGACGGCCTACGTCGGCGGGCGACGCCGGGGACCCGTGCCCGAAGCCTCGATCGAGCACGCCGTCGACTGGCGGGTCGAGCTGGCCGCAGCCAAGCGACTCTCCGAGCGGATCGAGGACTCCTCACGCACCCCCGCGGTCTTGTCGAGGTTCATGGCCGAGGCCGAGCGCGACCACAACCGGGCAGGTCCGCTGACCGTCGCCGACGCCGCCGAGGCCAAGCGCATCGACTGGGTGTCCAAGCAGCGCAAGGCCGCAGGTGCCGAGCGCGCCCGGACGCTGGGGTGGACGGACGCCTACACGTTCACCAAGGCGCTGGGTGAGCGAGTGGTCGAGCAGATGACGGGACCGGTGATCCCCACCACGGTGTATCGGCCCAGCATCATCGAGTCCGCCCTCAAGACGCCCTACCCCGGGTGGATCGAGGGGTTCAAGATGGCCGAGCCGATCATCTTGGCGTACGGCCGCGGCGAGATGCCCGACTTCCCGGCCGCCCCCGACTCGGTCGTCGACATCGTGCCGATCGACCTGGTGGTCAACTCGATCGTGGCGTGTGCGGCCAATCCGCCACCCGTCGGCGCGCCCGCCTACTTCCACCTGTCCAGCGGCGCGCGCAACCCCCTGACCTTCCGTGACCTCGAACGCAACGTCAGCGACTACTTCTCACGGCACCCGTTCGACATGGACGCCAAGGGTGCAGTGCGGCTACCCGAATGGCAGTACCCCGGAGCAGCACGGGTCGAGCGGAGCCTCGTACGCGCCGAGCAGGCCCATCGCCTGGCCGAGAAGGCGCTGTCGTTCGCACCGCGATCGGATCGGATCCGGTCGATCGCTCGCAACCTCGACCTGCAGAAGCGGCGGATCGACTTCCTGCGCCGGTACATGGACCTGTACCGGGCCTACACCCAGACGGAACTGCACTTCGTCGACGACAACACGTTGGCCCTGCACCACGCCCTGGATCCGGCCGACACCGACCTGTGGGGCTTCGACACCGCCATCGTGGACTGGCGCGAATACCTCGTCGAGATCCACTGCCCGGCAGTGACCAAGGCGGTCCGCGACTACGACGTGATCAGGCGAAAGCGCCGCACCACGGGTGATCCCAAGCCCCGCGCCCTGACCCGGCGCGATCCCGGCGCCGACACCGCCGCCGCGGCGGCCGCGGGATCAGACCTGGCGCTGTCGGCGCCGCCGGTGCTGGCGGTGTTCGACATGGACGGCACGCTGATGTCGTCGAACATCCTCGAAACCTTCCTGTGGTTGAAGCTGCCCGAGCAGTCGACCGCCGGGCGGGCACGCGAGGTTCTGACGATGGCGCGACGCCTGCCCGGCTTCCTGTCCGCCGAGCGCAACGATCGGGGCGGGCTGCTGCGGGCGGCCTACCGCGGGTACAAGGGCGCCGACCTGCGTGAGCTGGAGGCGTTCGTCGACGAGTCGCTGACCACGCACGTCCTGCAGCGGGTCAGCGGGGCGGCCATCCGGCGGGTCCGCGAGCACCGGGCGGCCGGGCACCGCACCGTGTTGATCACCGGCGCGATCCAGCCGCTGACCCGTCCCCTGGCACCGTTGTTCGACGAGATCGTGGCCGCCGAACTGGCCGTGGACGACCGGGGCGTGTGCACCGGCTTCCTGTCGCGACCCCCGTTGGTCGGTGAGGCGCGAGCGGCCTGGCTGCGCCGCTATGCCAGCCTGGCCGGGGCGGACCTGTCGATCGCCTACGGCTACGCCGACTCGCACTCGGATCTGCCGCTGCTCAAGGCGGTCGGCCTGCCCACGGCGGTCAGCCCTGACGTCACGCTGTACCGCGAGGCCCGCAAGGCGCGCTGGCCGATCGAGACCTGGCGGACCGAGTCCCGCGTCCCCCGGCTGGCGCTGCCCCACTGACCTGGTCTTGCCCTGCCCCTGCCCTCAAGAGCGGCCGTTTGGCAGGGCTGTCGGGAATGGAGAGGGTGCTGATGCCCGATAACCCTGCCAAACCGTGGCGCATGCTGGCGCGCGTCAGCCGGCGACCTCGATGGTGCCGATCATTCCCAGGTCGCGGTGCTCACCACCCTCCTCCGACGAATAGAAGGTGAGGGCTCCCGGCTCGTTCGGTGTGACCCGGACGACGGCCTCACGACCCGATGGGACGATCACGTCGATATCGAGCTCGTCGATGGTGAACCGGTAGCTCTCGACGTCGTCGTTACGGAGCCGCAGAACCAGCTCCTTACCCGAAACGGCCCGTAGCCGGTCCGGGGTGTACCGGAAGTCGTCCATCACCACCTCGGGCAGCGCCGCCACATCAGCGCTGCTCAGCTCCCCTCGCTGATCGGGCTGCGACAGGGCCGAGAATCCGGCCAGCCCCACCGCGGCCACGATCACGCTCAGGACGACCGTGCCCAGTAACGGACCACGACCCCTGGGGATCGATCTGGGCGCCACGGCGGCGATCGTCGCGACTGCGCCGGCCACCAGCAGTACCGCTGCGACCCCGACCGCCACGACGGTGAAGCCGAAGCCCAGGATCTCGTCCGGTCGTTCCAGGCTGAATGCGTAGTACTTGCGCAACGCCGGGAACAGCACCATGAACAGACCCAACGCGACGCTGAGAACGGCGGCGAACCTCACCCGGGTGAGGATGGCGACGCCGACCACCGCGACGACCGCTCCGGATGCGGCCAGTCCGGGCCGCGGCTCACCCCTGACCAGCAGGAAGAAGGCGGTGACCACGAGGGCTGCCGCCAGTACGGCCCACCCGGCGAGGCGGCTCACCGGGTCGAGCGACGGCGTGCGCAACTGCGACGGAGCCGAGGTGGAGGTCATGACACGCCACCCAGCACGCTGGCTCGCGGCGAGGCGGGCACGAACGCCGAGTCGGCGACGGGCGGCCCCACCCGGCGGACCGCAACGACCACGCCGAGGACCAGCAACCACACGTACCAGCCGGTGTAGACGTTGAGGCCCCAGAACTCCAGCGGCCCGTTACCCAGCGCTGTCCCGACCGGGACGGCGACGGCCCATCCTGCGGCCAGCACCACACCGATCCAACTGACCCAACGAGGCAGGCCGACGGCTCGCAGACCGATGACGAACACCCCGACCGCCCAGACGCCCTGCAACAGCCAGCCGAGGTGCTCGCCGAGCGCTCCGCCGGCGTAGGTGTTGAGCACGTCGTACGAGGCCGCGACTGCCGCCTCGGCCGTGGGGTCCCCTTGAGCGGCCACCCACGAGTCGGCGACGGCGGGCATGGTGATCGGCCAGCGCAGCCAACCGAGCAGCTGCGCGAACGCCCCCAGGACGCCGAACGCGGTGATGATCCGGGCCGCCGTGTGGTCGAGCGTGGTGGCCGCCTGGAGCGCGAAGGCGGCAGGAATGAGCACCAGGCTGGACAGGGCCATGACGTAGAACCCTGCCCGGGTCGCCTGCTCGGCCGCGACATAGGTGTCCAGGGCGTTGACACCGGGCTCGTCCAGGATGGCGGGCCAGTCGAACTGGGTGCCCAGCACGATGTACCCGGCGACGGCCAGCAAGGCGGATGCCACGAGGAGGAGTCCGGTGATCGGGCGGCGGCCCAGCGCGGCGCTCATCGCGCAGTGGCCGATGCGGTGGTGGTGGCAGTGGCGCGGGCGTAGGCCACGGTCTCGGCCAGGACGTCCCGCCACGCCGTGGGGGTCTGGTCGAACTGTGCCCGGGCAGCGGAGTCGTCGATGACGAACGGGCTCTTGAACTGATACGAACTGTCCGCAACAGCCCTCATCGGTGGGTTGAACAGGCCGATCAGGCGCAGAATGGCGGTCGGGGCCTCGGAGATCCCCACCATCGGCAGGCCCGAGATCTCAGCCATGTCGGTCAGTGCCTGGCGCTGGCTCCGCGGTTCGGACGAGGGCACGTGCCACGCCCGGCCGTGCGCGCTCTCGTCGGCGGCGGCTGCGATTATCAGGCGGGCCACGTCACCGGTGTACGTCCACGAGTGCGCCAGGTCGGCCTTGCCGATCAACTGCGCGCGCTTTCCGGTGACCAGGGCAGTGGCCGCACGCGACAGGTGCGAGATGGCCCGGGCCCCGACGTAGTCGCTCCCACGGACCTCGACGACGCGAATTCGACCGGCCTCGTGGGCGGCCAGCGTGTCCAACCACATCTGCTTGCGGACCTCGCCCTTGATGTCCGCGGGGACCAGCGGGGTGTTCTCGCTCATCGGGCCGTCCACTCGACCGTACGGGTACAGGTTGCTGACCGTTGCCAGGACGGCGCCACTGCGCTCGGCCGTGGTCAGCAGGGCGGCGGCGATGGGCGGCCAGATGGTGGGCCACTTGTGATAGTCGACCGGGTTGACCGCGTTGTAGACGGTGGCTGCCCCGGTTGCCAGGCGCGTGAGGGCCGGGGCATCCGCGGCGTCGACGGCGACTCTGGTGGCCCCCGGAACGGCCGGTCCACTGCCCGAGCGCGATGCGAGGTGAACTTCGTGGCCGGCTTCGGCCAACTGGGTGGCGATGGCGGTGCCGACCGGACCGGCCCCTACGACGAGATGCTTGGTGCTCATGTGTGCTCCTCAGGGTTGGGAGAGCGGTGCTCTCAGTTCGGAATACTGCTCTCTCAACACATCGTCCGTCAAGAGCGGTGCTCTCGAATCTGTGCAGTGCTCTCGCCTCGTGCTTCACTGTCGGCATGACGTCCACCGATCCGGCACCCGGCCTGCGGGCCCGGGTCCGCCACGAGATGCGGCAGGAGATCGTCGCGTCGGCACGTCGGCACCTCGCGGAGGAGGGCCCGGCCGGGTTGAGCCTGCGGGCTATCGCCCGGGAAGTGGGCATGGTCTCGTCTGCGGTGTATCGCTACGTGCCCAGCCGGGAGGCCCTGCTCACCGAGCTGATCATCGATTCGTACAACGCTCTCGCCGACGCGGTGGAGGCGGCCGAGGCCGTGGTGGATCGACAGGGCTTCGGCGATCGATACCGCGCCGTCGGCCGTTCGACCCGACTGTGGGCAGTGGCCGAGCCGCAACAGTGGGCGCTGATCTACGGCTCACCCGTGCCGGGGTACGTCGCCCCGCCGGACACCATCGGACCGGCCATTCGCGTGCCACTCACCCTGGCCGCCATCCTGAGTGACGCCAGCGAGGCCGGTGTCGCGCCCGCGCGGGGTCACGTCCCGGCCGAATTGCACGACGCACTTGAGCTGCGCGAGGTCATTGCCGATCACGTACAGGTGAGCGATGACCTGCTGATCCGCGGGATGATGTCCTGGACCTACATCCTGGGGTCCGTCAGCTCGCAACTGTTCGGTCATCGCCATCGCGTCGTCAGCGAGAGCGCCGCAGAGGCTGTCTACGAGATCGAGCTGGACCGCATGGTCGAGTTGGTCGGCTTCTGATGCTCCAGTGGCAGCCCCTGGTCCTGCTGCCCCTCCTGGCCCTCGTCGTCTCGGCAACCGTCGCAGTCATGGCGTGGCGCAGGCGCCGCGAGAGCATCGCCGCGGTCTATCTGACGGTGACACAACTGGGCTTGATGCAGTGGTCGCTGATGGAGGTCGTGGGTGGCTCCTTCGACAGCCTGGCGATTCAGACCGGCTTCGCCCTCGCCATCTACCCGGGGGCGTGTGTGCTGGTCGGTGGGTATCTGCTGTTCGCCCTCACCTTGGCTGATCCAGCGCAACGGCCCTCGCGCCGATTGTTGTCGGTCCTCGCGATCCACCCGGTCCTGATATCGATCGTGGTGGCGACCAATCCGTGGCATCACCGGTTCATCACCTCGACGACGTTGATCCGGGACCCGTCACTGCTGGTCAGCACGGTCGGGCCGTGGTTCTGGATCCACATCACCTATACCTACGTCCTGCTGCTGTGGGCGCTGGTGGCATTGATCAGGGCGCACCACAACGGATCGCAATTGCACCGCAGGCAGATAACCGCTGTCCTCGTCGGTTCGACATTTCCCATCGTGGCCAACATCGTCAATCTCGCCCAGCTTGCCTCGGGTTCGAGCGCGAACCTCGCCCCTATCGCTTTCGCCCTGTCCGGTGTCGTATTCCTGGCGGCGATCCGACAGGGGATGCTGCGCTTGGTGCCACTCGCCAGAAGCCTGGTCATGGACCAGATCGGCGACGGCGTACTGGTCCTGGGACCCGACGGTCAGATCCTCGACATCAACCCCGCCGCAGCCGATATCTCCGCGCGGATCAACACCGGATTCGCGAGGGGCGTCGGCGGCCTGGACGACGGCGAATACACCTTCGCGTCGAATCCCCGCGCCGTGGACCTCGATATTCGCGGGACGAGCCTCACCGATTCGCGCGGATACCTGTTGGGACGGGTCCAGGTGATCCGCGACGTCACCGATGCCAACGCCCAGCGCCGAGAGCTCGCCGCTCTGAACGAGAGGCTGACCGAGCAGCTACGGATCAACGACCTACTGCGCAGCGAACTCGCCGACCAGGCGATACGCGACGAACTCACCGGATTGTTCAACCGACGACACCTCTGGTCGGCGATGCAGGACGCGATGTCTCGGATCGCGACCGAAGGTGGACGCTTGTCCGTGGTCCTCATCGATATCGACCATTTCAAGCGCGTCAACGATCAATTCGGCCACGGGGTGGGCGACCAGCTGTTGAAAGCCATTGCCACGGGATTGACCCTCGGCGCCCGCGCCGGTGACATCGTCGCCCGTTATGGTGGCGAGGAATTCGTCGTTCTGCTGCCGGGGGCAGGAGCGGTCCAGGCGCAGATGCGCGCCGAAGAACTGCGGCGGCGGTGCGAACGCGTGGGAGTCCCCGTCGAGAGTGGCGTGGTCTCCACCACCATCAGCGCGGGTGTCGCCCAGTTCCCCGGATCCGGCGACAGCGCCGCAGAACTGCTGCAGGCCGCTGATGCCGCGATGTACCTGGCCAAGGGTGCCGGCCGGAACCGGGTCGTCATGGCCGGTCACAGCCTTCCGGACTGAGCCACCCTGCCGAGGAACGCCCGGGTCCGGGCGTCCACCGGGTCCACCAGTACCTGCGACGGCGGGCCCGACTCGATGATCACGCCGGCGGCGAGCATGCAGACCCGGTCGGCGACCTGCCGGGCGAATCCCAACTCGTGTGTCGCCATCACGATCGTGCGGCGCTGGGTCGCCAGTTCGCGGACCAACCCCAGGACGTCAGCGACCAGCATCGGGTCGAGCGCACTGGTGACCTCGTCGAGGACCAGCACCCGAGGCTCGACGGCGACGGCACGGGCGATCGCCACGCGCTGCTGCTGGCCGCCGGACAGCCTGTCGGGGTACGACCCCGCCCGATCGGCCAACCCGATTCGGTCCAGCAGTTCCATCGCCCGCGCCTGGACCTCGACCCTGTCGCGGCGGTGGACCCGGCGCGGGGCCAGGCAGATGTTCTGCAACACCGTCAGGTGAGGGAACAGGTTGAACGACTGGAACACCACACCGAAGCGGGCCCGGATCCGATCGGCGTCGATATCCGGATCCGTGATGTCCTCACCGTCCAGGAACACCTGCCCGTCCGTGACGGGCTCGAGCAGCGCCAGGCACCGCAGCAGCGTCGACTTGCCCGAGCCGGACGCCCCGACGAGGGCCACGACCTCACCTTCGGCGATCGACAGGTCGACACCCCGCAGCACCGGCGTCGCACCATAGGCCTTGACCAGCCGGCGGGCCTCCAACAGGTCGCTCACGCCACGCCTGCCTGTTGTCGTCTGGCGGCCCGGAGGTTGACGGCATCGGCGAATCGTCCGGTCGGGACCGACAGCAGGACGAACAGCAGCCCGGCGACCACGTACGGGGTGAAATTGAACGTCGTCGCCACCTCGATCTGGGCACGACGGATCGCGTCGTACAACCCGAGAATCGAAATGAGGCCTACGTCCTTCTGTAGTGCCACCAGGTCGTTGAGGAGTGCCGGGGTGACGTTGCGGATTGCCTGCGGCAACACCACTCGCCCCATCGTCTGTGGGTACGAGAGGCCGAGCGAACGGGCGGCCAGGCGCTGCGACGGATGAACTGATTCGATGCCGGCGCGGAACACCTCGGCGACGTATGCCGAGTACGTGATCGTGACCGCTGCCGTGCCCAGCCAGAACGCCGAGGGGTCGAAGCCCTCGAAACGCAGCGCCGGGATGCCGAACCCGATCAGGTAGAGCATCAACAGCAACGGCAGCCCTCGAAAGACGTCGACGTAGCCGATGGCGAACAGCCTGACGGGCAGGAACACCGGACCGGGCAGGGTCCGCAGCAACGCGATGCCCAGGCCGATCGTCGGTACCAGAATCGCGGCGATCGCCAGCACGCGAATGTTCAGCCACAGACCCTGCAGGACGACCGGCAGGACGTCGACCGCCACGCTCACGCTGAAGAAGGTGCGACTGGTGCGATCCCAACCCGGAGCCTGAGTGACCGCCAGGCCGATCAGGACGACGAAGAGCGTCGTACTGACCAGCGCAGTGACCACGGACTGGCGCCGTCGACGAGCCCGGACGCCACGGCGAACCAGCTCGATGCTGCTCGGCTGGTGACTCCAGGGTCGATCGTCGGGGTCAGGAGAGCTCAGGTGCGCCTGCCACGGCGGCCAACCATTCGGCTTCGAGTGCGGTCAGGGTGCCATCCTCGCGCAGCGCGTCGACGGCGCCGCTGACGCAGTCGGTCAACGGGCTGTCCAGGTCCAACACCATGCCGAACTGCTCGGGAGTGCCGCCGCTCTGCGGCAACTGTCCGACGATGACCCCGCCCTCGATCTCGACCCCGGTCAGGTAGAACGCCGTCGGCAGGTCGACCACGATGGCGTCGACCTGGCCCGAGTCCAGAGCGAGTTTGGCGTCGTCGTTGGTGTTGAACGCCGCAGCCTCGGTGGTCGGGGCGACGAACTCGGCGATCGCGGCGAGGCTGGTCGTCCCGACCTGGGCACCGAGGCGGATGTCCTTGAGCTCGGCGAGGCTGGTGGCCGTGGCGCCCGCGTTGCCCTCGACGGAGATGACCGTCTGGCGCACGTCGTAGTAGGAGGACGTGAAGTCGACGGCCTCGCGGCGCTCGTCGGTGATCGAGAACTGGTTGATCGCCACGTCGAAGTCCTTCGGACCGGGCGCGATGGCAACGTCGAACGGCACGCGAACCCACTCGACCAGGTCCTGCGGATAACCAAGCCGCTCGGCGACAGCTGCAGCCACGGCCGCCTCGTATCCCTCACCGCTGGTCGGGTCGTTGTCGACCATCCACGGCTCGTAGGCGGGCTCGCTGGTCGCGAAGGTGAGGGTTCCCTCGGTCAGCGTGGGCAGGCTGGCGGGGGCACAGGCGCCGGCCGCTTCGATGCCGGCGGCGCTGCCTTCGGAACCCTCGGCCGCGGCCGAGTCAGGACCGGGCGACGTGGTGTCGGTGCCGGTCTCGTCATCGGATCCACAAGCGGCCACGGCGGTCACGAGTGACAGCACGGCGGCAGCGGGCAGCAGCAGTCGTCGCATCATGCGGCGAATCGTAGGGCGTCGATGCAGCGCCATGTGGACCTTGCACCGCCTGATGGCAGGATCGCGAGCGTGATGTTGGCCGTCGAGCTGTTCCGTTCGGTCCCCCGATACGCGCTCGCCCGGACCGTGGCGGCGACGGGGGCGTCCATCCCTGGCCTGCTGGTGGGCCCGATGGCGCCGTTGCGCCTGGTCACCGTGTCCGAGCCGCAGGTGAAAGCGCCGGGATGGGTGGCCCTGCGACCTCGTCTGGGGGGGATCTGCGGGTCGGACCTGGGTGCGGTAACCGGTACGACATCGTTGTACTTCACGGGTCTGACCTCGCTGCCGTGCGTCCCCGGACACGAGGTCGTCGCCGAGCTGGCCGAGGACGTCGACGACCTGGCGAAGGGCACCCGAGTGGTCATCGACCCGGTGCTGGCCTGCGAGGCACGGGGCATCGAGCTGTGCGAGCCATGCGCCGCCGGGGCGACGAACCACTGCGAGCGGGTGACCGTCGGCCACCTGCGACCCGGACTGCAGACGGGCTATTGCGCGTCCACCGGTGGCGGTTGGGGCGAGCGGATGGTCGCCCACCGGTCGCAGCTGCACGTCGTACCCGACGACCTGCCCGACGAGCGGGCCGTCCTGGTCGAGCCACTGGCATGCGCGGTTCACCTGGCACGCCGCGCCGAAGTCACCGAGGGCGCGACCGTACTGGTGTCCGGTGCCGGTGCTGTCGGGCTGTTCGCCACATTGGCGCTGCGCCAGTTGACTCCCGCCGGAAAGATCGTCGTCGTCGCCAAGCACGCCGGCCAGCGCGCCCTCGCCCGGGCGTTCGGGGCCACCGACGTCGTGACGCCGGACGAGGCGATGCGCGGAGTGCGCCGCGCCACCCGTGCACTGACAGTGGTCCCCAAGGCGCCCAGGGCCATCGCCGGCGCACAGGCGGCGGACTTCCTGTTGGGCGGCGTCGACGTGGCAGTGGATGCCGTCGGGTCGCCGTCGTCGTTGGATCTGGCGCTGCGCTCGACCCGTGCCGGTGGGCGGGTGGTGCTGTCCGGCATGCCCGGTCCGGGTGCGGACTTATCACCCGCATGGTTCCGCGAATTGGAGCTGGCCGGGTCGTACTGCAGTAGCGGCGACGCGTTCGCCGTGGCGATGAAGCTGGCGGCCGAGGCACCTCTGGACGGAGTGGTCGGCGGGATCTATCCGCTGCACCGCTGGCGTGAGGCCCTCGATCACGCCTCCAGCGCGGGCCGCCTCGGCACCGTCAAGGTCTGCTTCGACCCCCGCCAGCGCTGATCCACATAGACTAACTGGACTTAGGCTAAGTAGAGTTAGTCTAAGTCCAGATGAATGGCGCGAAGCTGGAGTGAGACCGTGCGTCCTGACGACCTCTTCGATCGTGAACGCGAGTGGACCGACCTCGAAGGTTTCATGAACTCCCCCGCCCCGGGCCTGCGGGTCGGGGTCGTCTATGGCCGCCTATTTCGGAATCGACGATCCGGATGTCGGGCTCAAGTTGCACGCCTTCGTCGGGGGCACACCCGGTTACCGCGACCTACTGGGTAACGCATCGCCACAAACCGTGGACGAGCTCGACCACCTGCTCCTGACGACTGTGCTGAACCCCAGCCACGCCCTGTTCAGCGAGGCGGGTTACCTGCTCCGTGAGGACCCACGAGTGGTCGACCGGTCCCTCTATCACTCGATAGTGGCATCGATTGCCGCCGGAGCTGGTACTCCTGCTCGTATCGCCACAGCCATCGGCCGACCCGAGCGGAGCCTCGGACATGCCCTCGACGTGTTACTCACCGCGGGATTCGTCGTGCGGGACGAGGATGTCCTGCTGCAGCGGCGCGCCGTACTCTCGCTCGCCGATCCCATCGTTCGGTTCCACGAGGTGGTCATCGCGCCACGGCTTGCCGCCTTCGAGGACCGAGACGCCGCGAATGCCTGGCAACACGCCGCTCAGTCCGTCAACTCGCAGATCTTGGGACCTCATTTCGAGTTCATCGCCCGCGAATGGGTGCGTCGATTTGCCTCACCCGCAACACTGGGCGGGACGGTGGATGTCGTCGGACGCACGGTCGTCAATGACAGCCACGAGAGGTCTCGTATCGAGTTGGATGTCGTGGCACTGGCTCCAGGGCAACGACCACAGGGCAAACAGGTGACGGTTCTGGCCATCGGCGAGGCCAAGTTCTCCCGATCGCCACGCGGAATGCGCGACCTGGCACGCCTGGACCGGGCCAAGGCTCTGCTGATGTCCCGCGGGATCGTTGCCGGTCCGGCCCGCCTCTTGCTATTCGGTAGGTCGGGATTCGACGCCGACCTCGAATCGGCGGCGACGGCACGCGGCGACGTCGAACTAGTCGACCTCGCCCGGCTCTGGGTCGGCGCGTAGCTGTCCGTAGGTTGCCAGGGCTGCGATCACCTTCTCGTGTACCGAGGTGAGTGCGGGCGATACGGCGACCGGGCGATCTCCGGAAGGCACCTGGCCGAGCGCGTCGGCCACCGCCAGGCCGACCAGGAACGTGGTCACCGGAGCGGCCGGACGGGCCACGCCGTGAGCCACGTCGCGGGCGATGTCCAATACCTGGGTGATGACCGCGGACACGGTCTCGGCGTCCAGTGGAACACCCAGGTCCGATGCCATATCTGCGGTCCACGCGTGCAGGCGGGCCGCTGCCAGGTCCTCGGGGGTGTCCACGTCCATCAGCTTGACCGATCCCGCGCCCGCCGCCAGCTCCACCACGTCCATGCGGACCAACACGTCCCGCATGGCGCGTCCGGTCGGCATCCCGATGTCCGCCATGGCGACACGCAATGCCGCAGTGTCGTAGCAGGCCACGAGCGGTTGGCGACGCCCGCTCGAGTCGAGAGGCACCACCGCCGAGCCCCGCCCTGCCGCCAGGGCCTCCCGCAACCACCGGACGACACCTGCGTCGACCAGTGGGACGTCGACCGCGAGGACGACCGTGACGGGTGTCCGAACCAGCCCGAGGGCCGCGGCCAATCCCGCCACGGGCCCACCGTGCGGCGGCGACTCACGCACCCACCGCACGCCGGGTCGGTCCGGTCCGTGTACGTCTCCCGCCACGATCACCTGGTCGGCATCCACCGTCGCCGCCGCGACACGCGCCAGCATGGATACCCCACCCACCAGAACGGATGCCTTGTCGGCGCCAAGGCGGACCCCATTGCCCCCGGCCAGCACGACGGTGGTGAACGGTGGCAGGTGAACGGTCTCGGGCTTCACGGCTCGTCGTGATGACGGCACGAGGCGGTTCGGACGCCCTCGTCCGTAACGCGATACGCGAGTCGGTTCTCGTCAGTGATGCGCCGCGACCAGTGGCCGCGAAACCCGTGCGTCAGAGGTCCGACGGTGTCCTCACCGGCGTACCTCCTCATGCGTACATGAAAGCGGACGCCCGGGTGGCGTCGAGCGACAGCACGCGCCGCCCCGAAGGGCAGTCTGTCCGTTCTCCCCGGCGGGGCAGCTATGCGAGAGCGCCCGATGTCGGCGACGATGGGGGCGTGTCGGTGACCCGCCCGACCCGACCTGCAGTCCACCGGGAGGGGCTATGCCGTCGGCGACCATGACCCATCGGGCGGTACACCTGACGTCGGTCGGTGTCGCACTCACCCTTGCGTTGACGGTGGGTGCCTGCACCTCCGGGGGCGCCGACCGACCACCGACCACTCAATCCCCCACCGCCGCGGGCGCCACGTTCACCCAGTCGCTGACTGATCGGCAACTGATCGACCGTCACCCCAACGGCGCCGTCATGACGGTCCGCGGCATCCAGATCCGACCCAACTCGATCGCGTTGGACGTGTCGGTCCTCAACGGGTACATCGACGAGATCCGGCTGGTCGACGACGCGCTGTTCCGGGACCGCGACTTCTATCTGGTCGACGATTTCGGCAACCCCTATCGCTACGACCGTCGAGGCGGCAATCCCGACCTGCGGATCGGAGCCGGGCAAGAACTGACCGGCTCGATCGTGTTTCTGGGGCGAGTTCCACCCGAGGCGACGACGGTCGCCGTCAAGACCAACATCGGCGACCCCGCCGCGGCCGTCGACCTCAGCGAACGCGACCGTGACACCCAGCTGCCCAGTTTCTACATCGACGGCATACCCATCCCATGACCTACCTGGGGGCGGTCCCGGACGCCGAAGAAGACACCACTCCGACCCGATGGGAGCAGTTCCGCAGCGAGCGTCGCTGGTTGGTCGCGGCGATCCTCATCGCCGCCATGATCGTTATCGGTGCCATCGCGATCATCGCCAACCGAACCATCGAGGCGGCCACTGCACCGGACGTGGACGAGGAGTCCGAGACGTCGGTTCGCGTGTCGGCGCCCGAACCCGGGACCGCGGTCCTGACGTCGGCCGAGGGGATGCCCCGCACGACGCTGCAGGTCACCGGGCGGGCCGGCAGCGTCACGCCACAGACCGTCGTCGTCCTCGACGAGGAGGTCCTCTTCGATTTCGACGCAGCCCAGCTGCGGCCCGAGAGCGCCTCGATCCTCGACCAACTCAGCGATCTGGTTCTTGCCAGCGACGATTCGGCGATCGACGTCGTGGGGTTCACCGATGCGCTGGGTACGGAGGGGTACAACCTCGAACTGTCGCAGCGGCGGGCGGAGGCGGTGGTCGAGTACCTGACGGCTCAGGGGGTGGCCGCCGAACGCCTGCAGGCGGATTGGCGCGGCGAGGCTGAACCGGCCGAGCCCAACTCGGGATTCCTGGGCGGTGACAACCCCGAGGGCAGGGCGCAGAACCGGCGGGTCGAAGTGGTCCTGGACGACGACGGGAGACCCGTGGCGCCGCCGCCGGCGTCCCGGTTGGGCACTGACGAACATCCCAACGGTGTGGTGTTCGCTGTCGACGCCCTCCGCGTGCAGGAGCGGGGGATCGTCGTCGACGCGCGGTTGGCCAACCGGGCACCGTTCCCCGTCGAACTGGGCGACGACCCGATGTGGCTGGTGGACGACGTCGGCTACGCCTATCGGTTCCAGCCGTCATGGCAGAACCCGCGCGTCGCCGTCGCGAGCGGGGTCACGGTCAGCGGGCAGTGGGCATTCGTCGGGGTGGTACCCCCGGAGGCCACGGTGTTCACACTCGTGAGCAACCTGTCCGACCCGGCCGATCAGGTGGACGCGGATCGGCGTCGGGACGACGACCGCACGCCCACTGTGATCATCGAACGTATTCCGCGGGGGTAGGCGGACCGTTCCTCGCACGACGTCCCATAGGCCGGCTGGGCGACACAACCGCTCTGGCATGTCACGTTTCGGCAACGGTCGCTCGGCCTGGGTTGCTCACGTCTCAACCGATATGTTAAATCTATCGCGTCGACGGTGAAGTCGGCCACACACCCAAGGAGGGGTCGTGAGCATGCAGCCCCACAGCAGTGTCGCCGGGCCCCTGGCAGACGACTCGCTCTGGCTCGGCGTCGACGTCGGCACGCAAGGTGTACGCGCGGTCCTGGTGGACGCTGCCGGGGGCGTCGCCGGCTCCGGCTCTCATCCCCTCACCAGTAGCCGTCGCGACGCCGGCCGCCACGAGCAGGACCCCGAGGACTGGTGGACGGCCCTGTGCGCGGCGACCCAGCAGGCACTGCAGTCACATGCCGGACGGGCGATCACGGCCATGTCCATCGACTCGACCTCCGGGACGATCCTCGTCGAACGACCCGACGGCAGCGCCCGCGGGCCGGGGCTGATGTACGACGACGCACGCGCCATGGCCGAGGTGGCCACGGTGCAAGAGGTCGGCCACACCCTCTGGTCCTCGCTGGGGTACCGGATGCAAGGGTCGTGGGCGCTGCCCAAGATGCGCTGGCTGATCGCCAACGACCACGTGTCGGCCGGGGACCGCATCGTGCACCAGGGCGATCACCTGAGTGCCCGGTTGACCGGGCACGGCGTCGCCACCGACACCAGCAGTGCCTTGAAGTCCGGGTACGATCTGGTGCACTTGACCTGGCCTGACGAGGTCTTCACGGCGTTGTCGATCGACACCGGTCTGCTGCCGGACGTGGTCGCGCCCGGCACTCCCATCGGTACGGTCAGCCTGGCGGCCGCCGACCTCACGGGCATCCCGGCGGGCACGATCATCGTCGCCGGGATGACGGACGGCTGCGCGTCGCAGGTCGCCGCCCGAGCCCTGCGCCCGGGCGCCTGGAGTAGCGCGCTGGGCACCACTCTGGTGATCAAGGGTGCCACCGACACTCTGCTGCTCGACCCGTCCGGCGCCGTCTACTGCCACCGCAACCCGGACGGCGGTTGGCTGCCGGGCGGTGCGTCCAGCTCGGGTGCCGGCGTCGTCGCCCGCGAGCTACCGGGGCGAGACCTCGACCGACTCACCCTCGCCGTCCAGGCTCTGGGCACCCCGATCCCCGGATTCGTCTACCCACTCGTCGGTGCCGGCGAACGATTCCCGTTCGTCGCCGCACAGGCGGAATCGGTCGCGGTGGCGGCTCCCGAGACCGACGCCCACACCCTCGGCGGTCTGATGCAGGCCGTCGCGTTGGTCGAGCGGTTGGCCTACGACGTGTTAGCGGCCCTTGGTGCAGATATCACTGGTCCTGTGACGTTCTCGGGTGGAGCGTCACGCAACCCTTACTGGAACCAGATGCGGTGCAACGTGCTGGGCCGACCCGTCCTGCTTCCCGGATCCGTGGATGCGGCCGTGGGGTCGGCGATCGTCGCGGCGGCAGCACCGGGCAGCCTGGCGGCGACCGCCGAACGATTGGTTCACATCACCTCGACTCTCGACCCTGACGTGACGACCCGTGACACCTGGGACGAGACCTACCACGCGTTCTGCGCCGAACTGCTGAACCGCGGCTGGTTGGATCCCTCGCGCCTGCCCGACCACCTCCGAGTGGCGGTGCAGTCATGACCGCAACGACCCTGGTCCTGTCGCGCCACGGGCAGACCGTGTGGCACCACGAGAACCGCTACGCCGGGCACAGCGACGTCGACCTGACACCCGACGGGTACAACCAGGCGAAGCTGCTCGCCGACTGGGCCGCACGGGTCCGGCCCTCGGTGGTCGCGTGCTCACCGGTCCGTCGGGCCGCCGAGACCGCCGCCCCGACGGCACACGCTCTGGGTCTCGAACCCCTCGTCGTGCCTGATCTGCGCGAGGTGTCGTTCGGCATCGCCGAGGGCCGCACCCTGGCCGAGCTCGAAGCCGATGACCCGGCCATGGTCAGGCGCTTCCGAGCCGACCCAGTCCTCCATCACTTTCCCGGCGCAGAGGCTCCGGCCGCGGCCGCCGAGCGAGCCGCCACCGCCCTCGTCGATCTGGCCGCGTCTCATTCCGGCACGACGGTGCTGGTCGTGGCACACAACACGCTGATGCGCCTGGCCCTGTGCCGGCTGCTCGGCATCGAGATCGAGCGCTATCGGCACGTCTTCCCGCGCCTCGACAACGGAGCCCTCACCACGGTCTCCATCGCCACCCCGACCGAGGCTGGGCAGCCGTCGATCACGTCACTGCTCTCCCTCAACGTCCCCCTGACCGCAGTGTCCGCTTCTCACCCGCAGTAGCCCCACTCACCCGCAGTAGCCCCACTCAAAGGAGAGAACCAATGTCCCGAACCTCTCGACGCCTGGCGCTCACCGCGCCGATCGCCGTCGCCCTGCTGGTCAGCGCAGCGTGCGCGACATCCGACGACACCACCGACGCGACCTCACCCGCTGCGGGCGGCGACGCATCAGCCGATCCGGCCGAGCCGGCCGCCGAGGGTGAGGCGTACAAGATCGCGTTCCTCATGCCCGACCTGGCGTCCACCCGATACGAAGAGCAGGACCGCCCGCTGTTCGAGGCCAAGATGGCCGAGCTGTGCCCCGAGTGTGAGGTCATCTACGCCAACGCCGACGCCGACGCGGCGCAGCAGCAGCAGCAGGCCGACTCGGCGCTGGCGCAGGGCGTCAACGTCATCGTGCTCGACCCGGTCGACTCGGCCGCGGCGGCCAGCATCGTCACCAACGCCCAGGCCCAGGACGTTGTCGTCGTGGCCTACGACCGGCCGATCCCGGACGCTCCCGCCGACTACTACGTCTCGTTCGACAACGAGGGCATCGGCGCCTCGATCGCCCAGTCGTTGGTCGACTACCTGACCGAGACCGGTGCCGAGGGCGGCATCCTCCAGGTCAACGGCTCGCCCACGGACGCCGCTGCCGGCCTGATCCGCGACGGCGTCAGCAGCGTCGTGGACGACAGCGAGTTCGAGGTCCTCGCCGAGTTCGACACCCCCGGTTGGGCACCGCCGGAGGCCCAGGAGTGGGTCAGCGGTCAGATCACCCAGTTCGGTGACCAGATCGTCGGCGTCGTCGCGGCCAACGACGGCACCGGTGGCGCCACCATCGCCGCCTTCAAGTCCGCCGGTACCGACCCGCTGCCCCCGGTGACGGGTAACGACGCCGAGATCGCCGCGATCCAGCGGATCATCGCCGGTGACCAGTACAACACCATCTCCAAGCCGATCTCGATCGTCGCGGAAGCTGCTGCCGAGATCGCGTACGCATTCGCCAGCGGTGAGACCGTCGAGGGCGAGACCGAGCTGTACGACACCCCGTCGCAGCTGTTCACCCCCGAGGTCGTCACCCTGGACAACGTCGTGGAGATCATCTTCGATGGTGGCATCTACACCGCCGAGGAGATCTGCACCGACGAGTACGCCGACGCCTGTTCCGAACTGGGTATCGAGTAGTCGATGAATACCCCGACAGCACCTGCAGACCTGTCACCTGATCACGCCGCGACCGGATCCGTCGTGACCACCACCCACACGGCGGCCGAGGAGGCGATCCTCTCGCTACGTGGCATCTCCAAGTCCTTCGGGGCGGTGGCGGCGCTCACCGGTATCGACCTCGACGTCGCTGCCGGCGAGGTGGTGGCCATCGTCGGAGACAACGGCGCGGGCAAGTCGACACTGGTCAAGGTGCTGTCGGGGGTTCACGCCCCCGACTCGGGGACGATCCGATTCGCAGGCGACGAGGTCACGCTGCCCACGCCTCACGCCTCACTGGCCTTGGGAATCGCGACGGTATTCCAGGACCTCGCCCTCTGCGAGAACCTCAGTGTCGTCGAGAACCTCTTCCTGGGCCGCGAATTGCGGCTGCATCGCCTCGACGAGGTCGCCATGGAGACCCGCTCGTGGGAGCTCCTCCGCGAACTCTCCGCCAAGATCCCCACGGTCCGGGTGCCGGTGGCGTCGCTTTCCGGTGGGCAGCGGCAGACCGTCGCCATCGCCCGGTCCCTGCTGGGCCATCCCAAGGTCATCATCCTCGACGAGCCCACTGCCGCCCTCGGCGTCGCCCAGACCGCGGAGGTGCTCAACCTGATCGAGCGCCTCCGCGAGAGGGGCCTGGGGGTCATCATGATCAGCCACAACATGGCCGACGTGCGGGCCGTCGCCGACCGGGTGATCGTGCTGCGGCTGGGCCGAAACAACGGCGAGTACGACGCTCGTACCGTCACGTCCGAGCAGATCGTCGCGGCCATCACCGGGGCTGCTGACAACGTCGTCGCCCGACGATCGGCACGGACGTCTATCGATCCTCAGGAGACCCGATGAGCGCGACCGTGACACCGACCGCTGCCCCTGCCGACCGCCAGGACGAGCGCCTCGCCGATCGCTCCGGCCTGGGCGGTCTGTTGCGCGGGTTCGTCGACCGGCTGCGCTCCGGGGACCTGGGCGTGCTGCCGGTCGTGGTGGGCCTGGCCGTCATCTGGACGGTGATGCAGTCGCTCAACCCGATCTTCCTGTCCAGTCCCAACCTGGTGAACCTGGCGATGGAGTGCGTGCCCGTCGGGGTCATCGCGCTCGGCATCGTCTGTGTGCTGCTGGTCGGTGAGATCGACCTGTCCGTCGGTTCGGTCAGCGGGTTGTCCTCGGCCGTGCTGGCCGTCCTGTTCGTCGACCGCGGGTTGCCCGTCGGGGTGGCGATCGCGGGTGCGGTGCTGACCGGCTCACTGATCGGTCTGTTGTACGCCCAGGTGTTCTTGCGATTCGGTGTGCCGAGCTTCGTCGTGACACTGGCAGGTCTGTTGAGCTTCGTCGGTATCCAGCTGTACGTCCTGGGCCCGCAAGGCTCCATCAACATCCCCTTCGAATCGCCCCTGGTGTACTTCGCCCAGCAGGCCTTCGTACCGGACTGGCTGTCGTACGTCCTGGCCGTGCTGGGCGGTGTCGCCCTGGTCGTCACCGGTCTGGCGCACCGGCGCGAGCGGACCCGCAGCGGACTGTCCGCCGAGGCCGCGGTGCTGGTCATCGTGCGCGGCGCCCTGCTGGCGTCTGCGCTGGCCTTCGGGGCGTGGTACCTCAACCGGACCCGAGGCGTGGGCTGGATGGTGGTGCTGTTCATCGCGCTCGTGTTGCTGCTGCACTACCTGCTGACCCGGACCGCTTGGGGACGGTGGATGTTCGCCGTCGGTGGCAACGAGGAGGCCGCCCGGCGCGCGGGCATCAACGTCCGCGGCATCTACACCTCAGCCTTCGTGCTGTGCTCGACCTTGGCCGCTGTCGGTGGGGTCCTCGCCGCATCACGCCTCGCGGCGGCCAATCAGTCCAGTGGCGGTGGTGACGTGAACCTCAACGCCATCGCCGCTGCGGTGATCGGCGGGACCAGCCTGTTCGGTGGTCGCGGTTCTGCGTTCGCGGCGCTGCTGGGGATCGTCGTCATCCAGTCGATCTCGAGCGGTCTGACCCTGTTGAACCTCGATTCGTCGTTCCGCTTCGCCGTCACCGGGGTCGTCCTGCTACTCGCCGTCATCCTCGACTCTGTCGCCCGCAACTCCCGCCGGCGCACCGGGCGTGCCTAGCCTCTTGTCGAGGCACTGATCGACGCCGATTGGCGCTCACTCGAATCGCGCGTGTGGTGGTCGTGCGCCATGATTCGGATGCCTCCGGACCACCGGACGTAACGGACCCTCCGGGCAGAGCTGCCGGGGCCGATCTTGGAGTGCTTATGCTCGCGCTTGTCGGTGCTGCGATCTTCGTTCTGGCCCTGCTGTTCGACCTCGTCGATGCGAGCCTCGGGGATGTGATCACTACGCAGACGTTGCTCTTCGCCGGCCTCCTCTGCCTCGCCCTGCACCTGGCCGGAATCGGTGGTGCCTCGCCCGTCAACGGCGGCTGGCGCGGCCGAGGGACGGGCAGCCGTTCCCGCCGCTGACGCTGATGCCGCACCGGCGTAACTGGATACGTGGATCTCACGTCGACCGGCTGGCACCGATGATCGTCTGTAGGTCGTCGCCGAGGGGGTAGGGGCGTTCTCGTGGCAGCGTCAACGCAGCGGCGGTGCCCCGGTGCATCTCGTGGACGAGCGGTGTGGCATCGATGATGCGGACGATCCAGCGGTTCACATACTGCTCGGCCGCCGACCCGGAGAGTCCGACCTGGATCGATCTCCAAGGCAGGGGCGCGAGCGAGGTGTCCCGTTCAGGGTCCCACTGGACACGGACGGGGCTGGTCTGTGTGCGCTGCGCCCAGGTGGCCTCGTCCGGGTGGATGTCCGGGTCGAAGTGGCTGAGGCACGCCAGCGAGAGGGCCTGTTCGAACCCGGCGCGCGTGATCTGGACGGCGAGGACGTGTTCCTGGCCAGGCTTCGTGGCCCAGCCGGATCGGTACATCATCCACAGGAACGAGGGCTTGATCCAGGTCATCCTGTCGAGCTTGAACGGTGTCCCGACGAACGAGTTGTCGGCCGCAGCGGGGACCGCGATCGCAGCGGGATACGCCTGGTAGACGGTTATCGTCTCGTCGTCGAAGACGGCGCGGATCTGTCGGTGGGGAGGGTTCACCGGGCTTCCCAGGGTTCGGTCGCAACGTGGATCGTGCATCGGTCAGGCTGCGTGGGCGACCCGTGTGGATGGTCGCTACCCGGCAGTCTGTCGGGCGGCCAGATACCGAGCAAAACCATCATCGTGTCGTTCGGTGTCGGGGCTGGGGTGAAAGGTGCGACCCGGTCGTATCGTCGAGTCGACGAGGCTGTCCATATCCGGGGCATGACCCAATGACACCAGCCCGGTCATCACGGCACCACGAGCACCCACCTGACCCTGGTCAGCACGAACCACCCTCGTCGACGTGACATCCGCCAACACCTGACACCACATGTCGCTGCCTGCCCCACCGCCACACACCGTCAACTCGGTGGGTATCGGCCCGGTGGCGATCAAGCAGTCGCGGACTGCATACGACAGGCCCTCGACCACGGCTCGGGCGATATCGGCGCGGTCGTGTTCGAAATGCACCCCACTGAGGGAGCCGCGGGCGGCTGAGTCACGAAATGGTGCTCGCTCTCCGGCGGGCGAGAGATACGGCAGCAACAACGGCGTGTCACGGCGTGGTGTCGCGGTCGCCGCCAATGCCGTGACATCCGCCGCGGACTCCAGCCCCAACAGCCGCGCCCACCAATCCATCACCTCGGTGCCGGCCAACGTCGCGTATGCCAGTAACCGCCTCCCGGGGACCCCGGTGGCCAGCGACATCCCGGCTGCCGCTCGATCCAGGCGGGGATCGTCGACGCTGGTTCCGATGCACAACGTGGTGCCCAACACCGCGAACGCGGCGCCGACAGGGACGGCACCCACGCCCACTGCGGTCGACACGACGTCATAGGGAGCGAGCACCACGGGAGTCCCGACAGCCAGGCCGGTTCGCCCAGCGGCAGCATCGGACAGCGGGGCGAGGCGCTCAGTGCCGGTCACGACCCGCGGCATCAGGCGGCGCGCCCAACTCAACCCGAGGTGCTCGAACAGGCCGTCGGCGTAGGTGTCCGTTCTGGCGTCCAGCAACGGATTACACGCGTCGGACACGTCCAGCACCGGGGAGTCTGTCAATCCCAGGTAGAGCCAGCCACCGCAACTCAACAGAGTGGCTGCCGAATCGACACGCGCTGGGTCGTGTGTGCGCAACCACGCCAGTTGCGCATGAGCAAGCCCGGCGTTGCCGTACGAGCCGGTGACCGTGAAGGCTTCGGCCATCAGCCCGTCGGCTTCCCAGTCCTCGACGATGTCTGCGCTGCGCCCGTCGTTCCACAACAGCGCCGGTCCGACGGGCTGCCCGGCCTGGTCGACCAGCCAGCAGCCGTCCCCCTGGGCCGTGATCCCCATGAAGTCGATGTGGACGCCCGCCGGTGCCACCTGCCGGATGACGCCGTCGACGGCCGCGCGCACCTCACGTGGGTCCTGCTCGGACCAGCCCGAATGAGGTCTGCGAACCGGCACCTTGGCCGTTGCGACGTCGATCGGCCTCAGGTCGTCGTCGAACAGCACCGCCTTGACCAGAGACGTACCAGCATCGATCCCGATGGCGGCCACGTCTCAGCCGCCGGACACCGGGGTCAGCACCTCCGGATTGACGCAGTGCGTCAGCCGCCCCGAGACCAGGAACCCGGCAGCCGCCTCGGCGATCCGACCAGCGGACACGGTCGCGGTCTGCTGGCTCGCGCCGGCCAGGTGCGGGGTTGCCAGGACGTTGGGCATGCCACGCAGTGGGTGATCACCGGGCGGAGGCTCGGGGTCGAACACATCGAGGGCGGCACCGGCGAGGTGCCCGGACGCCAGTGCCTCGGTCAGGGCGTCGGTATCCACCAGCTCACCTCGCGCGGTGTTGACGAAGTACGCCCCCCGGGGCATCGCCGCGAAAGCCACCTTGTCGAACATGCCTCGGGTCTGTGGTGTCAGGCGGGCGTGCACGCTGACGACGTTCGACGTGGCGAGCAGCTCGGGCAGGTCGACCAGGCGCACCGCGGGGTCGACGGTCGTGGGGTCCGCGAACGGGTCATGGGCCAGGACGCGGGCGCCGAACGCTGACAACAGGGTCGCCACGCGAGCACCCACCGCGCCGAGGCCGACGAGGCCCACCGTCGAGGCGCCCAGCTCGGGTCCGCAGCGCTCGTAGCGGTAGAAGGAACCGTCCCAACGCCCCTCGGTCATGCCGATCGACGCCGGCCCGATGTTGCGCATCACGGTGATCATGGTGCCGACGACGAATTCGGCGACGGCCGAGAGGTTGCGGCCCGGCAGGTATGCGACCGGTATCCCCAACAGGGTCGCGGCTGCGACATCGACGTTGACCGGGCCGCCGCGGGTCACGCCGACGAGCCGCAGATCAGGCGCCGCTGCCAGCACCGACCCAGTGATCGGGGCCAGATGCGTGAGAAGCACATGCGCGCCGCGGACGCTCTCGGCCAGAGCGGTCACGTCGCCCGCTGCCTCACGCACTCCCTCGATGTCACCGAAAGGCTCGTCCGGCCACCGCGACGCATGGCTCACCACCGACAGGGCAGTGTCTGGCAGCGCAGCTGTGATGTGCTGCCGGGCTGCTTCCGCGAGCGCCTCGGAGGTGATGAACAGGTCACCAGCACACATCACGGTGATCGCGTCACTCATTGGCGCTCCAGTTTGCTCGTCGTCGAAACACAACTGGCGTGAAATCTAACATAATTCTCTCAAGGGATGGCGCATCGCCGGCCCAGACGTCAGGCCGCGGCGACGCGCACCTCCACGTCGCGTTGGCGCAGCGACTCCACATCCTCGGCATCGACGCCGTCGTCGGTGATGACGACGTCGAACTCGTCGATTCGACACAGCAGGTGCGGTGCGGGGCGGCCGAACTTGGCGTGGTCGACCAGCAGCACGGTGCGAGCGGCATGCGCCATGAAGGCCCGCTTGACCATGACGGTCACCTCGGAGCGGTGGTAGCAGGCACCGCCGTTGATCGCGGTGGTGGACATGAACAGCACGTCGGCGTGCAGCCGCGAGATCGCGTCGACGGTCTGCAGACCGAAACACGCCTCCTGGCGCGGGTGGTAGCTGCCGCCCAGAACGGTGACCTCGACCCCCTTGACGTCGGCCAGTTGGTGGACGACCGGCAGGAAGTTGGTGGCCACCACCAGCGGCGCGTGGGCCACCAGGTGTGGGATCAGGCCCATCGCCGTCGTGCTGTCGTCGATGAAGACGGTCTGCCCCGCACCGATCATGTCCGCTGCGGACGCCGCGATGGCCGACTTCTCGGCTGCCAGGGCATTGCCACGCTCACGCACTCCCGCGTCGACCAGCGCCGAGGGATTCGCAGTGGCCCCACCACGGATCTTCGTCAGCCAGCCCTCGCGCTCCAAGATGTCGAGGTCGCGGTGAACGGTCATGATGCTGACGTCGAGGTGGCGGGCGAGGTCGTCGATGCTGGCAAAACCCTCGTCCAGCACGCGCCGACGCAGCCGCTCCCGCCGCTGTGCCGGTGGCGACCCGGTGACGCTCCCGGCCCCCGCCACGTCGACCATGGCGCCACGATACGACCCTGAACGGCCGAGAGGCCCCCTGACAATCGACATCTCCGTGTCGACAGCCGGGGACCTCGGCACTGCTGGATCAGCGCCCAGTGATCAGGTGGTGAGGTTGGACTGCTCAGCCTCGGACTCGGTCGTGGTGTCGTCGGTCTCGTCCGCGCCGCGTCCACCGTGCATGCCTCTGCCCGGGCCGTCGCCGTGGTCGGGGCGGCCATTCTCGACGAGCTGGGCGACACGGGCTTCGAGATCGGCGGAGATCTCGTCCGCACGCGCCTGATCGAGGTCTCCCGCAGTGACTGCCCCCGCCAGCGCGGCCTCTGCCTCGCTGACGAGTGCGTCGACGACCGTGCTCGGGTCGACTCCCTCGGCCTCGGCCAGGTCGGCGATGGTCGATCCGGACCGTAGTGCGGTCCGCACCTCGTCCTCGGTCAGACCCAGGGCAGTGGCGATGGTGGCGTCCAGGTCGACACCGATCCCGCCCGGTCCGCCGACGCCCGGTCCACCGAACCCGGGGCCGCCGAACCCGCCGTGACCCCCCGAGCGGTGACCCATCCCGTCACCTGGGCCACCGCGCCCCGGAAGCTCCTGCGCCAGCGTCTCGGCGACCTCCTGGGCCTGCTCGTCGGTGATGGTCCCGTCCGCGACGAGGCCCGCAAGCTTGTCGAGGATCCAGGCCGCCGCGTCGGGTCGATCCGTCTGAGGTGCAGGCTCGGGGCTGGTTGAGCTCTCCGCCCCGCTTTCGGTCTCCGATGGCGCTGATTCCGAGGCCGACGATTCCGAGGCCGACGATTCCGTGGCCGACGATTCCGAGGCCGACGATTCCGAGGCCGACGATTCCGTGGCGGCCGAGGCCAGGGCCGAGTTGCCGACAATCGCGACGCCGGTCAGGCCGGCCACACCCAGGGTGCCCACGATGGCGGCAGCGGTGAGTTGCTTGCGCATGTTGTGTCCTCCTATGGCGACGGGACGTTCCCGCGCAGTCACACCGTCCGGCGCCGGTGTGTGAGGGCGCCCATCCCGCGCTGTCAGGAGGCTGTGGACATCCGTCGGACTTGCATCTCGATCACTGAGGATCGGCGGAGGGGTCCTCGCGCCGGACTCCTTGGCCCTCCAGAGCCTCCGGCTGCAACCTGCAGGAACCGGCCCGATCCCCCCGGTCAGCCCGCCGATGGTTGGATGCCTGTCATGACCAGACCCGGTTTCGTCCTCGACGTCGACGACCGGACCCCCCCGCTCGTCGTGCACGAGGGGGAGGGGTTCCGGCTCGAACGTTTCCCGCGCGGGACCCGCGTGGTGTACCCACCGGAGTCGCTGCCGGCGGTGCGCGATGTCGAGGCCGAGATCGACAACGCCCTCCGCAACCCCGTCGACTGCGAGCCGCTGCCCGCGCTGCTGCGCGCCGGGATGCGCCTGACCATCGCGTTCGACGACGTCTCCATCCCGCTGCCGCCGATGGGCGCCCCCGACATCCGGCAGCGGATCATCGAGGCGGTCCTGACCCTTGCTGCCGCGGCCGGCGTGGACGACGTCGAACTGGTCAGCGCAAACGCCCTCCACCGACGCCTCACCGAGGCTGAGCTCAAGCACATCGTCGGTGAGCGAGTCTTCCGCTCGTTCTTCCCACAGGGCGCGCTCTACAACTTCGACGCCGAGGACAAGGCCAACATCACCCACCTTGGCAAGACCAAGCACGACGAGGACGTCGACATCCACACCCGATCGGCCGAGTCCGACCTACTGGTCTACGTCAACGTCAACCAGGTGCCGATGAGCGGCGGGCACAAGTCGGTCGCCGTCGGCCTCGCCCCCTACAGCTCGTTGCGTCACCACCACAACAGCCAGACGATGGTCCACTCGCGCTCGTTCATGGACCACACCAAGTCCGAGCTGCACAGCTCGGCATGGCGGATGGGTCGGGTGGTCGCCGAGCACGTCAAGGTCTTCCAGATCGAGACCACCTTCAACAACGACATCTTCCCCAACTCGTACTCGTACTTCCAGAAGCGTGAGTGGGAGTGGTCGATCGCCGATCAGGCCAAGATGCTGGCCGCACGACGGGGTCTGGCGATCGCGCCCAAGCGGATGCGCCACCGGATCTTTCACGACGTCCGCTCGGTGTACGGCCTTACCGGAATCACCGCCGGCGCGGTCGAGCCCGTCCACGACATCACGATCGACCGGATCCACCGTCAACAGCTGGTCGAGGTGCAGGGCCAGAGTGACGTGGCCATCATGGGCATCCCGTTCATCGGCCCGTACAACGTCGACTCGATCATGAATCCCATCCTGGCCGCGTGCATGGGCTTGGGCTACTACTTCAATTCGTATCGAGGCGCACCGATCGTCCGTTCGGGTGGGGCCGTCATCCTGTATCACCCGGTCGAATGGGAGTTCAACCAACTCCACCACCCCAGCTATGTCGACTTCTTCGAAGAGGTTCTCTCGTCGTCGGTCGAGCCGGCCGTCATCGAGAAGCAGTTCGAAGAGCAGTACGCCACTGACCCGTGGTACGTCCACCTCTATCGCACCAGTCATGCCTATCACGGGGTTCACCCGTTCTATATGTGGTACTGGATCGCTCACGCCCTCGACCACCTTGGCAACGGCAACCCGGGTGGCGGTCAGAACGTGGTCTGGGTGGGCGGCAACCGCAAGGCCTGTGAGCGGATGGGGATGCGGGCCGCCTCCACGCTCGCCGACGCCCTCGAAATGGTCTCCGGATCCGTGGGCCGTAACCCCTCGATCACCTACCTGCACAACCCGCCGCACCTCATCGCGGACGTCACGTGACGGTGGGCCCCATCCGATTCGTCCGAGACACCGTGGCCGACGTCCGACTGGTCGCCCGCGGCTGGCGTTGGGGGGTCGGGCGCCAAGCCCTGGTGCCCCGATCCGCCGAACCGTTCGTACCCGCCCACTCGACGCGGGTGTTCCCGACCCGGTGGGCGCGCACGCCGCCGATCAACGCCCTTCGCGAGATCCTGCTGGGTGTCGGGATGCACTGGCTGCTGCGATCGCAGGTGTCGGTCCGGGTGCAGGGGCTGGACATCCTCGCCCGCACCACCGGCCCGGTGATCTTCGTGGCGAACCACTCGTCGCACGTCGACACCCCGATGATCCTCACCACCCTGCCCCCCGCCTGGCGACGCAAGACCGCCATGGCCGCCGCCGCTGACTACTTCTTCGATACGTGGTGGCGGGCCGCAGGCTCGGCGATCCTGTTCAACACCTTCCCGATCGAGCGCCGTGGTGGCGGGATGTCCAACACGCCAGGTCACCTCATCGCCGATGGCTGGAACATGGTGTGGTTCCCCGAGGGGACCCGGACCTCGGACGGCTGGACGGCGCCGTTCAAGCTGGGCGCATCCTTCGTCGCGCTGGGTGCGCAGGTCCCGGTCATCCCCATCGCCATCCAGGGCGGATTCAACGCCATGCCCCGCGGTCAGGGCTGGCCATCGCCCGGGCGGCCCCGCGTCACCATTCGCTACGGCGAACCCATCATGGCTACCGAGGGTGAGGGTCCCCGAGACTTCGGACGCCGCATCGAGCAGGGCGTGGCTGCGCTGCTCGATGAGGAGTCCACCGACTGGTACGACGCGCGTCGCCGATCGACCACCGGACAGACGCCGGCAGCGGCAGGACCGCCCGTGGGTCGCTGGCGTCGCGTATGGGAGGCGAGCCAACCCCCCACCGTGGCAGCCCAGCGCCGCATCTGGCGATGAGCCTCACGCTGGCGCCGTTGCACCTGACGCCCCGACTGGTCGAGAAGCCGTGGGGCGGTCGTCGCCTCGGTGACCTGGGCCGTGACCTGCCCCCCACCCTCCTCATCGGTGAGTCGTGGGACGTCGCCGACCTCGATCCGTCGATGACCGTCACGATGGACCCCGTCAGTCGGGTGGCGACCGGCCCGCATGCCGGTGCCACGCTCGCAGACCTCATCGCACTCGACAGCGCCGCGCTGCTCGGGCAGGTCCCGCCCACCGCCGAGGGGCGCTTCCCGCTGTTGATCAAGCATCTCGATGCCCGTGAGGACCTGTCGATCCAGGTGCACCCGCCGCAGTCGATGGCCGAGCGCGACGGCGTCCATCTCAAGACGGAATCGTGGGTGGTGGTGGCGACCGAGCCCGGTGCCCGCCTGCTGCTGGGTGTCGACGACGGCGTGACGCTTGACGCCGTGGCCGCCGTGTTCGGCACCACCGCCCTCGGCGGGCTGCTGCGCTCGGTGCCCGCCCGGGTCGGGGACGTCCACCACCTCCCCGCCGGCCTGATCCACGCTCTCGGCGCCGGAGTGGTGGTCGCCGAGATCCAGACCCCCTCGGACACCACCTACCGGATGTACGACTGGACGGAGGAGTACGGGCGCCGACCGCGCGCCCTCCATCGGATCGAGTCCCTGGCGGCGGCGGGAACTGACTGGTCACTCAACACCGACGACCGGGCACCACTGGTCGGTGACGGGTTGTTGATCGACACCCCCTGGTACCGGTTGAGCCGGGGCCGGACCAGCTCGATGCCGACGACGGTGCATGTCGGGGTGCGCGACGCACCGCGGGTGGTGATCGTCGTCTCCGGTTCGGTACGGATCGACGAGGAGGTGGGCGCGGCGGGGTGCGCGCTTCTGCCCGCCGCCTGGGCGGGGGCCATGACGGTCGCACCCGACTCGATCTGGTTGGACGTCGACCTCGTCACCGGCCTCGTCACCGTCTAGGAGCGCGCTGCCCCCGGGCCGGGCCGAGTCACGATGTCGCGCGGCGCGATGCCGCGATGACCGGCCGCGCACTCTGCGACCAGACCCACAGGTTCACCGCAGTCCCGATGGACGACGATCTGTGGCGGGCCCGCGAGGTCACCGAGATAACGGTCCCCCCACGCCTGCAAGGCGATCAGCGTCGGGTAGAGGTCCAACCCCATGTCCGTGAGGCGGTATTCGTCTCGCGCTCGACTGCCCGGCTCACGATACGGAACCCTGCGAAGGATTCCGCTGTCCGTCAGACGGCGCAGCCGATCCGTCAGCACCTGACGCGGGATAGCCGTCCGCACCGTGAAGTCGTCGAAACGTCGTATCCCGTGGAATGCCTCCCGCAGCACGGTGAACGACCATCGGTCGCCGATGATCTCCAGGGTGCGCGAGATCGTGCAGCCGTCGACCGACCACTGCAGGGCCTCGGGTCTGTCCATCCGCCTATCGTAGACCTGAGTCTGGTTGACAGACTCAGACTCCTCTTGCCACTCTGAGTTCATGGAACAGACCCAGCATCCCGAGGCCCCTCCGCTACGTGATCGCACCTACGCGTGGGGTGATCCCGCGGTGACCCTGGCGGCGTTGCCGACGATGTCCGGTGTCGACTGGCTCAGAGCCGTGGCGGCCGGTGATCTTCCCGGACCGCCGGTCCTCGTGACGATCGGCATCGAGACGTTCACCGTGGTCGGTGAGGGACGGGTGGAACTCACACTGATCCCGGGTGAGCACCACCTCAATCCGATCGGCACGATGCACGGCGGGGTGATCGCGACGCTGTTGGACACCGTCGCCGCCTGCTCCGTCCATACCACCCTTGACCAGGGGATTGCCTACACCAGCCTCGACCTGTCGACCCGCTTCATCCGGCCGGTGACGGTGGCCACGGGCCGGATCAGGGCTGAGGGATCCGTGATGTCACGAGGTAGCAGGACAGCCACAGCCGAGGCACGGTTGTTCGATGCGCGTGACCGGTTGCTGGCCCATGCGACGAGCACGTGCCTGGTCTGCCCGCTCGCCACACCGCCCGCCTGACCCCGGCGAACTCGCCCTCCGTGACGGCGGGCGGTATGTCGCGTCATCCTGCAGCGGGGCGCTCGCAGTTCTCGGCGATCGTCGGCACTTGGTTGAACACCCACCGCCGCACCCAGGCGTGCATGGCGATCGCCGCCGCGGCGCCCGCGTTGATGGATCGGGTCGAGCCGAACTGGGCGATGGCCAGGACCGCCGCCGACGCCTGCACCGCTGCCGCGGACAAGCCCGGACCCTCCTGACCGAAGAGCAGGACGACGCTGCGCGGCAGGTCGTAGGTCTCCAGCGGCTGGGACCCCTCGACGTTGTCGATCCCTACGATCGGCAATCCGGCGGTCCCTGCCCACCGCGCCAGGTCCGCGATGTCCTCGTGATGACGGATGTCCAGGTACCGGTCGGTCACCATCGCCCCTCGGCGGTTCCACCTGCGTCGGCCCACGACGTGCACGCCCGCCGCGTTGACCGCGTTGGCGGTACGCACCACCGAGCCGATATTGAAGTCGTGCTCGAAGTTCTCGATAGCCACATGCACCGGGTGCGCCCGGGCCGCAAGGTCAGCCGCGATCGCCTCGACCCGCCAGTACCGGAAACGGTCGACGACGTTGCGGGCATCGCCGTCACGCAGCAGGTCACGGTCGTAGTGGGCGCCGTCCGGCCATTCGCCGGGTGCCGCCGGCCAGGGGCCGACGCCTACTGTCGGTTCGTCGGTCATCTCGGCCGGTCCGTGGACAGCCGGACGTCAGGCAGACAAACCCAGATCCTTGAGGTGGTAGGCGGCACGATAGGCCAGCCCCGCCTCGGCGATTCGTTCCGCCGCGCCAGTCCCGCGGTCGACCAGCACCGCTACCGCGACCACATCGGCGCCGGCGTCGCGCAGCGCCTCGACCGCGGTCAGGACGGATCCGCCGGTGGTCGAGGTGTCCTCGACGGCCAGCACCCGGCGCCCGGCGACTGCGGGGCCCTCGATCCGTCGCTGCAGGCCATGCTCCTTGAGAGCCTTGCGAACGACGAACGCGTCCAATCGTTCGCCGATCGCGCCCGCGCCGTGCAGCATCGCCAGGGCCACGGGGTCGGCCCCCATGGTCAGGCCACCGACCGCGTCGATCCCGGGGTCGGCCCGGAGGTCCGCCACCAGATCCAGCATGACGCGCCCGACCAACGGGGCCGCCCGCGAATCCAACGTCACCCGCCGCAGGTCCACGTAGTAATCGGCCTGACGCCCCGAGGCCAGCGTCACCCGGCCCGGCACCACAGCCTGAACCCGCATGATCTCGGCGAGGACAGTTCGCTCACGTGACGTGGACAACATCGTCCGAGTGCGTGCCGGCCGATCCACCGGCCTCAACAGATCCACCATGACAACCCTCCCAGGTGTTGCGGGTACGTCGGCCCGCGCAGCGTTCGAAGTCACGAGCTGGGCGAGGACTTGGCCGATCCTGCCAGCTTCGGGGCCGGTTGTGGTGGTCATCCCCATGTGGGCACGGCATTGGGCCCGAAGGGTGCCAAGCTAGGGTGCCGGGGTGCGGCTGGCCACCTGGAACGTCAACTCGCTCCGGGCCCGCCTCGACCGGGTCCTTGCCTGGCTGGCCGTCGCCGAGGTCGACGTCCTGGCGATGCAGGAGACCAAGGTGGCCGACAGCGGGTTTCCGGCCATGGCTTTCCTCGATGCAGGTTACGAGGTCGTGCACCATGGGTTGGACCAGTGGAACGGCGTGGCGATCGCATCACGGATCGGGCTGGCGGATCCGCTCACCTCCTTCGACGGGATGCCGGTGTGGAACGATCGGTCCGAGGCCAGGGCGCTGGGCGTGACCTGCGACGGGGTGCGCGTGTGGAGTCTCTATGTCCCCAACGGCCGGTCGCTCGACGACCCGCATTACGCCTACAAGCTCGACTGGCTCGGCGCCCTGGCCGCCGCGGGTAGAGCATGGTTGACCGAGACTCCGTCGGCGCAGATCGTACTGACCGGAGACTTCAACATCGCGCCTACCGACGACGACGTGTGGGACCCCGAATTCTTCGCGGACAAGACCCACACATCGGGACCCGAACGGGCAGCCTTCGCGGAGATCGTGGACGCCGGATTCGCCGACCTGGTGCGACCGCACGCGCCTGGGCCCGGTGTCTTCACGTATTGGGATTATCAGCAATTGCGTTTCCCACGAAAAGAGGGGATGCGTATCGACTTCGCCCTCGGATCGCCGGCCCTGGCGACGCGCGTGGTCGACGCCCGTATCGAACGTGAGCAACGAAAGGGAAAAGCCCCCTCCGATCATGCGCCCGTGGTCGTCGATCTCGGCGCACCGATAGCCTGACAACATGACGTCTCCGTACGACGCGTCTGGGTGGGCCCCGCCGAGCGGCAGTGAGCCGCAAGGCCGAGCCACGGCCGACCCCTACGCGTCGCATCAGCCGCCTCTCGAATACCGACCGCCGACGCTGACGGCCGAACCGCCCGCCCCTACCGAGGTGGCCGCACCAGTCGCGCTGGGCCTGGGCATTCTGGCGATCATTCCCGCGGCGGTCATCGTGGGGGTGGTTGCCCTGCGTCGCATAGCCCGACGGGGGACCAGCGGAAGGGGTCTGGCGTGGTCCGGCATCATCCTGGCCGGTTTCTGGACCTTGGTCATCGGCGTCGCGGTGGCGGGCACGTTCATCGGCCGAGCCCTGGGCGACCCTTTGGCGCTGACCGACGACGGGACGCGCGCCGCGGGCGAAGAGTCGGTGTCCCTGGACGAGGTCGCCGTCGGTGACTGCCTGCTCGAATTCCTTTACGACGAGGACGGAAATCGCGTCGATCCATTCTTCACCGAGTACATCCGGGTCCCCTGCGATACCGCGCACGAATACGAGGTCGTCGGCTTCTACGGAGTCAGCCGTGACGACGTCCCCGGCGGCGACTTTCCTGGCGACAGGACCATGGAGGAAATAACCTATGACAGATGCTTCGCCCTCGCCGAGGAACGCTTCAGGGATCTCGGAGCGGACTTCGGTCCGTTCGACGTCTACGGCCTGTACCCGGATTCGTACGACTGGGACTTCGGCGAACGCGAGATCGTCTGTCTGACCTACCGATTCGACGGCGAAGTCAACTCGGCTCCGATCGCAGGTACGGCCGAGCCCGAGTCCTCTCCTGAACCGTCGTCGGACCCCACCAGATCGACGCAATCGACCATCGGCGCTGCTGGGCCGCCCGCCCCCCTCACCGGGCTCGCCTCAAGAGTAACGAAGCCTTAGATTCGACGCCCGCTGGGGCGCGCCGACTAGGGCGAAAATCAGATGCGCGCGCCTACCTCAGGTGAGCAGCCTGGGGTTATGGCCCAAAATCGCACGGACGATCTCCTGACCAACCTGTGGACGTACCCCACAGCCGTCTGGCCTCACGCTGTCGAAATCGGCTACCGCCGCGAACGGCTCGTCACCCGCGTTGCACGTCGGCGGCGAACTGAGGCCCCGATGACAGTGGTGCAGGACAAGATGGACGCGTGCCCGGACCGATGCGCCCCTCGACTCGACTCGTCGGGCGCTCTGGCGAACTCGCCGAGCTGAACGATGCCGCGGGTCTGGGCGACGGCGGCGGTCGGGCCGTCCTGTTGGCGGGCGATGCCGGGATCGGCAAGACGCGCCTACTGACCGAACTCCGCGATCGCGCACTCGGTGACGGCTGGCGCGTCCTCGTCGGCCAGTGTGCCGGCATCGGCGGTGACGACCTGCCCTACCAACCGTTCATCGAACTGTTCGGCCGTCACACAGGGGCCCGGTCCGAGGTCGTCGAGGCATTCGTGAGCGCGGCGGGCGAACGTGCCGGCGAGGCTCCGCTGCTGTTGGTCATCGAGGACGTGCAGTGGGCCGACCCCTCCACCCGTGCCGTGTTGACCAGGTTCTTTCGTGGGCCGCAACCAGGCCTGTCGGTGATCGCGTCGTACCGAACCGACGATCTGCATCGGCGCCATCCGCTGCGGGCCGACATCGCCGACTGGTCACGAATGACCGGCCTCACCCGCCTCCGACTACGGCCGCTGTCCGATGGTGACGTGCGCGACCTCATCGTCGAACTCCAACCGTCGGGGATCAGCGACGACGACATCGAGCGGATAGTCGCTCGCGCCGAGGGCAACGCCTTCTTCACCGAAGAGTTGGTGACGGCTGCCCGTCACGGCGAGGGACTGCTGTCGGGTGACCTGTCGACCATCCTGCTCGTCCATCTCGATGCCCTCGACGACCACGCACGCGCCGTCGTACGCGCGATATCCGTTGCCGGTCGCCGCGTGTCGCATCAGCTGCTTGCCCGGGTCGTGGACTGGGAGGGGCCTCAGCTCGAACACGCACTGCGTGCGGCCACGGACCGTCAGGTGCTGGTCAGTGGGCCGGCGGACGAGTACGCCTTCCGACACGCCCTGCTCGCCGAGGCCGTGTACGACGACCTGTTGCCGGGTGAGCGTGTCCGCTGGCATCGGGCCTATGCCGACGCGTTGGGCGCGGCCGCTGCCGTGGGAACCGCCGCCGAACTGGCCCGCCACGCCAGGGCAGCTCACGACCTGCCCGCGGCGATCAGGGCCTGCCTGCGCGCCGGCGACGAAGCGGCCGAGGTGGGCGGGCCGGCCGAGGCCACCCGTCACTACGAGCTCGCCCTCGAACTGCTCGCGGACGATCGGGCCGGAACACCCGAGATCGACGTGGTCGACGTGGTGGTGAGGGCCAGCACCAGCGCTGCCGCAGCAGGGTGGCTGCCTCGGGCGCTGGAATTGCCGCGCCATCAACTCACCCGGTTGCCGCCTGATGCCCCACCGCTGCAGCGGGTCGTCCTGTTGCATGCGGTGGCGACGATCGCCCTCCTCCTGGACGACGTGACCGTCGACACTCTCGGCGTCACCACCCAGGCCGTCCAGCTGTTGTCGCCGACCACGCCGGATGCCGTGCGCGCCGGGGTGCTGGCCGCTCACGCCCGAGCCTGCGCCTGGCGCGACCGCGAGGACGAGGCACGCGGCTGGGCCAGACAGGCGATCGAGCTGGCTCGACGTCAGGACCTGCCGGCTGTGTTGGCCGACGCGACGACGACCCTCGCCCGGCTCAACCGGCGTGACCCGGTCGAGCAGGTGGAGTCGACGCTGCGGACCAGCATCCTCGACGCGCAGGCGGCAGGCGAGCCCGCGGCCGAGCTTCGCAGCCGCCATGGCCTTGGCACAGTCCTGTACGAGGTCGGACGACTGAGCGAAGCGCAGCAGATCTTCGAGCAGGCGTCGGCACGGGCGGTGGAGCTTCGTCGACCATGGGCGCCGTACGGCGTGGACGGACGGGCGATGGCCGCGGTGGTCAGCTACGTTCGCGGCGACTGGCAGAGCACCGTCCGCTTGGTCGACACCGCCTCGCAATCGCCACCGCCGCTGGCCGGCGCCGTACTGTCCGCTGTCGGAATGTTGGTCGGAGCCGGGCGTGGGCAGCTGAACAGCCTGGACGTGCTCGCCCAGGTACGTCCGTGGTGGCACCACGACGGTTTGATCGCGCTGTTGGCGGGGGCCGCCGCCGTCGACCTGTACGGCGACAGCGGGCGCCTGGATCAGGCGCTGCAGATGCACGACGAGGTGGTCGACCTGTTGATCACCGTGTGGGCGGGCCCGACGTTCCAGGCACGTATCCGGCTGGCGGGTGTGGCGCTCGGACACGTCGCCACCGCGGCGGCCGGGGCCGGGCGCGACCGAGCGACAGTCCTCATGGCTCGTGGCGAGCGCCTCTGGAGCGGCGCCGACGTCGCTGTCCGGGCCGCACCCGAGAATCTCGGAATCGAGAGTCGGGCCTGGTGGCAGCGGGTGAACGCCGAGTACCTGCGACTCAAGTGGCTCGCCGGCGACAGCTCGGTGGAACGAGGCGACCTGGTCGAGGCGTGGCGTGCCGGCGTCGCTTCCTTCGAGCGATTCGGGCACACCTTCGAGGTAGCCCGGTCACGGGCCCGATTGGCGGCAGTGTCGACCGCCACAGGCCTGCGTCACGAGGGTGAGACCGCCGCCGGCCTTGCCCTGGCGGCCGCAGACGAACTCGGTGCGCGCCCGCTGGTGGCCGAGATCCATGCGTCTCGCACCCCGCGCACGGCTCCGGCCGGCAGTGCCGCGACCGAGCGGCTCACCGCCCGCGAGGTCGAGGTACTGCAGCTGGTGGCCTCGGGGCGGAGCAACCGCGAGATCGGTCAGGTGCTGTTCATCAGCGCGAAGACCGTCAGCGTCCACCTGACCAATTCCTTCACCAAGCTGGGCGCCAGCCGCCGTACCGAGGCCGTCGCCCTGGCTCGCCAGCACGGCCTGATCGACCCCTAGAACCCGTGGTCAGTGCCCTGCGCTCAGCGTCAACGCCTGCTTGTCGTCGTCCAACCGGACGGTCACGGTGTCGCCGTCGCGGATCTCACCGGACAGCAGGCCCCGTGCCAACCGGTCACCGATCTCGCGCTGCACCAGGCGCCGCAACGGCCTGGCGCCATAGGCCGGGTCGTACCCGGTGAGGCCGAGCCATTCGCGCACCGGCGCCCCGACGTCGAGCCGCAACCTGCGCTCAGTCAGCCGCTCGGCGAGGTCGGCGATGTGCAGGTCGACTATGTGGCTGAGCTCGTCCAGGCCCAGGGTGTCGAACACGATCACGTCGTCCAGGCGGTTGACGAACTCTGGCTTGAACGCCGCGCGGACCGCAGCCAGCACGGCGTCGTGCTTGGCCTCCTCGGTGAGTGTCGGGTCGATCAGGTAGGCCGACCCCAAGTTCGACGTGAGGATCAGGATCACGTTACGGAAGTCGACGGTTCTGCCGTGCCCGTCGGTCAACCGCCCGTCGTCCAGCACCTGCAGCAGTACGTCGAACACCTCGGGGTGGGCCTTCTCGACCTCGTCCAACAGGATGACCGAGTACGGCCGACGGCGTACCGCCTCGGTGAGTTGACCCCCCGCCTCGTATCCGACGTACCCCGGGGGAGCCCCTACCAGGCGTGACACGGAATGCTTCTCGCCGTACTCACTCATGTCGATTCGCACCATGGCGCGGGAGTCGTCGAACAGGTAGTCCGCGAGCGCCTTGGCGAGTTCGGTCTTGCCCACCCCGGTCGGCCCCAGGAACAGGAAGGATCCCGTCGGGCGGTCCGGGTCCGAGATACCGGCGCGCGCGCGGCGTACGGCGTCGGACACGGCTCGCACGGCAGCGGCCTGGCCGAACAGCCGCTGACCGATGACCTCCTCCATCTTCAGCAGCCGCTCGCTCTGGCCTTCGAGTAGGCGGCCCACCGGGATACCCGTCCACGCGGCGACGACTTCGGCGATGTCGTCGGCACCGACCTGCTCGCTGATCATGGCGTCGACCGTGCCGGTGACAGCGCCCGCGGTGGCCGCGGTGGACCCACCCGGTGTGCCCGGCGCGACCGGCGCGACCGGCCCGCCCAGCGTCGCGGGCGCGCCCAGGGGGCCCGGCGCGCCCTGAGGCGTGGCGTTGTCGGCCAGCTCCTTCTCGGCCGCCGGGATCTGGCCGTAGAGCAGCCGGGACGCGGTTTCGAGGTCGCCGTCACGCTGTGCCCGTTCGGCCTGGGCACGCAGTTCGTCGATTCGCGCCTTGAGCTCACCTACCCGGTTGAGCCCTGCCCGCTCCGCCTCCCAACGGATGCTGAGCGCCCTGAGCTGCTCGGTGCGGTCGGCCAGATCGGCGCGTAGCCGCTCCAGGCGGTCACGGCTGGCGGCGTCCTCCTCCCTGCTGAGCGCCAGCTCCTCCATGCGCAGTCGATCCACCGCGCGGCGGAGTTCGTCGATCTCGACCGGCGAGGAGTCGATCTCCATCCGTAACCGTGAGGCTGCCTCGTCGATCAGGTCGATGGCCTTGTCGGGGAGTTTGCGCGCCGGGATGTAACGCGCGGACAGCGTGGCCGCAGCCACCAACGCGGAGTCTGCGACGGCGACCTTGTGGTGGGCCTCGTAGCGCTCCTTGAGGCCGCGCAGGATGGCGATGGTGTCCTCGACGGTGGGCTCGCCGACCAGGACCTGTTGGAACCTGCGCTCCAGGGCGGGGTCCTTCTCGATCCGTTGGCGGTACTCGTCCAGGGTCGTGGCACCGACCAGGCGCAGTGCCCCTCGGGCGAGGAGGGGCTTGAGCATGTTGCCGGCGTCCATTGCCCCCTCTGACGCGCCGGCCCCGACCACGGTGTGCAGTTCGTCGATGAAGGTGACGACCTGGCCGTCTGCCGCCTCGATGTCGGCCAGCACGGCCTTGAGTCGCTCCTCGAACTCGCCTCGATACTTGGCACCGGCGACCATGGCGGCCAGGTCCAGGCTGATCAGCCGCTTGTCGCGCAGGGACTGGGGGATGTCACCGGCAATGATGCGCTGGGCGAGCCCCTCGACGACGGCGGTCTTGCCCACGCCGGGTTCGCCGATCAGGACGGGATTGTTCTTGGTACGCCTGGACAGCACCTGGATGACCCGGCGAATCTCGGCGTCGCGCCCGATCACCGGGTCGAGGCGGCCTTCGCGGGCGTCCTCGGTGAGGTCACGGCCGTATTTCTCGAGGGCGTTGTAGGTACCCTCCGGGTCGGCGCTCGTGACTTTCGCCGATCCTCTGACCTGCGGTAGCGCGCCGATCAACCGGTCGCGGTCTGTCCCGGCGCCGCGCAGCACCTGTCCCGTTGATCCGGCGTCCGCGGCCACGCCCAGCAGCAGATGCTCGGTCGAGATGAACAGATCGTCGAGGGCTCGGGCCTCGTCACCCGCTGCGGCGAGGGCGGCGGTCAGCCCACGAGACGCCCGCGGCTCGCTGACCGTGCCACCCGAGGCCGACGGCAGTGCCGTCAGCGCGGTGGCCGCACCGGCACGCAATGCCGACAGGTCGACCCCGACGGCGCGGAGCAACGATGCCGGCACCCCGGTCCCGTCGTTGACCAGCGCCACAAGTAGGTGGAGCGGCTCGACGGTCGGATGCCCAGCCCGTGCGGCGCCCTGGATAGCGGCCGCGAGAGCCTCCTGGCCTTTGGTCGTCAGCTTGGGATCCATTTCAGCCCTTCATGAGCGATTCTTGGTGACCTTTCCGTTGATCCACATGGGTTGGATCAACGGAAACCCATCCGAAAGTGAGTTCTGAGTCGGGCAGCGGGGGACCAGGCCACTCAGCTGCGGGACCCACAGAGCCGGGTTGGCGAGCAGCCGGGAATCGATCTGCAAAACGGTCCATCCCAGGTCGCGGAGCAGATTATGCCGCTGAAGGTCGCGGCTGTGCTGGTGGCGGTCCAGATGGACCTGACCGTCGTACTCGAGGCCAGCCCGATACGTTGCGAACCCGAGGTCTAAGCGAGCCACAATCCGGCCGGTTCGGTCGACGACGGCATGCTGGACATCCGGTTCCGGAAATCCACACCGGAGGGCGAGTAGCCGTAGTTCGGTCTCCTTAGGGGAGTCGACACCATCGCGTGCCCAGGTCAGGACGCGGCGGGCATCGTTCAAGCCGTGCAGGCGCCTCATCCCAGTGATGGCAGACCGAGTGTCGTCGGCGCGTGTCCGAGTGGCGCGCAAGACGGATTCGACGATGGCCAGACGACGATCCAGACTCCACGTCGCTGTACCCACGCCGCGAGCGAGGTCGATCGCCGTTCGGATCGCTGATGTCGCTGCACCCAGCCGTGTCGCGACGATGTCGGTAGACGCCACATCGATACGCCGGACGGCTATTCCCCCCCGAGACCGGGGTGACGTTCGCCTACCCACGACGAGGTGAACCGGATCATCGACGGCCGCCCACCCCCGACAGCCCAGCGCCCAAGCCGCACTCGGGCCAGCCAACACGGGCGAGTGCTGCGCCATCGCGAGCATGGCTGCCCGGATCTGCACGCCGTAGCCGGCCGGAACGTCGGCGGCGACGTACACGCCGCGCAATAGACGGCGATAGCCGGGGCCTCGCAGGGCTTCTTGGGTGACGTGATGGAGGGCACTGGGCACAGTGAACGGTCCGCGCGACAACTGCGGAGGCGGATCGTGGCGATTCACAGCCGGTGAGCATGGCGATCTGCGCCCGAGAGTGCCCACTCTGCGGTGCATCCCTGTGGACGGCCGAGCTGTAGTCAGGCTGTGGACGATCAATTCCCTGGACGCCAGATGACCAGTGCTGTGGACGACGGCCGTCGTTGCGGTCGCCGACCGGCCGCGACGGCCTCGATGTCGCCGGCCACCCCGGCGGCGAAGACACGTCGGCGGGCATCCCGCAGCGACTGGTTGTCGCGCGACAGTCGGGCGACCTCCTCTCGCAACTCCTGAACCTCGGCCTCCAGCGCCATGATGCGGCGAATGCCGGCCAGGTTGATCCCCTCCTGCTGGCTGAGGCGCTGTACCTCACGGAGACGAGCGACGTCCTCGTCGGTGTAGCGCCGACCCCCGCCGATGGTCCGACCGGGCTGCACCAGGCCCTCACGGTCGTACTGGCGCAGCGTCTGGGGGTGCATACCCGCCAGTTCGGCCGCAACCGAGATGACGTAGATCCGGCGGCCGGTCACGACGCCTCACCGCCGGCGACACGACCGGCCTCGGCGGCAGCCAGCAGGTCGGCCCGCGGATTGGTGCCCTCATCGAGGTGGGCGAGCGCCTCGACCGCCGCCTTCGCCTCCCCGGTGAGTCGCTGCGGCACGATCACCTGGACGGTGACCAGGATGTCCACCGGGGCGCCCTTGACCACCGGCCCCTTTCCGCGCGCCCGGAACACCCGCGCGCTCGGCGTTCCGGGCGGTACCCGCAGCCGGGTCACGCCGTCCAGGGTCGGCACGTCGATGTCGGCGCCCAGGGCAGCCTCGGCGAACGTGATCGGGGCGGTCACCCGCAGGGCCGTGCCGTCCCAGCCGAAGACGGGGTCGGGGTCGACCGTCACGGTGACCACGACGTCACTGGGCCCACCAGGTCCGGCAGGGCCTTTGCCACGCAGGCGCAGTTTTTGTCCGTCCCGGATTCCTGCCGGGACCTTGGCCGTCACGGTCCGCTGTGCCGATCCTGCCTCGGTGATCCCCAGGCGAACCTGGGTGCCCACGAGTGCCTGGCGCAACCCGACTCGAACGGTGGTGGTCACGTCGCGGTTGCGCGACGCTGCACCGCCGAAGCCCCCGGCACCCGGTGACGCGTTGCGCAGCAGATCATTCAGGAGGTCGTCGTACTCGCCGCCGCGGTTGCCCCCCGAGGTGTACCGGACCCGGCCGTCGCCTCGCCCGGCGCCTGCGGCGCCTCCGCCGAACAGGTTGCCCAGCAGATCGTCGAACCCCGCGCTGCCACCCGGGGCACCCGCGGTGAATCGAGCGCCCGACCCCATCGCCCGTAGCGCGTCGTAGCGCTGGCGCTGGTCGGAATCGCTGAGTACCGAGTACGCCTCCCCCACCTCCTTGAAGCGCTGCTCGTGGGCGGCGTCACCACGGTTGGCATCTGGATGGTGTTGGCGCGCCAGCTTGCGGTAGGCCTTCTTGAGCGTGGCGTCGTCCGCGTCCTTGGCCACGCCCAGAACGGCATAGAAGTCCTTTTCGAGCCAGTCTTGACCAGTCATGAGGCGTCCAAGGGTTCGATGTTGCGTCGGGTTCTGTCAATTCTGGCGCCACGAGCCGAGTTGTGGCCGCCGAACTGTCGGAGTCCGACGACGATGGACGACCGCTCACCTACGGCAAGGTGGCGATCGCCGCTGTCGTCGGCAACGAGGACGGCACTCACGTCGCGGGTGCCCAACTGTTCCAGGGCCTCAATGACGTCGGCTTCACCATCCCTACGGGCGGCATGACGTACTGGGTCGGCTGTTGTCCGACGCGCTGTACCCCGCGACCTCCTGGCACGACGCTCAGCTCGGGTCGGCCACGGCCACCCGGGCCGGGCGGAGTACCCGTTCACCCAGGCGGTACCCCGGCTGGAGGATCTTCGTGGCCACGGCGACCGTCGATCCGGCGTGCTCGTCGGGGAGTGCTTCGTGCAGTAGGGCCTCGTGGACGGCCGGGTCGAACGCGTCACCGACCTGACCGAACGCCTCGACGCCGAACCGGGCGAGGATGGCGTCGAGCTTGTCGGCGATGGCCGCGAACGGGGTCCCGTCCAGGTCGCCGTGCGTGCGGGCCAGGGAGATGTCGTCGAGGACCGGCAACAGACCCTCGACGATCCCGGCCACGCCCGCCGATCGAGCCGCCGCGATGTCGCGCTCGGTCCGACGTCGGAAGTTGACGAACTCGGCTCGCTCGCGCTGCAGATCGGCCAGGCGGGTCTCGGCCAGCGTGAGCGTGTCACTCAGCAGATCACCCGAGCCCAGGACGAGCGTTTCGGCAGCCAACTCGATGCCGGGGTCGCCGTCGACGCCGGACGCCGTATCAACGTCACCGTCGAGTGGGGTGGGGGCGCCACCCTCGCCTGGATCCTCAGCGTGTCGTGGGCCACTCATTTGCGGTCGTCCTCGTCCACCACTTCAGCGTCGACCACGTCCTCGTCCGATGTGGTGGCAGACGCACCGTCAGCTGATCCGGCTGCGCCTTCCTGACCCTCGGTCGAGCTGGCCGCGTACATGGCGGCCCCCAACTTCTGGCTGGCCGCGTTGACCTTGTCGATCGCCGCGCGCATGGCGGCGCTGTCGCTGCCACCCAGCGCCCCGGTGAGCTCGGACATGGCCTCGTCCACCTCGGCCTTGGCGTCGGCCGGAATCTTGTCAGCATTGTCAGCCAGGAACTTCTGCGTCTGGTATACGAGTTGCTCGCCGGTGTTGCGGGTCTCGGCCTCCTCACGCCGGGCGCGGTCCTCTTCGGCGTGTGCCTCGGCCTCGCGGACCATCCGGTCGATCTCGTCCTTGGGCAGCGCCGAGCCGCCCGAGATCGTCATCGACTGCTCCTTACCGGTGCCGCGGTCCTTGGCCGAGACGTGCACGATGCCGTTGGCGTCGATGTCGAACGTGACCTCGATCTGCGGGATGCCCCGCGGTGCCGGGGCGATGCCGGTCAGCTCGAACGTGCCCAGCGGCTTGTTGTGCTGCGCCAGTTCGCGCTCGCCCTGGAACACCTGGATGAGTACCGAGGGCTGGTTGTCGTCGGCGGTGGTGAACACCTCTGAGCGCTTGGTCGGGATGGCCGTGTTGCGCTCGATGAGCTTGGTCATCAGCCCGCCCTTGGTCTCGATACCGAGGCTGAGCGGGGTGACATCGATGAGCAGGACGTCCTTGCGGTCGCCCTTCAGTACACCGGCCTGCAGGGCCGCGCCGACCGCGACGACCTCGTCGGGGTTGACGCCCTTGTTGGGCTCTTTGCCGCCGGTCAGCTCGCGCACCACATCTGTGACGGCGGGCATCCGGGTCGAGCCTCCGACCAGCACGATGTGGTCGATCTCGGACACCTTGATCCCGGCGTCGGCGATGACCTGGCGGAACGGCGCCTTGGTCCGCTCCAGCAGCGAGGACGTCATCTGCTCGAACTGGGCGCGAGTGAGCTGCTCGTCGAGGTGGACCGGACCGTTCTCGGTCATGGACAGGTACTGCAGCGAGATCGACGTCGAGGTCGAGCTGGAGAGCTCCTTCTTTGCCTGCTCGGCGCCCTCGCGAAGCCGCTGCATGGCGATCTTGTCCTTGGCCAGGTCGACACCGGTCGACATCTTGACCTTGTTGAGCAGGTGGTTGACGATCGCGTCGTCCCAGTCGTCGCCACCGAGGTGGTTGTCACCCGACGTCGAGCGCACCTGGATGGTCGAGAACCCGTCGTCGTCCTTGCCCACCTCCAACAGCGACACGTCGAAGGTGCCGCCACCGAGGTCGAAGACGAGGATGAGCTCGTCCTCCTTGCCCTTGTCGAGGCCGTAGGCGAGCGCCGCGGCCGTCGGCTCGTTGATGATGCGCAGCACGTTGAGGCCCGCGATCTCGCCGGCCTCTTTCGTCGCCTGGCGCTGGGCGTCGTTGAAGTAGGCGGGAACGGTGATGACCGCGTCGGTGACGGTGTCGCCGAGGTAGGACTCGGCGTCGCGCTTGAGCTTCTGCAGCACGCGGGCGCTGATCTCCTGCGGCGTGTAGGCCTTGCCGTCGATGTCGGTCGTCCAGTCCGTGCCCATGTGGCGCTTGACTGAGCGGATCGTCCGATCGACGTTCGTCACCGCCTGGCGCTTGGCGATCTCGCCGACCAGCACGTCGCCGTTCTTGGCGAAGGCGACCACGCTGGGAGTGGTGCGACCCCCCTCGGCGTTGGCGACCACACCGGGCTCGCCACCTTCAAGGACGGCGACGACCGAGTTGGTCGTTCCGAGGTCGATACCGACTGCACGGGCCATGGTGGTTCCTCCTGCGAGTGATGGATATTCGTGGGCAACCATGCGCCTTGAGCCCCACCGTGTCAAGTTGAACTTGAGCGGGATCGACTCAGCCTGCCGGACACAGTGTGTATTGCGGGGCACCTTTTCAACACCCAACGGGCAGTGGGACCATGCCGCGTGGCCCGGCACGCACTCGACCTGCCACCGCTCTCGCCCCCGCGGCGCAGCGGTCGCCGAGTGGGCGTGTGGATCGCAGCGATCTCGGTGGTCGTGGTGGCCATCGCAGGCGCCGGGTATGCCGTGGCCAGTCGACAGCCGTTCACCGGCGCGACCAGCCAGGACGACCGTCTGACCGTCCCCTGTGCCGACCCCGAGATCGTCACGATCGCGCCCGCTCCCGAGATCCAGGAGGCTGTCCGGTTCTTCGTCTCGGATCTGGCCGAGAGGACGGACAGCGACTGCATCCGTACCCAGGTCGTCTCGGCGGAGCCTGCCGAGGTCTCCCGCACCGCCGCCGTCGGCACGACCATTCCTGACATCTGGATCCCGGACTCGTCGCTGTGGGTGGCCCAGGCACAGGCAGCCGGGGCACAGGTGGAGGTCGCCGGCAGTTTCGGCTCGACCCCGGTCGTCGTCGCCGCGAACGGCGCCTCCCCCGACGCCGCCGGATGGACGGCCTCGCCGCCCTCGTGGCCGGCACTGCTCTCGTCTGGACACGGCCTGGCAGTTCCCGACGTCCGTAACCACGCGCCCTCGCTGCTCGCGCTCAGCCTGGCCAGAGCTGCCACCGCGGGTGATCCGGCCGTGGCGCGCCGATTGACCGCCGCCGTCGTGCTCGCGCAGCAACGGGCCACCGTCACCTCGACCGAGGCTGGACTGGTCGCCACCGTCGAATCCACCACCCCAATCGGACCCGTCGTCGTCTCGGGCGCGGCCGCCTTACGGCGGGCCACCGAGACCGTCAACCGCCCAGGGCTGATCGAGGTCACGCCGATCGGGGGCAGCGCGATCCTGGACTATCCCGTCGTGGTCGGCGTCGAGGACCGCACTCCCGCCGCCACGGCGCTCGTCGACGAGATCACGGCCGGCCTGTTGTCGGCAGCCGGGCTCGACGCCGCCGCCACTGCGGGCCTGGAGGCGGCGGCGACCGACCCGGCTGCTCTCACCACGATCCCGGCCGCCGATCTGGGCGCGCTCACCGCCGAACTCGACGTGTTGGCCAAGCCGTCGCAGATCCTGGTGGTGGTGGACGTCTCGACATCCATGCTGGCCGAGGTCTCTCCGGGAGTGACCAGGGCCGACGTCGCCAGCCAGGCCCTGGCCAACGCACTGGTCCTGCTACCGGATTCTTCGCGGGTCGGGTTCTGGGTGTTCGCCTCCCGGTTGGAAGGTGAGCAGGACTACTCGATCGCCCTGCCGATCACTCAGCTGGACGCGGCGGTCGGCGAGACGGACGCGCGAGCCGCTCTCGGTGCCGGCGTCGCGGGGCTGCCCGGCCGACTGGTACCCGGTGGGACCTCCCTGTACGACGTCACGCTTGCGGCGATGGATGCAGCGGAGGCGGAATGGGACCCGGACGTGGTAACCAGCGTGGCGCTGATCACGGACGGTGAGAACGAGGACTCGACGGGGCTGACGTTGGAGGCGTTGACCGCCGAGCTGCAATCCGGCGGCGACCCTGCCCGTCCCGTGGGCCTGGTGGCCGTCGCCTTCGGCCCGGATGCCGACCTGGCGACGTTGCAGGCGATCGCGGCGAGCGCCGGCGCGCGTGGCCCGTCGCAAGCGGTGGACGCGACGGACCCGTCAGCCCTGGCTGGTGTCCTGCTGGCCGCGCTGAGCGCCCGTGGCTAGCCGGCAGGGGCTGCGAGCGTGATCCGCAGACCGACCCGAGGGCCGGCGTTCGATCCGCGCACGCGCTCGATCAGCGGCAGGAGTCGCCCCAGGACCGGGTAGCGACGCGTGACCAGCGACGCGATCCGCTCCGACTCCGCAGGGTCGGCGACGATGGTGGCGGTCCCCACCGTGCTGGGCGCACCGTCGGGCACCCTGCCTCGCATGTCGCATGGCGCCATCGTCACCCTGGGGGTGTGACGGATGCGCTTGACCTTGCCGGTATTCAGGAACGTGGTCACCACCAATGCCGCGCCGTCGGTGGCCAACCACACCGGCGTCGCCACCGCCGTGCCGTCCCGCTTGAACGTGGTCAGGCTGATGTAACGCTGGCGACCGAGGGTGGCGAGAACCTCACTCATATGGCTCACGCTAGTGCAGGATCAACGGTATGAATCGGACAGTGCTCGTGGCCGGTGCCTCCGGCTTCGTCGGCTCCAGCTTGTGTCCGGCTCTGCTGGGCGATGGTCACCGGGTCATGGCGATGACACGCAACCCGGACGACTATCGAGGAGCCGGCGAACCCGTACTCGGCGACGCAGCCGATCCCGACTCGCTGGCCCGGGTCCTGACCGGGGTACAGGCTGCCTACTACCTGGTCCATTCGTTGGACTCGCCAGATTTCGAGGACAAGGACGCACAGGCTGCCCGCAACTTCGGGGCTGCAGCCGCTGCCGCCGGCGTCGAGCAGATCATCTACCTCGGAGGTCTGGGGCGTGACGACGACGATCTGTCGCCTCACCTGCGATCGCGACGTGAGGTCGAGCACCTCCTGAGTGAGGCGGGCGTGCCCGTGACCACACTGCGAGCCGCCGTCGTGGTCGGTCATGGCGGCATATCGTGGGAGATCACCCGCCAGCTGGTCGACCATCTCCCACTGATGATCACTCCCAAGTGGGTGGACACCCGAACCCAGCCGGTAGCCCTGGTCGACGTCGTCAGGTACCTGGTGGGTGTGCTCGGAAACGCCGACGCCATGGGTCGCGCCTTCGATATCGGCGGGCCCGAGGTACTGCGTTACGTCGATATGTTGCAGCGCGCAGCCGCCGTGCAGGGAAAGCGACTGCCGCGCATTCGGGTGCCCCTGCTCACGCCTCGGCTCTCGTCGTACTGGCTGGCCTTCGTCACTGACGTCGACCTCGCCACGGCCCGCAACCTGGTCGACTCGATGACCAACGAGATGGTGGCGCGGGATTCGGACATCACCGCCCTGGTTCCCGAGGTTCCGCTGGGATACGACGACGCGGTCCGCCAGGCCCTTGCCGACCGGGCTGCGGCGGCGGCACCCGACGGCGGCGCGCCGTGACCTGGCGTTCGCGGGTGGTGGCAGCGCTGTCTCCGGCATTGATCGACAAGGTCGAACGAGACCACACGCAGCCTGACCACGAGTTCAGGCGTCGCCGGGTGGTCGCGGCCCTGGTCCTGGTGGTCGGGGCGGTGCTGTTGGGGATCTCGTTGGGAGTGCGCCCCGGAGACCCCAGCTTCTACCCGTTGACCCTGTCGGTGGCGGCCACCTGGGTGCTCGGCGGGGTGGTGTCCGGGCCGTTGCACCTGGGGTACATCTCGTTCCGCGGGGGCCTGCGTCGGCCCATCGTCACCCCCATCACGCTGGGTGTCCTGGCCGGCGCGGTGTTCGTCGGCGGCGCCCTGATCGTTCGGCAGATCCCGTTGCTGGCGGGCTATGTGGACGATGTCCTGGCTCACGCCAACCAGGGCTACCTGCCGCTGATCGCGTTGGTGACCCTGGTGAACGGGATCGCCGAGGAGGTCTTCTTCCGCGGTGGACTGTTCGCGGCAATCGGCCGGCGCCACCCGGTCGTCATCTCGACCGTGGTGTACGCCGTCGCCACTCTCGCCACCGCCAACCCGATGCTGGTCTTCGCGGCGTTGGCGCTGGGCACGGTCCTGGGACTTCAGCGGCGGGCGAGTGGCGGGATCCTCGGACCGATCCTCACCCACATCACGTGGTCCGCGGCGATGCTGTTCGTCCTGCCGCCCTTGTTCGCCTGACTGTGCGTCCCGCCCATCCAGCACCGCACGCGGGTCAGGCGGGCACGCGTCAGGCGGGGACGGCGCCGGGCGTGCCCGCGTGGACCACGAACGTCGCCGAGGTGGCGACCACCGCAGCAGGATCGTTCAGGATCGGCGTCGTCCTGACCTCGGTGGTCAACACGTCAGGGGTGACGGTCAACTTCAGGTAGCCGTGCCCGATCCCGTCGAAGTACTTGACGTGCGGGTTGAGAGCGGCGTTGGACGCGAGGACGACCGGCACGAACGCCACCGGGAAGTCACTCGACACCGAGGGCGCCACGAACTCGGTCGCCACCGTCGCCGACGCCGGGTCGTCGAAGTTCTGCTTGATGTCGCTGACCCATGTCGAGTGGATGTCGCCGGTGAGGACGACCGGGTTGGCGACCGGACGCCTGCCGTTCGCGCCACCCGCCAGCACGTCGATGAGGCGCTGGCGGCCGGGGGCGTAGCCGTCCCACTGGTCGAGGTTGGCCAGCACCGGCGGCACGTTCGGCGGGATCGGGTTCAGGAACAGGGTGCGCGCGAGCTGTGTCTGCTGCCCCACCAGGTTCCACGTGGCTGACGAGGAGCGCAGTCCCCGCGTCAGCCATGCCTCCTGCTCCGGCCCGGTCAGGCTGCCATCGACGTTCGTGGCGCCGGCCTCCGGCAGTCCGAAGTCGCCAGGGAATCCACCGGGCTGGTCCGTGCGGTACTGCCGGGTGTCCAGCATGTTCAGGCGGGCCAACCGGCCGAAGTCGAAGCGTCGGTAGATCCGCAGGTCGGGTGACCCGGCGGTGTAGCGAGCCCGAATCGGCATGTGCTCGTAGTAGGCCTGGTAGGCGGCGGCGCGCTGGCGGGCGAAGGCGTCGGGGGCGGAAAGCCGGGCACCCGTGTCGTCGATCTCGTCGACGAGGTCGGCGTAGTTGTTCTCGGTCTCGTGGTCGTCCCAGACGACGACCCACGGCGCGCTGGCGTGAGCGGCCTGCAGCGCGGGGTCGGTGCGATAGAGGGCGTGGCGGGTGCGGTAGTCGCCCAGCGTGACCAGCTGGTCCAGCCCCGCTGTCTCGGACGGGTTGTGCTGGCGAACGCCTGCGGGCTGCGGGTCGTACTCGTAGATGTAGTCACCGAGATGGACGACGACGTCGACCGGGTCGGCCGCGAGCGCCGCGTACCCCGCCCAGAACCCGTTCTGCCAGTCCTGGCAGTTGACCACTGCCAGCGTCAGTGCGTCGACCCGCGACCCTGGCCGCGGCGCAGTCCGAGCGCGTCCCTCGGGGCTGACGAAACCACCGACCCGGAACCGGTAGGTGTACTCGCGACCCGGGCGCAGGCATCGCACGTCGACGTGGACCGAGTGACCCAGTTCGGGGCGGGCCAGCACCGAGCCGTCGGCGACCACCCGGTGATCGTCACGGACCTGCCACTCGACCCGTACCGGGCGCTGGGGCATGCCACCGAACGGGTCCAACGGGTTGGGCGCCAGGCGGGTCCACAACACGACACCGTCGGGCAGTGGGTCACCAGAGGCGACACCCAGGGTGAACGGGTCCGCGTCGAGACCGGGTGAACGCTCGGCCGCGAACGCCGGGCCGGTCGTCGCCACGCTCAGGCCGGCGACCGTGGCGGCACCCACGCCGCCCATCAGGAAGCTGCGACGACCGAGCGGTGCGCGTAGGGCGTGCTCGTGCAATGCCTGCGGAGTGAATGCGGAGGAGGGCAGCGTGGGCAGGTCGGCCATGTGGCCAGTAGACACTCCGGACGGCCGATCGTGGGTGAACAACAGATGAGCAGTGAGTGACCAGCAGCCCAACTACCCGGTCGGGTTCACGCTCGCCTTCCGGGCAGGTCCGCTCGGCGCCCGCGCCACCGACGGATGACGAACACCCCCCCGGCGACGAGGGCACCACCGAAGACGACCAATTGGAGGACCTCGGTGCCGGTGACGGGCAATCGTGAGGGCTCGCGTGGCGCCGCGAGCGGCCGGGACCACGTCGGCTCGGGGCCGGCTTCGGTCGTCGGGAAGCCGGTCGCCGGTGTGCCGAGGACGCCGTTCACCGCGCCGGGCACGACGGATGCCGCAGCCAACGTCGGCGGCGTCGGGGTGGGCGTCACCGGGACCGCCACACCGCCGTTGGCGCGTAGCAGGGCGGCGAGCACCTCGGGGTCCAGGGCGACGTCGGTCAGGACCGGCGGGACGTATGCGGCGGGTGGGCTGAATGTGGCGCCCCCGGCAGGGATGGGAGTGGTGGTCACGGGTGGTTCGACCGGGACCGCGTTGGCGCCGCTGGCACCCACTCGCAGCACCCGGTCGTTCTCACGGTCGCCGATCAGCAGCCCACCGACGCCGTCCAGCAGCACGCCGACCGGCTTGCTCAGTTGGTCGAGCGCAGCGCCCGGGCCGCGGCCACCGGCCACCACGACGCCCGCCGACGCACCCGCGGCCCAGCGCATCACTCGATGGTTCTGCGTGTCGGCGACGAAGATCGTCCCACCGGCGTCGAGGACGATCCCGGTCGGCCCTGACAGCTGCGCCGCACCTGCTCCGGGCCCGGTGCCACCGGCGACGAGGACCCCCTGACCACCCAGCGGCCCCCACCGGACCACTCGATGGTTCTGTGTGTCGGCGACATACACGTCCCCGGTCGGACTCAGTGCCACGCCGACCGGCAGCGCGAGTTGCCCCAGGGACTGGCCGCGACCCTGCCCTCCGGCGACCAGCACCCCGGTGTCGGCGCCGTCCGGCCACCTCACGACGCGGTCGTTGCCGGTGTCGGCCACGATCACCGCGCCGTCCGGCGTCGCCACCAGCTGACTCGGATTGTTCAACCGGCTGAGGTCGATTCCCGAATTGGCGTCGCCGGTGCCGGGCCCACCCGCGACCACGACACCCGAGACCGCGCCCGGATCCCATCGGACGATGCGGTGATTGAACGTGTCGGCGACGAACACCCGCCCTGCCGCGTCCACTGCCACCCCGCTCGGATAGCTGCCCAGCCCGCCCAGTGCTCCGCCCGCGACCACCGTGGCCCGCCCGGGTGAGCCGCTCCACTGGACGGTCCGGTTGTTGAACACGTCGGCGACGAACAGCTGGTCACGATCGTCGAAGGTGATCTGCTCCGGCCGGGCCAGCTGGGTGAGGGCCGAACCCCGGCCGTTGCCCCCGGCCACCACTGTCCCCGGGTTGTTGCCGGCGGCGGGCGCCGACGCCACTCCCGCCCAGAAGCCGGCGCTGCCGACCAGGCTGGCGCACAGGATGACGAGGGCGATGGGGGCATGAACTCTCATGGCGTGCTGCAGTATCACCCGGGCAGCTGAATGTTGGCCAGGGTGGTTTCGGCTGCCCCGGGTTGCCGGGTGGGGACGGCACCAGGCAGGCTTTGGGAATGTTCGGGCTGGTGTGGAAGGTCATGGTCACCGTCGCGACCCTCGCGGGCGGGGCGCTGGCCCAGCGCGCGATACGCACCGGATGGCGGGCGGTGACCGGAACCAATCCGCCGGATGTCCCCGAGAACCCCGAGACGCGACTGCCGGAGGCGATCACCTACGCCGTGATTGCGGGGGCCGTGCTCAACGTGGCCCGCGTCGTAGCGATCCGCCAGGCTGCGCGCTACTACTCCCACCGGGCCGGCGGGTCGCTACCCCGGGCCATGGTGTCGCGCGCGGAGCGGGTGACCCGCTGATGCTGCGCTTGTTGCGTGCCGGGTCGCGACCCGGACGTCCGGCACCGCTGGTCCGTATCGTCGCAGCGCTGTTGGTGGTCGGGATGCTGGTGGCGGTCGCGCCGTTCCTCGCGGCCTTCATCATGTGGGTCGTCGACCTGCTGTGACCTACCGGTGGGTAACCTTGGCCCACCACCGCCAGGGGAAGGACCAGCCGCATGGGTATCGCCGCCACCTCAGCGGTCGTCACTTCACCCGCCACGTCTGACGCGCCACCGCCACTGCAACTGGTCGCCATCGCCGTCGTCGCCGTCGCCACCCTGGTCGGGTTGGCCACGTTCACCGCCGGCGCGACCCGGATCGTGCAGGTGCTTCGACTGGGGACCGCTGACCGGACACGGACCGGGCGCCCGTGGCACCGGGTCGAGAACACGGTCGTCGAGGTGGTCGGCCACACGCGGATGCTCCAGTGGTCCATCCCCGGGGCTGCCCACTGGTTCGTCATGGTCGGCTTCGTGACCCTCCTGGGCACGCTCGTCACGGCGTACGGACAGGTCTTCGAGCCGCACTACGCGTTACCGCTGATCGGTCGCGCCCCCGCATACGCCTGGTTCGTCGAGATCATCGCCTGGCTGACGCTGCTGGGAATCGTCGCCCTGACCGTCGTTCGACAGGTCAGCCGGCGACTACCGGGGCGCAGCTCGCGTTTCTTCGGATCGACGACGTGGCAGGCGTACTACGTCGAGGCCACCATCCTCGCCATCGCGCTGTGCATCCTGACCCTGCGCGGCCTGGAATACGGAGTCGACGCGGCCGAGGGTTCGCCGTTCGCCTCGTTCACGTACTACCCGCTGACGGCGTGGCTGGGTGAGATCTTCGCCGGTTCCGACCTCGCCACTCTCGACGCAGCGATCATCGCGGTCGCCACGCTCAAGATCGCCGTCTCGATGGCGTGGTTCGTCGTCGTCGGCCTCAACCTCTCGATGGGTGTGGCGTGGCACCGGTTCACCGCCCCGTTCAACATCCTGTTCAAGCGGGACCCTGCAGGCGGGACCTCGTTGGGAGCGCTGTCGCCCATGCGGGTGGCAGGCAAGCCGGTGGACTTCGAGGCGCTCGAGGACCTACCCGACGAGGCGTCGCTGGGCGTCGGGACGATCACCGACCTCTCGTGGAAGGGCCTGCTGGACCTGACGACCTGCACCGAGTGCGGGCGGTGCCAGAGTCAATGCCCGGCGTGGCAGACGGACAAGCCGCTCAGCCCCAAGCTGTTGATCACAGCGTTGCGTGATCACGCCTACCAGGTCGCCCCAGCCCTCATAGCGGCCGGCTCGGACACCCCCGACGGTGTCACCGGCGCCGGTGACTATCAGCCGCGTGCCCTGGTCGGTGCTACCCGGTCGGGGTACGGCGCGGGGCCGACCGTGACCACGGGCCTGGCCGTGGGTTCCGCCGCAGCGGTGGCGCACCAGGACGTGCTGGCGGTCGCGGAGTCACTCGGTGGCGTCATCGATCCCGACGTGCTGTGGTCGTGCACGACGTGCGGTGCATGCGTCGAACAATGCCCCGTCGATATCGAGCACGTCGACCACATCGTGGATATGCGCCGCCACCAGGTGCTGTTGGAGTCGGCCTTCCCCACACAATTGGGTGGGTTGTTCAAGAATCTCGACGGTAAGGGCAATCCGTGGGGTATGTCCGCCCGGGCGCGTCTCGAATGGGCGAAGGACCTCCCATTCGAGGTCACCGTGGTGGGCCAGGACGAGAGCGCCACCGACACCCTTGCCGAGGTCGACTACCTGCTGTGGGTGGGCTGCGCCGGGGCCTACGACGACCGTGCCAAGAAGACCACCCGGGCCGTGGCCGAGCTGCTGTACGCGGCGGGCGTCAGTTTCGCGGTACTCGGTGACGGCGAGACGTGTACCGGTGACCCCGCCCGCCGCGCGGGCAACGAGTTCCTGTTCCAGCAGCTGGCCAACGCGAACGTCGAGACGCTTCGCGGGGCCGGCGCCCGTCACGTCGTCGTCACCTGTGCCCACTGCTTCAACACACTGAGCAACGAGTACCCGCAGCTCGGTCTGGAGCTGGAGGTCGTCCACCACACGCAACTGCTCAACCGACTCGTCCGCAACGGCCGGCTGGTGCCGGTCGCCCCGGTGGGCGCCGAGGCGGACCAGTTGCGAACCGTCACATATCACGATCCGTGCTATCTGGGTCGTCACAACGGGGTGTACTCACCCCCGCGTGAGCTGATCGAGGCGTCCGGGGTCACCCTCAAGGAGATGCCGCGTACGCGTGAGCGTTCGTTCTGCTGTGGCGCGGGTGGGGCGCGGATGTGGATGGAGGAGACCATCGGCACTCGGATCAACGCCAACCGCACCGAGGAGGCGTTGGCAACCGGGGCCGACGCGGTGGCCATCGCCTGCCCGTTCTGTCGGGTCATGTTGGCCGATGGCGTCGCGTCCGCTCAGGCCACCGGCGCGGCACCCGAGAACTTCGACGTGGTCGACATCTCGCAATTGTTGCTCGCGGCAGTACGACGAGGGCAAGGCGCCGGTAACTCGGACGGACATGGTTACGCAGACAGCAGCGGCAACCCGGGCGGCAGCGACAGCCACGACGACAGTGACAGCCGGAGTGCTCCCACGCCGACCACGGCGGGTTGACGCTAGACGACGGGTTCGTACTTCGGTGCGTCGAGGTGAAATCCCTGGAACAGGTCTGCCCCGGCGCGTCGGGCCAATTCGACGTCGGCCGACGTCTCCAGGCGCTCGACGACCACCAGCATCTCCGGCCACGTCTCGTGCAGTCCCTGCACCAGTGACCCCAAGCCGGCCGGATCGACGTCACCCAGATCGATCTTGACGAATTGAGCCTCCGAGATCAGGCCGTCCCGCTCGTGCTCGCCCGCCCAGTCGTCCACCGCCACCCGATAGCCGCGACGGCGGAGGTCTCGCACCCCCGCGATCAACTCGTCGTCGGGAACGACGTGCTCCAGCACCTCGATGACCAGGTGATCGGGGGGCAGGCCCAACGGGAGGGCACCCACCAGGAAGGCTCGCGGGAAGTTGACGAACAGCAGCGCGTCACTGTCTCGGACCACGCTGGACTGGCGTTGCACCACGCCTCGCACCACTTCGGCCGTGGCACGCTCGTGCTCGGCCTCGGTCGTCATGACCGGCGCCTGACTGGCTGGGGGCAGGCGGAACAACATCTCGTAGCCGACGATCCGACCGCCTCGATCGAAGATTCCCTGGCGAGCCATTCCCACCGCCTGCACAGGAGTAAGGGGGCGCACCCCCTCAGTCAACACCGGTCCCTCGCGCCTCGAAAGCCAACTCGGCGCTTCGCCGCGCCGAAGCCGGTGATCACGCCCGATTGGATGCCTTTCGGCAGTCGTCGAATAGCCCGTTCGAGCAACTCAGAGGTGGTAACGGTCGACCGGAAAGCCGTCGGCATCCACGACCACCCCGCTGCCCAGTTCGGCCAATGTTCGGGCGATCGATTCGATCGGGCCACGGGCGCGCTCGCGGCAGGCCAACGCGATGCCGTCCAGCGTCTCGGCGAACCGCCAGGTCGGATCGGGGGATTGCCAGACGACGTCGTACACCGCAGTCGCGGCCGTGGCAAAGGCCTCACCGGCCACCGCGGGCTCGGGCGACTCGGATACTCGGGCCCGAACCGACACCGCGCCCGCGGGGCCCAACGACAGCCGGACATCGAAAGGTGTGCCGTCGGGCGGCGCGGGCGCACCCGACGGCAACGAGACGCCGTCGACCACCACCGCCACGCCCTCACCGTCCTCGTTTCCCGCCAGGGTGGCGACGTCGGCGGCTCGCAACCACCGCGGCGAGATCACACGGAAGTCGACGGCTCCGGCCGGGTCGGGGAGCAGCAACTCAGCGCCACCTGCGGCACGTACGCCACCCCCGAGGCGCCGGGCGAGCGCCAGCAGGAAATCCAGGGCCTGCAGCTCCGCACCGGTCGGTAGGCCGTGAGGAAAGGCTCGGTGGAGCCCGTCAGGGCGGCGGGCAGGTTTCGACCGCTCACGCGTGGCGGACACATGGAGGTCGTACGCCACGGTCCACGGCGTCGGGACGTCGGCGCCGACGGCGTCCTCCATCGACAGCTCGACAGGACCGGTCAGGACGCCGACGCCGGGCAGGTCCGCGTGACCGTCCGTGGCCAGCGAGGTATACGGGAACCACGCCCTGACCAGTGCGTCAACGTCGACCGGGTCGGTCGTCGTCGGCACCACCAGGACGTGACGATCCTTCAGGTGGTCGTATCTACCCGCGGCCGTGCGGCGTCTCAAGCCAGGCACGTCACACCGACGCCCGGTGGAAGTTCTGCCAGGAGCGACTCGCCGTGGGTCCGCGCTGGCCCTGGTAGCGGTTGCCGTACCCGACCGAGCCGTACGGGTGCTCGGCCGGGCTGGACAACCGGAAGAAACACAACTGGCCGATCTTCATGCCGGGCCATAACGCGATGGGCAACGTTGCGACGTTGCTGAGTTCGAGGGTCACGTGGCCGCTGAATCCTGGGTCGATGAACCCGGCCGTCGAGTGGGTCAGCAGGCCGAGGCGCCCCAGGCTGGACTTTCCCTCGAGTCGCGCCGCCAACTCGGGGCCCAGGCCGACGCCCTCGAAGGTCGACCCCAGGACGAACTCCCCAGGGTGCAGGACGAAGGACTCGGCCGGTTCGACCTCGACCAGGCGCGTCATGTCGGGCTGCTCGACCGACGGATCGATCAGGCCGTACTTGTGGTTGTCGAACAGTCGAAACCAGCGGTCGAGCCGGACGTCGACACTGCTGGGCTGGACCATCGCCGGATCGAACGGATCGAGGGTGATCTCGCCCGCCGTCACAGCGGTGTGGATGTCACGATCCGACAGCAACATCCCACGACCGTAGCGCCGCATGGGGCCGTTCCGCTCCCGCGGGGCGGTGCATGCGACAGTGGCGAAGTGATCGAAACCGACCTGTTGATCATCGGCGCCGGGCCCGTGGGCCTCTATGGCGCCTTCTATGCCGGGTTCCGAGGTCTCCACGTGACGCTGGTGGATTCGCTGCCCGAAGCCGGCGGCCAGGTGACGGCGATGTACCCCGAGAAGTTCATCTACGACGTTGCGGGGTTTCCGGCGGTCCTGGGTCGCGATCTGGTGACCGGGTTGGTCGCCCAGGCCGCCCGCTGGTCCCCGACCTACCTGTTGGGACGCCAGGCCCGTGGGCTGGTCGAGCGTGAGGACGGTCAAGCGGGCTGGCAGGTGGGGCTGGCCGATGGCGATGCGGTCGCCGCCCGGGCGATCCTCGTCACGGCCGGAATCGGCGAGTTCACCCCGAAGCCGCTGCCGTCCGGAGACGGGTGGTTGGGCAGAGGGCTGATGCACTTCGTCCCGGCGCCGCAGGAGTTGGCGGGGTTGGACGTGGTCATCGTGGGCGGTGGTGACTCGGCGTTCGACTGGGCCCTGATGTTGCAGCCGATCGCCCGGTCGGTGACCCTGGTACACCGGCGGGACACCTTTCGGGCGCACCAGGGGACCATCGACGAGGTTCGCGCGTCGGGGGTGCCGATACGCACGGGGTGCGAGGTGATCGAGCTGCACGGGGATCCGACCGTCGCCAGTGTCGAGATCCGGGATCGCGACGGCGCCGTCACCCGTCAGCCCGCGCAGGCCGTCATCGCGGCGCTGGGCTTCCACGCCGACCTGGGGCCACTGCGCCAATGGGGTCTCAGCCTCTCCAAGCGCGACATCTCGGTCGACACGACCATGCAGACGTCTCGTGAGCGGGTCTATTCGGCCGGTGACGTCTGTACCTATCCCGGCAAGGTCAAGCTGATCGCCACGGGGTTCGGTGAGGCGGCGACCGCAGTCAACAACATCGCCGTGGTGCTCAACCCGCAGGCGCACCTGTTCCCCGGGCACTCCTCCGACGTCTGATCCGATGCGCCGCACCAGCGTGTCAGCGGTCGCGGACCAAGCCCAGGGCGATCAGGATGCGCGAGCCGATCCATAGCAGCACGACGGCTGACAGGAATCCTATGCCCAGTGTCATCCACCCGACGCCGACACCGCCGGGTAGCTGCACGACCGCCTGCTCGGCGGGAACCAACAGCTCACGCTCGCTCAGCCACACTTTCAGGTCATCGAGGTAGGCCCGAATCAGGACGATCGACCCGGTGGCGAAACCGATCAGGACGATCAGGACGAGCAGGCGATTCTCACCCGGTTCCGGGTCGTCGCAGCACGAGCAGCTAGCCATCGCCTGGTCCTCCTTCGATCGACGTGGATGTCCAGTCGCCCCACGGCGGGCCGGTACCGGTCAAGGTCACTGTCGCGATCCGCCGATCGAGACGGCCGATGGTCGGGTGTTCGCCGGACCACAAGACCACGGCAGTGGCGCGTTCGGCACCGGCGGATGTCACGACCACCCCTTGAGCGGCCACGTCTGCCCATCCCGCCGCCGCGTACCACTCGTGAACCTCGTCGACGGCGGCCTGTGACAAGCCGGCCTGCTGGATCGGGTCCACCCCCGGTGCTGGCGGAACAGCCGCGGCGAAGGCGATGGCCATCTCGTCGTCCGGCACGGGGCCGGCCCACGCGTCCTCGGGGGTCGGCGGCACGGCGAGCGGTGGGGCCTGTGGCCAGGCGGTCGTGGCCACCACCGTGGAGTCGCCCACCCGCGGAGTGCTCGCCGTCGTGACCTGCTGGACCGCCACCGCCACCGCCCCGGCCGGGCGACCCTCGGCTGCTGTCGCGTCGACGGCCATCGCCTCGACTGCCATCCGCTCGACCGCCGTCCCCTCGACCACCTGCGGCCACAGCAGGAGGACGCCTGCGGCGCCCAGCAGCACCGCTGCAACCGCCATGCCCACCGTGCCCACCGTGCCCACCGCTGAGACGCGGCGCCGGTCCGCCGTCACGGCCCACTCATCCGGACGCCACCGGCGTAGGAGTCCAACCACACCGGCTCCACCCGGACGGTGGTCCCGGTCCGCGGCGCGTTGACCATCTGGCCACCGCCGACGTAGATACCCACGTGGTGCACGCCCGCTCCGGTGACGGGATTGAGCGCGAAGAAGACCAGGTCACCCGGTTGAAGGGCGGCCAGACCGGCGGTTCGAGGAATTCTGGTCCCGGCTCGGAACTGATCAGCGCTGACCCTGGGCAAGGTGATTCCCGCCTGGGCGAACGCGTAACGCGTCAGGCCTGAGCAGTCGAATCCGACCGTGCCCGCGCCGCGGCCGAAGCCGAGTGTGGGGCCGCTCAGCCCCCCGCCGCCCCAGGCATACGGCGTGCCGATCCACGACATCGCGGCGGCGACGACGGTCGCCGGGGCGCCCTCCTGCCCCGCCCACTCACCCGGTCCCAGCGCCTGATCCGAACTGGACATCGAGTCGTACGTGGCGATCCACTGCATCACGTCCGCGACGTATGACATGGAACGGTTGTATCCGTAGAGGGCGTCGCGAAGTTCTGCCTCCACCGAGAGGTCGCGTGGCTGAGAACCGCAGAGATGCGCCACCGCCGCCAGTGCGTTGTCGTCGACATCATGCGGATCCATGTCACCGTCACCGTCACCGTCGCGGCCCCAGATCCGCCACGACGACGGCAGGAACTGCAAGACCCCGACGGCTCGGTCGTAGACGGTGTCGCCGTACCACTCACCGTTGTCCGTGTCGCGGAACGGCGTGATGTTGCCGCCGACTCCGCTGCCGTCCAGGCGCGGACCGATGACCGGTGGCGACACCGTGCCGTCCGCGGCCACCACTCGCCCGGCCGCCTGGCCGGACTCGACCTGGCCGATACCCGCCAGGATCTGCCAACGCACCCCCGCGCACTCCGGGGCGATGGTCGTGGCGGCCGCCGCCGCGGCCGCGTATGCCTGAGCCAGCGGGGCCGGGATGCCGCTCATCTGCACCACAGCGGTCGACACCGGCCCGCCCGACGACGCCACGAGCAGGGCACCCGCTCCCCCTACGACCACTGGTCCACATCCGGCCAGGACCAGGACCACCGCAGGAACGGTCCACCACCTCATGTGCGCCTGCTCAGCTTTCGCCGGCCCGAGGAGACCAGTCGGCGACCCGCCAGGGTGGCGATCGCGACGCCCTGGGCGGGCAGCCGTGATGGTTCGGGGATCCGGTTGTCGCCGGGCGACAGGGTGCTCAACCGTTCGGCCAACCGCCGAGCGGCGTTCTCGGCGCCTTGCCGCCAACGGAGCAGCGTGACGATCGAGACCAGGGTGAGCAGCCCGAGCACGGTGAAGGTCTGGACCGGGTTGCCGACCCCCGAATCGGGGTCCAGTAGTGACGCCACCAGCAGGGCGAAGGCGGACGCGAACAGCAGGGTGCCCAGCATGACGACCAGCGCCATGGCGATCTCGGCCAACGAGTGGAACAGGCTGCCCCGGCCGGTCCCCGGAACGATGGCGACGACCAGGCCGACGACGAGCTTCATGGATTCGAACAGCACGACCAGGGTGGCGAACAGCACCAGTCCCGCGATCAGGAACATGAGCACCACGAGCAGACCACCGAATGTCAGGATCAACGCCGCCGAGGCCACCTGGATCGACGAGGGGTCGTCGGCGTAGGCCTGGTACTGATCGCCGCACTCCTGCCCGATCCGTTCGCGCAGGGGCGGCCCGTCGGCGTCGGGGCCCGCAAGCAGTCCTTCGTCGTACACGTCCAGGCAGGACGGCTCGAGGACGTCGCCGTAGTTGATCAGTTGGTGAGGGGCGCGGATGAACGCCTCCACCAGCCGGGCGCTCGTTGCCGCTCGCAACGTGGCCGCGTCCATGTCCCCCGCCCGTCCACCCGTCGCGACCACGGCGGCCACCTCGACCCCCAGCTGTTGGGTCCGGGTCAGCAGACCGTCCTCGCCGGTGATCACGGTGACCGGGTTGGCCAGCACCCCGACGGCGAGCGCGGCGATGAGGCCACTGACCATCAGTTCGCCGATTCCGGCGGCCCAGCGTCCGCGCAGCACCCAGATGCCACCCACCACGGCGGCGATGACCAGCGCCAGAGGGATCAGCCCCAGCTCGGTGACCAGATCCTGCAGGCCCGCCGCGACCGTCGCCGCCGGCCCCTCCAGCCAGGACAGCCACCCGAAGCCCGCCCCGAGGTCGAACATCCACACCGACAGCGCGACGGCCACCCGGTAGAAGTCCCACAGTGCCGACAGGACCAGCGACAACACGGCGGTGGCGGGCTCGGTCAAGCCACCCGTGTCGATGTCCAGGGTGTACGCCGAGAGCGGGATGCCGTGACAGTCGACCGGGTTGTAGGCCGAGAAGATGCCGCCGACCTGGCTGCCGGGTGGAGCGGCCGCCGGCAGGTCGGCCCCGGACGTCACGGCCGCACACGAGTCGGTGGGCACGCCGGCAGCAGGTGGGGTCGTGGACATCATGGGCGTCCGGTCGAGGCGGTACTCGTCACGGCGTCCGGCTCGGACAGGTCGGTCCGGGCACTGCCGGGGGTGGTCAGGATCGCCTGGGCCCTGGCCGCTGCCGCGGGCAGCAGCACCTTGACTCGGCCCAGACGACCGTGTGAGTCGCGCATCAGCATCTCGCCACGACGTTCCGCGGCCACCGAACCGGTCGACGGATCGACCGGGCTGGTGTGGCGGACCAGGAGGTCCAGCAGGACGCGGTCGTCCGGGTCGAGGCCCAGCCATTCGAGGCTGCGGCGGGCCAGTGTCGGGTCGCTCTGCCGCCCGACCAATCGGGTGGCGATGAGGCCCCGCAGCGTCTCGTTCCCGAAGTCGGCCAGCGGATCGTGCGAGCCGAGGATGGTCGCCGCCTTGTGTTTGCGGCCGTCCCGGATCAACTCGATGAGTTCGTGTTCGGCCTCTGGCGAGGCGGTGACGTGGTGAGCCTCGTCGAGGACGATCGCCACCATCTCGGTCGGGTCGGCGAACGCGACGTGCCGGATGATCCCCATGATCAGGGCGTAGACTGCCCGACCGAACACTCGCTCCAGGCGCATCTGCCGGAACAGGTGCTCGTTCAGGATCTCTTCGCGGGTGGGCAGTTGGACTCCGGTGGTGGCGAAGACCACGGCCGGGCAGCTGGCCAGGTCGACCACCGGGAGGGTCGGATCGAACACCACACGGGCGACGTCGTGCCGGGCGAAACTGCGCAGCAGCGACGACAGCCGGGGCGCACCGGGCAGCTCGCAGCCGTCGGCGACGTGGGCGGTGAGCTCTCCGAGACCGGACACACCGTGCCGGGCCAGGTACATCGGGTCCAGCACGTCGGCCAGCAGTCGCCCGTCGTCACTGCTGGGTGTGACGTCCAGCAGGGTGGTGAGGAAGGACTGGGTGATCCGGGCGCCCGGTCGGCCGGCGAACAGTCGTAGCGGATCGAGCGAGACCTGCGGGGCCAGGATCGACACCACCGTCGCATCGGTCACAGCGGTGGCGAAGCGGCTCCATTCGCCGACCTGGCTACGGTCGACGGCCAGCAACCGGCCGCCTCGATCCACGATCCCACCCGCGACGACCTTCTCGGTGACGCTCTTGCCACTGCCCAGGCTTCCGGCGACAGCCATCGCCGGAGACACGTCCTGTTCGGTCGCCGCGGCTTCGAGGTCCAGCAGGACCGGACCGAGCCGCCCGTCGGTGATGTTGACCCCCAGCAGGAGGCCGCGGCGATCCCCGAGCGCGACGCTGGACACCGGCACGGCGACCGACAGGTTGGCAGCCGTGGTGACCTGGGCGAGTTGACGGACCGGCAGCGTGGTGGCGACCCCCGGCTGTTGCGCCCACCACAGCGTTTCCTGGGCACCGACGGGTTGACCGAGGCGGTATTCGGCGGCGGCGAAGTACTGGGCGAGGCGTCGAGCACGCGATTGCGCCTCTGCCGACGTGGGACCGGAGACCGTGAAGACCACTGTCGCCTCGCATGCGACCTCGTTCGTGTCTTCGGTCAGGGCTCGTTCGTAGTCGGTGAGGTCTGCTGCCGCGCGATCGAGAGCGTGGGTCCCGGTCGAGACGACGGCGTCTCGCTGGTCGTACTGATCCGACAGGTCTCGGACCGATCGACGGATTCGTGCCGAGGCCTCGCGAGCCGAGCGAACAGTCAGCCGGACCGCCCAATCGGCGTCGACCCCGGACTCGTCCAGTCGACCCAAGAACTCGGACCCCGGAAAGGACATGCCCGCCGAGGGGACGTCGTCCAGTGTGAGCATCACCTGGTACCCGGCCTCGGGCTCGTCGCCGGGCGCGGTGGAGTCCGAGACCTTCAGGTAGCGCCTGGTGAGCGGGTTGAGGCGAGCCGCCCGCGCCCGGGCGCCGGACACGACGTCACTGGCCCCACCCTCGTCCAGCAGAGGGCTGAGCCGCGCCGCCGACCGAACCCACTCGTCCGTCGACGGCAGGTCACTGGGTGGCAGGGCCGATTCGTCGAGACCGCGGCGCAGCGAATGAGTGCTGATCCACGCCATTTCAGCCGCCGTAGCCGGTCGTGCGCCGAACGCGGTCGGCAACGAGAACTGGAGCGACTCGGCGGCGGCTCGGGCCTCTGCGACCCGGCGCGGCGACGGCACCCACCGTGGCATGCCCAGTGCGTCCGTGATCTCCGTCCCGGCGGTCGCGAACGTCGACATCACAGCGGCACCGGCACCGCGAGGCAGCGGGGCAGCCAGCCAGAACGTCCGCTCGCTCAGCCCCAGGGTCGTCAGTCGATCGAGGGTCGCGTCGCACTCCTGCGCCCAGGCCGGTCTGACCCGGACGTCGATTCGATCGAGCATCCGGGCGACCACCGCGACCGGGTCGATCGGCGCAGCGAGGCCGAGCAGGACGGCGTCGCCACGTAGCGAGCGCAACAGCTGGGCGTGCAGGGCGCGCACCACCTGCTTGTCCTCCGCAGGACGCAACCCGTAGGGCAGCGGCTGCAGTCGCCACACCGCCCACGGGCCCCCCGACCGGGTCCAGATCAGATGGCCGGCGATCGCCGTCACCGGGTTACGCATCCCGATCAGTCCCGACGCCCTCGGTTGCCAGTTGCCATCTCGGACCAGCGGTGACTCGTGACGGTGCGGGTCGGCGTACGCCACGACCGCCCAGCCGGCCGGTCCGGGGCGCCAGGTACAGCCCGATGACGGCGATCGCCGTGGTCACCGGATCACGAGGGCCGAACGTCGCGTGGCGCAGCGCGAAACCGACCACGACAGCCACCGCCACCAGTGCGAGGTAGTCGGACGTCAGGCCATTGCCCCCCCACACCGGGCGGGTCCACTGACCGGCGATGAACACCGTCACCGTCGCCACGACCTGGGTGATCGTGTACGGCCCGCCCGGTAGTCGGGTGCCGTCGGCCGTCTTGCCGATCAGGCGTGGAAACCGCACCCCGCGGGTATGGAACCGGACGACCTCGTCGGCGTCGCGATCATCGGTCACAGGCGCACCCCACCGGTGTCGATCACGACTATCGGAGTGGGCGCCGACTCGATCTCGTTACCGAACAGATTGGCGACGAAATCCGGGTTGTTGACGACCCACAGGAAGAAGCCGGCCGACAACGCGGCCATCAGGATCGCCGGAAACCGGAACCCCGACTTGATGACGTACCAGATCGCGAACAGCACGGCCAGCGCGCCCGCGACGATGATGAGGGTCGACGACACCTCGCCGGTCTTGTCGCGGGTCCAGTCGAGGATCCCGCCATTGGCGGCGGTGAGGAGAACGGACATGAGGGCTCCTTCGGGGTTCGGTCAGGTCATTCGTTGGTGGGCGCGGACGGGGCGGACGACGGCGCTACGGCGGTGGCGACAGGAGCCGTGCGAAGCTCGGCCACCTCCCACCGCCCATCGCGAGACCGGAGGTCCAGGTAGTAGGTCACCGTCCGAGGGTCGGCCTGCGCCACGTCGCCGGCGATGACGGCGTTCACCGCCACCTCGCTGCGATCGGCCTCGCCGGCGCCACCCAGGTCTGCGGCCCTGACCTCGGTGACGTCGACCGTGTCGGTCATCGCCGGAATCGAGCCGACCGTGGACCCGGGCGCGGTCAGGGGCGTCACGTCCGCACCCGTGAGCAGGCTGGTGACGAAGGCGGTGGCCACCACCGCCCGAGGATCCGTGTCCGGCAGCAGCTCGGCGTAGTCGACACCGGTCGGGGCGGGATCATCCAGACCGGCACCGTCTCGATCCGCACCGCCGTCGACGCCGTCCGGACCACCGTCCCCATCGGCCACCGGCCGCGGCCCGGGGACGACCGAGGGTGATCCCCACGCGGTCATCGCCGGGAGATCGGTGTCGGCGCCCTCGACCAGAACCGGCACCTGCAGGTACGTCGTGACCGCCGTCGAGCTGGCGTCGGATGTGACAGTCGTGACCATCACCAGGGCCGACCAGATCCCGGCGGCCTCGTCGGTGGGCGGTGGCGCCGTCACCCTCAACGTACTGGCCTGCACCGATGGTGTGGCCTCGGGCGGTGCCCCGCGGTTCAGCCAGGCCACCGCCGACGCCTCTGCCACGGCAGCGACGGCCATGTCCGGACCCGGGTCGCCGGTCGGTGCCTGCGACGCGCCGACCACCGCGATCCGGGGCTCCAGGCCTAGCCAGAGCAATGCCACCGGCCCGGCCAGAACCAGTAGCCAGACGACGACACGTGCCAGTGCCCCAGCGTGGTCGCGCCCGGCGGTCCACACCCCCCGCCCCGGTGTGGTCGCGAACAGCCGCGCCGCCCGGGCCTCACGGATCGCAGCACTGGGTCGAGGGGTCGCGGAGCGCTGCGGCGTCGACACCGCCATTCCCGGCGCATCGCCGGACGAACCGACAGCGTCGGGCGACGTGAACCACGGGATCGCCGTGGTGCCGGTCGGATGGTTCCGGAGGTCGTCGGCCGGTGACCCGGGACGGACGGGACTGGCCGATACGTCGGCGGCAGCCAACCGTCGGGCGGGGATCCGGATGTCGGTCACGAGGCGTTTCCGGCCTGGAGGCGTCGCCATGATGCGACGGCGGGCCCGACATCGCTCAGCCACCGGCGCATGTCGACGTGGGCGGCCTCGTCGAACGGCTGGACGGCCATCCGGGCCAGGACGCGGTCGACGTCCAACCGGGCACGGACCACCGCAGCGGCGTCGGCCAGGTCGACGTCCGGATCGACGCGGCGCCCGGACCGCACGAACAGCCCATCGAATCCCTCGGTGCCGGACATGACCCTCCTCGACGTCGATCGTTGCCACAGATAGGTGAACCGGTGCGGTCGGTTGTGACTCCGTGCAGGTCAGAGGCTGGCACTGACCCCGGACACGACCGGGCAAGAATCCGGGCAAGTCCCAGCGGCGACCGTCTGTGCCATGGCGAGCACGGTGCGCACCCCACGCGGCAGCGCCGTCCGGCCCCGGCGTCGCCATGGTCTGGTCGGACGGCTCAACGACGAGTTCGCCGAACTGTCGGAGGCGGCCGATTCACGGCTCGCCGTGGCCCGGTGGCAGCGAGGCGGTCCGGGTCTTGCCGGGTGCCTCAGCCTCGACGACGTCGCTGCCCGGGTGTCCGGGCCAGGCGAGGATGCGGCGCTGCGTGCCCTCGTCCGCTCCGCTCAGCTGGGGGATGCACTGGCGGGCCGCGTCGTCCTGCACGCGCTGCTGGGGTCCGCGCTGGGTCTGGCCCGGCGGACGGCCCACCACTACGGCGGGGACGTCGAAGAGGCAGAGTCCGTCGCGGTTGCCCGCCTCTACGAGTTGATCGTCGACTACCCGTTGAGCCGGGTCGGCGCGGTGCGCGACGGCCTTGCCCTCGACCTCCTCAGGACGTTGACGCACCGCGACACCGGCCCCACGACAGCGGCGCTGGCAGCCGGTGACCATCTGGAAGCGCTCGCGGTGGCCGTACCCCCAGCCGAGATCGCCGAGGCGCTACACCCCGTTGGCCGAGCCGACGAGGACCTGCTCCGGCTCCTGACCTGGGCAGTAGAGCGCGGTGCCCTGGCCCGGGGCGACGCGGAACTGCTGTGGTGCCTGCACTCGCCGGCGACCGCCGACCGGGCCCGGGCCGAGGCGGCTCGATCGCTACGGATCAGTGAGGCCACCGTGCGCCAGCGCGCGTGCCGGGCGAAGGCGCGGTTGCTGGCCGCCGTCCGCGAGGCCACGGCCTAGCGGCAGACCGGGCCGAGACCCGCCTCGCCCGACCGCCACAGGGCTGGTCGCGGATCGTCGGGGTGTCACATCGGCCGGTGCCATGCGACACCATGTCCGTCATGGCAGCCACACGGTCAGTAGTGCCCACGGCCGCCGCTGCCCAGCCGCGCGACCCCGGCCTGCCGACATCGGCGCGACCGCCGTCGCGGGACAACCATCCCCCCTTCACTGCCGGCGTCCGACTCCGGCGCCGCCCGGCCGTCATCGGACTGGGCATCGCGCTGATCGTCCTCGGCAGCCTCGGCGCCGCCTGGCTCGTCACCACGCTGGCGGGCGCGGCGGGAGTGGTCGTCGCAGCCAGGGACATCCCTGCAGGTCAAGTGATCACAGCCGAGGATCTGCGGGTGGCGGACATCGGCGGAACGACGACGGGCACGGCGTACATCCCCGCTGGAGCCCTGGACGACGCCATCGGCCGACGGACGACGGTGCCGCTGCTCACCGGGCAGGTGGTACCACCACAGGCGATCACGGGTGCCCGCCTGGTTCCCACCGGCCCGCCGAGGCCCTCGTCGGCCTGCCGGTAACCGCTGCCCAGGTGCCCGCCACCGTGCTGCAGGCCGGTGACTCCATCCTGGTGGTGGACACGCCGGCCGCGCAGGCCGACCCGCCCGAGGCCGTCCCGCTTGCCCTGGCTGCCACAGTCGTCACGACCAGCATCGACGAGATCAGTGGGGTCAGCGTCGTGACGGTGGTGACCGATGTGGAGGTCGCCAAGGCGTTGGCCGCTCGCGCGGCCACCGGTCGCTTCACGATCGTCGTCGTCGGCACTGTCGCCCCACAACCCGGGGAATGAGCCGCCGGTGAGCGTCTTCGCCCTGCTCACCGCCGCTGGTGCGCCAGGGGCCACCACCACCGCCCTCGGCCTGGCCTCGCTGTGGCCCCGCGCCTGCCTGATCGTCGAGGCCGATATGGCCGGATCGAGCTCGGTCCTCGCCGGTCACCTGCGCGGAACCGTGCGCCACGATCGCGGCCTCGTCGGACTGGCCATCGCGCACCAGCAGCGCGACCTGGGCGCCACCGATCTGTGGGATCAGGCGATCGGAGTACTCACCGAGCGGGCGTACATCATCCCCGGCATCGCGGACCCGGGTCAAGGCGGGAACCTGTCGTCGTTGTGGCCACCACTGATCGCGCTGCTCGGCGGGCTCGACGAGGCCGGTACGGACGTTCTCGTCGATGCCGGTCGGGTGTCGCAGCGAAACGCGCCGGCGGCGCTCGTCAGCGGGGCGGACCTCGCCCTCGTCGTCATGGGGTCGTCGTTGCGGGATGTGGCAGCCGCCAGGTCCAGCGCGCCGTCGTTGCTCCGTTGGCGCGGCGAGGCCGCACGATCAGGCAGCGGCCTGATGGTCGTCGGTCCCCGAAGGCCTTACTCGGTGGCGGAGATCGAATCCGTCGTCGGACTGCCCGTCCTGGCGGTGGTGGAGTGGGATCCGCGGGCCGCGGCCGTCCTCAGCGCCGGAGCAACTCGGCCCCGACGATGGGGCAAGGGGCGCCTGGCGTCCTCGTATGCCACCGCCGCGCTCGCCCTGACCGAGGCGGCCGCAGCACGTCGACAGTGGCTGCGGCCGGTCACCCGATAGCCCGCACCCGAATCCGCCCGTCCCCACCCCCACCGGTCGATGGGCCACCATGTCCGTCATGGGTTCTCTACGCTGCGTGGCAGCAGCGCATGGCTGAGTCGGTCAAGCCACCCATCGCCGACCCACCGGATCCGCGATCGTTGCCGCTGTTCGATGGGCCGCCGATCGGTCACCCGCCCGGTGCGACGCCCGGTGCGACGCCCTCCGACCCGCGAACGGCCCCGCTCGACACGCCACCCGCGACTGCACTCGACCGACCCCTCGGCAACCGCGCGCCCACCGACGAGCCCGCGCGTGCCACGTCGGTGACGTCACGAGCTGTCTCGCCGGACTGGACCCTGGTCCGGGCATTGCGCGAACAGGCCTCGATCACGCTGGCGACCGCCCTGGCCGAGTCACCCAACACCGCCGAGGACGACCGTCGTGAACTGGCCCGGGCGATCGTAGGGGACCTGGTCCGCGAGAAGGTGGCGGCCGACACGTTCCGGGGCCGACGCACTCTCGATCAAGCGGACCGGGCCGGCCTGACCGCGGCCGTCCTGGACGCGCTGTTCGGCCTGGGGCGCCTGCAACCGCTGGTCGACGACCCGACCATCGAGAACATCGAGATCACCGGGTTCGACACCGTCGTCATCGAACGCACCGACGGAACCCTCGACAGGGGCTCACCGATCGCCGGCAGTGACGCGGAGCTTCTCGACTTCCTCCAGTTCCTGGCGGCACGTCGCCCGGACGCTGCCGAACGACCGTTCTCGAGCGCGTCCCCCCGGTTACACCTCAACCTGCCCGGCTCACGTGCTCGCCTGGCGGCACTGGCGTGGGTGAGCCATCGACCCATCGTGAGGATCCGCAAGCACGGTCTCACCGATGTCACCCTGGACGACCTCGTCGAGCTGGGCACCCTGGACCGGACGTTGTCGTCGTTCTTGGCCGCCGCCGTGGCCGCCCGCGCCAGCATCGTCATCTCGGGAAGCATGGGAGCAGGCAAGACCACTCTGCTGCGGGCGCTCGCCAGGACACTTCCGCCGATGGAGGCGATCGCCACGCTCGAAACCGAGTACGAGCTGTTCCTCCACGAGGGTGGGCACCACCATCGGGTGATCGCCCTCGAAGCCCGGCCCGGCTCCGGAGAGCGGACGGCGGACGGACGCCCAGCGGGAGAGATCACCGTCGAGGACCTGTTCGTCGACGTGCTCCGGCTGAACGTGTCTCGGATCATCGTCGGTGAGGTCCGTGGCGGCGAGGCGGCGGCGATGTTCAAGGCCATGCAGGCCGGCGCGGGCAGCCTGTCGACCATTCACGCCAAGACGGCCGCCGACACGATCGAGCGGTTGGCGTTGGCGGTGCACTCGACCGGTGGCAGCGAGAGCTACGCCGACCGCCTGGTCGCCGCTCATATCGATTTCATCGTTCACGTGTCGTTGCACATCGACCCGATCACCGGCGACCGCGGGCGGGTCGTGGACGAGGTCATCGAGGTCACGCGAGGCGAGGCCGGTCGTCCCGCGATCAACGACGTGTTCGTCCCGGGGCCGACGGGCGTGGCGATCGCGCAGACCGCGCCGGCCCGGTTGCCGCAACTGGTCGCCGCCGGATTCGATCCCTCGCCGTTCCACCACGGGCCGATGTGGCGACGCGGCGCCCACGGCATCGGGGCGGCACCGTGAGCGCGTTCGTCGCCGCCATGTCGGCAGCGGCCGTGCTGCTCGGCGTCATCCTCGTCGTTTCGGGAGCGCGGCGGCGTGAGGTCGTCCCAGGACGCCCGGTCGATCGGTTGCCCGCCACGTCGGTCCGGCGTGTCGCCGTGGTGGCCGTCTGCCTTGTCGCTGGGGCCCTGACCTGGTGGATCACCGGTTTCGCCATTGCCGTGGTGGCTGTTCCCGCCGCCGCCCTGCTGTTGCCCACCCTGCTCCGCTCGCACCGCTCGGGCACCAGCCTCGCCGTCCTGGGCGGGCTGGAGTCGTGGACCCGAGGACTGTCGGGCCTGCTGACCGTGGGGGCGGGGATCGAGAGCGCTGTCGCGTCGAGTGTGGCGGCCGCCTCGCCGGCGATCCGCCCTGCCGTCGCCGACCTGGCAACCCGGCTGAGCGCCCGATGGCCCACGGAGGACGCCCTGCGAGCGTTCGCCGACCAGGTCGACGACGCCACCGCAGACCTCATCGCCGCCACATTGATCTTGGGGGCACAACGCCGAGGAGACGGGCTGGCGGCGGTACTCGACGATCTCGCAGCGACGGTCGCCGACGAAGTCAGGATCAGACGAGCGGTCGAGGCGGACCGAGCCCGACCCCGCACGACCGCGCGCATCGTCACCGGGATCACTCTGGCGGTACTCGGCGTGCTCACCGTCAGCGGATATCTGGCGCCGTACGGATCACTGCTCGGTCAATTGCTGCTGGCCACCCTGCTGGCGTTGTTCGCCGGCTGCCTGGTGTGGCTCCGCCAGGCGACCACGGGGAGGCCGACGCCGCGCTTCCTCACCGGAGTAGCGTCGTGACGACCTCGATCATCGCGCCGATCGCCGTGACCCCGCTGACCGTTGCGGCGGCCGTCGCCGGGGCAATCGTGGGGTTGGGCATCATCCTGGTGATCCGCGACCTGGCCCGGGCCGACCCGCGACTCGCCGACGCGGTCGAACGGTTGCAACCGCAGCGCCCGGCGATCCTCGACGTCGGCGACTCGGCCGACGTGGGACTGACCGAACGCCTCGGCAGGTCGGTGAATCGCCGTTTCGGCACGACGTTGGTGAGCGCGGCGCGGCGGCGTGATCTGGCGTTACTCGGCCAGAGCGCATCGACGTTTCTGGGCGAGAAGGTGCTGCTCGCCTTCGTGGGTCTGGTCTTTCCCCCGACGTTGGCACTGGCCACGACGCTGATCGGGCTGGCCCAGCCGTGGCAACTGCCTGCGGCGGCAGGCCTGGTCTTCGCCGCCGTGTTCTACAACCTGGCCGACCTGACGGTCCGGGCCAAGGCAAACGCGTCCCGGCAGGCGTTCGCCCGAGCGGTCGGGGCGTACATCGAGCTGGTCGCCCTCGAACGGCTGGCCGGGGCCGGGACGACGCAGGCTCTCGAACGCGCCGCCACGATCAGTGAGAACTGGGCGTTCGTCCGGATCCGCCAGGAGTTGCTCCGGGCGCGCCTGTCGGGCGTGACGCCATGGCAGGCCCTCAGTGAGCTGGCGGGCGAACTGGGCGTCCCCGAACTCGCGGAACTGGCCGACGTCATGCGCCTGGCCGGCGAACAGGGTGCCCATGTGTACGAGGCATTGCGCGCGAGAGGGCGGAGCCTTCGGGTGAAACTCCTCACCGACGAGCAGGCCCGCGCCAACGCCACCTCGGAGTCCCTCTCCGTCCCCGTTGCCGCTCTTGCGGTTGTTTTTGTCGCTCTTTTGGCTACTCCTGCCGCTTTGCGGATCCTGTGAACCGCACCTGCGGAACGGCCTATGGAGCAGGCCACTTGCCCCGAATACTCACTGTTCAGCACCCTATGTACTCGGGCGGCCGACGATGCGTTGCGAGCCGCTTGACGCACGCCCGTGCTTCAGGTGGACTCGTACCGATGCCGCCCGGGCATCGACGGTCGTCGGTGGGAGGTGCCCGTGAAGCGTTCTCGCCTTTCTCTGTCCTGGCTGTCCGTGCGTGAGCTGCGTCGCCGCGTCCGGCGACTGGCACCCGCGCTGGACGATGCGGGGGTCTCCACCCTCGAGATCGTGGTGATCGCCGTAGGGCTGTTCGCCGTGGCCACTCTGCTGGTCGCCGGGATCAACGCAGCGGTCAACTCGCGCCTGGCCGAGATCGGTTAGCCCGGCCGAGCTGGATCACACCATGTCCATCCCCCGCCCCCGACCGGCGGGCGCCGGGCGCTGCGACAGCGGCTCCGTGTCCCTAGAGGTCGTCGTCCTGTTCCCTGCCGCACTGCTGCTGGTTCTCAGCGCACTGCAGGGGGCGTTGTGGTTCCACGCCCGAACCGTCGCCACGGCCGCAGCGTCGGCCGGCGTGACGGTCGGACGGGCCGAGGACGGGACCGTGGCGTCGGCGGTGGCTGCCTCCGCGTCGGTGGTCGAACGCTCCGGCGGATCATCGGTGTTGGGGGATGCCGCTGCCTCCGGTACCCGGTCGGCGACCACGATGTCCGTCACCGTCACCGGCCGGGCGCCGCAGATCGTGCCGGGTGTCTTCGATGCCCAGGTTCGCCAGACCGTGACCGGCGCCGTCGAGCGGGTCACCGCCCCGGGGAGCCCGTGATGAGCCGCCCACCGATCGGCGTCGAGGGCCACCCCGTCGGTGACGCGAGCGGCTCGGTCTCGTTGGAGTTCGCCGTCCTCGCTCCCGTCCTCCTGCTGGTGGTTGCGTTGGTCGTGGCCGGTGGCCGAGTGTCGACGGCGCATACCGGGGTTCTGGTCGCAGCTCAGGCAGCTGCACGTCAGGCCTCACTCGCCCGGACGGCGGCGGGTGCCAGCGCGGCCGCCGAGGCCGAGGCCCGGGCATCGCTGGCCGGCCAGGACATCGACTGTCAGCGGCTGGACGTCGCGGTCTCGACCGGAGGGTTCGCTGTTGCCGTGGGCCAGGCCGCGAGTGTCAGCGTCGACGTGACGTGCGCAGTCTCCCTCGGTGACCTCGGGCTGCCCGGGCCGGGATCGATCACGGTGGCCGAGACCGCCACCAGCGTGCTCGACACCTATCGGGAACGGCCATGAGGCGCCCGGTGAGCACCAGACACGCGCCGGGGGTTGACTCCGACGCCGGTTCCGTCTCGTTGTTCTTCGTGGTGGCGGTACTGGGGATGTTCGCCGCTCTCGGGCTGGTGGTGGAGGGCGGAGCGCGGGTGCGGGCGATTCAATTGGCGGACGCCGCCGCTGCAGAAGCGGCGCGAGCCGCCGGCCAACAGGTGGACCCAGCGAGTGTCGCCTCCGGCATCCAGGGCCGGTTGGATGCGGGCGCGGCGGCCCGGGCAGCTCAGTCCTACCTGGGCGCCATCGGCGTGACCGGAGACGCTGCCGTGACGTACCAGGAGGGGACGGCGGTCATCACCGTCACGACATCGGTCGTCCCGCAGTCCCCGCTTGCCGGGCTCGGGCTGCTGGCTCCCGGCCCGGTAACCGGTTCGGCAAGCGCGCGAGTGGAGCAATCCGTGGCGGGGGGCACTCCGTGATCCGGGTGGTCCGGGGCCTCGGTGCCCTGCTGGTCCTCGTCGTCCTGCTGTTCGGCGTACCTGTGGCGCTGTGGCTCGTCGGCGGTTCACCCCTGCCACCGGGGTCGACGTCACCGCAGGCATGGCAGCGTCTGCTGACCGACCCGGACGACGGGTCGCTGGTGCTCGCCGTGTTGCGCCTCGCCGGGTGGTTGGGGTGGGCGAGCTTCGCGGCCGCCGTCGTCGTCGAGGCGGTGTCGCGCGCTCGCGGTTCGTCACCCGTACGACTGCCTGGTCTGGGGCTGCAACAGCGAATCGTGGCCGGGCTGGTCGCGGCCGCCCTGATGGCGTCGGCACCCGTCGCCGCACATGCGGCGGCCGCCCCGGCGGGGCCTGGGTCCCACGGTGTCGGACCCGCGTCAGCAACCGCACCCCTGGCCTCACGCGTGGCCATCGCCGATCCGAGCCTCATCGCCGAGGCCGCCTCGGGTGCGGCGAGCACGAGTCGGCCCTCGCCGCCATTCGCGATCCGCCCGGTCACCCGAAATGCCGCGCCCGACGATGCGCGGCTGGCGGAGGCGATCGCCAACCGACCGCCGGTGCTGCTCCCGGTGGTCGTCGTCGCCGACGGCGACACGCTGTGGCGGTTGGCCGAGGCACACCTGGGCAACGGCCTGCAATGGCGCGAATTGGCTGCAGCGAACTACGGTCGCGAACAGCGCACAGGTGGGTCACTGGGCACGGACCACGTGCTGCAACCGGGGTGGTCCCTGGTCCTGCCCGCCTCATCCGGGACCGACGACGCGGAGGGCGTCGACGCCGAGGATGCACCACACTCGGGGCAGGTCCACACCGTGGTCGCGGGTGACACGTTGTCCGCCATCGCGCAACAGACCCTCGGGGACCCGCAGCGTTATCCCGAGATCGCTGCTGCGAGCGCCGAGATCCTGCAGCCGGACGGTCGACGTCTGGTGGACCCCGACCTGATTCACCCCGGATGGACGGTGGCGATACCCGTGGCGGACAACCCGATCGCCGCCCCGGCCCCGGCCCCGATCGAGGCGCCGCCACCTGACCCCGACCCGACGGTGACGACACAGCCGACCCCGCCGGCGTCGGTCACATTGGACGGACCAGGCCAGGGCGTCGGCAGTGACGCGGGCGGCCAAGGCGCCGGCAGCGACGACGGCAGCAGCCAAGGCGTCGGCAGTGACGCGGGCGGCCAAGGCGCCGGCAGCGACGACGGGGGGGCTGCCGAGCGAGAGGCGGTGTCCGGCCAGCAGTCGCCGACAGCGCTCGACGCGACCCTCGCCACGCCGGAATCGGCAGAGTCCGTGGCCCTGGACCAAGAGGAGGCCAGTGCGTTGCGGACGGCTACGGGGATCGGCGCCCTCCTGGCTGCGGCTGTGCTCGGCGCCTTGGCAGTCCGCCGAGGCCGTCAGCGCGCCCATCGCAGGGCTGGGCAACGGCTGCCCATGCCAGTCGGCGCCGCACTGTTGGCCGAAGCCCAGCTGCGTGAGGTCGCCGCCGACGTCAGACCCGACGCCCTCGCCCTCGTTCTCGCCGACCTGGCCATCGCCTGCCGCACCACCGACACCCCGCTGCCTCGAATCCGGGCGGTACGTCTGGACCCGGCCGTCGTCGAGGTGTACCTCGCCGAGGCGGCGAGCCTGCCATCGCCCTGGCAACCGGTCGAACCCGGTGGCACCAGCTGGTCGCGCCCCCTGCCCGCGACTGTCCTGGCCGCGGCCCCCGGCGACCCCCTGACCGAACGACCAGCCGTGCCGGGCGAGGCGTACGCGCCCTACCCCACCCTCGTCACCGTCGGCCACGACAGCCCGAACTCGCACCTGCTGGTTGACGTGGACGAACTCGGTGTGTTGGGCATCGCGGGACGCCACGGGCGTCCCGGCGACACGGCGCGAGCCCTCGCGGCTGAATTGGCGACCAGCGTGTGGTCTGGGGATGTCCAAGTCAGCCTGGTCGGTGCCGAACCGGAACTGATTGCGGCGCTGCCCAGCGGTCGGGTGAGAAGCGTCGGCATCCGGCGACTGCTGGTGGATGCTCGAGCCCGGGTCGAGGCAACGGCGGCACAGCTGAGCCTGTCGGGAGGCGCCCGACTGGCCGAGGCGCGCTGGCGAGACTCGGACGGCTTCGGCGGCGATTGGGATTACGAGGTGGTCGTCGTGCTCGGTGGGATCGACCCCGAAGACGAACGCGCACTCATCGATCTGGCCGATCGCCGCGCCGGGGTGAGCGTCGTACTGACCCGCGACCTCGATATTGCGGGTGTCGAGCAGCGACCACTGGAGGACATGGCGATGTGGATTCTGGATCACGCCGCGGGTGACCAGGGCGGGACCGGCGAGGCGGTCTTGCGCCCGGTCGACGTCCCATTGCTACCGCAGTCGCTGGGGGTGGATGCGCTCCACTCGCTGCTGCAGGCGATGAGCCGGGCGTCTCACCCGACGATCCCTGCGCCTGCGCCCGCGCCCTTGCCAGCGCCCACGCCCACGCCCACGCCCGCACCCGCACCCGCACCCGCACCCGCACCCGCACCCGCACCCGCACCCGCACCCGCACCCGGCGACGATCGACCCGCACATCCGGCATCCATCGTCGTGCCAACCGCAGCGATGACCGTGGACGAACCCGGGCCGACTCAACCGACGACCAGGCGAGCGAGTGTGGCGCCGGTATTGCCACCCCCAGTACCACTCGATGCTCCTCGACTCCGGATCATCGGCCCGGTCGTCCTGGAGGGCGCCGGCGGGCCAGAGCCGGGGACCCACACCGCTCGCACTCTGGCCCTGCTCGCCGTGCTGGCGACGCACCGCGCCGGGCGCACCCGCGATCAGCTGGCCGAGGCGCTCTCACCGAACCACCGTCTCGCGGACGCCACCCTGCACGCCCTGGTGAGTCGGGCCCGGCGCTGGCTGGGAACTGCCGCGGACGGCCGGACCTTCCTGCGGCGCGCCACGGTGGGTGGCGTTGCGGTCTACCAACTCGATGCCGAGGTTGCCACGGATTGGGAGGCGTGGCGGTCACTGGTCGGCGCGGACCCGGAACGCACCGCCGCCGACTCGTTGGTGCAGGCACTCGAGCTTGTCACCGACGCGCCATTCGTGGCTGTCGTGCAGCGCCACTACGCATGGGCCGAGCCACTGCGCGAAGAGATGATCGCCTCGATCGTCGACGTCGCCCACAGTGTCGCCAATCGGGCACTGGCTCGCGGCGACCTGGCGGAGGCTCGCTGGGCCGTCTCGGCGGGCCGACGCGCAGATCCCGGTGCCGAGATGCTGTGGCGCGATGCCCTGCGAGTCGAGAGCGCGGCCGGGGCGCACGGCACGGTGGCGTCGCTCGTGGCCCACATCCATTCGTGGGCCGACGATTCCGGCCTGGACCTCGATCCGGCCACCGAGGCCCTGGTCGTCAGGCTGGGCAGCGCGACAGAGTCCGAACGCGCGGCCGTTCGGTGAGGCGGGCACGAATGATGGCCGGGCTTACCTCACTCGTGCTCGGCGGGGCACTGGTGGGATGCGGCGACGCGGGGCGGGCCGACGACGTCGTCGACTTCGCCTCGGATGCGGTGCCCGACGGTCCCGAGTCTGCTGCCGCGCCGTCGCCCGCCGAAGCGAGCGTCGACGCCGACGTCGAGGCCGAGGTCTTGGCGGCCTATCGCGAGTACGTCACAGAATCCGAGAGATTCATCGATGTGAGCATTGCCGAGGCGGCGGCCGCGGGGGTGTTCGCGGGTACGTCCGAGACCGACCGGATTCTGGATGCCGTTGCCATGGACTTCGCGCGCGAATTCGATCACGCGATACCCATGACGATTTGGGAGCAGGGGGCAGTCGAGACTGTGGGGTCACCCGTCGTCGTCTCTGCAGAGATCGCCTCACTTGACGATGAGGCGGGTGTTGCTGAGGTAAGAGCCTGCACCGACGTCAGGCAAGCTGACTACCTCGACGCAGCAGGCCAGTCCCTCAAGCCTTCCAACATCCCGGACTTTTACGTGGATGACGTGTCGATGGTCCGTCAAGCCAACCCCCTCAACGATGGAATCGTTCGTTGGTACGTAGTCGACCGAATCACCGAGGAGGCAGAGACGTGCGTATTGGGATAACACTGTGCACGGCGTCCGTCCTGATCATGTTCGGTGCCATTCCTACGTCAGTCGCAGCTGAACCACCGCCAAGTCGCACGACTTGCACGTCCTACGGCGACTGTCAGGTGCGGGCCAACGACCCTGGTCGCCCTGGCAGCACGGGCGCACCCGGTAACGGCGCTGCGCCGCAACCCGCACCGAGCCGACCAGCGCGGCAATGCACCTCTGCTGGGCAGACCATCCCCTGCTCGCTGGACGGCTCGTACTGGAGTAGCCGTTTCGGCTGCCATATCGACCCGCAGCCGGTGGATCCGGTCCGGGCCGGCTTCCCACCCGAGACCATCGCCGCACACCCGGGCGAGACCTTGCACCGGTGCATCCCGTTCAACTATCTGGACGGTGGCGCCACGGGCATACCGGCGCAGGGCTTCTATCGGTGGTTGGACGCGGGCACGACAGTGGCCGACTACATCGATCCTGAGGTTCTCGCTCGGACCGCGATCGAACAGATGGACCTGCGTCCCATCGACATCGGCCTCGCGCCTCCGCCAACCGGCTTGGCGCTGGTGGGACTGCCCGTTCACATGTGGGTGGCCGACCCACGTGAGGGAACCTGGCAGGCAACCGAGACCGCGGCGGCGGGATCGGTCAGCGTGACCGCCCGCGCCCAGGTTGAGCGCGTGTCGTGGAACATGGGCGACGGAACCCAGGTGACATGTGGTCTCGGCACGGCCTACTCATCCGCGTCCGGCGCCGAGCCAAGTCCAACCTGTGGGCACACCTACCGCCGCAGCAGTTCGGCGCACGCCGGCGGGGCCTACACGGTCACGGCCACCAGTTACTGGAGGGTCTCGTGGACGTCCACCACCGATCAGAGCGGCACCATCTACCTGGACCTGGCCACGTCGACCCAGCTGCGCGTCGGTGAGAGCCAGGTCGTGGTCACCCGCGGCTGACCCCTCGGCTCAACGGCAATTGTCGAGATCAGCCACGGGTGAGGCACCCTGAGGCATGGCCCACCGAGACGACGACTCCCCCATCAACGCTGCAACCAGCTGCCCGACGCCCACCCTGCCCACCGCGGGCGACGTCGTGCTTGCCTACATCAGCACGCAGGTGGACACCGTTCTCGACGCCGACCTGTTGTCCGGCCGGGACGATGCGGTACGGCGGACGCGGATCGCCGCTCGGCGCATTCGCAGCTGTCTGGCCGGTTTCGCACCGCTGTTCGATCCGGTCGCGGGCCAGGAGCTGCGACGTGAGCTGCGCTGGTTGGGGACCGCGTTGTCGGCGGCGCGCGATGCCGACGTCCTGCGCGAACGTCTTCTCCGCGATGTCCGGGCACTACCCGGTGACTTGGTGCTGGGACCGGTGGCGGCTCGCATCCAGGCCGAAATGGCCCGCGCGGCGGCGCAGGCAGCGCCCGCCACCGACCTCGACGTCGCGCGCTTCCGTCGACTGTGCGAGCAGCTGGTGGCGTTTCGCGAGTCGCCACCGTTGACCCGCGTGGCGGCCCGACCACCTACGACCATTCTGGTCAAGCGGCTGCGAAAGGCGGTTCGAGGCGTCGAGGCAGCCGACCACGCCGTCGACGTCGCGGCGCCCGCCCAGCGGGTCCCGACCCTGCATGCCGTCCGGAAGAGCACCAAGCGGGCGCGCTACACCGCAGAGGCGACGATGGGCGCGCTCGGTCCCGCGGCTCGCGACGTGGCAGTGGGGATGAAGCAGGTCCAGTCCGTGCTGGGCCGCCATCAGGATGCCGTCATCGCTCAGCATGCCCTGCGCGGGATGGGCGCCCGAGCGCACGGAGCGGGCGAGAACGGGTTCACGTTCGGCCTCCTCCTGGGTCGCGAGCAGGCCCGCGCGGACATCGCCGAGGCCGACTACCCGGTTGCGCTGGAGCGGGCACTGGCGGCAGTCACCCACCTCTAGCACCGGCTCGCGGGTGGCAGTGCCGGTGCTGGTCACGCGGTTGCCCGGCGCTCCGGTGTGATCGCGTCGGTGGTCCGGGTACCCAGGTGACCATGGGTGGCTACCCAGGCATGGAACTCGGCCAGTGGCAGTGGCCGCGCAAACCCGATGCCCTGGCCGATGTCGCAACCGAGATCTTTGAGCTTATGGGCTATGAGGTCGTTCTCGACACCCTCGGCGACGACGGTCAGCCCGAGGTGACGACCCAGATCGATGGTCGAGCGCACGATGATCTGGTCGTGTGGGTCGGTCAACATACCGGCGATGAACGCGCGGTCGATCTTCAGCTCGCTCACCGGTAAACGCCTCAAATAGGTCAGCGATGCGTAACCGGTCCCGAAGTCGTCGACCGACAGTTTCACGCCCAATCCGCGGAGCCGCTCGAGGGAGGCAATTGATCGAGTGGCATCCATCATGACGGAGGTCTCGGTGATCTCGATGGTCAACAGTGCGGGTTCGACACCATGGCGTTCCAATCGCGCGGCGACCCGTTCGACCAATGACTCGTCCAGCAGGCTGCGCGCTGACATGTTGACCGCCACGCCGATTCGCCATCCCCGGTAGTGCCACATCGCCGCTGCCGCGAGGGCCTCTTCCATGACGTACTCGGTGATCTGGTGGATGAGGTCCGTCTGCTCGGCCAGGTGAATGAAGCCTTCGGCGTCGAACAACCCTCGAACCGGGTGGTGCCATCGGACCAGGGATTCGGCACCGACGACCTGGCGACTCTGCAGATCGACCTTGGGCTGGAAGAAGAGATCGAATTGGCGCTCGGTGACAGCGACCCGCAGATCGCGCAGCAGCTCCAGGCGGTCGGCGCTGTCCGAATCCATGTCCGCGGTGTACTGCTCGAACCCGGAACTGCGTGCCTTCGCCTGGTACATGGCCAGGTCGGCACGGCGCAGCAGGGTCGCCGAGTCGGTACCGTCATCGGGAGCGACGGCGAGCCCGACACTGCACGCGACGGCGACCGAGAGTTCCGCCAGATCGAACGTGTGCCGGGCGCGCTCGGTGAGGCGCTCACCGAGTGATGCCGCGCGGGTGGCGTCGGCGCCCCGGCTGAGGACCGCGAACTCGTCACCGGCCAGTCGCGCCAGGACGTCATCCGGCCCCAGCCCGCCGGAGACCCGATCCGCAAACCGCTTGAGCAACAAGTCACCGACGTGATGTCCCAACCCGTCGTTGACCTCCTTGAACCGGTCGAGGTCGAGAAGGTAGACCGCCGCTGGAGCACCCGCTGCCATCGCCTCGGCCACCAACCGCTCGAACACGGCCCGGTTGGGTAGACCCGTGAGGCGATCGTGGGTGGCATCGCGCTCCATCCCGGTATGGAGCAGGCTCTTTCGCAGGCTCGACGCCAGTTGATCTGTCAGCGGCGCCATTCGGGAGATGTCGTCGTTCGAGAATCTATTGAGGGTCCCTTGTCGGTTCGCGACCACGAGAACCCCGAGGAGTCCCTGGGAGTCGCGGATCGGCGCGGCCAAGGCCTCGGTCCACCCGGTGTGAGACATGAATGGAGTTGCGTGAACACCATCCCTGAACGGTAACCGGACCGGGCCGTCCGCCTCGAGCACATCCCGCCAGTCCTGATCCGTGGGTGACACTGGATACCCGATATCAGGCGAGGACGACGACCTGGAGATCGCCGAGGGCACACTGTGATCGAAAACCACAAGAAGTGCGTGTTCGGCTCGAAGCAGGCGTCTCGCCTGCGCTTGCGCCGCCTCCATCAGGTCTGGTAAAGCGAGGTATTTGCCAACTGCACGCGTGAACGCGTGCATCTCGGTGAGGTCTCGATGACGTTGCGCCAGGTCCCCCTGAGACCGCATCAATCGCCACACCACAGCACTCGGGAGAATCGGAAGAAAGAACAGATAGGGGCTGATGAGTGACGGCCCGACGCTGGTCGCCCCGAGAGCCGCACCCAACGAGTAGAGGATGGCCCCTTGACCCAGTGACGATCGGATTCGATCCCATGTGTCTCGTTCGTAGAACCCTATCGCCAGCATGATCATCAGGCCACCGAGTGCCGAGCCGACGAATACAGCGGGCACAACGCACAGCAGGAGAACCGATGACGAGTCACCGAACAGGAGGGTTCCCTGGCGCATGAGCCAAGCGGAAACAGCGGTCTCGGCACACAAGAGCGATATGTTGAATGCGAGCTTGACGGGTGCGCCACGTTTGCTCATCAGCATGGCCGGAGCAGCACCCGCCACTCGGGCCACTATCGCCACATAGGGATTGACGAAGACAAGGGCGAACGCTACCACTATCTCGTCCAGGGAGAAGGTTATCCCCTGTTCACGATATTCCATATTGAAAACGAAGCGCTCGGCGACGAAGAAGGCTGAAACAAGCAGGAGAGGCGCCAATGGTCCGGCGTCTCGAAGCGCTTCGCGGGGCATCGGCATGCCGATCATGAGCACCGTAGCCAGCCCTAGCAGGGCCAACGCCAGCGCAAGAACGGCTGGCGTCGGCCCCCTCAGCGGCAGGCGACGTTGTGGCACGCACCCATCACACCCCGAGTGTCGCCCTTACGTCCACATCGAACCGGTCCACGTCGAGCCGGTCCACGTCGAGCCAGTCCACGTCGAGCCGGTCCACGTCGAGCCGGTCCACGTCGAGCCGGTCCATGTCGAGCCGGTCCATGTCGAGCCGGTCCATGTCGAGCCGGTCCATGTCGAGCCGGTCCACGTCGAGCCGGTCCACG
>JANNOG010000072.1:0-12198 GCA_031398915.1 Micrococcales bacterium | reverse complement strand
ACATGCGCGACATGGTCGAGGGCGACGTCCGGTTCTCTCGTCAGTTCGGGATGGGAGTCTGATGCGAGCCCCGTTGTCGTGGTTGGCCGAATACGTCGACCTCGTGCCCGGTTCCTCAGGCGCAGACGTCCTGGCCGCGCTCGTCCGGGTGGGGTTGGAGGAGGAGGCGCTCCACACCGGCGACATCACCGGAGCAGTGGTGGTCGGCCGGGTTCTCGACGCCGTTGCCGAGCCGCAGCGAAACGGCAAGATCATCCGCTGGTGCCAGGTGGACACCGGTGACGGTGAGCCCCGCGGCATCGTGTGTGGCGCGCCCAACGTCGGCGCTGGTGACCTGGTGGTCGTGAGCCTGCCCGGCGCGGTGCTGCCCGGCGGGTTCGCTATCGCTGCCCGGCGCACCTACGGGCACGTCTCGGACGGCATGATCTGCTCGGCGGCCGAACTCGGCATGGGCGAGGACCACGACGGGATCATCCGGCTCGCCGACCTGGGTCTGGGCGACGCGGCTGTGGGTAGCGACGCCATTGCCCTCCTCGGGTTGGGCGGGGAGACCATCGAGGTCGCCGTCACGCCGGACCGGGGGTACGCCTTGAGCATCCGAGGCCTGGCCAGGGAGTACTCCCATGCCACCGGGTCCACCTTCCGGGATCCGGCAGCGCCTGTCCTGCCCGACCCGACACTGGACGGCATCGACGGCGGCGGCCCGGTGACCGGGATGGCCGTGTCCCTCGCGGATGGGGAGCCGCTTCGAGGTCAGCCCGGCTGTGACCGCTTCGTCACCCGGGTGGTCCGCGGGGTGCGTGCGACCGGACCGTCGCCGCAGTGGATGCAGCGGCGTCTCGAACAGTGCGGGATGCGCCCTCGGGGTCTTGCCGTCGACGTGACGAATTACGTCATGCTGGCCCTCGGCCAACCGCTTCACGCCTACGACCTGGCGACCGTGGTGGCCCCGCTGACAGTGAGGCGCGCTGCAGCCGACGAACTGCTGGTCACCTTGGACGGGGTGAGGCGAACGCTGCACCCCGAGGACCTCGTGATCACCGATGCGGCGACCGCCGGCGGTGGTCGGATCCTGGGCCTGGCGGGGGTCATGGGCGGAGCCGTGGGCGAGGTCGGTGAGACCACCACCGACGTGCTCGTCGAGGCGGCCCACTTCGACCCGGTCAGCGTCGCGCGAACGATCAGGCGACATCGCATCGCCAGCGAGGCCGGGCGACGCTTCGAGCGCGGCGTCGACCCGGACCTGCCCGCGACCGCTGCCGCCATGGCGGTTCGGCTGCTGGTCGAGTTCGGGGGAGGGGTCGCGGGCCCGATCACCGACGAGGACGAACGGACGCCCACCCCTCCCATTCGCCTGCCCCGCACCCTGGCCGCGGACGTTGTCGGGGTCGCCTACTCGGACGAGGAGGTGATCACGTCCCTCACCGCGGTCGGTTGCCGGGTCGAGGGGGTCGAGGGGGGTGACGCGCCCGTCGGCAGCGACGACGACCTGGTGGTCCGACCACCGTCGTGGCGACCTGATCTCCGTGCCGGGATCGACCTCGTCGAAGAGGTTGCTCGGCTGCGTGGTTACGACAGCATCGAGTCGGTGTTGGCGACACCCCCGCCGGGACGCGGTCTCACCCGGGCACAGCGGATCCGCCGCAACGTGGGCCACGCTCTGGCCGAGCGAGGCTATGTCGAGGTGCTGTCCTATCCGTTCGTGGCGCCTGAGACCCACGACCGGTTCCGCTTGGCCGCTGACGATCCGCGTCGGCGCGCCGTTCGCCTGGCCAACCCGCTCTCCCAGCAGCAGCCCCAGCTGCGGACGTCGTTGCTGCCGCCGCTTCTGGACCTCCTGCGGCGCAACGTGTCCCGCGGTGCCACCGACCTCGCGCTGTTCGAGATCGGGGTGGTCGTGCGACCCGAGCCGGACGCGGAGGCTGCGCCGTGCCCGCCACCAGGGCAGCGACCCTCGGATGCCGAGTTGGCGGCGATCGTCGCTGCGGTGCCGCCGCAACCACTGCGCGCCGCGATCGTCCTGTCGGGCAACCGCGACATCCCCGGCTGGAACACCACCGCGCGAGCCGCCGACTGGAGCGATGCCGTCGACGCCGTCCACTCGATCGCCACCGGTCTCGGCGTCCAACTCGACATCAGCGCCGACGATCACGCGCCCTGGCATCCCGGACGGTGTGCCCGCCTGACCGTGAACGGGCTGCTCCTGGGCCACGCGGGCGAGCTGCACCCCTCCGTCCTTCGCGATCTGGAGCTACCGCCGCGCACGGTGGCCGCCGAGATCGACCTCGACGTGCTCGTCGCTGCCGCACCGCTGGTTCGAGAGGCATCACCGGTGTCGCCGCACAGTGCTGCCAAGGAGGACATCGCCGTCGTCGTCGCCGCGGATGTCACCGCTGCCGCCGTCGCGACAGCGATCCGCGTGGGAGGCGGCGACCTCGTCGAGTCTGTTCGGTTGTTCGACGTCTACACCGGGGATCCCATTCCTGAGGCGGCTCGATCGTTGGCCTTCACCATGAGACTCAGGGCCTCGGATCGGACCCTGACGGCGGCCGAGATCGCGGCGGTTCGGGCGGGTGCGCTGGACCGGGCTGCCGCCGACTGCGGAGCGGTGTTGCGCGGCTGACGGCCCAGGAATGTATAGTCATGCAGCGTGACGCATACTCTTGCAGTCGCTGGGGCGACTGGCAGCGCCGGTGGCGAGATCCTGCGGCTCCTGCTGGGTCATCCCGAGCTGGGTGACGCGGCCCTTCGCGCCACGGTCGCCTCGGGAACCAGTGCTGGTCAGCTCCTGGGGGAACACCATCCCCACCTGGGACCCATCCTGGACCTGCAGCTCGTCGCCACGACACCCCAGCAACTCAACGGCCACGACATCGTCATCCTGGCGTTGCCGCACGGGCACTCGGGTGGCCTCGCCCCCGAACTCGAGGCAGGCGTCATCGTCGATGCCGCCGCGGATCACCGCCTGGGCGACCCGCAGGCGTGGCAGGCCTTCTATGGCGGCGAACACGCTGGTACCTGGCCATACGCTCTGCCGGAACTACCACTGCCGGGTGGCGGACGGCTGCGGACCGAGCTACCCGGTCCACAGTCGCCACGGCGGCGCGTCGCCGTCCCCGGCTGCTACCCGACCGCGGTGGCGCTTGCCATGGCGCCGGGCCTGGTGGCCGACCTGGTCGAGCCAGAGGTCGTCGTCGTTGCCGCATCCGGGGTGTCCGGGGCGGGGCGCTCGCTGAACCGCGACCTCGCCGCTCTCGAGGTCATCGGGTCCATGCGGGCCTACGGAGTCGGCGGGACGCATCGCCACACCCCCGAGATGGAACAGACCCTCAGTCGCAGTGCCGGTCAGCCCGTCGTCGTCAGCTTCACGCCCATGCTCGCGCCGATGACGCGCGGAATCCTGGCCACCGTGTCGGCGCGGGCCCGGCCCGGAGTGGACGCCGCCCAGGTGCGAGACGCCTGGTACGCCGCGTATGCGGACGAACCCTTCGTCCGGTTGTTGCCCGAGGGGGTGTGGCCACGCACCGCGGACACCGCCGGCGCCAACATGGCGCACGTTCAGGTCGCCTTCGATGCCCGTGCGGGTCGGGTCGTGGCAGTGTCGGCGATCGACAACCTGGTCAAGGGCACGGCCGGTGCAGCAGTACAGGCGCTGAACATCGCTCTCGGAATCCCGGAGGCCACCGGGCTCGGCACAGTGGCAGTGGCGCCATGAGTGTGGCGACGTGAGCGTCACCCGACCCGCGGGGTTTCGGGCCGCGGGCGTGGCCGCGGGCCTGAAGGCGTCCGGTGGACTGGACGTCGCGCTGGTCGTCAACGACGGACCGGGTTCGTCCGCCGCGGCCGTCTACACCGCCAACCGGTGCAGGGCTCATCCGGTGCTGTGGAGCGAGCAGGTCAGTGCCGACGGGATCGTGCGCGCCGTCGTGCTCAACTCCGGCGGTGCCAACTGCTTCACCGGACCCGACGGTTTCGCCGTCACCCACGCCACCGCCGAAGCAGTCGCCCGGCACCTGGGCATCGGCGCTGGTGACGTGGTGGTGTGTTCCACCGGACTGATCGGCGAGGCACTCGACGCCGAACGGATCCTCGCCGGCGTGGACGCAGCGGCCGCGGCTCTTCACCAGGCAGCGGGTCCGGCGGCGGCCACAGCGATCATGACGACCGACTCCGTGGCCAAGACCGTGGCCATCGATTCGCCGGGCGGTGACTGGTCGATCGGCGGTATGGCCAAGGGTGCCGGGATGCTGGCGCCGGGACTGGCGACCATGCTGGTCGTGCTCACCACCGACGCCGACGTCGACGCGACGACCTGTGACAGTGCGCTGCGCCGCGCCACCGCGCGAACGTTCGACCGGTTGGACACCGACGGGTGCATGTCGACGAACGACACGGTGGTCCTGCTGGCATCGGGGGCCAGCGGGGTCAGGCCCGCTCCGGACGAGTTCGGCGTGACGCTGCAGCGCGCGTGCCTGGACCTCACCCGTCAACTGCAGGCCGACGCCGAGGGGGCCGATCACCGGATCGACATCACGGTGGCCGGGGCAGTGTCCGAGGACGAAGCCGTGGCAGTCGCCCGCGCAGTGGCGAGGAGCGCGCTCGTCAAGACGGCAGTCTTCGGTCGCGACCCGAACTGGGGCCGGATCCTCGCGGCAGTGGGCACCACGGCTGCCACGTTCGATCCGTTCACCATCGACGTCAGCATCAACGGGGTGATGGTGTGCCGGTCGGGAGCTGCCGGCACCTCCCGCAACCAGGTGGACCTGACCGGCCCCGATGTCGACATCCTCGTCGACCTTCATGCGGGCCCGGCCCGGGCGACCGTCTGGACCACCGACCTGACCACCGCATACGTACACGAGAACTCGGCCTACAGCTCGTGACCATGCCACCGATGTCCCTGGATGACGCCGGCGCCAAGGCCGCCGTCCTCATCGAGGCCCTGCCCTGGTTGCAACGGTTCCAGGGGGCGCTGGTGGTGATCAAGTACGGCGGGCACGCGATGACGGACCCGGGCCTTCGCGCGTCCTTCGCGGCCGATGTCGTGTTCCTCAAGTTGGCCGGGCTGCGTCCGGTCGTCGTCCACGGTGGTGGACCCCAGATCAACTCGATGCTGGATCGACTCGGAATCGCGAGCGAGTTTCGCGCCGGCCTCCGGGTCACCACGCCCGAAGCCATGGAGGTGGTGCGCATGGTCCTGACCGGTCAGGTCGGTCGCGAACTCGTCGGACTCGTGAACTCCTACGGGCCGTACGCCGTCGGTCTGTCAGGCGAGGATGCGGGGCTCTTCTCGGGTCGTCGAGTCACGGTCCAGGCTGACGGTGTGGCAGTGGACATCGGCCTGGTGGGCGAGATCACGGCGACGGACCCATCGCCGGTCACCCACCTGCTGAGCGCCGATCGCATTCCTGTCGTGTCCAGCGTGGCGCCCGAGGTCGACGAGGCCGGTGCCTCGACCGGGCTGGTGCTCAACGTCAACGCAGACACCGCCGCGGCTGCGCTGGCCGTCGCCCTGAGAGCCGCCAAGCTGGTCATCCTCACGGACGTGGTGGGACTTCTCGAATCGTGGCCCGACCCGTCGTCGCTGATCTCCGAGATCGACGACGTGCGTCTTGCCGCGCTGATGCCGCAGTTGGACGGCGGAATGATCCCCAAGATGGCGGCCTGCCTGACGGCACTGCGTGGCGGCGTCGGTCAGGCACACGTGATCGACGGCCGCCGCCCGCACAGCCTGTTGCTGGAGGTCTTCACCGACGCCGGAATCGGAACCCAGGTGGTCCCGGCACAGTCAGGGCCCGGCTCGTGAGCGACGTGTCCGCCGTGGCGCAGGGCGCGACCCCGACGTTGACGACGCCGGAGTGGCTGGCCCGTCACGCCAGAGTGCATCTGGCCACCTACGGGCCACCGTCTCGTGTTCTGGTCCGCGGTCAGGGGGCCTGGGTGTGGGACGCCGATGGCACTCGCTACCTGGATCTGCTGGCCGGGATCGCGACGACGCTGCTGGGTCATGCACACCCTGCGCTGGTCGCTGCGGTGTCCAGCCAGCTCGCCACCCTCGGCCACGTGTCCAACCTCGTCGCGACGCCGGGTCAGATCCTGCTGGCGGAACGACTGCTGGACGTGTGCGGCGTCGGCGAGGGCGGTCGGGTGTTCTTCTGCAACTCGGGTGCCGAGGCGAACGAGACCGCCTTCAAGATCGCCCGTCGGACCGGGCGTCCCCGGATAATCGCTGCCGAGGGGGGATTTCACGGTCGCACGATGGGTGCCTTGGCACTCACTCACAAGCAGTCGTACCGCACGCCGTTCGAACCGCTCCCGGCCGGCGTCGAACACGTCCCGTTCGGTGATGTGGCGGCACTGGACGATGCGTTGCGGCGGAATGGGCCGGATGACGTGGCGGCTGTCGTCCTGGAGCCCGTTCAAGGCGAGGGTGGGGTCAACGTGGCCCCGCCGGGCTACCTGGCTGCCGCACGGCGTCTGACCCGAGATCACGGTTGCCTGCTCGTGCTGGACGAGGTGCAGTCCGGCATGGGGCGGACCGGGTCGTGGCTGGCCCATCAGGCACCGCATCACCTGGGCGCCGCCATGGCAGTCGACCCCATGATGGCGCCCGATGTCGTCACCCTCGCCAAGGGCTTGGGAGGTGGCGTTCCCATCGGAGCCGCACTCACGTACTCGGCCGAGGTGTCCGCACTGCTGCAGCCCGGTCAGCACGGCACCACGTTCGGGGGCAATCCGCTGGCGGCGGCCGCCGCGTTGGCCACGCTTGACGTGATCGCGGCCGATGGCCTGGTGGCTCATGCCGGTGACGTTGGCCGGCATCTCAGGCAGGCGATTCTCGGGATCGGACACTCGGGGATCCGGGGGGTGCGTGGTGAGGGACTGCTGCTGGCCGTCGTCCTTGCGGAGCCGGTGGCCGCCACCGTCGCGCGCGTCGCGCTCGAGAGTGGGTTCATCGTCAATGCCGTCAGCCCGGACGCCATCAGGTTGGCGCCGCCGCTGGTGCTGACGCGTGACCAAGCCGACCACTTCGTCACCGCGCTGCCGGACATCCTCCGACGGACCACCGACACACTCGAGAGGGCGCGGACATGAGGCACTTCCTGCGAGACGACGACCTCAGCCCGGACGATCTGGTCGAGGTGCTGGACCTGGCCGATGCCCTCAAGGCCGCCCCGCTGTCGCAGCGTCCGTTGGAGGGGCCGCAGGCGGTGGCGGTGCTGTTCGACAAACCCAGCACCCGAACCAGGGTGTCGTTCGCCGTCGGGATCGCCCATCTCGGCGGGTACCCCCTCGTCCTGGACGGTGCGACGTCTCAGCTGGGTCGTGGAGAGTCGATCGAGGACACCACTCGGGTCATGGACCGCCAATGCGCCGCCATCGTGTGGCGAACCGGCGCCCACGGCCGGATCCTGCGTATGGCGGCTGTCAGCCGGGTACCGGTGGTCAACGCGTTGACCGACGACGCCCATCCCTGCCAGCTGCTCGCCGACCTGCAGACCGTCCGTGAGCGTCGTGGCCACCTCGCCGGCCTCACCCTCGCCTATGTGGGTGATGGGGCCAACAACATGGCGCACTCGTATCTTCTGGCCGGCGCCACTGCGGGAATGCATGTCAGGATCGGCGCCCCCGGCGGCTATCGCCCCGCCGAGTGGGCGATGGCCGCCGCCCGGACGCGGGCGGCGGAGACGGGCGGCTCCGTCGTGGTCGTCGACGACCCGGTCCAGGCTGTCGAGGGCGCCGACGTGGTGGCCACCGATACCTGGGTGTCGATGGGCGACGAGGCGGAGGCCGCCGAACGCGAGCGACCGTTTCTGAGCTACGCGGTCACCCGACAGCTGTTGCGACACGCGCCCGGTGCGATCGTCCTGCACTGCCTTCCCGCGTATCGCGGCAAGGAGATCGCGGCCGACGTGCTCGACGACCCGGGGATCGCGGTGTGGGACCAAGCCGAGAACCGGTTGCATTCCCAGAAGGCCCTCCTCACCTGGCTGTTGGCGCGATGAGCACGCAGGACGCTCGGCTGGTCGGGCGCGTCGGCGAGCCACAGGCCGTGGGCACCAAGGCCGCCCGACACGGTGCGGTGGTCACGGCGATCAGTCGGACGGCCGTTCGCAGTCAGACGCAACTCGCCGAGGCCCTGCACCAGGTCGGATTCGACGTCACGCAGGCCACCCTGTCCCGTGACCTCGACGAGCTGGGTGCGGTCAAGATGAGGCACCCCGACGGAACACTGGTGTACTCCCTACCCGGCCAGGATGTCATCGACGCCGGGCAGCCCCCGATCGAGGAGGCGCACGACCAGCGGTTGGCGCGCCGCTGCGCCGAGCTACTCCTCAGTGCCGAGGCGTCGGCCAACCTCGTGGTGGTGCGTACCCCGCCCGGCGCCGCCCAGTTCCTGGCCTCGGCGATAGACCAGGCGCGTCGACGCGACGTCATCGGCACCATCGCCGGTGACGACACCGTGCTGGTGATCTCTCGCGACCCGGACGGTGGCGCCACGCTGTCGGACGGGCTCGTCGCGTTGGCGAGGTCCGTGGCGAACCCGGGTGTCGCGGCCCGCCAGGGCCGTCCCGGAAGGCGGAGTGCCTCGCCACGTAGTCACCCCGAGGAGAGCCCGTGACCGTTCGAGCATCCGATACACAAGGTTCTGCCCTGTGGGGTGGTCGTTTCGTGATCGGCCCGTCACAGGCACTTCATGCCCTCGGCGTGTCGACGGCTGTCGACTGGGTACTCGCCCCGTACGACCTGCGAGCATCCGTCGCCCACGCCCGGGTGCTGCACCGCAGCGGCCTGCTGTCCGACGATCAACTGGCCGCCCTGGTGTCGGGTCTCGACGGTCTCGCCGCCGACGTCGCCGCCGGTCGGGTGCTTCCCGATCCGGGCGACGAGGACGTTCACTCGGCCCTCGAACGTGTCCTGGTCGACCGCGTGGGCGCCGACCTGGGTGGGCGGCTGCGCGCCGGTCGCAGCCGCAACGACCAGATCGCCACCCTGTTGCGGATGTACCTGCGCGACCAGGCGTACGCCATCGCGGCCGAGGTGTGCGACCTCATCGACGCCCTCCGCGGCCAGGCCGAAGTCGCCGGGAACGCGCCGATGCCGGGAAGGACGCATCTTCAGCACGCCCAACCGGTACTGCTGGCCCACCACCTGCAGGCGCACGCCTGGCCGTTGGTTCGTGACCTCGATCGACTGCGGGACTGGGACGCTCGGGCGGACGCGTCACCGTACGGAGCAGGTGCGCTGGCGGGGTCCACTCTCGGGCTCGACCCCGAGTTCGTGGCGGCCGAGCTGGGATTCAGCGGGCCGACCGAGAACTCCATGGACGGCACCGCCTCGCGCGACGTCGCGGCCGAATTCGCCTGGGTGATGGCGATGATCGCGGTGGACGTGTCGCGCCTCGCGGAGGACGTCATCCTGTGGGCGACCGCCGAGTTCGGGTTCGTCGCGCTGGACGATGCGTGGTCCACCGGCTCGTCGATAATGCCGCAGAAGAAGAATCCCGACATCGCCGAGTTGGCCCGTGGCAAGACCGGGCGGGTGATCGGATCGTTGGCCGGGCTGCTGTCCACGCTCAAGGCCTTACCCCTGGCCTACAACCGCGACCTGCAAGAGGACAAGGCAGCGGTCGTCGACTCGCTCACTCAGGTCCGTCTCATCCTGCCTGCGATGACGGGCCTGATCCAGACGCTGCGCTTCGACACCGATCGGATGGCCAGTCTCGCCCCGGCCGGGTTCTCGTTGGCAACCGACATCGCCGAATGGCTGGTGCGTGGCGGGATGACCTTCCGGGACGCGCACGACGTGGTGGGGCGGGTGGTTCGAGTGTGTGAGGAGCGCGCCACCACGCTGGACGGCCTGGACGACGCCACGTTGGCGGGGATCGACCCGGCGCTGACACCGGAGGTGCGGACGGTACTGACCGTTGCCGGCGCCCTCCAGCGGCGTGACGGCAGCGGTGGCACCGCGCCCATCCGCGTCGCCGAGCAACGTGAGGCCCTGCTGGGTCGGGTGAATCGACACAGACAGCGATTGATCGAGCGGCAGTCGAGGACGGATGGGCGAGAGCCATCGCCATAGACGTCGACGGGTTCAGCGTCGCTGCGAGATTCGTTGCTCCGGGCTTGCTCGGGTCGTTGCTCGTGGTGGACGGGGTGGTCGCCCGGATCGTGGAGGTGGAGGCGTACGGCGGCGTCGGGGAGGATCCGGGCTCTCATGCTCACCGCCGGCGCGGTCGGCGCAACGACACGATGTTCGAGCGACCGGGTCTGCTGTACGTCTACTTCACGTACGGCATGCACTGGTGCGCAAATGTCGTGGTGCATCCGCCGGGCAGCGCCGGTGCGGTGCTGTTGCGCGCGGCGCACATCCTGGTGGGCGAGAGCACCGTCCGGCAGCGTCGCGGCGACGTTCCTGCGCGCGATCTCGCCCGAGGGCCGGCACGGATGACGCGCGCCCTGGGCATCACGGGAGCTGACGACGGGACGGACCTGCTTGCCCCCGACTCCAGAATTCGCCTGATCCCCGGCCAGGCACCCCCAGTGATCGCAGTCGGCCCGAGGGTGGGCGTCTCGGGGGCCGGCGCCGATACCGTATGGCGCTGGTGGGCCGCTGACGATCCGGCGGTCTCGCCCTATCGGCGTGCGCCCGCGCGACGAGCCCAGATTGCCACGAGGGGACCATGATGAGCGTGCCGGACTTGATGGGCAGCCTGGAGGATCGCGGTCTCGTCGCCCAGACGACGGACCCGGATGCCCTCCGGCGAGACCTGGCGGCAGGGCCGATGACGCTCTATTGCGGTTTCGATCCCACGGCGCCCAGCCTGCACATCGGCAACCTGGTCCAGGTCCTCATGCTGCGCCGGTTCCAGCTTGCGGGCCACCGCCCGCTCGGCCTCGTCGGAGGCGCAACGGGGTTGATCGGGGATCCACGCCCTACCGCAGAACGGCAACTCAACTCGACGGACACCGTTGCCGCGTGGGTGGTGCGGATTCGTCGTCAGCTGGAACCGCTGCTGGACTTCGAGGGCAGCTATGCGGCGCGGTTGGTGGACAACCTCGAGTGGTTGGGTGAGATGAGTGCCCTAGACCTGCTGCGTGACATAGGCAAGCACTTCCGGGTGAATCGGATGATCGCCAAGGACGCGGTCAGCGTGCGACTGTCGAGCGAGCAGGGGATTTCGTACACCGAGTTCAGCTACCAGATCTTGCAGGCCACTGACTTTCTGGAGCTGTACCGCCGCTACGGATGCCGGCTGCAGACCGGAGGGTCGGACCAGTGGGGGAATCTGACGTCGGGGACCGACCTCATCCATCGGGTCGAGCAGGCGACCGTGCATGCCGTGTCGACTCCCCTCGTGACGAAGGCCGACGGAACCAAGTACGGAAAGACCGCCTCCGGGGCGGTCTGGCTCGACCCTGACATGACCAGTCCTTACGCGATGTACCAGTTCTTCCTCAACACCGACGACCACGACCTGTCGAAGTTGCTGCGGATCTTCACGTTTGCCACTGCTGACGAGCTCGCAGCCCTGGACGACGAGCTGGCGACCGCACCGCAGCGTCGTTCCGGGCAGCATCGGCTGGCCACCGACGTCACCGCGCTGGTGCACGGCGAGTCCGCGGCAGCTGTCGTCAAGGCGGCCAGCAGCGCCCTGTTCGGCGGCGGCGATCTGCGGACCCTGGACGCCAAGACGTTGCGCGACGCGACCGCGGAACTGCCGGGCGCCACCTTGGGCTCCGACACGACAGTGATCGGTGCGCTCGTCGAGTCCGGGCTGGCGCCGAGTCGCACTGCCGCCCGTCGCTTCGTGGTCGACGGTGCGGTGCACCTCAACAACGTCAAGGTTTCGGATGTCGCCGCTGAGCTGGGGCCCGAGGTCTTCCTCCACGGGCGGGTGGCCGTACTCCGCAGGGGACGGCGGCAGCTCGCTGCAGTACGGACGGCGGACGGCGCCTGGTCGACTTGACCACGTGGCCGCAGACGCGTACGTTCTGCGAGTCCCAGTGAGCGGTACCAACGCCCTACGGGATCTCGCCAGATACATCCTCCTGAATCTGATCAAGTCCCAGTGATTTGACTCAAGTTAAGTGGATGCGTAGGGTGAGAGGGTTGCCCCGGAAGAGGTCTGAAAGGACCGATACGGTGAGCATCCGCTCCTTGAGAACTCAACAGCGTGCCAAAAATCGATGCCAA
>JANNOG010000018.1:0-20842 GCA_031398915.1 Micrococcales bacterium | reverse complement strand
GCACCTGTGGACGGGCGAGTCCCCGGAAACCTGTGGATGGCAGCTTCTTCGGGGAGGATAGAAGCGGCCCCCGCGGGGGGAGCGGGGGCCGCCGAAGCCTGGGCCCGGGGGGAGGAGCCCGGCTTCTATAGGGCTGGGGGGAAGCCCTGCCGGAAGTGTGCTCTCCTTCCGCCGCGATTGCAACCCGTCACGATCGCGGATTTCGCCGCTCGACGCTCGGATGGGCCGACTCCCCAGACGTTCCTATGCTCAGGGCCATGGACGCCCCTGTTGCAGCCTTTTTCGACCTCGACAAGACCATCCTGGCTGCGTCGAGCACCCTCGCTCTGGGACGGACATTCCGAGAGCGCGGGCTGGTCGGTCCGCAGACAGCGGCACGGTCGGCGTACGCGCACGCGGTCTACCTGTTGCGCGGGGCCGATCACGTCCAGATGGAGCGGATGAAGGGCTTCCTCACCGAGTTGGTCTCGGGCTGGGACGTCGCTGTCGTCTCGGCGGCAGTCGAGTCCGCATTGGAGACCGTGCTGATGCCGCTGCTTCATGTCGAGGCTGCCGAGCTCATCCGGTGGCATCAGGACAACGGCCGCCCGGTGATCATCGTGTCGTCCGGCGCGATGGAGATCGTGGGTCCGATCGGCGAGCGCCTGGGAGTGGACGACGTGATCGCCACCCGGATGGAGGTGGTGGACGGCCGGTACACCGGTGTGATCGACTTCTACGCCTACGGTCCGGCCAAGGCGGATGCGATGCGGAGGATCGCAGTCGATCGCGGCTACCGCTTGGAGGAGTGCTTCGCCTACTCGGATTCGATCACGGACCTACCGATGCTCGCCTCAGTCGGACGCCCTCATGCCGTGAACCCCGATCGGCGTCTCCACGAGCACGCCGACACTCACGGTTGGCCCGTCCTCGAGTTCGCGCCGCCCACTGCGGCCCTGCCATTGCTGATGCGGTTGACCAGGCCGTCACCCCAGGCGATCCGGGCAGGGGGCGCCGTCGGTGCAGTCGGGCTCACCGCAGGCATCGGTTTCGCGTTGGCTCGACGCCGTCGCGGGCGGCGCTGACCCGTACTGGCAGCAGTTTGGTTGCCTTTCCGTGGTTTCGGACCCAGTGGATCAACGGAAAGTCCACCGAAGTCGGACCTGACGACTGCGAACGCGTCGAGCTAGAAGCGTTGCGCTGACACGGCGTCTGCAGCAAGCGCCCCGAACCTGGCCCCTGCGGTCAACGCATCGATCCACCACACGCAGAAGCGAAGAGGATTCTCGGCATAGCCCTCGAGTGCGGAGTGATAACCGGTCGGGTCAGCGACCGCCTGCAGTTCGGGTACGCCGACGCCCAGTGGATCGAGACCGCCGACCTGCACCAGCGCCCGGGCGAGCGCGAACCCCACGACGCGCGAGGAGGGGGCACACAGGTCGAACGTGGTGATCTCGGCATGGGCGATGGCCGCTACGACGGCGGGCGAAAGCGACAGCACGGCCACGAGTGCGCTCACCTCACCCAATCGGGTGGCGGCGCCGGGGGCAGGTCGGCCCAACACCTCGCTCGGTGCCAACCCCTGGGCGGCTGCGACATGCAGTTTGGCCAACAGCTGCGCCGTGCCGGTGGTTCCGGTCCAGGCCTGGGCGGCGACGGTGGCGCGGACGGCACCATGAGCCACCAACCACGCCGGGTCGAGCGGGGGGTCCCCCGCCCCGATGGCACGCCGTTCGACGGTGTCGCGGCGCAACGCCTCCAGCGGGACCCGGGCACCGTCGAGTTCGGCGACCGCCGCCGCCGCGCGCACCGCCACCTCGGCTCGGACCTGGGGTGTGCGGCGACGAAGCGCGGCGTGCCAGCGCAGCTGGGAGTAGGCGTCACGGGCGGTTGCCACCGCAGCCACCACCTCGGGGGCGGCGGCGACCGTTGCCGCCCTCGCAACCAATGAGGCGGTCAGATCCCTGTCCCAACCAGCGGCGCCGGCTGGTCCGACCCAGCAGACCCAGACCCCGACCCGGCAGACCCGGCAGACCCGGCAGACCCGGCAGACCCAGCAGCCCCCGACCCAGCAGCCCCCGACCCAGCAGCCCCCGACGCAGCATCTGCCGTGACGTCCGGTGCCCTTGCTCCGGACGGCAGGTCGGTCAACACCCCGCCCTCGGGGTCGTCCAGTCCGTCCGCACGCACCACGTCCTCGTCAGGGTGTAGTGCCTCACGGACCACCAACGCGCACATGGTTGCCACGGCAAGCCATCGCCCGATGGAGGCCAGGCTGAGGGCAAGATCCGCGCTGTTGTCGTCGAGGAAGATGTGGAAGACGCTGACGAGGTAGGCGACCTCTACCGCCTGCCACACCAGGAAGAACTGCCAACGCGGGCGGGCCAGAACGGCGAGCGGGATCAACCAGATGACGAACTGCGGCGACCACACCTTGTTGGTCAGCAGGAACGCAGCAACGACCAGGAAGGCCATGGCGCCCAGCCGGGGACGTCGGGGGGCGAAGAGGATCAACACGGCGATGCCCGCGCACAACACCCCGAGCAATGCCCACGACGCGACGTTGAGCGCGTCGATGTTACCCACCAGATAGTCGAAACCTGCCCCGAGCGGGGTGCCGTCCAACGGCAGGTTGTCGGCGATGAACCACAGCGAGCCCCAGTCCACGCCCCGACCTGACGAGAACGAGTAGAACGTCGACCACCCCTCGCGAGCGACGATGAACAAGGGAGCGTTGACCAGTACCCAGGTCAACACCGTCCAGCCGAGCGTGGTCGCGCCCGCCACGTACGCCGCCCGGGTTCGCTTGCGGATACACAGCAGTACCAGTGGACCCAGAATGACCAGCGGGTAGAACTTCGCGCAGATCGCGAGGCCGAGCAGAGCACCCGCCCATTGCGGCCGCCGCCGGGACCACGCCAGAATCGCCAGCGACGTCAACGACACCGCGAGCAGGTCCCAGTTGATCATCGCCGCGACGGCGAACATCGGAGCGACCGCCACCATGACGGCGTCGCGTCTTCGGCGCGGATGGCTGGCCGAGGTGGCCCAGACGGTCAGCACGCCCAACCCGGCGAGCACCAGGGCGGTGATCCAGAAGAACATCCTGCCCTCGTCGGGGCGTTCGTAGCCCATGGCCGCGAAGACCCCGTCGGCGGAGCCACTGGACACCCAGGCATGCACCGGCAGGCCGACGACTGCCATGAACGCGCCCGTGAGGATCGGGTATTCGACGTAGCGCTCGGTCACCGACCCGTCGCCCCGCTCTTCCGGGACGGAGCCGAGGTACGGAATCACGCCACGGTCCAGGCCACGACCGCCGTACAGCGCGACGATGTCCGAGTAGCAGGCCCCGCGCCACGGCTCCCCGTCGCGGGGGATGCCGTCGTGACAGGGCAACTTCTGCAAACCGCCGATGATCATGGCCACGCTGGCGAGAACGATCAGCATGAGCACGCTGACCGTCGACGTGGCCCGCACCCCGTTGCCCGCGGCCGGTGACGTCACCGTGGTCATGTTCCCTCCCTGCTCGTCCGGCAGAACGGACGGTACCCGGCCCACCCGACACAGCGGCGATGATGACGCTACGGTCCAGATGCCCGCCGCGCGAAGGAGCAGACGACATGACCAGCGATCAGCCCGGTCCGGCCCTCGAGAACCTCATGGCCGAGAACCGGCGGTTCCCGCCGGACGCCGCGTTCACCGCCACCGCAGTCGCCGACCGCAGCCTCTACGACGCGGCTGCGGCCGACCGACTGGCCTTCTGGGACACCCAGGCACGTGACCTGGTGACGTGGGAGACGCCGTGGTCGCAGACCCTCGACTGGTCCAGTCCGCCGTTCGCCAAGTGGTTCGTGGGCGGGCGCCTCAACGCATCGGTCAACTGCGTCGACCGCCATGTCGAGGCTGGGCTGGGCGATCGGGTCGCCATCCACTTCGAGGGCGAACCGGGCGACACCGAGACCATCACCTACGCAGACCTCTACGAGCGGGTGTGCCGTGCCGCGAACGCCCTCGCCGACCTGGGAGTGCGAGCCGGCGATCGGATCGCGATCTATCTGCCGATGATTCCTGAGGCGGTCGTGGCCATGTTGGCCTGTGCCCGACTGGGCGCGGCTCACTCGGTGGTCTTCGGTGGGTTCAGCGCCGAGGCGTTGCGCAGCCGGATCGCCGACGCCGGCGCGAAAGTCGTCATCACCGCCGACGGTGGCTACCGCCGCGGTGCCGCCAGCCCTCTCAAGCCCGCCGTGGACGGTGCGCTGCAGCCGGGCCCGGACGGCAGCATCACTCCGGTCGAGCACGTCCTGGTGGTCCGGCGCACCGGTGGGGAGGTGACGTGGGTCGAGGGCCGTGACCAGTGGTGGCACGAGGCGGTAGCCGCCGCTGCACCGCATCACACCCCCGAGGCATTCGACGCCGAACATCCGCTGTTCATCCTGTATACGTCGGGCACGACCGGTAAGCCCAAAGGCATCCTGCACACCACGGGCGGATATCTGACCCAGGTCGCCTACACCCACCGAAACGTCTTCGACCTGCACGCCGACACGGACGTCTACTGGTGCACCGCCGACGTGGGTTGGGTGACGGGGCACAGTTATGTCGTCTACGGCCCGCTCGCCAACGGCTCCACCCAGGTGATGTACGAGGGCACCCCAGACACGCCACATCGCGGCCGCTGGTGGGAGATCATCGCCAAGTACGGCGTGACGATCTTCTACACGGCCCCGACGGCCATTCGCACCTGCATGAAGTGGGGAGCGGACATTCCCGCCGGTTTCGACCTCTCGTCGATTCGGGTACTGGGCAGCGTCGGTGAGCCGATCAATCCCGAGGCGTGGGTCTGGTACCGCACAAACATCGGCAGCGACCGAGCTCCGATCGTCGACACCTGGTGGCAGACCGAAACCGGCGCCATCATGATCAGCCCGCTCCCGGGCGTCACGACGCTGAAGCCCGGTTCGGCCCAGGTTCCACTGCCAGGAATCAGCGCCGATGTCGTCGACGATGCCGGTGTCGGCGTGCCGAACGGCGCGGGCGGATACCTGGTGCTCACCGAGCCGTGGCCGGCCATGTTGCGCACCATCTACGGCGACGACGAGCGGTTCGTCGAGACGTACTGGTCGCGTTTCCGGGGCCTCTACTTCGCCGGAGACGGCGCGAAGAAGGACGACGACGGCGACATCTGGCTGCTCGGACGAGTCGACGACGTGATGAACGTGTCAGGCCACCGTCTCAGCACGACCGAGTTGGAGTCGGCCCTGGTCTCGCATCCGGCGGTCGCCGAGGCGGCAGTGGTCGGGGCCAGCGACGACACCACGGGCCAGATCCCGGTGGCGTTCGTCATCCTGCGTTCGGACGCGGTCGCCACGTTGGCGGGCAGCGACCCCGAGACTGCTCTCAAGGCTCATATCGGGCGCGAGATCGGGCCGATCGCGAAGCCCCGGCGCATCCTGGTCGTCAACGAGCTGCCGAAGACCCGCTCGGGCAAGATCATGCGGCGCCTACTACGCGACGTGGCCGAGAATCGAGAGATCGGCGACGTCACGACGCTGACCGACGCCTCGGTCATGGACCTGATCCGTGGTGGTCTGGCCGTCCCTGCCGAATGACCGAACACCGGGCGCGAGACTGACGACCGGTGTGCCGAGCGGCGTTCGATCCGCGAGGATCATCCGGTACGCAGAGCCACACCACACGCGAAGCGGGGCAGACAGCCATGATCAACACGACTGACGACCGGCCCATCGGAACCCTGGTCACCGATGCAGTGGACGACTTGCGAGCAATTCTCGATCACGAGCGCGCGCTGGCCAAAGCCGAGATCCAAGCGGCCGCCCGGATCGGCGGGATCGGTGCCGCCCTGCTGGTCCTGGCCGTCTCGTTGCTCAGTCTGGTGCCGATAATCCTCGCCGTCACCACGGCCGAGGCATTCGTCGCGGCGGGTCTGACGCGCTGGTCGGCGTACCTGCTGACCGCCGCGATCATCGTCCTGGTCGCCGTGCTGTCGGCCGCTGTGGGTGTGCTGCTGGTGCGACGTATCGGCGGCCCCACGCGGGCGATCGCCACCACCCGCGAGACCGTGACCGCCACCGTCGCCCGGCTGAAGACCCTTGGCCGCCCCCCCGTCTCACCGCTCGACCCCACCCCGATCCCCTAGCTCGGGCGAGGCCCGCCCAACGCCTCACCCGACGGAGCATCCGCCGACATCGACAGGACCGGTGGCCGAAGCTGCGCTGGCGAGCACCGGTAGTAGTTCGTCCGTCGTGGTGGCATACCCGCTCGACGGGTCGGTGACCGATCGGGCGAACACCACGCCGACCACCTCACCGGTGGCGGACAGCAGGGGACCACCACTGTTGCCACCACGGATCACCGCGAACAACGAGTAGACCTCGCGAACCGTCCCCGCGTTGCCGTAGATGTCGTCACCCACCGCAGTGACGACGTCGCGGACCCGTCCCGGTTGGACGTCGTAGGGACCCCCGCCCGGAAACCCCGCCACCGCCACGTCCTGACCGGCCGTCGCATCGGCGCCGACGACCAGAACGGGCGCCGTCAGCTCGGGTACGTCCAACACGGCCAGGTCGCGCTCGGCGTCGAACGCGACGACGGTCGCAGGCAGGAACTGCCCGTCACCACCGACCTGCACCTGTGGCCTGGCGGCCCCGGCGACCACGTGGGCGTTGGTCACCACGCGGCCGGGAGCGACGACGAAACCCGACCCCTCGGCCTCGCGGTCACAAGCCTCCGCCTCACTGCGAATCTTCACCACGGAGTCGGACGCCGCGACCACCCCGACCGTCCCGACGACCTGCGAGTCCGGCACGGGGACTTCTCGGATCTCCTCGCGTCCCTGGCGGAACACTCGCGGGAACCACTCACCCGACACTCGCGCGAAGAATCGGTCGGTGGCCCGCTGCACCACCGCAGGCGCGGCGGTATCGAGCACCGCGACCACTCGTGACTGCGCCACCAGCCCGCTGAGCAGCGGCAACGGCGCGGTGCGCAAGCCCCACGACAGCACCCACACCACCGCCGCGGCGGCCGCCATCCCGGCCAGGCCACCGACGACGGTGTCCAACGCCCTCACCGATCGCGAGCTGAGCTCACGGCGCGCCCGATAGGCGAGGGCGACGGCGACCGCCTGCAACACGATGCCCGCGACCAGGCCGCCACCCAACACCAGAAACAACCGTTGCGGCCCGGCGTTGGACTCGTCCACGAGCGCGCCCACCAGCGCAGCGCCGCCACCGATCCCGACCCCGAACCCGATCAGCGAGGCCACACCCACCAGCAACCCCTGCCGCCACCCGGCGACCGCCTGCGCGAGGAGCACCCCGAGCAGGAGCAGGTCCAGCACCCAGCCAGTCGACTCGACGATCACCCGGCCACCTCGCTCACCCGGCCACCTCGGTCACCCGGCCACCTCGGTCACGCGGCGGTCTCGATGTCGACCACGCGGTGGGTGTCCCACGCGACATCGGCACCGGCGGCCGTCAAGAGATGGGTGAGGAGCCACGCCGTGAATCCCCAGACGAACCATCCGGGTACCGCATACCCGGGGAACGTGGCCGGCCAGGCAGGGTGACGCACCGAGACCCGGTGAGCAGGGTCCGCCAGGGTGGCCAACGGCATCACGACGGATTCGACGATCTCGATCCCATCGGGGACCAACGGTGAGGTCGGCTCGCGCCACCAGGCCAGGACCGGCGTGACGGTGTGGTTGCTGGGCACCAGACCCACCTGCGGCAGTTCACCGAGGGGGTCCACCCCATGCGGGTCGAGCGCCACCTCCTCGGCGGCCTCGCGTAACGCCACCGCGGTCGCATCGACGTCACCGGCTTCGCGCCGCCCGCCCGGAAAGGCCACCTGGCCCGCATGCGAGCGCAGGTGACCCGCCTTGCGGACCAACAGGACCGCCAGATCAGCGTGCGGCGCGACGGCGCGGGGGGACAGCAGGATGAGGACCGACGCAGCTCTTGCCGTATCAGGTGGCTGCGGTAGGCGAGGCGAGGTCGTCAGTGCCGTCCGAAGCCGCGGCAGGATCCACTGGCGGGCCAGGACCTCGCCCGGTGAGGGCGCAGGCTGGGTCACGCCCGGCCCTCGGTGCGGACCAGCCCAGCCGCGATGTGGGGATCGACCTCACCGATTCCGAACGCCGGACACCAGGCCGCGACCGGGCAGGCACCACACGCAGGCCGACGGGCGTGGCACGTCCGGCGGCCATGAAAGATCAGCCAGTGGGATGCCATGACCCAGTCTCGCCGTGGAAACAGTTCGCCGAGGTCTGTTTCCACCTTGACGGGATCGGTATGCCCGGTGAAACCGAGGCGAAGGGACAGTCGCAACACGTGTGTGTCGGTGGCGATCCCCGGCACCCCGTAGGCGTTGCCCAATACGACGTTTGCGGTCTTGCGCCCGACGCCGGGCAGGGAGATCAGATCGGCCATGCGGCGAGGCACCTCGCCGTCGAATCGAGCCACCAGATCGGCCCCGATCTTGATCAGCGACTCGGACTTGACCCGGAAGAAGCCGGTGGGCTTGATGAGTTCACCGATGTCAGCCGGATCTGCACCAGCATAGGCGGCGGCGTCCGGATATCGGGCGAAGAGCGCGGGCGTCACCGAATTGACCCGTCGATCGGTGCTCTGTGCCGACAGCACGGTGGCGACCAACAACTCCAGGGCGTTCGTGAAGTCCAATTCGATGCGCGCGTCGGGATAACGCTGGGCCAGGACACGTAGAACTCGCCGGGCTCGTCGTACCCGCGCGAGCGGCGTCTCGGGGACCACCTGCTCCGCCTGCGTCACCGCCCCAGCGTAGGGCGGGCACCCACCCCAACGGCCGACCGCTGGCCGGGTGAGGCGGCCCCGCGTCGCTACAGCGTGCGTCAGGGTCGCCCGACACCGGACAACAGGCACACGACCGAAGGGTAGACATGATCCCGGCACCGCGATCACCAGCCGACGCACCCCTGTTGACCCCGTTGCAGCCAGCGGGACAGCACGAGGGGCAACTGGGCGACGTCTCGGCGATGGCCCTGGACGACCTGCGTCATCAGCGGCATCTCCTGACGGAGGAGTTGCGCGGGGTCCGGTACTGGCGTCGAGTGGCGAGCGCGCAGACGGACATCCTCGTGGCGTCCCTGCTGTACTCCGGGCACGACGACATCGACGGACTGCACGGTGGTGGGTCGCATAGTGGTGGGTCGCATAGTGGTGGGTCGGATGGTGGTTCGGGCGGGGCCTCCCTGAGGGCTGCCTCGGCTCGGCCCGATGCGGTCACACGCCTCGAAGGGCTACGCGAACGGAGTGTCCGGATGGCAGCGCACGAGCGCGCGCTGCGGATCGACCTGGAGACGGTGACGCGCGAGCTGGCAGACCGGGTGGCCTCTTCCCTCGGGTCGATGGGGGCCGCAGCCGCCGGGTGAGGCACACTTTGCCGTGCGATCAGTGTCGTGTTCGCGGTGAGGAGTATGGCTATGGTCGAGGTCCTGGACGATGTCGTCCGGCAGGCGCCGCTGCTCGCGGCGCTGGATGACGCCTCTGCTGCCGCTCTTATCCATCGGATGACGGTGGTCCAGGTGCACCGGGGCGAGAAGGTATTCGTCGAGGGTGAACCGGGCGATTCGATGTACGTCATCCACTCCGGCAAGCTCAAGCTCGGCCAGCGGGCCCCAGACGGCCGGGAGAACATCCTCGCCGTTCTGGGACCGGGTCAGATGCTCGGCGAGCTGTCCCTGTTCGATCCCGGCACACGTACCGCCACGGCCAGCGCCATCTCGGCCAGTCGGTTGTTCACGATCGACCGGACGGCGTTCATCCCACTGCTGGAGCGGCCCGAGGTCGCCCTCACCCTGCTGGCTGCATTGGCGCAACGCATCAGGCGTACCAACGAGGCCCTGTCCGACCTGGTCTTCTCGGACGTGCCGGGGCGCGTCGCCAAGGCGCTGCTCGACCTGTCGGTGCGGTTCGGCGAGGACACCGACGACGGCGTGCTGGTCGCTCACGACCTCACCCAGGAGGAACTGGCCCAGTTGGTCGGCGCCAGTCGCGAAACCGTCAACAAGGCACTGGCCGATTTCACCGGGCGCGGCTGGCTGCGCCTGGAACCGCGCGCGGTGACGATCCTGGATGCCCAGCGATTGGCACGCCGAGCCCGCTGACCCCGGCCTGAGATCAGGCGTCGGGGGCTACCTCGACGACGACCTCGACCTCGACCGACGCGTTGAGCGGCAGCGCGATCACGCCGACAGCCGAGCGCGCATGCCGGCCGGCCTCACCGAAAACCTGACCCAGCAGTGCTGATGCGCCGTTGGCCACTGCCGGCTGCGAGGTGAACCCCGGCGCGCTGGCCACGAAGCAGACGACCTTGACGACGCGGACGACGGAGTCCAGGTCGACGATTGCGGCGATGGCGGCGATCGCATTCACGGCACAGGTCCGGGCCAGGTCGTAGGCGTGCTCGACCGTGACGTCCACGGACTCGTCGCCGACCACTCCGGTGGTCGTCAGCACGCCGTCGACCAACGGCAACTGCCCGGAGGTGTACACCAGCGAGCCGCTGCGAACCGCCGGAAGGTAGTCGGCGAGCGCAGGCGCGACCCCGGGCAGCACGAGGCCGAGTTGGCGCAACCGCTCTGAGGGCGGTCCATTCAGCGCAACGGGTGGCGGAGGTGCCGAGAACATCGGCACAGACGCCGAAACCGGTGGCGCAGAGAATGATGGCGCAGAGAATGGGGGCGCAGGGGCAGCGAACGCAGCCGGGGTCGGCTCGGGTTCGTGCGGCTGTCCCGAGGTCGGCGCGGCCTGGTCGACGGCGTTCTGCCCTCCCGTCGAGCCGCCGTCCGCCACATCGGCGGCTGGGGTGACATCGGCGGCTGGAGCAACGGCGGCGGCTGGGGCGACACCGGCAGGCTCCGGCTCGAGCGGGGCATCCACCGCAAGAACGTGGTCGACCGACTCGGGCGTGCTTGCCTGGCCGGTGACCGAGTCGGTTACGGACTCGCCGTCGACGCTCGAATGATCAGCCGATTCAGTGACCGACTCGACCTCGCTCGACGTGGGCGTCTCCGGATGATCCGGCGTCTCGGGGACCGCTTCGCCGCTGTCGGTCACATCGGGATGTGTGGTGTCCACTAGCTTCTCCTTGCTGTTCACGCCTTCGGTCGCTTGAGATAGGCGACCAGGCCACCCTGGCCTCCTGGGCCCTCGATGACCGACACCAACTCCCAGCCATCCTCACCCCACTGGTCGAGGATCTGCTTCGTCGCATGGACGATGAGCGGGACGGTGGCGTACTCCCACGACTGCATGCCGCGCAGCCTACGCGCGGACGCACGATACGCACCGTTACCGTGATCGTGTGCGCCCTCTTCTTGATCCTGCGGTGCGACTGCATGTCGTGACGGGCAAGGGTGGCACGGGCAAGACGACGGTCGCCGCAGCACTGGCGCTCACCCTCGCCCGCGACGGCGCACGGGTCCTCCTGACCGAGGTCGAGGGCCGGCAGGGGATCGCGCAGGTGTTCGGCCGGCCCCCATTTCCCTACGCCGAGACCGAACTGGCCCAGTCGGGGCGCGGCAGCGTGCACGGGTTGGCGATCGACCCCAAGGCTGCCCTGCTGGAGTACCTGGAGGTGTTCTACCGTCTCGGCCGCGCCGGCCGGACATTGGAACGACTGGGGGCGATCGACTTCGCGACCACGATCGCACCAGGCCTGCGGGACGTGTTGCTGACCGGCAAGGTGTACGACGCGCTTCGGCAGCGCGCCGACGGCCGCCGCGGCGACGGCTCACCAGCGTGGGATGCGGTCGTTCTGGACGCCCCGCCGACCGGGCGGATCGGTCGCTTCCTCAACGTCAACGGTGACCTGGCCGGGCTGGCTCGCCTGGGTCCGATCCACTCTCAGGCGGAGTCGGTCATGGCGGTGTTGACCAGCCCGGCGACTGCCGTCCACGTCGTCACACTGCTCGAGGACATGCCGGTCCAAGAGACCTGCGACGCCGTGGCGGACCTGGGCGCCATCGGATTGCCGCTCGGGACGATCGTCGTCAACCAGGTTCGGCCACCACTGCTGAACGAGGCCGATCTGGCAGCAGCGGGCGCCGGAACGCTGGACAGTCGGGCGGTGGGCGACGCGTTGCTCGGCGCTCTCGCCCAGGCGGGCGTCACGGTGACGGTGCCTGCGGACACACTGGTCACCGCGCTCATCGAGCAGGCCGGCGAGCATGCCCGCCGGGTCGACGCCGAGGACGTCCAACGCAACCGGCTCGTCGAGCTGGGGCTCGCGATCGTCGACCTCCCCCAGCTGGCCGGGGTGGCCGAGGGAATGGACCATGCGGCCCTCAACGAGTTGGCCGACCGGCTGAGCCAGCCGGTGAACAGCCGCGTCCCCGCGGTCTCGAGGCCGGCCAGATGACCGAGTTGGCGATCGACGGGTTGCTGGACGATCGCGACTGCCGGGTGATCGTCTGTTGTGGCTCAGGTGGCGTGGGCAAGACGACGACGGCAGCTGCGGTGGCACTCCGGGCGGCCGAGCGGGGCCGGCGGACGGTGGTGTTGACCATCGACCCGGCGCGGCGCCTGGCGCAGGCGTTGGGCTTGAGCGAATTGGACAACACCCCGCGCCTGGTGGCGGGCTTGGACACATCGGCCGGAGGCAGCCTGGCGGCGATGATGCTGGACATGAAGCGCACCTTCGACGAGGTCGTCGAGGCTCACTCGACGCCCGAGAAGGCGCAGGCGATCTTCGACAATCCGTTCTACCAATCGCTGAGCAGCTCGTTCGCGGGCACCCAGGAGTACATGGCGATGGAGAAGCTGGGCCAGTTGCGGGTCCAGACAGACCCGGCGACCGGCAAGCCGCTATGGGACCTCATCGTCGTCGACACCCCACCGAGTCGCTCTGCCCTGGACTTCCTCGACGCGCCGCAGCGGCTCGGTTCGTTCTTGGACAGCCGATTCCTGCGGTTGTTGAGCGCTCCGGCAAAGGTCGGTGGGCGCGCCTACGTCAAGGTGCTGTCCGCTGTGACCGGTGGCCTCAACGGGATCATGAACCGCGTGTTGGGTGCCCAGATGCTGACCGACGTCCAGTCGTTCGTCTCGGCGCTGGACTCGATGTTCGGTGGTTTCCGGCAACGCGCGGACCAGACCTACGCGATGCTGGCCGGCCCACAGACGGCGTTCCTGGTGGTGGCGGCTCCCGAGGCCGACGCGGTCCGTGAGGCGACCTACTTCGTCGAACGGCTGAGAGCCGAGAACATGCCACTGGCCGGTCTGGTGGTGAACCGCGTCACGGCCAGCACGATCGACCGACTGTCGGCAGTCGAGGCGGCTCGCGCAGCAGCGGCAGCCGACAGTCCGGCGCGCGAGATCCTGCAGATCCACGCCCGCCGGATGTACCGACGTGATTCCGAGGCGCGGGTGATGGCGCGGCTGTCCCGACTGCACCCACCGGTACCCGCCGCTGTGATCGCCGCCCGACCGATCGACGTCACCGATCTCGACGGCCTGCGCTCGGTGGCCGCCGACCTGGCCCGCGCCGAACCGCTACCGAGCGCACCCGCCGTCGCCTGAGGTGTCCTCCGGGCCCGGGCCGCAGCGTGTCTGCCTATGCCGACATGCTCCGACGAGAGCCCGCCGTCGCGAACTCGGAATCGCTCTCCTGCGCGGTCATCGCGGTCTCGAACAACGCCCGCCAGGACGTGACGTCGGGACGCTGGCGCAGCAGCTGGCGCCGCTCCCGCTCGGTCATCCCACCCCAGACGCCGAACTGAGTCTCGGTGTCCAAGGCATGCGCTAGGCACTCCGCCCGAACCGGGCACTTGAAACAAATCGTCTTCGCCTGTTGCTGCGCGGCTCCCTGCACGAACAGCGCGTCCGGATGATCTTCCCGGCACGCTGCCAGCATCGACCAGTCCTCGTTCCACGACATCTCTTTGCCACTCCCCTTCGCCCAGCCTGTCCGATTCGGCTGGTGCACCCCAGCGACGCTAGGTAGCGCTGGCGTACGCCACAGCCTGCATTCGGTCGGTTGTACGTCGCCGATCGGCCAATCGGATGTCCCCCTTTCGGCCGATGCGCGTGTCCGACCTTCCCGTTGATCACAGGCAGTTACGGGATGGGCCCTGTGATATACGGAGCGCGGTCGTGCACGTGGAGGTCTGCCCGAACGTCGGTCACAGGATGGGCGCTTAGGCTGCACTCTCATGAGGCGTCGTCGACCGTGGCCGTTGGAGATCGTGCGCGCCCTGGGACTGGTGGCCGTGTTCCTGGTGACCTGCTTGGTCGCGGGGGTGTTGGCATCCGGTTTCCTCCTGCCGGCCGCGGCGACCGCAGGCTTCCTGACCAGTAGCGGCGTCGACTACTACAACGATCTGCCCTCCGAGCTCGAGGTGCCACCGCTGTCGGAGCGCTCGACCATCCTCGCCGCCGACGGCAGCGTCATCACCTACATCTACGCGCAGAACCGCCTGGTCGTGCCATTGGCCGGGGTCTCGCAAAACATGGTCAATGCGACCGTGTCGATCGAGGACTCGCGCTTCTACGAGCACAACGGCGTCGACCTGCGCGGCACGGTTCGTGCGCTGGTGTCGAACGCCAGCGGGGGTGTGGGGACCCAGGGCGGGTCGACCCTCACCCAGCAGTACGTCAAGAACGTCTTGCTGGAGGAGGCGGCGCGGAACCAGAACGAAGAGGCCGTAGTCGCGGCGACAGCGAGTGAGGGAATCCCCGGCTACAAGCGCAAGTTCACCGAGGCTCGGTACGCGTTGGCTCTCGAGGATGTCTACACCAAGGAGGAGATTCTCGAGAAGTACCTCAACATCGCCAACTTCGGGAACGCGCAATACGGCATCTACGCAGCAGCCACATATTACTTCCAGGTAGCCCCTGCAGATCTGACGATCGCGCAGTCGGCACTGCTCTCCGGCATCGTTCAGCGACCTAGCGAACTTGACCCCGTCGACTATCCCGACGCCGCACTCGATCGCCGCAACACCGTTCTTTATCGAATGTTCGAACTGAATAAGATCAGTCAGGCCGACTACGACGCTGCTGTCGCATCACCCTTGGGCATCACACCGACAGAGACTCCCAACGGCTGCCTCAACGCCGGAGAGATCGCATTCTTCTGCGACTACGTCATACAGACGATCATCGGCGCCGACCTCGGCGACACGCCGTCCCCATTCGCCGCCCTCGGCGCGACACCGGACGAGCGAAACGAGGCTCTGTACCGCGGTGGAGTGACGATTCAAACAACGATCGACCGTGGCCTGCAATCCATTGCCTGGCAGGCGGTGCGCTCACAGATTCCCGATACCGAACGCGCCGGAGTCGCGATGAACACCATCCAACCGGGTACGGGAAGAATTCTGGCGATGGCGCAGAACCGCCTGTACGGCGACGCCAACGGCACTTACCAGTTCACCAAGGTCAACTACGCGACCGGTGGATCGCTCGGATTCCAGCCCGGGTCGACGTTCAAGCCGTTCACGTTGGCAGCCTGGCTCAAGGCTGGAAAGTCCTTGTCCGCCGTCGTCGACGCCACTGATTTCGAAGGCCCGACCAAGAGTTTCCCAGCCGGGTGCACCCAGCTGGACAGCCGGATATACACCGCTGGGAACGCCGGCGACTCGGGAGGCGTCTCCGGTCAGGTCCCGGTGCTTCGGGCCTCGTTCAACTCGATCAACGGGGCCTACCTGCGCATGTCGCAGCAGCTGGACCTGTGCGGAATCGCCGAGACCGCCGCAAGTCTGGGCGTCACGGATATGTCCGGTCGCGAGGACGGCGTTGGGAAGCCCGGCGGCTACAACATCGTGCCCGCAATGGTCCTCGGCTCTGCCAACGTGTCGCCTCTCGCGATCGCAGGCGCGTACGCGGCCTTCGCCGCGGAGGGCTTGTTCTGCCCACCCATCGCGGTGGACGGCATCGTCAATCGTCAAGGTGAGGCGATTCCCATAACGCCGGTTGGCTGCACACAGGCGCTCGATCCCGAGGTGGCCCGTGGCGTCAACTACGCGCTGCAGCAGACCCTCATTCAAGGAACGGCGCGAAGCCTGGGGGGGATCGGACGCCCGGCGGCAGGAAAGACCGGAACCACCGACCAGTCGAACGCCACGTGGTTCGCGGGTTACACGCCCAACCTGGCCAGCGCGGTCTGGGTGGGTGATACGGATCTGGCCAACCTGCCGTTGTCGAAGTTCCCCATCAACGGTCGGACGACACGGTCTGTCTTCGGCTCGACATTTGCCCTGCCGACGTGGGGAAACTTCATGAACCAGGCTCCGCAGTATCTCGGCTTGGAGCCCGTCGGCTTCGCCAACCCCAATGACGATGTGCTGTACGGCCCGCCCGTACGGGTGCCGTCGGTAGTCGGCCTGTCGGTCGAGAGTGCCCAGCGGCGTCTGGCAGAGGCAGGGCTGGGTGCGTCAGTCAGTGAAGAGCGTCGCGCTGGACCGGCGAACCTGGTTGTCGGGCAGTCTCCGGGGCCGGGTGGCCAGACACGTGGTGGCAGTGCCATCACGCTGTATCTCGGCGGCGGCGGGGGCGGCGGCAACGGGCGCAACGGTGGAAACGGCGCCAACAACACCGGCGGAAACAACGCCGGCGGCACGGCGGCACCGGCGGTGGGGGGGCCCGTGCTCAATGCGATCCTCGACGGCCGTGGTCGTGGCGTCGTCGTCCCACCGGCCGACCCCGGCGACACCGACTGACCGCGCGTGCGTGGGCTACTCTGTCCACGCACCAGCGGGCTGTAGCGCAGCTTGGTAGCGCGCCTCGTTCGGGACGAGGAGGTCGTGGGTTCGAATCCCGCCAGCCCGACTGTGCCCCAGGATCGTGTAGCGGGGCAGTAGGACGGTCACCCGCTCACCCGTCGGGTGGCCCGGCATACGGTCGCCTGGGTCGGTCGCTGGTAGCCGGGGTCGCCTGGCTGTTCAGTCCGTCGCGGGCGGCCCATTCCAGCAGCAGGTCCAGCGAGAACGCCGCGTCGTCGATTTCGGCGTGGACATCACCCAGGTCGGCATATCTCGCCGGCATCGTGGCAATCGTGAAATCGCGGGGATGCGCGTCCGGTACTTCGGCCCACGTCAGCGGCGCGGACACGGGTGCGTGTGGTTTGCCCCGTACCGAGTACGCGCTGGCCAATGTGTGGTCGCGGGTGTTCTGGTTGTAGTCGACGAAGACGGTGGCCGGATCACGGTCCTTTCGCCACCACGTCAGATCGACGAGTTGCGGTAGCCGGCGCTCCACCTCAAGAGCGAACGCCCACGCGGCGTTGCGCACCTCCGGAAAACCCCAGCGCGGTTCGATACGGACGTAGACATGCAGCCCCGAACCGCCGGAGGTCTTGGGCCAACCGGTGGCGCCGATCTCGTCGAGTACCTCGTGTGCCACCGCGGCAACGGTCTGAATGTCGGCGTAGGTCGCCGCTGGTCCAGGGTCGAGGTCGATGCGCCACTCGTCGGGGCGCTCGGTGTCTTCGCGACGCGAGTTCCACGGGTGGAACTCGACGGTGGACATCTGCACGGCCCACACGACGTCGGCGATGTGTTCGACGCTCAATTCGTCGGCATGGCGCCCGTAACGCGGAAAGTTCACCCTGACGGTCTGAATCCAATCGGGCGCGCCGGCCGGTAACCGCTTCTGGTGGACCTTTTCGCCGGTGACTCCGGTCGGGAACCGGTGCAACATGCACGGGCGGCCCCGTAGCGCCCGGACGATGCCGTCACTCACCGCCAGGTAGTACTTCGCCAGATCCAGCTTGGTCTCGCCCCGCTCGGGGAAATACACCCGGTCGGGGTTGCTGAGTCGCACGACCCGGTCGTCGAGCTCCAACTCCACCGCTGGCGGCATGCCCCAGACCATAGGCGCTGAGCCGGCACCTCACCTATCCCGCAGCCCTGCGTGCCAGGATTTCGTCTGCGTGCTCGACCACCCAACCCACCAGGGGCAGGAGTCGTTGGACCAGTTCGTGGCCCTGCGGAGTCAGGCTGTAATCGACCCGCGGCGGGACGACCGGGTACTGATGGCGCTCCACCAGGCCGTCGGCCTCGAGGGTGCGCAAAGTCTGGGCGAGCATCTTCTCGCTCACGCCCTCGACGTCGCGGCGCAATGCGCTCCACCGCATCGTGCGGTCGGACAGCGCCGCCAGAACCAACACGCCCCACTTACTGGTCACGTGATCGAGGACGACACGTGATGCGCAGCCGGACGGAAATCGTGGATCTGCGCCGCTGACACTAACCGTCATGAAAGTACCTTACCTTCAAGTAGGTACTAACGATGAGGAAGCACGACTGGCCTACGGTGGTTGTCCACTGGTGAGGTCGCGATCAGCGACCGCCCGCACCGAGAAGGGACATGTCGTGACAACCGTCATCACCGGCGCCACAGGCCTACTGGGTCGACTCGTCATCGAGCAGCTCCTCACCCAGGGAGTGCCCCCAGACCAGATCGTCGCCGGAGGACGTTCGATCGCTCGCCTCACCGATCTGACAGCCCGGGGCGTCGACGTCCGACACATCGACTACGACGCGCCGGAAACGCTGCGCTCGGCCTTCTCGGGGGCCCAGCAGGTACTCCTGATCTCGGGTAGCGAGGTGGGGCGACGCCTCCCCCAGCACCGCGCCGTAATCGAGGCCGCGGTCGCCGCCGAGGTGAGCCTGATCGCCTACACCAGCATCTTGCGCGCACCCACCAGCGCGATCCCACTGGCCGTCGAACACAAAGCCACCGAGGAGATGCTGGCGGCCGCGGGCGTCCCGCATGTCCTGTTGCGCAACGGCTGGTATGTCGAGAACTACACCGGCCAACTCGCGGGCGCCCTCGAACGGGGCGTCATCCTGGGCAGCGCCGGTGACGGACGCATCAGTGCGGCGACGCGAGCGGATTTCGCGGCGGCCGCAGCTGCCGTACTGACCAGCGGCAACCATGTCGGCGCCGGCTACGAGTTGGCCGGCGACGACAGCTTCACCATGACCGAGTTCGCGGCCGAGGTATCGCGCCAATCCGGGACGACAGTCGCCTACGTGGACCTACCCCAGGCGGAATACGCGGCCGCGTTGCGCGAGGTCGGCCTTCCGGAGACGTTCGCCGACATCCTGGCCGAATCCGACGCGCAGGTCAGGAACGGAGAGTTGTTCGACGACGGCGGGCAACTGAACCGCTTGATCGGTCGGCCCACGACGACGCTGACCGATGCTGTCGCGGCCGGCCTCCAGGCGCTGACGCCGCCTCGTCCCTGATCACGAGAGGGGGACCACCGTGGCGGTCAGGCGGAGCAGGGCGGCCTCGGGTGGGCAGGCCACCCGGACGGGGGTGTACGGACTGGTGCCGACACCGGGGCTGACATGGACCCAGGACCGAGCGGGCGTACCGAGCGGGTCGGCGGCAGCGGTGGACCAGGCGAAGGCACCTCGGGCGTAGCGGGTGGGCAGGTCGCAGTTGGTCACCAGCGCCCCCCAGCCGGGTACGCACACCTGGCCGCCATGAGTGTGGCCCGCGAGGATCACGTCGGCACCGTCGTCGGTCATCGCATCCAGTACGCGGGTGTACGGGGCGTGCGCGACGCCCAGCCGGACGACCGCACCGGGTTCCCGCTCCGCCGGCGCGGGCATCCGGTCGAAGCCGTGATGCGGGTCGTCGACACCCACCAGGTCGATCACAGCCGCCGCAGCACGCAGCGACCCCCGCGCGTTGTCCAGATGCACCCAACCCCGCGCACTCAGCGCCGAGATCAGATCCGCGGTGGGCAACCGCCGCGAGCGACCGTCGTCACTGGGACCGCTCGGCCCGGCAAGGTATCGAAGCGGGTTACTGAGCCGAGGTGCGAAGTAGTCGTTGGACCCGAGGACGAACGCCCCGGGCCGATCCAGCAGGTCGCCCAGCGCATCCACCACGATCGGCACCGCACGCATGTCACCCATCAGGTCACCCGTGATCACCGTGAGGTCGGGCTCCAGCGCCGCCAGGCCCCTCAACCACGCCCGCTTGCGCCGTTGCCAGGGGGCCAGGTGGAGGTCCGACAGATGAAGCAGGCGAATTGCAGGAGTACCGGGCGCGAGGACGGCAAGGTCCAGGCGCCGAACCCGATAGGCGGCGGCCTCGACCAGCGACCATGCGGTCAACCCCGCACCAGCCGCCAGCACGCCCAGACCGGCCCGGCGGGCGGCCACCGACGTCACGCCGAGCCGGTCAGTTCGGCGGCCACCAGTTCGGCGATCTGCGCGGTGTTGAGCGCCGCGCCCTTGCGCAGGTTGTCCCCGCAGACGAACAACTCGAGCGTGTTCGGAAAGTCGAGCGCCTGTCGGATGCGCCCGACGAACGTCGGGTCGGCGCCGACCGCGTCCGCCGGCGTCGGGAACTCACCGGACGCCGGATCGTCCATCACGACCACCTGCGGCGCCTCCACCAGCGCCTGAGTCGCCGCCGCCACCGAGACCGGCCCGGCGAACGTGGCGTGAACCGCCAATGAGTGGGTGGTCACCACCGGTACCCGAACGCAGGTCACCGAGACCTTGAGGTCGGGAAGGTCGAGGATCTTGCGCGACTCGTTGCGGACCTTCATCTCCTCGCTGCTCCACCCGTCAGCTCGCAGGCTTCCCGCCCACGGCACCACGTTCATCGCCAGCGGAGCCGGAAACGGTGACGGACCGTCGCCGAGCTTGTCGGCGATCGCGTGACGGACGTCGCCGGGTCGGGTACCCAGGCTCCGGTCGGCAGCGACCACGTCCAGTTCGTCGCGCAGTCGGTCGATTCCGGCCTGACCGGCTCCGGACGCCGCCTGGTAGGACGCGGCGACCACCGCGGTCAGCGTCCACTGCCGGTGCAGGGTGCCGAGCACGTCCATCATCGTC
>JANNOG010000129.1:0-3723 GCA_031398915.1 Micrococcales bacterium | reverse complement strand
CATTCATCGAGAAATCTACCTCTCATTGTTTCCCGCACGGCTGGGCATGGTTCGTCATGCCGCACCGCCTGCATTCCGCAACACGGGACTGGACATTAATTTGGCGCATGGGTTCGACCGCAGCGACTAAGCAGATGTCGCCACGGTCATGGCGTGGGACTCACTCCGCAGGCCCAACCGAAATACTCTGTTGCTCGTCTCCCAGAATACTTTTTGGCGGTCGATCGGGCTCGGCAGCACGTCCTCGACGATTTGCACGTGCTCTTTGATTCCGTACGGAATGGCGCCGTAATCGGAGCCGAACACCACCCGGTCCACCCCACACATCTCCACCGCGGCGCGCAGTCCGATCGGATTGAAACCCATGCAGTCGACCAGGATGTTGCTCTTGAAATAGTCGGACGGCGGGCGTTGGTTCTTGTATGGCTTGCCGGCCGGCGGGTGCGCGACCCCCTTGTAGTTGAGATGCCAGGTGAAATCGAGGCGGCCGAGGATCGACGAGAGTTCACCGCCCATGTGCACGATGAGCACCTGCAGTCGCGGGTAGCGGTCGAACACGCCGGAGCCGATCATCCGGGCACCGGTGACGGTCGAATCGAAGGGACGCCCGACCGCCTCGTTGAGGCGGTACTGCATGAGCAACTCGTGACCGACCGACAACATGGGCGGATGGATGTGGACCACGATGTCGTTCGCTTCCGCAAATTCCCACAGCCATTCGGCCTGGGGGCTGTCGAGGAAGACGCGGTCCGGTCCGTCACCGTAGCTGGAAGCCACCGCGATCGCCTTGGCATCGCCCAGTCCGATCATCTCCTCGATGATCGGCCGACAACTCTCTTCGAGCGCATGTGCGTTGGCCATCAGCGCGAACTCGCCAGGATAGCGGTCCTTGATCTCCAGGTATTCGTCGTTCATGAACCTGAGAGCGTCACCCGTACTGACCTCAAGTAGTTCCCGCGCAATCCAGTCCACCTCGCCACCATTGCTGGCCAGACTGAGAGTGACGCCGCCCTCACGCTGCTTGGGCATGGCGTAGTCCAGGTCGACGAACTCGCGATAGACGATCAAGTCCTGGGAGTTGTCCTGGGGGAACTCCTGGTTCGGGTCGAACAGGCCTCGCTCCGCCATCTTGGCCTGGAGCCTGGGGCCGATCGGGTGCCGATGGGTATCGACGAGTGTCTGCTGCTCTAATCCGTTCGGAGGTAACATGGCCCGTCCTTCCGTGGTTTCCGTGCGCTTCAAGTAGAGCTGAGCGGTCGCTCAGGTCGGTAGGGTCGAAAGGCCCGCCAGGTTGGGTTCTCGACTCCGGCTACGCGGGTCGAACGGGCCTGATCCGCTTTAAGCCGCAGTTGTCGGTGACTGTTCGGACCAGCGCCTCTGCGCCGTCCTCATCGCGACTGATCACCGGATCGGCCTCGCGGGAGGTGCTGCCGACATAGACCTTCATCGCGCCCCGGTGCCCGATGACGCCTGATGGTGTGGACCGGGCCGCAGGTATGGACGAAGGTCCCGACCGGCAGGGAGTGACGGTCCTATCGACCCGGCCGGCGGCAGTTCACGATCGATGAGGTGACACCACCCTGGGGGGCCTGGGGATCGTGGCCGCGGCCAGCCCTCCGTCGGGCGGATAGCACGCCGGTTCGGCGTGTCGCCCGACGGTATGCACGACCTCAACGACACCGCCGTCTCCACCCGAGCCCGGGTGTCACGACGGCCGCATCTACGTGGTCGCGTCGCCTACTCGAGTACCGCGACGGGTCCGATTCATCCGTCCGACCCGAGTCCACCAACGAGGAGATGTCATGCGTGCACGAATCCTGCCCAGGGTGGCCATCGCCGCCGGAGTGGTGCTGGGCGCCGTCGGAGCCGTGTCAGTGCCCTTCGCCGTCCCCATGTGCATCGCGCTCGGCGCGACGGTCGGGCTCGGCGTGGCCTGTGTCGTCGGAGACGTCACGACGGTGTCGGGATCCCCGACCCGGTACGGGTGGCGCCGCAGCGTCGTCGCCGGGATCGGCACCACCGCGGGCCTGCTGATACTCCTCGGTCTCATCGCCCAACTGGGCCCGGCCGCGGGGACCGTCGTCGTGGCCCTGGTGTGCCTCGCCGTCCTGTGGAGCCTGTTGCGGGGGCGACGCCGCGGGGCACCGACTCGACGGGACGTTGCGAACCGACCCCCGGGGGCCGTGGCCGCGGCACCCGACCTGGCCGATGCCAGCACGGCCGGTCTGTGCGTGACCTGGCAGCGGACCTACTTCGCCATGCTCGACCTACCGGCCGGTCCCCGGCGCGTCGACCTGGTTGAGGTCCGCCGGCAGCTGCTCGACGAGCTCGAACGCCGCGACCCCGACGGGTTCGGCCGATGGCTGGAGACCGGGGCCGGGGCGAACAGCGACCCGAGCCGGTACCTCACCCAGTAGGGGACACCTGTCGGCGCCGCCGCAGGACCAGCTTGACGATCTCCCCCACCCACAGCACGGCCGATCCGATGGCCGCGCACACCAACCACTGCGTCACGGTGAGATCGGTGGTGGTCAGGAACCCGTGCAGGGCGTCGACCTGGACGGCCAGCACGAGCAGCGCCACGACGGCGACGGTGGCCACGTGCGCCGAGGTGTTGTGCAGGGTCTCGCGGCTGAACACGGTGCGGGTCTCGTGACGGACCCCGAGCAGATTGAAGACCTGGAAGAACACGAACGTCACGAACGCCATGGTGCCCGCGACGCTGACCACCCCCAGCTGCGCCTGCGGGCCCGGTGCCCAGATCAACACCGCGAGCGTGCCCGCCGCCATGACCGCGCTGCCCACCAGGATGCGCAGGACCCGCCCGCGGTCCAGGATGCGTTCCCGGGCGCCGCGGGGAGGTCGACCCATCGCGTCCGGGCTCACCGGATCGACGCCGAGCGACAGCGCGGGCGGACCGTCCAGGACCAGGTTGACGAACAGGATCTGCACCGCGGTGAACGGCACCCCGCCCGCGATCCCCGTCACCGAGGCGATCAGGAACGTCAGGACGAACCCCAGCGCCGTGGAGAGCTGGAACCGGGTGAACTTCACGATGTTGTCGTAGATTCCGCGGCCCTCGCGTACGGCGGCCACGATGGTGGCGAAGTTGTCGTCGGTGAGGATCATCGTGGCGGCCTCCTTCGTCACCTCGGTGCCGGATACACCCATGGCCACCCCGATGTCGGCGCGGCGCAGCGCCGGGGCGTCGTTGACCCCGTCGCCGGTCATCGCGACGACGTCGCCGCGCCCCTGCAGGGCCGCCACGATGCGCAGCTTGTGGTCCGCCGACACCCGCGCGATGACGCCGACATCGTCGAGTCGGCGGGCGAGGTCGTCGTCGGAGGTGACGGCGTCGAGCTCCGCGCCCGTCACCGCATCGCCGGGGATCCCGAGCTCGGTCGCCACGGCCGCTGCCGTCACCGGGTGGTCACCGGTGATCATCCGCACGCGGATGCCCGCGTCCCGGCACTGCCGGATGGCCTCGCCGGCCTCCGGGCGGGGCGGGTCGACGATACCGACGAGCGCGAGCATGGCGATGCGGTCGAGCAGGTCCCTCGGGTCGGCGGCGGCAGCGAGGTCGTCGGCCGCCACGTCCTGGATGCCGACGGCGAGTACCCGCATGCCCCGTCCGGCGAGGTCCGCGTTCGCGTCCTCGAAGCGGCGGCGGTCGGGCCCGGTGGACCGCTCCAGCAGCACGTCCGGGGCGCCCTTGACGAGGCC
>JANNOG010000117.1:0-14715 GCA_031398915.1 Micrococcales bacterium | reverse complement strand
TCACGGCAGGCAGGCAGGCAGGCAGGCAGGCAGGCAGGCAGGCAGGCGGGCAGGCAGGCGGGGGTGGGGTGGGCTGGGCAGGCGTGGGGCAGGCAGGGTCAGGGGGGTGGGGGGCGGAGCTTCCCGGGGTTGAGCAGGCTCCGTGGGTCGTTGACGGCGGACAGTTCGCGGATCTGCTCGACGTTGTGATCGACGTACCACTGGTGTGGATTGTGTACCCGGATACCCAGAGACTCCAGGGTGGCGATCGCGCCGCTGACCTGATCGGCCCCCTGGTACCGGCCGTTCACCAGGACGAACGGTTCACGGTAGCCCGCCTCGAAGTGAAGGCTGGAGTCCTCGAAGACAGTCCGGGCCTCGTCGTAGCGGTCCGCGACGGCGTCGCCGATGGCCTCGACGTGAACGAACTCGCCGGGTGCGGCCTTCATCAACCACCACGTCGGGTGGTTGTAGGACAGCATGCTGGCGGCCAGTACGGCCTGCAGGCCTTCGCGGACGTCCTCGACCCGCCCACCGGCCGCCCGGACCATGCCCGTCACCTCGTCGAGTACGGCCTCGTCGACCACCGCACGCAGACTGGCTCGTCCGGCGGGCAGTGCGTCGTCGGTGGGTAGCGCCGAGGCGAGTCGCGCGTCGTCGAGCGACACCAAGCGGGCCCGCGGTTCGATCCGGCTGATCTCGCGGAACACGCCCAGTCCCTGACGGACATCCGCGAACGTGCTCCACACCACGCGCCACGGCTGCAGGGGTTCCAGCCGCACCCGGGCCTTGGTGATGATCCCGGCCACCCCGTAGGTGTGGACGTACGGCGTGGTGTCGTCGCCGGTCAGTCGTAGCACGGTGGGCGGGGTGGTCGCGGTGACCACATCGAGCGCCGCCACGAAGCCCATGTCGTTGTTGCCGTGCCGGATCGACCCGGTGCCGCACGATCCACCGCCGAGGAATCCGCCCAGCGTGCTGTGCACCGTGGACGGGTACATCCACAGCTGTTGGCCGGTCTCCCAGGCGGCGGTCTCCAGGGTCATCAACTTGGCCCCCGCGTCCGCGGTCACCGACCCGGTCTCGATCCCGTGGACGGTGGTGGCACGGGACATGTCGAGCACCAGGCCGTTGTGCATCGGGATCGCCTGGGCGTAGTTGCCGGTCCCCTTGCCACGTGGCGTGACCGGGACCCCGCATTCGACCGCCGCCGCGATGACGGCGCACACCTCGTCCGTGGTCGTCGGAAACACCACCAGGTCAGCCAGGCCCAGCGGATGCTGTTCCATGAGTACCGGAGACATGGTGGCGCCGTCGATCGATGCGCGCTCGCGGGCCTTGAGGTCGGTCCGAACGGCGCGCTCGCCCAACAACCCGACGAGGCGCCGGGTCAACTCGGCGACCCCGGTGGACCGGTCGGCAACGGTGGCGGTCATGGCGCGGTCGCCACGGTGATCGAATCCAGTCGCATCCGCAGGAACTCGCCGGCTGTCACGGGCTCGTAGGTGCGATGCGCCGCCTGGTCGTCCGGCGACGGCAGGGTCTCGATCAGTGTCGAGGGGTTGGCCTCGTGGAAGAACACCAGCGACACCAACTCTTCGGTGGGCGCGTCCGCGGGGGGTGGCAGCACCCGATGCAGCGTCGAGCGCCACCGGTCGCCGGACCACCGCGCCAGCAGGTCACCGGAGTTGATCGTCAAGGACCCGGGCACGAATGGCGCGTCGATCCAGTCGCCGTCGAGGGTGCACACCTGGAGACCGCCAGAGCCGGGCTGACGGTCCAGGATGGTCAGCGTGCCGAAGTCGGTGTGCTGACCGATCCGGAACTGACCGTCGGCGACGGTGCCCACCGTGTCGCGGGCGGGGTACCAGTTGAGATTCACCTGCCACGGGCTGCGGTCGCATCGGCTGGTGAAGAACTCGATCGGCAGGTTGAGCGCGACGGCGAAGATCTCCAGTAGGTCGTCGGCCAACCGTGCTGCAGCTGCGGCATATCGCCAGGCCCTGGCCTCCATGTCGGGAAGTTCCTCCGGCCACACGTTGTCGGCGTACCACTCGTCCTCGCCGGCCGTGATCGCGGCGACCGGGATGGTGGCGGGGCCGAACGAGAAGGACTCCTTGAGGTCGGGCGGGGTCTCGAGACCGTCGGAGGCGGCGTTGGCCTCGGCACCCGGCGGGATCCAGCCCCGGCCGCCCACCGCACTCGCGTACTGGCGCTTGAGCTGTTCCGGGAGCCGGAAGAACTGCAGCGCTGCAGCACGGACGTCGTCGGTGAGGTCGGCCTCGAACGGGTGCCCGGTCACCAGGAGGAAACCCGAGAACCGCAGCGCGTCGTCGACGGCGCGAGCCACCGCGCGGCGTCCACCCGGATCACCGGAGTACCACGGGGCAAGGTCGACGAGGGGCACGCCGGTGGCGGTGGGGGTTGTCAGTGGGGTGGTCAGTGGCGTGGTCGTGGGCGTGTTCGTGGGCACTGTCATGGCCAATCTCCTCAATCTCTCGGTCACCACAAGTCGGGCAGCACGCCCAGTTGGTCGTACACGTCCAGTCCGTCCCACATCGACCAGCATTCGCTGACGCGGGGGCCGGACAGCCGGAATATGTCGATGCCGGTCATCGTCACGGTGCGGCCCGTGGCGGCGACCTTGCCGTACTGCCCGATATGGCGCCCCACCGTCGACCAGTGCAGGATCACCCGGTCCCCGTCGGCCAACAACGCCAGTACCTGGCTCTCGATGTCGGTGAACGCCCCGCGGTAGCGGACGGCATCGGCGCGCACCGTGTCCACCGCGGATCCGTCGAACCCCGTCATGTGGACGACGGCGTCAGGGTCGAAGGTGTCGTCGATCGCCCCGAGGTCACCGTCGGCCCACAGCCGTTGGTGAAACCGTGCGATCAGGCCGAGCGCCTCGTCCCGCGGGAGCGGGTCCGAGGCGTGGGTCCGGGTGGTCGGTTCGGCGGCGCTCATGTCGGCACTCCGGCCGCAGATCGGCTCAACCGCTGCCGGGTGGGGGATGGGCGGCACATCAGGCGCGTCCACTCGCTGAGGTAGCTGCGGATCGGGGCCTCGGTGGCCACGTCGCCCAGGACCACGCCCACGGCGTCGGGATCGTCGGTGTCCAGTGCGGCCCCGCGCGAGGTGTCGATCCACTCGGCCTCGGGGATGAGGAGTCCCTGCTGGATCCGCTCGAACATGTCGAAATCGTCGGGAGTGCCGAACGACACGAAGTCCTCGTCCACCCGCAGCCGGAGCAGGTCGACCTCTTCGGGTGCGCCCGGAGCGCCGACGAGGTAGACGGACAGTCGGGTGCGATCGACGGCCAACGGTTCCACCACCATCAGCTGGTTGCCGACGAACAACAGGTTGGGGAACAGGCTGACATTGATCATGCTGCCGGTCGCGAGGTCGAGGACGCCCGGTTCGGCGCGACCGCGGTCCGTCAGCGATGCGACCAGCTCGTTACTGGTGGGCATCGGTCGCATCGTCGACCACGGTCCACCGGGAATGCTGGGTCGCTGGTCGACCACGGCGTGACCACGTGGAAACGCCCGACTGACGATGGGGGTGGCCGCGGGGTTGCGAGCCAGGACGGTGTGGGTGTCCGCCGTCTTGCCCAGCAGGTTGTAACTGCGATGGGCGAACGTGGCGTGGATGCCGTCGGCGGCGTTGTCCCACGACACCTTCCAGTTGGCTCGGTACTCGTATCTCAGTGGTGTTCGGTGCACCGCCAGGCGACCCCCGGGGTGGCGGTCGATCAGCGCGTCGACCCACGGCATCGCGAGGCCCAGCCATTCGTCGAGGTCGACCGGATCCGTGGCCAGGGTGGCGAACACGAACCCGCGGTGCACGCCGACCAGGGCGCTGCCGATGTCGAAGCGCCCCGAGTGGACGTCGGTGTACGAGCTGGGGACGGGCACGTTGCGCAGCCGGCCGTCGACGCCGAATCGCCACCCGTGATACGGGCAGGTGAAGGCTTGGGCGCACCCCTTCTCCTCGGTGACCAGGAGGGTGCCGCGGTGCGAGCAACGATTGAGGATGACGTGGAACGTCCCGTCCCCGTCCCGGGTCAGAACGACGGGTCGAGTACCCAGCGACCGACGGACGAAGTCCCCAGCGGCGGGTACCTCGGACTCGTGGCCGACGTAGCACCACGTGCCGCCGAAGACGTGGGTCATCTCCCGGGCGAAGATGTCGGGATCGGTGTACAGCCTGCGATGGACGTGGTCGGGGGTGACCAGGGCGCCGATGTGAGCGGCCGGGTCGTCGTCGAGCGTGGTCACATCAACCATCCAAGGTGAGGGGTGCCCGCCGACAGGGCCGGCAGGAGCAGAATCTTGTGGACCAGACGCCGTGCTCGTAACCGATGGATCTGGTGACCCGACGTCGTCCACACCGAGCCGAGCCGGACGTACTGGATCGTGACCGAGCTGGACACCAGCACCTCGTCGGGAGCGCCGCCGGATTCGGCGGGGCACGGCCACGCCTCCACCGCCGTCACCGAGCGGACGACCGTGCCGCCGGGGACCAGGGCCCAGGCGAACGGATCACCGAAGCGCCACACCCGTTCGTCGAGGCGCCGCCGGTCGTCCAGGAACAGCGACTGATCGTCACCGGCGGCCGGGTGTGTCACGTCGAGCGGGACCCACACCATCGTGTCGTCGTCGCACCACGCCAGCCAGTCCTGCCATCGATGGCCGTCCAGCCATCGCGCCTCGGCGAACACCAACGGCGCCACGGCCGCCGACACGGCAGGATCGGACACCCCCGCGCCGCGCACCGTGGCCACGTCGGCGCCGAGCCGGTCGTAACGGGCCCGAACCGCTGACAGGTCGGCGGTCACCTCGGCCGGAGGCGTCCGGTACAGCGACGACGTCACGCCGCCGACCCGACGCCCAACAGTCGCGACGCCCGGGGGAAGGCCTCCGCGGGCAGCAGGTCACCCTCGGTCCAGTCGAACTCGTCCCAGAAGCCCGCCGTCGACCAGGGCCGATTGCGCCGCCGGGTATCCGGACTGGCGTATCGGATGGACAGCCGGACGAAGTCCCAGGTGCAGTGGCCACCGGCGCTGTGCAGCGTGCGCGAGTCGAGCACGACCGCGTCTCCGGGGCCGGCTACGGGTGCCAACACGGTGAAGGTGTCGGGCTCGGCGTCGACATCCGGGACCGGGGGCAGGGCGTGCTGGCTGCCGGAGAGCGTGGGGTCGGTCTGCGAGAACTCGACGGTCCGGTAGATCGGGCCGTCCTGTGACCCCTTCACCCCACGCAACCCACAACCGGCAGGGACGGGGGTGAGGGGTATCCACACGGTGAGGAAGGGGCGGTCCAGGGGGTGATAGGGCTCGTCCTGATGCCAAGGGCTGTCGGCGACCGCACCCGAGGACGACCAGAACCACTGATCCTCCAGGATGACCGGGTCGTCGGTGGCGAGATAGGCACCGGCAAGGGCCAGCAGGGTCGGGTGGGTGACCAGGTCGCGAATCTCTGGCACGTCGCGCCACCGGAACAGGTCCGATTCCACCCCGGGTTGGCCCGGTGCGGTCAACAGTCGGTACTGCTCGCTGGGGTGCGATCGCGACGCGTCGACGGCCCGCAACAGGTCGCCGCAGTCGGCGGCGTCGATCACCTGGGGTCGAAACGCGATGCCGTCCGCGCACAGGGCCTCGACGACGCTGGTCTGGGTCTCGTCCACGCTGGCTACCTCCACCGAACACTCTCGCCAATGTTGATGAGAGTAACAATGCCCGATCGAGGCATCGCCGCGGTGTCGGGGTCGTTACGACGGCATTGCGTTCCGTCGCCGGGGCCGGTCAGCGCACTCGGCTCTCCTGGACGAACAGCAGGCGGGCGGTCTCGGCGCCGTAGCCGCGCACCCCGCGCCACCGATGGGCGATGCCTCCCGGGTAGTACAGGGTGTCTCCGGCGACGAGTACGTGCAGGTCCGCCTCGCCGTCGAGCTCGACCAGGATCGACCCGGCGATGACGTGGATGAACTCTTCGCCGGCGTGGGTGTACCAGTCACCCCACTCGTCCGGGGCGCCGACGAACAACATCGGATAGAGCGCCCGACTACCGGCCACCAAGGTCCGGGCCGTGCCACCGGGATTGTCGACGGGAACCCCGCCTCCGGAGCGAACCAGGCTGACCACCCCCGGCTCGCCCGCCTCGGCGGCCGCCATGATCGCGGGCTGGGTGGTGCCCAGCGCCCGGGCGATGCGGTGCAGCGACGTCATGCTGGGGCGGGCCAAGCCACGTTCGAGTTGACTGATGAACGGATGCGAGAGCCCGGCCTCGGCGGCCAGTTCGACGAGGGTCATGTTGCGGGACTTGCGCAGGTGTCGAATGGTGGCCCCGAGCAGCACGCCCTCAGGCGCCACGCTGTCGCGGGGGTCGACCCCGTCCGTTCGGATCATTGCCAGATCACCCGCCGCCACCGGCCGAGACTAATCCGGTCCGGAGCTCAGAGCTCGGCCAGGGTGATCACTCGCTGTTCGGCCACCGAGGCGTAGGCGGCCAGGATGACCTTGAGGACGTGGATGCCCTCGACCTCGGTGTCGATCGGGCGCCGCCCCTCGGCCACACATCTGACGAAGTCGGCGACCTCGGCGTCGTAGGGCGCGGTGAAGGCGTCGCTGGGCGGAAACTGATGACTGCTGAGGGGGCCGTCGATCGTCTGGTGATGCAGGTCGAGCCCGTCGCTCCACACCGTGCCGTGCTCGGCCACTATCGAGAACTTCTCGGTCGTGGCCGTCGGTAGGTATGCCCAGCTGGTGACGATGGAGCCGAGGCTGCCGTCGTCGAATCGGACGAGGACGTGCGCCGAATCCTCGCCCTCCATGTCCAGGCGGTGTCGACTGGTCATGGCGACCACCGACACCGGCGTCCCCGTCGCCAGGTGCAGCAGCAGATACGTCGGGTGGTACCCCGAGTCGATGAGTTCGCCGCCACCGGCCGTGGCGAGCTGGCCGCGCCAGCCCATCCCGCTGCCTTGCAAGGAGCGGTTGAAGAAGACGTCGGCAGTGCGGATCTCGTAGATCCGGCCCAGCACCCCACTGTCGACGATCTCGCGTGCCTTCATGACGGGCGGCAGGAACAATTGATTGTGCGCGCACATGAGTGTGATTCCGCTGCTGGACACTGCAGTAGCGACGCGCTCGGCGTCTTCGGCCGTGATGCAGAGCGGTTTCTCGCACAACACGTGCTTGCCGGCTTCGGCCGCCGCAACGATCGCCTCCGCGTGCAGGTGATGGGGCAGGCAGATGATCACGGAATCGACGCCGGCGTCGCGAATCAGTTCGCGGTAGTCGCTGTACACCGCGGCGCCACCCAGTTCCGCCGCCCGCCGCTCGGCGCTGGCCGCGACGACATCCGCCACGGCTGTGATCCTCGCCCCCTCACCCAGAGCCAGGACGCCGTGAACGTGCGCGCCCGCAACGCCGCCGCAGCCGATCAGGCCGACCGTGACCGTCATGCCAGGGATTCATCTCGTCGGGCTGCGGGCGTCACGATGATCGCGGCGCCCGTCGCGGCCGACTGGTTCGCCGCGACAGCCATACGCGTCACCTCCACCGCCCGCCGGTGGTTGTCCGAAGCCTGGGTGCCGTCGCGCATATGGCCGACCCACTGGTCGAACGGCGAGGGCAGATCCGATGGCAGACCGACCTCCTCGAAGTCGGTGGTGAGGTCCGGGGTCGCCGTGCCCAGCAGTAGCCGGTCGTCGGTCAGTCCGAAGAACAGGCTGCCTCGCGTTCCGTGCACCTCGATGAGCAGTGGGGCCCAGCTGACGAAGCCGGTCTCGACGATGCCCAGGGCGCCGTCCGGATAGCTCAGGACGGCGACGGCGTTGTCCTCGACATGGCGTCCCGTGACACGGCCGTAGGTGGCCGTGACCGACTGCGGCAAGCCACCCAGGATCGCAGCGGCCAGATACAGCGGGTGGGCCCCCAGGTCGATCATCGACCCGCCACCGCAGGTCAGTGGGTCGTAGAAGTGCTCGGGTAGGTTCCATCGCTCGCCGGTCCCGCCGTCGTGGGACAGCCGGATCCGGGCGAGTGTCACCTGCCCGATCCGGTCCTCGTCGATCACCCGACGGATCGCCTGGAGGTGACCTCGACTGAGCATGGGCAGGGACACGACGAGTGCGATCCCCGCCTCGCGGGTCGCGTCCAGAATCTGATCGCAGCCCTCGACGGTCAGGGCGAGCAGCTTCTCGGTGAAGACGTGTTTGCCGGCGCGGGCCGCGGCCGTGATCACCGGTACGTGCTGGGCGGTGGGCGCATTGACGATCACTGCGTCGACGTCGGTCCGGGCGAGGACGTCGGCCAACTCGCTGTGGTGGTCGACACCGAGGCCTTCGGCGGCGATCCGGCCGCGAGCGTCGTCGTCGTCCCAGACTGCCACGACCTCGGTGTCCGGGTGCAGCCGGGCCGCTGCGGCGTGGTCACCGGCATGGACGTGCCAGTAGCTCAGCATCGCCACGCGGATCGGCGGGACCGGCCGGATCGACACGGCGGCATCGAGGGTCACCACGACACCTGCTCGGGTGCGACCCGCTTGAGGACGAAGCGTTCCACGACCTCCACCAGCCAGTACAGCAGGACCGCGAAGACCGTGACGACCACGACCGACGCCCAGAGGGTGCCGTAGACACTGGTGCCCGCGGCCACGGCCATCAGGTTGCCGATGCCGGTTCCGGTGGCAAGCCACTCGGCCACGGTGGCCGCCAGGATCGCCGCCGGACATGCGATCCGGGCGGCGGAGAAGAAGGCCGGCGCCATGGCCGGCAGCTGCGCCAGCAGGAGGACCCGCCAGCGCGGCACGGCGAAGGTCGCGAAGAAGTCGTCCACCTGGCCCGGGGTCTGCTGCAGCCCGTACATGCAGGCGACGAGGGTGGGGAAGAAGGTCATCAGGGCGACCACCACCATGGTGCCCACCGCGCCCCGGCCCAGCGCCTGGACCAGCAGCGGGGCGATCGCGACGATCGGCACGCACCGCAGGGCCACCGCCACCGGTGTCACCGTTCGACGGACCGACGACGACAGTTCGAAGATGGCGGCCAACAGCACCCCCAGGGCCAGCCCGGCGAAGTAGCCGGGAATGGCGAACGCGACGGTCGACCCGAGGGCGCCGAAGATCTCGACCCGGTGGGCGCCGGCGTCGACGTCGCTGATCAGCCACCGCCATACGTCCACGGGTGTCTTGGCGAAGTACGAGTTGAGGCCGAACAGCCAGAAGAACAGCGCCCATGCGCCGATCACCAGGCCGGTCATCCAGGTCGCCTCGAACACACCGGCGACGAACCGTCGGGGGGCCGAGCGGGCGCGGGTCCTGGCCGGGGGAGGGGCCAGGATGATGGGCGGCTGACCGGTGGACAGGCGTCGACCGATCTCCCCGACCAGCACGTACCCGATCACCGAGAAGGCCGAGCTGAGCGCTGCCAGCGCCCACAGGCCGTCGGTGTCGAGGCTGCGCAGCGCCAGGATGGTCAACACGCCGACGCCGCGCTCGGCCCCGGTGAACTCGCCCACCAGGGCGCCCAGGAAGGCTGCGGGGACCCCCACCTGCAGCCCGGACATCAGGTACGGCACACAGGCCCTGGCCCGCACCACCAGCAGGGCGGTCAGCCGGCCCCGCCCGTAGCTGTGGACGAGGTCCAGCCAGTTCGACGGCACCGCCCGCAGGCCGACCAGGAGTGGCACCAAGGTCGTGTAGTAGACGGCCAGCGCGGACAGGGTGATCTGTGGGCCGTCGCCGAGGCCGAAGATCAGCCGCAGGATCGGTCCGATGGCGACCAGGGGCAGGCAGAACACCACGAGGGCCACCCGCAGCACCAGTCGCTCGGTGATGGGCAGTACGGCGACCAACCCGGCCAGGGCGATGGCGGCCAGGTTGCCCCAGACGTATCCCCAGAAGGCCTCGGTTCCGGTGTATCGGAACGCGCGGCCGTACAGGTCGGCCTTCTCGACGGCGTCCACCACGATCGCGCTCGGAGCGGCGATCAACCTGGTGCCGTCCAACACCTGGCGGGCGATGAACTCCCAGACCAGGATCAGCGCCACCCACCCCCCGACAGCCCTCCCGGCCAGGGTGAGTTGACCACGAGTCGGCGGCGGGGGGATGGTCACGCGCTCACGCCAGGCGCCCCCGGATGTCGCCCGGCGTTCGATGCCCGGCGGGGCGAGCGTCACGGCTGCCCTCCGGTGCTGGGCTCGAAGTCCTCGTCGACGCCGAGCAGGGTCCCGACCTCGTCCACCAGGCGGTGGTACTCGGGGGTGTGAAGGTGCGCGGCGCGCCGGGGACGGGGGAGGTCCACCGCGACCGTGGCCGCGATCCGGCCGGGTCGGGCGGTCATGACCACGACATCGTCAGCGAGCAGGACGGCTTCCGGGATCGAGTGTGTGACGAGCAGTGTCGTGGTTCCGGTGTCGGCCCACGTCGGGGGCAGCTCGAGGTTGAGACGTCGCCGGGTGAGCTCGTCGACGGCCCCGAACGGCTCGTCGAGCAGCATGAGTCGGGGTGAGGTGATGAGGCAGCGCGCGATGGCCGCGCGTTGCCTCATTCCACCGGACAGCTGGGACGGCTTGGCGTTCTCGAAACCGGCCAGGCCGACCAGGGTCAGCAACCGGTCGATGCGCTCGCGGTCCACGGGTTGGCGCGCCAGCTTCTGGGCGAGGGCCACATTGGACCGCGCAGTCCGCCACGGCAGCAGCGAGGCGTCCTGGAATGCCACGGCGATCTCGCCGCGCTCGCGCATCGCATCGGGACTGATCCCGTCGAGCAGGACCATGGAGCCCTCGTCGGCCTGTTCGAGGCCGGCGATAATCCGCAGCAACGTCGACTTGCCGCACCCCGACGGGCCGACCAGGGCGGTCAGGGTGCCCGGCGCGAGGCGGAGATCGACGCGGTCGAGCGCCGTCACGGACTGCTCCCGCCCGCGGAACGTCTTGGTGACCGAGGCGCAGGTCACCTCGGGCGCCGTACGCCCGCGGGCAGGAGCGGTACTCATGCGGTGGGGCCGTCGGCGTAGATCTCTTCCAGGATGGAGCGGTCCCAGAGGGACTCGTCGACGTCGAGGCTCAGCGTGCCGAACAGTTCGATGTTCTCGGCGACCTGCTCGTCCGAGAACCATGCGAAGCCGTTCTCGTCGGTGAGGTCGGAGTACATGATGTCGAGCTGCACCTCTGCCTGGACGGACTGGGTCTCGGGATCGAGGCCTGCGTCGGGGTACTGCTCGACGCTCAGCACCGCGGCTGCCTCGGGATCCTCCTTGTACAGCTGCCAACCCTGGGCTTCGGCGCGAATCATCGAGACGATGTCGGCCCGCTTGTCGTTCTCCAGGTTCTCCCGCAGCACCGTGTAGACCTGGCTCATCGGGTTGTAGCCGAAGTCGGCGAGCAGCATCGAGTAGCCGTCGATGCCCTGGATCTGCAGGGCGACGGGCAGGTCGTTGTAGAAGCAGAAGATGCCGTCGATCTGACCGGCGACCAACGGGGCGGGGTCGTACTGCGAGGGGATGAACTCGACGTCTTCCTTGGTCAGGCCGTTGATCGTGAGGAAGGCGTCCAACGCGGGAGTGTCCGTTCCGGCGACTCCGACGCGCTTGCCGACCAGTGACTCGGGGGTGTCGAGCGGGGCCTCGGCCAGCGACAGGATGGTGCCCGGCGACTTCTGGTACTGCGCGCCCACGATCACCAGGTCGGCACCTTCGGCGTTGGACCGGGCCACGCCGTCGCCACCGCTGATGTTGACCAGGGAGACACCGCTGACGGTGTTGGCGTCACCGGCCACGTTGGGCCCGCCCGGCGCCAACGTGACGTCCAGCCCGTTCGCGGCGTACAGCCCCTCGGCGAGTGCGAGGTACGAGCCGCCGAACTGGACCGAGTGGGTCCACGACAGCTGCAGGGTGGCGGCTCGGGTCGCGCCGCCGGACGACGACGCGCCGCCGGATTCGGTGTCGTCACCGCAAGCGGCGAGAGAACCGCCGAGAACGATGATCCCGCCCCCGGCCATAGTGGATTGCAGGAGGAGTCGACGGGAGAGGGGTCGCATGGCAGCCTCGTTTCTACGGTCGATGGCACGTGTGGCGTGCCGTTGTTGACCCCATCAACACTTGCAGCCATCTGCTGCCGGAATGTTTCTCGTTGCGACCGGTGTGTTAAGCGTTGGTCACAGATGCGACACTCCTGGGCACATCGTCACCCGCCGTGGGCCGCAGCCGAGGCGGCTCGAGCCTGCAGGTGCCGCTTCTCGTCGAAGCCGTCGAAGAACTGTTCGGCGGCCGCTCGGCCGCGGTGGACCAGGTCCAGCTTGGCCTCACGTGTCATCGCGAACCTCAGCCGGGGCACGTCGTCCACCGGGATGGACACGACTCGCTCGCGGACCGCCGCCGAGTCCAACGACAGCCGGTCGTGGAACCCCCTCATGGTCGCGAGAATGGCCGACGCGAACCGCCAGATGCCGTCGGTGCGGTTGACGATGTCGCCGGGTGCCGTCGAGGACCCCAGCGTGATGCCGAAGGTCGGCCAGCGGGGCGCCTGGTCGGGTGGCACGTCGAAGGTGTCGACCGGAACGGTCGACGCGACACCCCCGTCGACCAGCACATGGGTGCCCGAATCGGTCGTCACCCGGACCGGGCTGAACAGGAAGGGCACCGCCGTCGAGGCCCGCACCGCCTCTGCCACGGTCAGCGCCGCCGGCGGGCGGTACACCTCGAGGTCGCCAGGCAGCCGGCGCAGCCGCCCGCTGGTGATGTCGGCCGCGATGACGACCAGGCGATCGCGGGGGCTGGCTGAGCCGGTCGAGATCGCGGGCAGCGGTGGAGTGAAGTCATCGAAGCTGACGATGCCGCGCCGGGTCAGGATCGCCGACAACCACGACTCGATGAACGCGCCCTGGTACAGCCCGCCGTGGCGCAGCATCGTGGGGATCCAGCCCAACCGCCAGGGCAGTCGCCGAGCCAGTGGCCACTTGTCGGCGACCTCCGTGAAGTCGAGGTCCAACACCACCTCGACCATTTCTTCGGACGGCACATCGGCGGCAACGAGGGCGGCGATGATCGAACCCGACGACGTACCCGCTACCCGGTTGACGGCATAGCCGCGCTCGCGGATGACGGTGACCGCCCCCACCAGCGCGGCGGCCTTGACGTCACCTCCGGCGAGGACGAGATCACACCTGCGGCTGCCACCCGGGCCCATGCCTTCATCCTGGCGTGCGATCACATCCTGGCGTAATCCCTGATGTCGTCCTCGAAGGATCGAGTCATGTCGACCGTGAGGGTCGGTCGCGTCCGGGCCACGACGTCGAGGTACAGCTGTGTCGTTGCGGGGATGCGGTTGCCGGTCTCGACGGTCTGTTCGAACATTCGCTGGGCCGTGGTCCGCGCGGTGTGCAGGATGTCCGCGGGCGTGAACCCCGCAGTCGCTCGAACCAGGGTCTGGACGTCCACCTGAGCCTCTTCCGCGGAATTGAGATGGCGAGCCCAGATGGCCGCGCGTGCCTCCTCGTCGGGTGGTCCGATGGGCAGGACGAAGTCGAAGCGGCCATGGCGGAGGAAGGCCGGATCCAGCAGGCGGACCGAGTTGGTGGCGCACACCAGGAGGCGGCCGGGCCGGTCCCGGAAACTCACGATCGCCTTGAGGAGTTCGTTGACCACCGGCGTCGAGCCGAGGCTGGAGCCGCGGGCCGCGGCGACCTCCTCGACCTCGTCGATGAAGACCAGCACCCGGTCCAAGCCTCCGACGTCGGCGAACGCCGCGCTCAGTCCGGCAGCCAACCCGCCGTCCGCGGTCATCAGCCGCGACGGGAACAGTTCGACGAACGGCCAGCCCAGCCGACTCGCCACGGCTTTCGCGAAGGTGGTCTTGCCGGTGCCGGGCGGGCCGAACAACACGATGGCCCGCGGCGGTTCGACCCCGTGGTCGCGAGCCAGGTCGGCGCGGGCCAACGGCAACACCACTCGCTTGTCGATGAGGTCCTTCTCGGCGGTCATTCCCGCGACCTGATCCCACAACCCGGCGGGTGGCACCGACCCGGCCAGTCGGGTCAGCCGGGCGGCGTCGACGGGCGTGACCGTCTCGATCTTCTCGTGCAGCACCAGCGACGACCGATTGGTGAATCCGGAATTGGCGAAGGCCCCCGTGGCGGTCGGGCCGTCCGGAACCAGGGCCGAGAGCCTGCGCACCCCCCGAGCCAGCAGTCGGTGTTCCAACTCGCCGAGCAGGGCGCTGCCCAGACCGCGGTTGCGCCAGTGGGGAACGAGCGACAGTCGCAGCACCCACGCCCTCGCGCCGTCCACGTGGCTCACGGCCCACCCGATGACCTCGCCGCCGCTGAGCGCGACAACCGCCGGGTAGCGCTCGTGCAGGGCGTCGACCACCTCGCTGAGGGCGAATACCGGGTTCTCGTCCGGCGGGGCCGCGGCCAGGTCGATCTCGACTGCGGGGCCGAGGTCTTCGGGTTCGAAATCGCGGATCGACCAACCGGTCATGTGGTGGGCTCCTTCGCCGTGCCGGTCCAGAGAGTGAGGCGGTGACGTGCGGTGGCCTCAGCGTAGAGCGACGATTCACGACCGTGGGTGCCGGTGGCCGAGTCGGTTTTCGGCCGTGGGCGTGGCGGCAAAAGTAGCCGCCACCGCCCCGCGGGGGTCCCTTTCCACCCGTTTCTAACGGTTTCTAAATGCTGGTCTCGGCGGACAAGTCCCCAGTGAGGACGAGGGGAGCGGCACCCACCCAGCGCAGGC
>JANNOG010000106.1:0-5201 GCA_031398915.1 Micrococcales bacterium | reverse complement strand
CGAAGAAGCCGCCGTCCGGTGTCTGCCACGCACCGTCAGGCAGATGTTGGGCGAGGGCCCCGACCAGGGCGTCGCATCGCTCGCGATACAGCTCACGCAGTCCCTTGACGTGATGGCGCCAGGGGTATTCGCGCAGGTAGGTCGCGATCACACGCTGCGACAAGGCGCTGGGGCACAGCATGGCAGACTCGGCAGCCAGTACCAGCTTGTCGCGGATGGCCGGCGGTGCGACCGCGAACCCGATTCGTAGGCCGGGCGCGAACGTCTTGGAGAACGACCCCAGATACACGACGCCATCCGGGTCCAGCGAGCGGATGGGTGCCAGCGGGTCCCCGTCGAACCCGAGCAGGCTGTACGGATCGTCCTCCACGACGAGGACCCCACAGCGGCCGGCCGCCGCCATCAACTCGCTGCGCCGCTCGAGTGTGGTGCTGATGCCGGACGGGTTCTGGTGGTTGGGATTGAGGTACACGAGCTTGACCCGTCGGCCCGCGGCCCGCTCGGCGTTCACTCGGCATTCGAGGTCGGCGGGATGAGCACCGTCACCGTCGCATTGCAGATGCACGATGCGTGCCTCGTACGACCGGAAGACGCCGAGCGCTCCGACGTAGCTGGGGCTCTCGACCAGGACGACGTCACCCGGGTCCAGCAGAATGCGAGCCAGCAGATCGAGCGCCTGCTGCGAGCCCATCGTCACGACGACGTCGCCGGCCCGGGTGTGGACGCCCGACGCCGCCGCCACCTCGACCACACCCTCGCGCAGCGAGATGTCGCCTTGCGCCGCGCCGTACTGCAGGGCGACGGCGAAATCGTCGGCGACGACACGACGGGCGATATCAGACACCAGTTCGATCGGCAGGGTATCCAGTGGGGGCATCCCACCGGCCAGGCTGACTACCTCAGGGCGACTGGCGACAGCGAACAGGGCACGGATCTCGGACGCCGACATGCCCGCGGCACGGTTAGAGTAGACGTCGTGCCAACGGTCGATCCTGGTCCCGGCCATCTGCCTAGTGTGACCCAACCATCAGTGGCCTCAGGCGACGAAGTTCGCCAGGTCGGCCAGCAGAGCGGCTTTGGACTTGAGACCCGTGATGGACTGGACCACCTCACCGCCCGAGAAGACCGCCAGCGTCGGGATCGCAGTCACGCCGTAGCGGGCGGCAATGGCCGGGCTCTCGTCGATGTTCAGCTTGACCACGTCGAGGCGTCCGACGTTTCCCGTACCGATGTCGTCGACGATCGGCGAGATCTTCTTGCACGGTGCACACCACGGGGCCCAGAAGTCGACGAGCACCGGAATCTCCGATTGCAGGACGACGGCATCGAAGTCGGTTTCGGTCACGGCACGGGTCATGGGGTCACGTCCTCGAGGATGGCGGGTATGGCGGAAGAGTCGAGGTCGGGCGACTGGACGTCGTCCAGTGCCGACAGGTATCGCTCGGCGTCCAACGCAGCTGCACAGCCGGATCCGGCAGCCGTGATCGCTTGGCGGTACGAATGGTCGACGACATCACCGGCAGCGAAGACACCAGCGATGTTGGTCAGGGTGGTCCGGCCCTGGACGGCGACGTAGCCCTCCTCGTCCAGGGTGATCTGGTCGGTGACCAGTTCCACCCGCGGGTCGTGACCGATGGCGATGAAGACTCCACTGACGTCCATGTCCCGCTCGGCGCCGGAGTGGACGTCACGCAGCCGTAGCCCGGTGACACTGGTGTCGCCGTGGATCCCTACGACCTCACTGTTCCAGATGAAGGAGATCTTGGGATCGGCGAATGCGCGATCCTGCATCACCTTGGAGGCGCGCAACGAATCGCGACGGTGCACGACCGTGACGCTGCGGCCGAAGCGTGACAGGAAGGTCGCCTCCTCCAGAGCGGTGTCGCCACCGCCCACCACGGCGATGTCCTTGCCCTTGAAGAAGAAGCCGTCACAGGTGGCGCACCACGACACGCCCTTGCCGCCCAGACGCTTCTCGTCGGCAAGACCGAGCTCGCGGTAGACCGAACCCATGGCGAGGATGACCGCTCGGCCTCGATACGTCGCTCCGCCGCCGGTACGAACCACCTTCACGTCACCGTGGAGCTGAGCCTCGATCGCGTCGTCCGTGATGATCTCGGCACCGAATCGTTCGGCCTGGGCGCGCATCGCTTCCATCAGCTCGGGACCCAGGATGCCGTTCTCGAAGCCTGGGTAGTTCTCCACCTCGGTTGTGTTCATCAGGGCTCCACCGGCAGTGACAGACCCCTCGATAAGGACCGGCCGCAAGCCGGCGCGGGCGGCGTACACCGCAGCGGTGTACCCCGCGGGGCCGGACCCGATGATGACGACCTCGCGGATATCAGCGTCGGTAGAGGTGCTGGTGGCGCTCATGTCTACGTCCTTTCGATCTCGTTGGCCCTAACTAGGCTGGCCCCGGCGATGTTCCCGAGCGATGGTCCCGAGCGATGGTCACGAGCCGCGTGACGAGGCCTGACTAGGGCCCCACGAAACTGGTCGACGCCCGCTCGGTGTCCGGGTTGCACAACCGGTCCGTCACGATGACCTCGAACCCGTCCCCGGCGCGGTTCTGCAGCACGACGATTGCTGCCTCTGTCCCGTCGAACACCGCTAGATCGATGGCGGTCGGCAGGACCCCCTCGGGCGCGCCGAGGGTTTGCGCGCATTGCTGGTAGGCCGCGGCCGAGACGAGCGGGCTGTTCAGTAAGGGGTCCGGAACGGCGCTGGCGCCATCCTGCGTGCCCGCGGACTCGTCCGTGCCCGCCGCCTCGGGCGCAGCAGCGCTGGCCAGGCCGCCGCCGCCGACGTCGTCGGCCGCCGCGGACAGGCTGCGTGCATCTCCCTGGGTGACGGCGGTCAGCAGTGCCTGAGCCTGGGCTGCGAGGTCTGCGGAGGTGTATTGCGTTCCTGACGCGACCAATCCGTTGGGTGCTACTCCGGGATCTACTGCCTCGGCGGCACTCGACGCCACCTGCTGCTGCTCAGGCCGCAATTGCGTCGCCACCACCGCGCTCGCTCCAGCCACGACGATCATGGCCGCCGCCACGGGTGCGATGCGCCACAGCAAGAAGTGGCGGCGATCCGAGGCGTCTTCGTTGCGCTGGTCTCGGCGTTGGCCACCACCCACGGTCGGCGACGCACTGCCGGTCGGCATGGGACTGGCCGTCGGCAACGCACCCACGGTCGGCAACGCACTGCCGGTCGGCATCGGATTGGCCGTCCGCATCGCAGGGCCACCCAGTGGTGGCGACGTCAGCACCCGCGGCACGGTCTCGGTGGCCTGCTGACCAGACACGGCGGTGCCACGGAGCGCGGCGACCACCCGATCGCTCACCCCGCTCGGCATCGGCCCCACCCGGTCAGCGGCGAGGAGGGCGGCAACCCAGTCGTGCTCGGTGTCGCTCATCGCCTCCCACTTTCCCAATCGGCACGACCGTCAGGTGTCGGGGATTGGACGACGCGAAGCAACGGTTCGTTCCCTCGATCGGTCGTCAAGATCTGAGCCAGTTGCGCCCGGGCCCGAGAACACCGCGATTTGACCGTGCCGACCGGCACATCGAGTATCTCGGCGACATCGGCCACCGCCAGGCCGTGGGCGTCGACCAGCACGACGGCGGCTCGCTGCCCCGGTGACAACTGTGCCAACGCGCTGTTCAGGTCCATCCGGTCGACGACGCGAGCCATCTCGTCTCCAGGAGCCCGCGGGTCGTGCTCGCCGATCGGCCAGGTCGGCCGAGTGCGCGAGCGCCGTAACCGGTCCAGCGCGGCGTTGACCACGATCCGGTACAGCCAGGTCCGGACAGCCGATCGGCCCTCGAATCCGCCCGCTCCCCGTAACGCGGACAGCATGGCGTCCTGGACGGCGTCCGCGGCGTCCTCGGGATTTCCCGTCATTCGCAGCGCCACGGCCCACAACACGTCGCGGTGGCGTGTGAAGAGTTCGACGAAGGCGTCGGAATCCCCGCCCAGGTGGGCGTCGAGTAGTGCGGCGTCGCTGAGAGCAGGATTCACGCCAGCTGAATCTCCGCGATGGCCCCTCGCCACTCCCCGGTATCCGCCTGCGGTAAAGCGGTGAACCACACGATGAGGAACGACGTCTCGGTCGCCGCCCAGGTGAGGGTCACCGGACCGGCGTCCGACGTCTGCCCCTCCGCCAACACCGTGGATCCCTCGTAGGCGGGCTGGGTAGCGCCCCGGACCTCGAAGCGGCCTTCGACGCCCGGTGCAGTGATAGTCATGGTCGTCGTCGTCGTCGGGGCAGGCAGCGCGACGAGCAACCCCACGCCCTCTTTCAGCCCACCGAAGTCCTGGCTGCGGTACGTCTCGGTCGTCCACGCCGTTGCCGGGTCACCGTCGATGGCGCGAGGTGCCTCGTCGTCCCGCTCGTCGTTGTCTCCCGGCGGTGGGTCCAATGGCTGCACGCCCGCGGCGGTGACCGGTTGCGGTGGCGGTGCCTCGACGACAGGCGGTGCGACCGGGGGCGTGGGCTCGACGGTGACCACGACCACAGTGGGTTCGGCGCTGGGTCGATTGACGAGACCGGTGTTGTTGAGCGCCCACCCGCCGCCCACCAGGACGACGACCAGGAACAAGAGGACCACCACGAGCCCGACTATTCGCCGGCTCCGGGCTTGGTCGGCATCGACCCCGTCGTTCTCGGGCAACCAGCGATAGTCCTCCTCCGGGACGAGCGTTCGCCCCCGTTGCCGCGTCTCCTCGGAGACACCGCCGCCCTCGCCCGGCAGCAGTGACCATCCGTCTGCCGGGTCGGCGCTCCAGCGCATCCCCGAGCGTCGAGCGCGCCCGGCCGGTACGGGCTCGGCGTCATCGGCTGCTCGTCGCCACTGCGGTACGGAGGTGTGTGCCTCGATCGTGTCCGGCAATGTCACTGTGCGGCGGATCCGCGATACGGGCAGCACCGTCGTCGCCCCGGCCGCCACTGCGGGGTCGACCATCGGGTCCACCTCCGCAGGAGCGGCGTCGGGCACCTCGATAGGGCCACCCTGACGCCCGGCATGTCCCATCGTGTCACTGCCGAGGGTGGTGAAGGCCGGTCCGGGGTCCGTCACTGCCTGCGGGAGGGGAGTCGGCAGTGGCTCCGGCTCGGGGGCGGGGGTCGGCGCTGGGGGCGCCGGTGCGGGTGCGGGAGGTGTGGGTGCGGGTGGCGCGGGTGCGGGTGGCGCGGGTGCGGGAGGTGTGGG
>JANNOG010000105.1:0-44952 GCA_031398915.1 Micrococcales bacterium | reverse complement strand
TGGTGGGTTCGGAGGTGCTGGTGCTCGTGCTGGTCGGGCTGGTGGTGGGTTCGGAGGTGCTGGTGCTCGTGCTGGTCGGGCTGGTGGTGGGCTCTGAGGTGCTGGTGCTCGTGCTGGTCGGGCTGGTGGCGGGCTCTGAGGTGCTGGTGGTGGTGGGTTCTGAGGTGCTGGTGGTGGTCGGGCTAGTGCTGGTGGGTGTGGTGCTGGTCGGCGTCGGCTCGTCCTGGAAGTTGATGTCCAGGACGAAGATGTCCTCGTCGCCGTTGTCCCCGAAGGTCAGCAGCAGTTCGTCCTCGGACACGAAGAAGACCAATCCATCCGAGCCGACAACGGGATCGGTGAGGCTGCCGAGCAGCCCCTCGTCGACCGGGCCGGGGACCACGATGGATACGTCGGCCGCCCTGTCGTAGACGAAGACGTCGGCGTCGATCTCGTTCAGCAGTGGAATGCCCAACACCGACAGGGTCGTGGTGACCCCGAACGTCACGAATCGACCGTCGGGGCTGATCGACACGTCACCTGCCACGACTGTGGACAGTGGGGTCGATTCGAATTCGTCGCCGTTGGTGTCGACCGAGATTCGGGTCGTGGTGTCGGTCACGACGTCATAGGCGAACAGGTCCAGCTGTGCGTTCGTGTCTCCGACTACCAGGTCGGACTCTTCGCTGCCGAAGACGATGATCGTGCCGTCCGCGCTGATGTCGGGTGTCTGGTCACCGGGTCCGACGGCGATGAACTGGGTGATGCCGGTTATCCGGTCGTAGCGGAAGATCCCGCCGTCGGTGCCCGCAACGTCCGCCGCATAGGTGATGTAGCGGCCATCGATGCTGGCGCGAGCGCGTCCGGACGACCCCTCGCGTTGCGAGCCGTCGACCTCGAGTGACACGAGGGTCGTCGTGTCGTTCTCGGTGTCGCGCACGTAGACGTTGGCGAGAGCGTCGACGCCACCTGTGATCAGGTTCTGCGCGTCCGACGTGAAGACGACGAACCTGCCGTCGTCACTGACGGCGCCGGTGAAGGAGGGCCCGTTGGCCTGGATTTCGTCGTCCGCCACCGAGACCCGGATGAGTTCGTCGGTCGTGAGGTCGCGGAGGAACACATCGACCTGACCGTTCGTATCGCCTGCGACCAGGTTGGACGCCTCCGATTCGAAGATCACGAAGCGGCCGTTGGCGCTGATCACTCCGGACGTCGAATCGCCGTTGGCGGGTCCGGATGCCGGTCGGGCAGGAAACAGCGTCACTCCCGCCGAGAGGTCTCGAACGACGACCTCAGCCGTGCGCTCGCCCAGCAGTCCTTGGGGTGGGCCGGTGTAGGTGGCCGCAATGCGTGGTGTCACGCCGACGCTGACGTCGTCGATCAGGAAGTCGCCGCCCCCGGCCGATCCGTTCGGCACCGGAAGGTCGAGCTTGTCGATGTCGTTCAGCGTGATCTCGACGATCGGCGTGGTGATGAACGCCATGGCCGGGAGCGCCGTCGCAACTCCCACGCTCACTGCCGCCACGGCGGCGATGACGCCTGCTCGTGCGTGCCTAGGCACAGCTGATGTCCTCATGTGGTCTCTCCTCGCTCGAACGCCCCGTTCGTGGCGACGGGACCAGATCAACACGAACAGTGATGACCGACTACGTTCGGCGCCTGGCTTCCCTCGGTTGGCGCACAGAATCACCCGACTGCGCCCAGTCACCGGCGGTAACAGCGCCACGCCAGCCCTCGGTGCCCTACTGAGGGTCCGCTGAGCCGCGGTGATCGTTCGTTGAGAAGAAAGCAGCCCAATGCCTCGTCACGCGTCCCTCTCGGCCACGCCCGCGTCAGGCCCGACTCGGCGTGTCCGGGTGCGCGCGAGGCGGGCTCTGACCCTCGGGGCGACGATCGCGTGCGCTGTGGCCCTTAGTGGAGCGCCGACGCTGCTCAGCGCAACCGCAGCCACTGTCACCGGTGTCTCCCGGGTCTCGGTGTCTTCGGCGGCGGCGCAGGGCGCGGGGTACTCGGATTCTCCCTCGATCTCGGCGGATGGTCGCTTCGTCGCTTTCTATTCAGCGGCGGCTAATCTCGTGGCGGGCGACACCAACTTTGCCGAGGACGTCTTCGTCAGGGACCGCCAGACCAGCCAGACCACGCGGATCTCGCTGTCGACCGCCGGTTCGCAGTCGGATGCACCGTCCTTGTTTCCGGTGATCTCCGCTGATGGCCGATACGTGGCCTTCAGCTCGTTCGCGACCAACTTGGTGTCCGGGGCGCAGGGTAACGTCGACCTTCAGGTGTATCGCCGTGATCGGCAGGCGGGTACGACCGTCGCTCTTTCGCTCGGGCCAGCCGGACAGTTCGGCGATGGTCCGTCATTCATCGGCGGTATCAGTGACGACGGCAACCTGATCACATTTTCCTCGGACGCGACCAACTTGGTTCCGAACGACACGAACAATGTCGCCGACGTCTTCCTCCGTGACGTCGCGGCCGGGACGACCATTCGAGTGTCCGAGGCCGCCGGCGTACAGGGCACTCTCGAGAGCTTCGGTTCGGACATCTCGGCCGATGGTCAGGTCGTCGTCTTCGCATCCGGCGCGGCCCTGACGGGGTCGGACACCAATGGAACATCCGACGTGTTCCGATGGACCGGGCCGGGCGGGACTCCGGTGGTGCTGTCCACCGGTCCTGGCGGCGGCGCCGGCAACGACGCATCGTTCTCGCCTGTGATCAGTGCCGACGGTGCCGTCGTCGCCTACAACTCGTTCGCCACCGACCTGGTGGCGCAGGACACCAACGACCTCTTGGACGGGTTCGTCGTGCCGACCGAGGGAGGTCCGTCGACACGCGTGACGATTTCTTCCACTGGGGCTCAAGCCCCGCCGCCAACTGGACCGGACTTCGGGGGATCGTTCGTCACCGATATATCGGGTGACGGCCGGTTCGTGGTCTTCGATTCTTTTGAATCATTGGATCCACGGGATTCCGACGGGTTGAGCGACGTGTACATCCGCGACCGGCTTGCCGTGACGACCGAGCGCGTCGACGCCGGCAACGACGAGAGCTACCTCCCGGCCATCACCCGGGACGGCACCGCCGTCGCCTTCGCGTCGCTGGCCGGCAACCTGGTACCGGGTGACACCAACAACGAATCTGACGTGTTCGTGGCCGAGGTGACGCCCGCATCGCTACCGCCCGGCTCTGCGCCATCCGTCTTCGTGCCGATCGATGCGGTCCGGGTGATGAACGGTGCCGCCATCAGCGCCGGCCAGACTGCTCGTCCCGCAGACATCGCAGCCGCTGCGATCCCGGTGAACGCCACGGCAGTTGCGGTGAACGTGACTCTTGCGGGGGTTACCGGATCCACTTTCGTGAGCGTCTGCCCGGGCGGCGTCACGGTCACCGACTGTTCCCGTACCTCCGTGATCAATGCCGACGCCGGCCGAGACGTGGCCGACCTGGCCTTCCCGAGCCTCGGTACCTTCTCGGACGGCAGCAGAGGGATCTACGTCTACAACAATCGCAACAGCGTGATCGCCTATCTGGATGTCGTGGGGTATTTCGTTCCGGCAGCCGGTGCGCCTGCCACGGGCCGTGATTTCATTCCGCAGACACCGACCCGCGACACCGAGACCCTGACTCTGGGGCCGGCCGCCATCGATACCCTGACCGTCGACAACGTGCCGGCCGGAGCCACTGCCGTCGCCGTGCGGTTGATCGCCGCCGGAGTCAGCGGCAACACATTCCTCAGTGCCTGTCCGGGAGATACCCCGCTGACGGAGTGCCGCACGTCGTCGGCATTGAATGCCCGACAGCGCGACACGTCCAACCTGACGATCGTCGAGATCGGCGGCGCGGCAGGAAACGATATCCAGGTGTACAACAACCAGGGATCGGCGATCGTCCTTGCCGACGTCGTCGGTTTCTTCACCCCGCAGGGGACCGGGTCCCACTACGTGGCCATCGCACCGACCCGACTTCAGGAGGCCGAGCCCATCGGTGTGGAGGCCTCGTCGGTCCGGTCCTACGGGCTCCTACCCGACGGGGTGAGCGCCGTAGCGGCCAACATCACCACCGCGGGTACGACGGCGGTCAGTTATGTGTCGGTCTGCCCGGGATCGACGTCCACGGCCCAGTGCCGAACCACGTCGACGGTCAACACCTACCCGGGCTCTGACCTGGCATCGTCGACGATGGTCGCTGTCGGCAACGATTCCGACGTCCGGCACTACAACAACCGGGGTTCGACGCTGTTGTTCACCGACCTCCAGGGGTACTTCCTTCCCGCTCAGCCGTGATCCAGGCCGCATCCGCGACGGCGCCACGCTCCATAGCCAGGCGGTACCCGGCCGCCAGGATCGCATCGACCTGGTCGGTGTCGCTGGTGCGTCGCAGCGACGCTGAGCGGGCCAGCACGGGCTCGGCGATCAGCAGGAACGGGCCGTCGCCGATCATGTGCTCGCGCAGCGGCTCACCCCCCGACAGAGCCGCACCAGCGGCGGCGAGAGCGGCCTCGCCGGGCAGCCCGTACTCGTCGGCGAGGACCGCGGCCTCGCCGTAGAACGGCGCCGCGGTCGCCGGCTCGGCCGAGCGCAGCGCGATCCGTCCCTGGACCAGAGCGAACCACGTCCTCGACGACGCTGCGCCGGCCACCCCGGCCTGGGCGTAACCGTCTGCCGCGGTGGCCGCCGCCCGGTCGCGATCGCCCAGGTCCAACGACGCCAGGGCACTCGCGATCCCGGCCCAGGTCGACGTGGTCTCCCACGCGGCGGCCGCGGTCAGGGCATCGCGCGAGCGCCCTGCCAGCGCCAGGGCGAGCGCGCGCGCGCCCGGCTCGCCGACGCCGGCGGCACTCATCAGGGGAAGTGCCGCCCGCGGCCCACCGCGCCACAGTTCATGGATCACTCGGGCCGAGCGCAGCATCGCCCGTAGGCCCGGACGGTCGCACACCCGCTGCTCGATATCGGCCAGAGCCTCGCTCGCCTCGCCGTGGCGCAGGTGAACCGACCCGGTCATCGTCGCCCGCGCCAACCCGACGCGGACCAGAATCGCGTCGTGGTCGAGATCAGCGGTTCCCGTGACGGCATGCGACGGTGTCGGACGGTCGAGCGCTGATTCGGCGCTGGACAACAGCCCGTTGGCCTCGGCGAATCGACCGTGGGCGATGAGGGTCTCGGCCAACAGAACGGCGGCCACCGGATCGGGTCCGTCACGCAATGCAGCCCAGGCGAGCCGCTCCAGCGAGTCGATATCGCCCGCCCGGGCGGCGATGTGACACGCGTTGATGAGTTGTCCGCGGGGTGCAGTCCCGGTGGCCTCGACCCGGGAGCGGGCGATCCGCAGTGCGTCACCTGCCCGGCGCCCGCCGAACCCGGCCACCGCGTCGGCGACTGCCAATGCGGCTCGCCGGGTCGCCAGGTCGCCCGAGGCCTCACGGATCATGTGGCGCGCCGACGGCTGGGTGAGTACCACGATCCGACGGTGTCCGGTGGTGACCGTGCGGACCAGCCCCAACCGATGAGCGTCCTCCAGGGCTGCTGCGACCGGGGCGACCACCGCGTCGGCCTGCCAGTCGATGTTCGTCGCGTCGTCGTCCGCCGTGGCACCGGCCCTGGCCGCGGCGCCGATCACCAACTCCGGGCCCGCTGACTCCTCGGCCATCGCCACGACCTCGAGGACCTGACGGACCGCCGAGCTGACCCCGCGTAACCGCTCGGCCAGCGCCTCGGCCCCCCGTTGGGAGTCCTCGTGCCACTCCCACCAGCGCCCCACCGGCTCCAGCGAACCGTCCGCCAACGAGCGTTCGATCACATCACCGAGAACCGCGGGATTGCCGCGCGAGGCGTCGGTGAGTGCCCGGACTGTGCCCGGAGTCACCTCACCGCCGAGGGTGCGGGTGAGCAGCTCTGCGACGGCGTCGATGCCGAGCGGCGCAACGGTGCGGATCCGCCATCGCCCGCCGGCCCAGTCGGGCTCGGGTGCGCCGGCTCGGGTGGCGAGCAGGCGGATCCGTCCCTGTGCGACCAGGTCGGTGACGAGGTCGAGAGTCGCGTGATCCACCAGGTGGATGTCGTCGACGATCAGCAATGCCTCGGCGCCACCGGCGGTGAGGACTCGTCCGGCACGCTCGCGCTGCTCCTCGGGCGAGCCGTCGACGGCGCCCGGTACGAGGTGGCGGATCGCACCCCAGGGCACGTCAGTGGCGGGGCTGCTGCCGCTCAGCCACACCGCAGTGGCCCCGGCGGCGATCCGGGCCCGGCTGACCGCGCGGGCGATCCGGGTCTTGCCGATGCCACGCTGCCCGACCAGGACCACGGCGCCGACCGGCGGCTCGTCGCCGTTGCCGTCCCTGTCGCCCCGGCCCCCGCAGCCCCCGCCCCCGATGTTGCTGCCGCCTCCGCTGCCGCCCCCACCCGCGCCGCCCGGCTCGGTGCCGCCGTGGTCACCGAAAAGGGTCGAGGCCACCTCGTCGACGAGGGCTGCTCGCCCCACCAGGGGCCACGACGCCGACGTGACACGAAGGGTCCGCACTCCCGCACTGTCGACTACGTGCAGATGATCTGCGATCACAATGAGTGATCGTGCCATCGTGACAAGATCGAGGAGTGCAGACACGCGTCATTGCCGACCGAACCGTCTCGGCGATCGGCCTCGGCGGAATGCCGATGTCCATCGAGGGCCGCCCCGAGCGATCACGATCTATCGCCACCATCCACGCTGCCCTCGATGCCGGTGTCACGCTGATCGACACTGCCGACGCCTATCACATCGGCCCGGACGACGTCGGTCACAACGAGTCCCTGATCGCCGAGGCCCTCGGCACCTGGGGCGGTGACCGCGAGGCGGTGTTGGTGGCGACGAAGGGCGGACACCTGCGCCCCGGCGGCGGTAGCTGGACCATCGACGGCAGCCGCGCCCACATCCGGGCGGCCTGTGAGGCGTCCCTGGCCCGCCTCGAAGTCGACGCGATCGGCCTCTATCAGCACCATCGCCCGGACCCCACGGTCGACTACGCGGAATCGATCGGGGCGGTGGCCGAACTGCTGGACGAGGGCAAGATCGTCCTGGCCGGAATCTCGAACGCGAATCCCGAGCAGATCCGTCAGGCGAACGACATCCTGGGCGGGCGCCTGGCGAGCGTGCAGAACCAACTGTCGCCCGCCTTCCGGTCCTCCCTGCCCGAACTCGAGCTGTGCGACCGACTGGGTGTCGCCTTCCTGCCGTGGAGTCCGCTGGGTGGGATCCGCCGCGCCCCCGAGGTGGGATCGCGGTACGCCGCCTTCGGTGAGGTGGCCGAGGCACACGGCGTCAGTCCACAGCAGGTGACCTTGGCTTGGCTGCTGGCCAAGAGCCCAGTGGTCGTGCCCATCCCTGGGGCCAGCCGGGCAGCGTCGATCCTCGACTCGCTCCAGGCCGCCGACCTCGTGCTGACCACCGACCAGATCGCCCGGTTGGACGAGGCCGCATGAACGTCACGCAGTGTGCGTGGTAACTCACCGAAACAGACTGTCAATACGCCGGATGAGCTGGCATCCTTGGGCTATGGCCACTCAAGTAAAGCGTGAGCGCGGTACCACACGAGTATCCAGCAAGAATCAGGTCACTCTGCCGGTGGACATCCTGCGCCGGGCCAGGCTGAGCCCAGGTGATCAACTCCGGGTCGGCCTGGACGCCACCGGACGGTTGACTCTCACCCCTCTGGTCGACCCGATCCTTGCCATAACGGGTGCGGTCCCGGGCCTGGCCGGAGCAACTGACATCGAGGCCATGCGCAACGCGTGGGTGGCGTGAGGCCGGGCGTCGATCGGCGGGTCGTCCTCGACGCGGGCATCGTGGTGGGGGTGTTGGATCCCTCCGACGCGTTGCACCGACCGTCGACCAACGCGGTCAACGACGCCCGGGCCGACGGAGCGGTCTTCGTCCTCCCGGCCACCGTGCTGGCCGAGGTGCTGGTCGGAATCGCGCGCACCGACGCCGGTGCCCTTGATCTTCGTCGCGAACAGCTGGTCGCGGCATTCGGTGCACCACACCCGATCGACGGCGAGGTCGCTGCCGCCGCCGCGGTGAGATGTGGTGCGATGCGAGCGCTGCGGCTGGCGGACGCCCTCGTCCTGGGGGTCGCCGACGTGGTCGAGGCCGCCACCATCCTGACCCTGGACACCCGCTGGGCGGCGATGGATCCGCGAGTGTCGGTGGTCCGCCCCGGCTAGATCCGTCGCAAGGACGGGACTTGCGCCGAGGGCCGCGGAAGGGTTGCGTGTCGCCATGCCCATCGCAACCACCAACCCGACCACCGGCGAGGTCGTCAGGACCTTCGACGAGTTCACCGACGACGATGTCGAAGCCGCGCTCGCCCGGGCAACGGACACGTTCCAGTCCTACCGTCACACCACGTTCGCCCAGCGGGCGCAGTGGATGCGGGTCGCAGCAGACCTGCTGGAGGCCGAGGCCGACCAGATCGCCGCCACCATGACGGTGGAAATGGGCAAGACGCGCGCGTCGGCCAAGGCCGAGGCGCTCAAGTCCGCCAGGGGATTCCGCTACTACGCCGACCACGCCGAGGACTTCCTTGCTCCGGTCGAGGTGGAACCCAGTCAGGTGGGTGCCGTGCGCGCTTACACCGTCTACCAGCCGCTGGGTCCGGTCCTGGCCGTCATGCCGTGGAACTTCCCGTTGTGGCAGGTGGTCCGCTTCGCGGCCCCGGCCCTCATGGCAGGCAATGTGGGACTGCTCAAGCATGCCTCGAACGTCCCGCAGTGCGCCCTCTACCTGGAGTCGCTGCTCACCCGCGCCGGGTTTCCCAAGGGAGCCTTCCAGACTCTTCTCATCGGCTCTGCGGCCGTGTCGCGGGTGCTCGAAGACCCTCGTGTCACGGCAGCGACTCTCACCGGGTCCGGGCCGGCGGGCTCGGCCGTTGCCGCCACCGCGGGGGCACGGATCAAGCCGACAGTCCTCGAACTGGGCGGAAGTGACCCGTTCGTCGTCATGCCTTCGGCTGACCTGGCTGCCGCCGCCCGAGTGGCAGCGATCGCCCGGTGTCAGAACAACGGGCAGTCCTGCATCGCGGCCAAGCGGTTCATCGTCCACACCGATGTCGCCGACGAGTTCCAGCGACTGTTCGCCACCGCCCTCTCGGGCCTGGTGGTGGGCGACCCCATGGCCGAGGGCACCGACATCGGGCCGCTGGCGACCGAGGCCGGTCGTGGCGACGTCGAGGAGTTGCTGGCAGACGCCGTCGCCAAGGGTGCCACCGTGATTCTGGGTGGTACCCGGGTCGACGGGCCCGGCTGGTTCTTCCCGCCGACCCTGGTGACCGGAATCACGTCGGACATGCGGATGTACTACGAGGAGGTCTTCGGGCCGGTCGCTTCGGTGTTCCGGGTGGGATCCATCGCCGAGGCGATCACGGTGGCGAACGATTCGGAGTTCGGATTGGGCTCGAACGCGTGGACCACTGACGCGGCCGAGCAGGAGCAGTTCGTGAGCGAGCTGGCCGCCGGCATGGTCTTCATCAACGGCATGACCACCTCGTACAACGAGCTGCCGTTCGGTGGGATCAAGACCTCGGGGTACGGGCGTGAGCTCAGCGCCGTCGGAATTCGGGCGTTCGCCAATCTCAAGACCGTCTGGGTGGGTGCCTCTGCCACCCCGACCGCACGGGCAGGCAGCCACAGCGAGTGAGTCCGGCGCAACGCGTCTAGCCTCACGGTGTGGAGCTGGATGATCTGCGAGCGTTCGCCGTCCTGGCCGAGGCACGTGACCTCGACCGGGCCGGGCGCGGTCTGCACGCCAGCGCCTCCACGGTGCGCCGCTCGATCGCCCGACTCGAACACGACTTCGGCGGTCCCCTGATCGACCCGTCGTCCGAGGGTGTGCCCGGTGGGTTGATCCTCACCCCGATGGGCGAGCAGGTGCTGGACAAGGCCCTCGACGTCCTCGAGTCGGCGGCGGACCTGCTCCATGCCATTCATCGACCGTCGCACCGGCCGTACGTGGTGATCGGGTCGCTGTTCCGGCTGTTGGTGTCCGAGATCCTCGATGCCATCCCGGTGCTGGACCGGTTGTCCGGCGGGGACGTCAGCGTCGAGACGCGCGAGACGTCGGACGACGACCCGAGTGGGGGCCTGTCCCGCGGGCGGGTCGATGCTGCGGTCCTCGCCGGTCCCACCGACCTGGACGGCTCGCTGGTGCGTCGCTCGGTCGGGCAGGTGGCCCGGGTGGCCCTGCTGGCGCGCCACCACCCGCTGGCCGGTCGCACCGGGATCGAGGTCCGTGAGTTGGACCGGGACGTCTGGGTCGAGGGCATCCACGTTCCTGACGGCTCGTGGTCGGCGTACTGGCGGTGTGACGACGTTCGGGGAGGGCCACCGCAGGCGCGCACGCCGGTCAACGGCCTCGCCGGGCAGATGGAGGCCATCCGGGTAGGCGCCGGAGTGTGTGTCCGCCCGGCCCCGCTGCCGTTGCACCTGGGCCTGGTGGACGTCGTCGCCATCCCACTCGTCGACGCGCCACCGTGCCCGCTGGACATCGCCTACCGGCTGGACACACCCTCGGCGGGATTGTTCGACTCGCTGGCCGATCAGGTGTCACTGGCGTTGGACAACCGTCCGGTGGGGGTCCGGATCCGCGCGTCCTCGGTGGTGGCGGGCTCGGTGGTGACCGGCTATCGCAGCGCTGATTCGCAGCCGGCGGACGTGGCGAGCGGGATGGACGCCCCCGCCACCGTTGCCGGCCACACGACGCAGACGGTGTCGGTCGACCTCGCCCCGAGCGGCGGCCGCGGTGGGTATCCGCGACCGCCGGAACGGGTACGAGAGCGCCGAACTCGGTTGGGGCTTACCGGCCGGTTGCGCTCGCTGACGACTGGGCGAGCCGAATAGGCAGCAGCACCTCGCGCGCCCACTCGCGGGCGCCGAGCGGTGTCACACCGAGTGCCCGCCATGATTCGGCTGCCTGCGGCGGATTGAGTCCGGGGTTGGGCTCCTCCGGCATGCTGGCGTAGCCCGCCGCCACTCCGTCTGCGGGTCCGTCGCCCATGAAGGGGCGCATCATGTCGCCGAACTCGGTGGGCGTGACCCGGACGAACGTCAGCTCTGTGTCCAGGCCGCCCCCCACCTCCTCGGCCAGCTGCTCGAAGGTGAGGGCCTGTGGCCCGGCCAACGGCAGCAGCCCGGTCAGATCCGACGCCAGGGTTGCCACCGCGGCGCGGCCCATGTCCGAGGCGGCGATCCACGCCACAACGTCCTGGGCGGGCCGGGGATAGACCAGGATCCCGGTGTCGAGCCGGCTCGTCGACCAGGGAGCGGCAAGGTTCTCGAGGTATGCGGTGGGGGTGATGACCGTGACCCCGGCGTCCAGTAGGGCGCCCACCAGGGCGCGGGTGCCGAACGGGTCAGGTGCCCCGTCCGGCGGGTACGGCGCGCCCGTGTTGACGGTCACCGGGAGGCCCATCGCCCGTAGCGCGATGTACGAGCCCACGGCCTTCGCGGCGGCGGGTCCCATCGACAGCGGGAGGTGGCCGGCGACGGCGACGACTTCGGCCAGCGCCGCGGCAGCCGTCACCGCGCCCGGATCGGCCAGATCGGCCTGGACCGCGTCGATGCCCTCCGCCTGCCATTGCGCGGCGCGTTCGGGGCGACTGGTGGCCCGGACCGGGATGGCGCCCTGGGCTCGGATGGCGTCCTCCAGGCCGCTGCCCTGCGCGCCAGAGGTTCCGAAGGCCAGAATGCGGCGTCCGTTGAGATCCATGTGACGATCCTCCTGAGTTATGAATGCGTACTCGGTTATCGTCAGTTACCTCTTGACGCGACGGAAGTAGGCACTTTGATGTCACTCGGTCACACGGATGTGCCCGCACCCACCTCACTCGCCGCACCCACCGGCACCTACCTGCCCGGTTGCCCGGTCCGTGACGTCCTGGAGCGGGTGGGCGACAAGTGGTCGGTCCTCCTGGTGGTCGAGCTCATGCCCGGGCCTCGTCGATTCAGCGAGCTCCGCCGCGCGGTCGAGGGCATCTCGGCCCGGATGCTCACCCGGACCCTGCGGCTGCTCGAACGTGACGGGCTGGTCGAGCGGACGGTCTTCGACACAGTCCCGCCGAGTGTCGAGTATCGGATCACTCCACTCGGTGCCGACCTGGCTCGGCCGCTGGAGGCCCTGACCCAATGGGCCGTTGCGAATCGTGCAGCGGTCGAGGCGTCACGAGCGGCCTTCGACGCGCGCGCGGCTGCGGAGGTGCCGCGGGCCGTGGTGGCAGCGCCACGCTCCGCCACGCCAGTGCCGCGGGTGGCCATTGGAGTGCCACGCGACGCGGTGGGAATCCGGCGCATCGCGCGGGCGCTGTAGTGGGCATGAGTACGGTGAATCTGACCCAGTCGACGTTCGTCGACACCCTGAAGAACAACCCGATCGTCCTCGTCGACTTCTGGGCCTCGTGGTGTGGCCCGTGTCAGCGGTTCGCCCCGGTGTTCGAGAAGGCAGCTGCCGCTCACCCGGACATCGTGTTCGCCAAGGTGGATACCGAAGCCGAGCAGGCCCACGCAGCGCAGGCCGATATTCGCTCGATTCCCACCCTCATGGCGTTCCGCGATGGCGTTCTGCTGTATTCCCAGGCAGGTGCCCTGCCCGACGCCGGCCTGGCGGACCTCATCGATCAGGTCCGAGCCGTCGACATGGCCGCGGTGAAGGCCGAGGTGGCTGCGACCGGTCAGGCCTGAGTAGTCGGCACCTACCCTGTGGGCCACGCCAGGAGTCGGTCGCGAGGCCAGGTGTTGACGGTTGGCCACCTATCCTGTGGACCACGCCAGGAGTCGGTCGCGAGGCCAGGTGTTGACGATTCGCTCGGCGCTGATTCCCTTGGCCTCGGCGCGTTCGGTGCCGTGCACCTGCCACTCCAGTTGACCGGGCGCGTGGGCGTCGGTGTCGATCGAGAACACGCATCCCGCGTCCACCGCCATCGCTAGCAGCCGGGTCGGGGGATCGAGCCGTTCCGGCCGAGAATTGATCTCGACGGCGGTGGCGTGCTCAGCACAGGCCGCGAATACCGAGGCAGCGTCGAACTGCGATTCTGGTCGGGCTTTCGACCCGCGACTCGCGCCCGGCGAATCCGCCTGACGGCCACCCAACAGTCGTCCGGTGCAATGACCCAGGACGTCGACGTGCGGATTCGATACGGCGGCGATCATCCGCCGGGTCATCGCCGCCGCGGGCATCGTCAACTTCGAGTGGACCGAGGCGACGACGATGTCCAGCTCGGCCAGCAGGTCCTCGTCCTGATCCAGTGACCCGTCGTCCAGGATGTCCACCTCTATGCCGGTCAATACCCGCATGTCGAAACCGGCCTCGCCCAGCCGGACGTTCAGCTCGGCGATGACGGTCATCTGCTCGCGCAACCGCTCGGCGCTGAGCCCGTTGGCCACCGTCAGCCGGGGCGAGTGGTCCGTGAGGACCAGATAGTCGTGGCCCAGGGCGGCGGCAGCCGTCGCCATGTCCACGATCGGGGTGCCGCCGTCGGACCACTCGGAGTGCGAATGGAGGTCGCCCCGGACAGCCGCCCGCAGGGCGTCGCCACCGGTGGCCAACACGGGCGCAGCCAGCTCGAAGTCCATCAGATACGGCGGGACCTCGCCCGCGGCGCCCGCGTACGCGACGCCGGACGTCCGGTCCCCGATGCCGGGCAGGTCCTGCAACGTGTGGGTGCGCAGCCGCCGGTCGAACTCGCCCGGCGGTAGCGCCCCCAGGACGGCTATCGCCTTGCGGAACGCCGACGCCCGGCGGGCCGGCTCGTTGGCGCGCTCCATCAGGTAGGCGGTGCGGTGCAGCGCCGCCAGGGCAGCGGGTGGCCCGCCCGCAGTCAGATCCGGTGGCGGGACGGGCGACTGTGTTCCCACTTCGGCCATGGGGCGAGACTAGATCGCAGCGATCGGATCAGCAGGCCCGAGCTTGACGAGCAGGCGCTGTCTCAGTTCGTCCGGCTCATCGGGTCCGCCCACATCGCCCACCCCGGCCAGCCCGTTCTCGAACGCCCACACCGCGATCTGGAGGCGACTGGTCAAACCGAGCTTGGTGAGGATGCTGCTCACGTGAGTCTTGACGGTCGCTCGCGAGATCCGGGCCTGATCGGTCCGGGCAGCGAGCGCGGCAGCGGCCTGTGTGGCTTCCGCGGTCTCCAACTTCCCGGCCAACCTCGTCCGCACGATGATCGCCGAAAGGTGGTGCGGCGACGTCGTGCAGGTCCCGGGCGATCCGGCACCGCTCGTCGATCAGCACGCGTGGGCGATCTGCTGACCGTAACCGGGTCAGGTCGGCGTTACGGCGCCTCACCTGCCTACTCTGCACGGCCCCTGACCAGAGCTGTGATGAGGACGGGGTCGAGCGCGCCGTCATCGGCGAACCCGCTCCTGGTGACGGTGCCATGCCACCACTCGTTCACGCTCAGTGTGGCGAGTGCGACACAGCCGGCCCACGGAGACCGCGCGGATGTCACCGTCACCCCGGAAGGCCACCAACGAGATCACCATCACTGCGACATCCGCGAGTTCAGCGCGCCGGTCCATACCTGGGTCCACCCAGGGAAGCCGAGCCGCTCGGCGGTCGCCCGGGCGCCGTCGAGATCGATCAGCGTCCACACCCCCGAGTACAGCCATACGAGAATGAACAGCCCGAGGACGGCCCAGCCCGCGAGAACGGCTGGGCGTCCGGTGAGCTGTCGATCGGGCACCGACCCGATGGCGGCAGTGGTGTCGTGCGATGTCGTCATGCGCCGCACACTACGAATGCCTCACCCGCTGCGCCTCCGTCAAAGGATGGAGGCACGTGAGTGTGAACCCGCGGGTGGTCAGTCGGTGACGACGACGCCCTTCCAGAACGCGACCCGGTCGGTGATCTCCTTGGCGGCATCCTTGGGCGCGGGGTAGAACCAGGCCGCATCCTTGTTCGTGACGCCGTCGACCTCGAGGGAGTAGTAGCTGGCCGTCCCCTTCCACGGGCACACCGAGGTGGTGGCGCTGGGCCGCAGGTACTCCTGCTTGACGCCGTCGGCTGCGAAGTAGTGGTTGCCTTCCACCACCACGGTGTCGTCGGTCTGGGCGATGACGGTGCCGTTCCAGGTTGCCTTCATGTCAGGGTCAACGACGCCTCCGGGGCCAACGATTCCCCGGTTGCGAGCCGCCGTCGCGAATAGGCGATGCTGGTGAGATGAGGCTGCTCCGATGAGCATCGAGACCACCGCTGCCGACCTCGACCAGACCCGCCCGCCGCTGTGGTCGTGGGCGCTGGTGCCCGCGGTCCTCGTCACGACGTCGGCCGTCGCCCTCTACGGCTTCCAGGAACGCTGGATCGGCTACGCCATGCTGGGCGCGGGTCTGGTCATGGCGGCGGCGTTGGATCGGCCGCTGTTCCGGCACCTGCTGCTGATCGCCCTGGGCATGGTCATCATCAGCGCCACGCCGCTCAAGGCGGACCTGAGCAATGCCGGCGTCGTTCGTTTCATCACCGCGCTGACCGCCGCCGTGGTGGTCCCGTATCTGGTCATGCGTTTCGTCTTCCGAGAGCGCGTCATTCAGTTCCCGACCCGCAAGGGTCAACGGTGGAGCCGTGCCGAATGGACGTACATGGCGATCGTGCTGGCCCTGGGGTATCTGGTCCTGCCCCTCTACTTCATCGGTTCGGGGGTGTACGAGAACTGGCCGCCGGTGCCCGACCCGAACAACATCGTGCGATTGTTTCTGGGGGTGAACTTCGTCGGCCTCTGGGACGAACTGTTCTTCGTGTGCACGGTGTTCGCCCTGTTGCGCCCGCATTTCCGGTTCTGGCAGGCGAACCTGATGCAGGCCATCGTGTTCTCGTCGTTTCTGTGGGAACTCGGCTACCAGTTCTGGGGGCCGGCCCTGACGTTCCCGTTCGCCCTGCTGCAGGCCTATGTCTTCCAGCGGACCAAGTCGGTCCCGTACATCGTCGCGATCCACCTCAGTTTCGACGCGATCATTTTCATGATCCTGGTGCACGCCCACAACCCGGGGCTGTTCCCGATATTCGTCACCGCATAGTCGGTCGGCGAATCACGGGCGAGGAACGAAGTACCCCTGCAGGTCGGTGAACAGCAGCACACTGCCGGCGTTGTTGAAGTAGGTGAGGCCGTCCGTCGCGCCGGTGCCGACGAGAGTGGACGCGGCGACGTCGTTGCCCGGGTACGGATTCGTCGTCGACGCGTTGTCGCAACTGGTTGCCGGGGTCCCGGCGGGACACACCGACACGAAGGTCTGGCTCGAGCTGCCCGCGACGGTGACGTTGACCGCCACGGCGGTGGCCTCGGTCGGCACGAAGGGGGCAACGCTGCGGGTCACCGAGGCCTGTCGACCCAGCGGGTCGGCGGCCTGGATGCGGCGCGGAGCCACCGCGACGTACCTGGCCCCGGTGCCGGCGGATGAGTAGTACCCCAGGACGTCGGTCAACGCGATGACACTGCCGGCGTTGTTGTACAACCGCACGGTCCGGTCGGTGCCCAACGGCACGACCACCAGGTTGGACGTGTCTCGTTGTCGGGCATTGAGCGAGGACGTCTGGGCGCAGGTGCTGATGGCCTGACTGACCGGGCACGCGCTGACGTACGTATTGGCGGTGACTGCGGCGACCGTCACGCGCATCGCGACCGCTTGTGCCCCCGCAGGTACGTCACCCAGGGTGATGCTCGTCGACGCGCCCGCGCCGATGGTGGGGGTCTCGTTGTCGCGGACCGGCGTCAGCGGCACGAAGTCCAGGCCGCTCGGTGACGTCTCGTTGAAGTGCCCCACGACGTCCAGCGAGACCAGGACCGTGCCCTCGTTGTTGAATACCCGCAGCGCGCGCTGGCCTCCCACCTGTGTGACGGCGAGGTTCGACACGTCACGTCCGGGGTAGGCGTTGACCGACGACGTCTCGCTGCACTGGGCGAGCGGCGTTTCGACCGGACACACGCTGACGAAGGTGCGGGCGCTCACCCCCGACACGGTGACGTTGGTCGCGACGGCTGTGGCTCCGGCCGGCACCGACGAGGGCAGGGGCACGACCACCGACGTCCCGGCGGGCACCGATACGGCCGATGCCACCCGCTGGGGTGCCTGCGCCAGGTACCCGGCTGGTCCGCCGTAGGGGCTGCGCAGTAGCAGGTTCGGCGACCCGGCCCCCGGATTGACGACCACGCCGGCCGTCGCCGTCGCCGTCAGGAAATCGGCGATCCGTGCCGGTGAGGCCAGCGGATCGTCCTGCAGGGCCAGGACCGCGGCGCCGGCGACGTAGGGCGCCGAGAACGAGGTTCCCGATATCTCGACCAGTGCGTCGTCGGACGGCTGATCGCTGGCGTCCAGGGCATACGCGGTCACCACCGCCACACCGGGCGCGAACAGGTCCACACACGACCCGATGTTCGAGAAGGACGGGCGGACGTCCGTGATGTCCGTCGCCGCCACCGTGATCGCCGTCGAGGTGCGGGCGGGGGACCTGGTGCATGCGTTCACGGTGGTGGTGGAGGTGCCGTCGTTGCCCGCAGCCACGATCACGGGGAGGCCGGCGGTGACGAGGTTGCGCACGGTGCTGTCGAGCGCCGACGAGGTGGGACCACCCAGGCTGAGGTTGACCACGGCGGGCCGCTGCGCGTTCGCCAGGACCCACTCGAGGCCCTCGATCACGTTGGACACCGGAGTGGTCAGGCTGCAGCCGAACACGCGGACCGGCACCAGGCTGACCTGCTTGGCCACGCCGAACTGCTCACCCCCCACCACTCCCGCGACGGCCGTTCCGTGACCGTTGCAGTCACCGGTGCCCACGCCGTCGTCGATGTTCTGGAACCCGCCTGACACCCGACCGACCAGTTCGAGATGGCTCGCCCGGATCCCGCTGTCCACGATGTAGGCGCGCACCCCGGCCCCGGTTCCGTCGAATCTGTAGGCACCGTCGAGCGGCCGTGTCGCCTGGTCGATCCGGTCCAGCGCCCAGTCGCCGTCGGTCTGGGTGGTCACGTCGCTCAGCGACACGACGACGTCGGGTTCGACGTAGGCGACCTCTGGCCGGGCACGCAGGTCGTTCAGTTCGTCGGGGTCCGCCGTCACCGCGATCGCGTTCAGCGCCGTGTCGAACTCGCCGGTGACCACGGCGCCCGTGTCGAGGGCGGCAGCCGCGACGTCTGCCACGGCGTCGTCGTCGGCGCTCGCAGACAGCACCACCAGGTACGAATCAGGTATCACCTCGGCGCCCGGTGCAGCCGGACGCAGTGGCGCGGCCCCCGGATCGAGCTCACCTCCGGCCCCGGCTCCGGCCGCAGGAGATGTCCCGCTGATCAGGATGGCGCCGGCAGCCACCACTGCGAGGCCGACGAAGCGACGGGAGCCGGTGCGTCCCCGAGGGCGCGCATGAGTGGCCATCGTGGGCTACAGCGCCGGGTCGATGCTGGCGGGGGTGGGACGGGCCTCGCTCAGCCCGGTCGCCGAAACCGGTCGCGAGCGGACCACCGCGGGCGGCGCGGCAGCGACACCGGCCGATCGCCGCCGCAGCCGGTGCGCGGCCACCAGGTCGGTCTGCATGTCGTCGAGCCTCACTCCGTCGTCACCCACACTGTGTCGCACCCACGTCCCCTCGGGCCCAAGGTGCCACGATGACGTCTCAGGGCTCATCGCGGTATCCAGCAGGCGGGTGAGCCTGGCCACGTGATCGGCGTCGCGCACCTCGACCAGCGCCTCGATCCGGCGATCGAGGTTGCGCTGCATCACGTCGGCACTGCCGATGTAGGCGACCGGTTCACCCGCGCCCGAGAACACGAAGACCCGGGAGTGTTCGAGGAAGCGACCAAGGATGCTGCGGACCCGGATGGTCTCGCTGAGGCCCGGCACGCCGGGTCGGATCGCACAGGCGCCGCGCACCACGATGTCGATGTCCACCCCGGCCTGCGACGCCCGGTAGAGGGCATCGGTCACCACCTCGTCGATGAGGGAGTTGACCTTGATCTGGATCCGGGCCGGGCGCCCCGCCGCCCGGGCCGCTACCTCGGCGTCGATCAGGGCGAGCAGCCCGCTCCGGCCGGTTCTGGGAGCGACGAGCAGGCGGCTGTAGGTCGAGCGCGGGGCGAACCCCGACAGCTGGTTGAACAGCACCGAGAGGTCCTCGCCCACGGCGGGATCGCTGGTGAGGATGCCGATGTCCTCGTACAGTCGAGCCGTCTTCGGGTGGTAGTTGCCGGTGCCGACGTGGCAGTAGCGGCGTAACCCACCTGGCTCGCGACGGACCACCAGACTGAGTTTCGCGTGGGTCTTGAGGCCGACCAGGCCGTAGACGACGTGGACTCCGGCCTCTTCCAGCTGGCGCGCCCACGAGATGTTCGCCGCCTCGTCGAAGCGGGCCTTGATCTCGACGATGGCCAGTACCTGCTTGCCGTCGTTGGCCGCCTCGACGAGGGCATCGACGATGGGGGAGTCCCCGCTGGTCCGATACAGCGTCTGCTTGATCGCCAGTACCTCCGGATCGGCTGCGGCGGCGGCGACGAACGCCTGCACACTGGTGACGAACGAGTCGTACGGATGGTGGAGCAGGACGTCGCGCTCACGTAGGACGGCGAACAGCGCGCCCGGATCAGCCTCGGAATCCACGTCCACCAGCTCGCGGACGGTGCGTGGTCGAAACGCCGGATACAGCAGTTCGCCGCGGTCGAGCTCGGTGACGGCACCGAGTGCCCGCAGGTCCAACGGCTCGGGGAGGCGGTACACATCGTCGGGGCCGACCCCGAGCTCGCGGATCAGCAGATCCTCGACGACCGAGTCGATGGTCTGGGCCACCTCCAACCGGACGGCTGGACCGAACCTGCGGCGCAGCAGCTCACGTTCGAGTAGCTCCAACAGGTTGTCGGTGTCGTCGTCGTCGACGTCCAGGTCCTCGTTGCGGGTCACCCGGAAGGTGTGGTGGCCGAGCACGTCCATGCCCGGAAAGAGGTGATGGAGGTGCGCCGCGATCACGTCCTCCAGCGGCACGTAGTCGGCGCGCTGGTCGTGGCCGTTGAGGCTGACCCGGATCAACCGGGGGAGGGTTTGCGGCACCTTGACCCGGGCGAAGTGCGGTTGGCCCGAACTGGGGTTGACCAGTGAGACCGCCAGGTTGAGCGACAACCCCGAGATATAAGGAAACGGGTGCGCCGGGTCGAACGCCAGCGGGGTCAGAACAGGAAAGATCTCGGCGGCGAACATCCGGCGAACCGGCTCCCGCTCAGCCGTCCCCAGCGAGTCCCAGCGCACGATCCGGATCCCCGCCGCGTCCAGGGCAGGCACGATCTGGTCGGTGAACACCTCAGCGTGTCGCGCGACCAGGCCGTGCGCCCGATCGGCGACCGCTGCCAGCAACTGGCGAGGGTCCAGCCCGGAGGCGGCGCGATCGGTGATGCCGGCGGCGACCTTCCGCTTGATGCCGGCCACCCGGACCATGAAGAACTCGTCCAGGTTGGAGGCGAAGATCGACAGAAAGCGCGCCCGCTCCAGCAGCGGGACATCGGGGTCTTCGGCCAGGTCGAGGACGCGCTCGTTGAATGCCAGCCAGGACAGTTCGCGATCGATGAAGCGATCGGGGGGCAGGTCGACGATCGGCCGCGGAGCGTCGTTGACGACCTCGCCAAGGTGTTCCAGCGTCAAGTCCGGCGGCAGGTCGGACGCCCGATCCAGGGTCAGGTCAATCGCCGCGTCGGAACTGGACATCGGAATCCCACCTCGTGAAGCCCAGGGCGGTGTAGGTGCGCACCGCCGGTTCGTTGTCTGCGTCGACGTACAGCATGGCTTGTTCGAGGCCCATCGTGCGGAGGTGATGCAATCCGACCAGCGTCATGGCGCGTCCGAGGCCCCGCCCCTGGGCTCGTGGATGCACTCCCACCACGTAGACCTCGCCGATCGGGTGGTGGCCGTGTCCGTCGGCAGGATCGTCACCGTGGACCTTCGTCCAGTGGAACGCCAGGAGGGGTGGTTCGTCCGTGATCGACCTGGTGGTCTCGGCCAGGAACAGCCCGGCCGGGTCGAACCACGGTTCCGACATCCGGGCCGCGAGGTCCGCGTAGGTCCAGGCGCCCTGTTCGGGGTGGCTGGCGAACGCCAGGGCATTCAGTTCGAGGAGTTCGTACGCGTCGTCGTCGGTGAAGGTGCGGATCGAGACGTGATGATCGACGTCGGGCGCCGGCAGGTCCTCGTCCAGCGATCGGCGCATCTGCAGCAATTCTCGACCGACCACGTAGCCGAGGGCGTGTGCCAGGTCGCGGGCCTCGGATCGCATGCCGTGCGCCCACAGCCGCAGCGGCGCGTGCGCCTCGTCCTCCAGTGCTCGCACCAGCCCGGTCCCCAACCCCGCTCGACGGTGGGCCGGGGCGACGACCAGCTCGGCTGAGGGCCCCGAGACGGCGTCCGTCGGATCCAGGTGGGCGTAGCCGACGACCGGTTGACCCCCGGCGGTGTCGTCGATGAGCAGCAGGTGGCGGCCGGGTTCCTCACCGCCGCGGCGCAGGTGCAGCAGCACGTGCTCGCTCAACGGGCTCACCCCATCGGCGAGGGTGGCGTCGTCCACGAGGCGCAGCACCCGGTCGACGTCCTCCGGATCAAGGCGACGGGCGACTTCGAGGCGAGGCTGGGTGTCGGACACCCGGTGAGGGTAGATCCGCTCGTCGTCCGGCGCGCTTGGATCACGCTCCCGACAACATGTCACCTGCCGTTCACCTGGATGTCAGGTGGTGGTCATCACGGTGGCGCTGAGTGAGGTGTTCCCCCTCATCCTTCAAGGAGTGATATGTCTGCTCGTCCCAGCCGCGCGCTGGTTGCCCTGGCGGCCGGCCTCGCCGTCGCTGCCACATTGGCGACCACCTCGGCGTCCGCCCACGACACCACGACCTCGACCCGGCCGGCCTTCACGTTGACGATCCTGCACAACAACGACGGTGAGTCCTCGCTGCTGCCGCGCACCGTCTCCGGTGTCGAGTACGGCGGCATCTCACGGTTCATCGGCAAGGTGGACGAGCTGAAGGACGAGGCGGTGAGTGGTCGCCCGGCCGAGGGTCAGGCCCGCCGGCGCGGTGTGGTCGTCCTCAACTCCGGTGACAACTTCCTTGCGGGACTCGCCTTCCAGGCCTCCCGGCAGCCGGGCGCCCCGTTCTACGACGCCGAGGCAGTCCAGCAGATCGGCTACGACACGCTGGCGATCGGCAACCACGAATTCGACTTCGGCCCCGACGTGTTCGACGAGTTCGTCGACAACGTCGGACGTGCCAACTTCGTATCGGCCAACCTCGACTTCTCCGCCGACCCGCAGCTGTCCCTTCGAGTGGGTCGTGATCTGCTCCGCAGCGAGGTCATCGTCGAACGAGGCCAGAGGATCGGTGTGGTCGGGCTGACGACGCCGACGCTGCCGCAGATCTCGTCACCGGTCACCGTGCAGGTCAGCGATGACCTGCGGCTGGCTGCCCAGACCGAGATCGACCGGCTTCGCCACAGCGGCGTCAACAAGATCATCCTGGTGTCGCACCTGCAGGGGTTGGCGACCGAGCTGGCCCTGATCCCGCAACTGAGCGGGATCGACATCGTCATCGGCGGCGGCGGCGGCGAGCTGCTCGCCGACACCGCCGAGGGTGACCTGCTGGTGCCCGGCGACGAGTCGCAGGTCTTCGGGTCCTACCCGCAGGTCGCGATCAGCGCCGACGGCGCGACGGTTCCCGTGGTCACCACCGACGGCAACTACGAGTACCTCGGTCGCCTGGTCGTCAACTTCGACCGCGAGGGCAACGTCCTGGGCTGGGACCAGTTCGCCTCGGGTCCTGTCGTGATCACCGCTGCCGGACCCGCAGCGGCCCGTGAGGACCGCAGGGCCAAGCGCGAGATCCAGGAGCCGGTGGCTGCGTACGTCGCAGAGCAGGGCAGCAACGTCCTTGCCACCAGCGAGGTCGTGTTGCAGTGCGAGCGCAACGACGTCCGTAAGGCCGAGAGCAACTGCGGCAACCTTCTCGCCGACTCGATGTTGGCGTCGGCCACCGAGCGCGCTGCCGAGTTCGGCCTGCCCACCCCGCAGGTCGCCTTCCAGAACGGCGGCGGAATCCGCGGTGAGGTGGATGTGCCGGCAGGTCCGTTCACCGTTGCGACGGCCTTCCAGGTGGCTGCGTTCTCGACGAACTTCGTCTCGATCGCACCCGACGTACCGGCCGAGACCTTCCGCCAGATCCTCGAAGAGGGTGCGATCGGGTTGCCGGCCGGGGCCGACGGTGGCTTCGTCCAGGCTGCCGGATTCAGCTACACCATCGACACCTCGCGCCAGCCGCGGGTCACGGCGGGTGCGGTCCAGACCGTTGCCGGGGCCCGGATCACCGACGTCGTTCTCGACGACGGCACCGTGGTCGTTGCGGACGGGGTGGCTGCACCGATCACCCTGACCATCGCGTCGAACGACTTCTCACTGGCCGGCGGCGACGCCTACCCCGTGGTGCCGTTCACCCGCCTGGGTGAGAGCTACACCCAGGCCCTGATCAGCTACGTGACGGAGGACCTCGGCGGCGTCATCAGCGCGGCCGACTACCCGGAGGCGGGCGAGGGACGGATCACGATCGTCACGCCCGCCCCGTGACGTCGTCGGTCCGGTACCAACGGATCTGGTTACCGCGGATCCGGTACTAGCGGACCACCTGGACGGGCCCGGCCACCACATCGGTGGCCGGGTTCGCCGGTTCGCGTGCCACGGTCAACCGGTAGCCGACGTTGCGTACGGTGCCGATCAGGTGTTCGTGCTCGGAGCCGAGTTTGGCGCGCAGGCGTCGGACGTGGACGTCCACTGTCCGGGTGCCACCGAAGTAGTCGTAACCCCAGACCTCCTGCAGCAGTTGGGCTCTGGTGTAGACCCGACCGGGGTGCTGGGCGAGGAACTTCAACAGTTCGAATTCCTTGTACGTGAGGTCCAGCAGCCGGGTGCGCACCCGGGCGGTGTACGAGGACTCGTCGATGACGACCTCGCCGGCGACGATCTCGCCGGGGGTGTCGACGGTGTTGGCATTGGCGTCCGCTCGGCCGAGCGCCAGCCGCAGGCGTGCGTCGACCTCGCCGGGTCCGGCGCCCGACAGCACGACGTCACTCAAGCCCCAGTCACTCGAGATCGCCGCCAGGCCACCCTCGGTGATGACGACGATCACGGGGACGGGGTCGGGCACGGATTGCATCAGGCGGGTCAGCGATCGGGCACCCGCCAGGTCCGATCGGGCGTCGATCAGTAGCGCCTCGCAGTCGACCAGGTCGACCAGGGATCCCGGCTCGGCGGGCAGTACACGCACCCGGTGGGCCAGCAGTGCAAGGGCCGGGAGGACATCCGATGGCGGTATCAACGGGTTGCCCAGCAGCGCCAGATGGGCCATATGCGCTGCACCTCCACGACTGTGATGACGGCGAGCGGTGCCGCCGGGGACCCCCGAAGGATAGGGCGTGGCACGATGCCGGACGTGCTAGCGCGCCTGCTCATGACCGCGGGGGCCCTCGCGGGTGCCGCATCGGTCGGTTTCGTCGGTCTGCTGGGACAGACGGGACTGGCGCTGGTTCTGGTCGTCGCGTGCTGTGTGATGGGGGTGGGGTGGACCCGACTACTTGCTGTACCGGTCGGTTGGGGAGTCGGCGTGGTGGTAGCGGTCACCGGTGCCGTCACGGTCGTGATGTCGTTTCTGCGCGGCCCTGACCTGCTGGGATGGTTGCCGACATCACTCGCGGTCGGCGTGATCCTGGCCTTTGGTCATCAGATGTTACGTCGCGACGGTCGGCCCCGATTGGTCGAGTCCGTCTCGGCGACCGTGATGGGCCAGACGCTGGTCATCCTTGGTGTCGGATGGTTGGTCGCCCTCACCCTGGCCCCTGACGGCGGCGTGAACGCGGCGGGTGCGGCGGGCTGTGCGGCGGCGACCGTGGTGGCTCTGGCGCCGTGGCCCCGAGTGGTCGTGGTGGGTGTCGGCGTGGTCGCGGCCGCGCTGTCGGGCGCTGCCACCACCGGCGGGTTCAACTCGATCGAGGTCCCGACCGGCCTCATCGTCGGCGGCGCGGCGGGCATCGCCACCCTGGGAATCGACGTTCTGTTCCGCCGTTCGGTAGGCGACTCGACACGCGCGGGGGTGGCGGCCGGAGTCGCGTCGGTGCTGGCGGCGGGTCTGGCTGCCTACGCGATGTCACGTTTCGTCAGCTGAACGTGCAGTGGGAGTGGCACGTTCGGGGCAACGTCCTCAACTCGCGGAGGACACCGACCGATACCCCGTACGGCGTACAGATCGACCGGTGTAACGTCACGCGCGGCCTCAGGGGCTGAGCCGGTCGGCAGTGCGCACCCGAGTATCCGTGACGTCATGACAGCGAGGTCAGAGTGTCAATCGCAACCCCCCCTGAGTTGGGTGCCTACGACGGGCAACTGCTCGGAACCCGCTCGACGATGGCCCGCCCGCAGGGTCGCCTGGACCGTCACCACGGCAGCGTGGAAGACCTTCCCGGCGCCGGCTGCGACAGCACCAACCTCCACTATGTCGAGTGGTTGCGCCGGCAGTCGATGTTGCGAGACGCGGGTGTGATGGCGCGCCAGTTCACGGCTCAAGCGAGCATGTGGCGCAACCCGTACGCCAACCCGGACCCGCGCATGGCGGTGAGGACCGCCTCGGTGTGGTTCACCGCCTATGCCTCCTCCTTGATCACCGAGGAGGGTCGGACGTTCCTCGACACTCTCGCTGACGAAGACCTGTGGCAGGCGTTTCGTCAGGTCGGCATCGAGGCCGTCCACACCGGCCCGGTCAAGCGCGCGGGTGGACTGCGGGGCTGGAATGCGACGCCCACCATCGATGGTCACTTCGATCGGATCAGTACCCAGATCGACCCGGTGTTCGGTACCGAAGAGCAGTATCGACACTTGTGTGACGTGGCCGCGCGATTCGGCGGCACCATCATCGACGATATCGTCCCCGGTCATACCGGTAAGGGTGCGGATTTCCGACTGGCCGAGATGAACGACGGCGACTATCCGGGGATCTATCACATGGTGCAGATCCCGGCCGAGTATTGGGCGATGCTGCCCGACGTACCCGAGGGCCGAGACTCCGTCAATGTCGACGAAGCGACGGAAGAACTGCTGGAGCGGGCCGGATTCATCGTCGGTCGGCTGCAGCGCGTCATCTTCTACGACAAGGGTGTGAAGGAGACCAATTGGAGTGCCACCGCGCCCGTGCGGGGGGTCGACGGGGTCGAGCGGCGATGGGTGTATCTGCACTATTTCAAGGAGGGGCAGCCGTCCATCAACTGGTTGGACCCGACGTTCGCCGGGATGAGGATGGTCGTCGGCGACGCCCTGCACTCACTGGCTGATCTGGGCGCCGGTGCACTGCGCCTGGACGCGAACGGGTTCTTGGGTATCGAGCGCAGCGCGGGTGGCGACCCGGCGTGGTCCGAGGGTCATCCCCTGTCCGATGCTGCCAACCACGTTATCGCCGGCATGGTGCGCAAGATGGGCGGATTCACCTTCCAAGAGCTGAATTTGTCGATCGACGACATACTCAGCGCCTCCGCCTCGGGTCCTGATCTGTCGTACGACTTCGTCAATCGACCCGCATATCACCATGCTCTCGTGACTCAGAACGTGGAGTTCTTGCGCCTCACCCTGAATCTGGGTCTGGACATGGGCGTCGATCCGGCGTCGTTGGTGCATGCCCTGCAGAACCACGACGAGCTGACCTACGAACTGATCCACTTCCGCCGACGCCACGCAACCGACGTGTTCGCCTTCGGCGGGACCGAGCTGTCGGGGCTTCAGCTCGCCGAGCGGATACAGGCCGACCTCACCGGATCGCTGGTCAGTGACGGGGGGTTCAATATGGTGTTCACCACCAATGGGATCGCCTGCACCACGGTCAGTGTGATCGCGGCCGCGATGGGGCTACGTCCCGACGACGAACTCTCAGCCCTCGATGTCGAACGGATCCGAGCCGCGCACCTGCTGTTGGCGATGTTCAACGGACTGCAGCCCGGGGTGCTGGCGCTGTCGGGGTGGGACATCACGGGAATGCTGACCCTGGAGGCCGAGGAGGCCGGTGATCTGCTGGCAACCGGAGACACCCGGTGGATCAATCGTGGTGCCCACGACCTCATCGGCGCTGATCCTGCGGCTACCCAGTCGGTGTCGGGTGTTCCGCGGGGGCGCAGTCTGTACGGGAGCCTGGACGAGCAGTTGACGGACGCGACGTCGTTCGCGCGTCGACTGCAACGTGTCCTGGAGATCCGCCGGCGCTACGGCATCGCAGCTGCGCGTCAGCTCGATGTCCCGCTGGTCTCGCACCCTGGTGTCCTGGCCATGGTGCATGCCCTGGACGGAGATCTGGGTACACAGGTGACTGTCCTCAACTTCACCGACACCGAGGCGGTTGCGGGGTGGCGCAGTGAGCACCTCGCGCCCGGCACGGTCATGGTCGATGCGCTGTCTGGGACCGTGATGGCGACCGTCGACGCGAATAACTGCCTGGCCGTGGCGCTGACCGCGCACCAGGGAATGTGCCTGGTCGAACGCGTGCCTGCCGAGCGCTCGGACTTCCCGACCGGCCACCAGGCCACCACGCCACCAGGCACCGGCAGGCACTAGAAAGGAGCCTGCTCGCTGACCCTCGTGCCCTGCTCGTCAGACGGTACGGGTTCGGCAGTGGGTCCGGGTGTTGGGTCGCGATGGATCGGCGCAGCGGGTTTGGGTATCGGGTACGTGCGGGTCCACGTCGGTGGTTGCGTGACATACATGTGTCCGGTCGGCGACGTCCATTCGACGACGGCCCCGGGGAGTTGGCGAACCCGCCATCGGTTGTGGGTCTTGAGGCGGTGGTGGCGCCGACACAGTGCGGCCAGATTGGCTGCTTCTGTGGAACCCCTGGGGTACGGCACCACATGATCGACATCACAGCGGTCTGCGGGAGTGCTGCATCCAGGGAATCGACAGCTGGTGTCGCGGGCGCGGATGACAGCGTCGAGTGGTTCGGGCGGGCGGTAGGTGGAGTATCGGCGAGTCCCTCGGTCGCTGACGAGCCCACGTGGATCAAGGAGCCATCGGGTGAACCGGACTGGTGCGAGCGACGGATCACGGGGGCTTCCGTCAGGTGGCGTCGGGGACGCCCGATCCAGCAGATCCGCCAACAGCCCACCGGGGATCGGTCCGTAGCCGGCCATCTCGGCAGGTCGGGCGTCGTTCGGGCTGTGCCTCGGCTGGGTGCTGGTGGGCCGGGTGCTGGTGGGCTGGGTGCTGGTGGGCTGGGTGCTGGCGGGCTGGGTGCTGGAGGGGTTGGCGTGGAGGAGGTCCTCGGCGGTGACGAGGACATGGACCTCGACGGGTATCGGCGGCACCGGGGCACCGTCGTCGGGCAGTCCATCAGGTGAGGCAAGAAGGTCGAGCATGGCGTCCGCCCTAGCCTGCTCGAGAGTGAGCCGCTCAAGGCCCGCATCGCCGGTCTGATCCCCGCTCGCTGCCGCCTTGGCCAGATCGACCCGGTGGAGGCCGATAGCGGTAGCCGTCTGCCAGGCGGCAGTGACGCGGTCGGCACGCCCAGTCAGCCACAGCGACGCCATGCCGTCGTCCTCGGGCCGGATGCGAGCATGCCGGGTGCGTAGCGCGCGCTGGTAGGCGCGGGTGGCCGCGGCGGGGTCGGCGGCGATCACCGCCCGCCGGACGCCGGCAGACACCTGCGCCGGGGTCTGATGAGGGGCACGCGTCAGCACGTCCGCTTCGACCCGAGCAGCGACCGGCCCGTCGAGCAGGCGAACGCCCTCCGCGATGCGATGTGCCCGGGCCGCGTCGATCCGGGCGTCTGCCAGGGCCTCGAGCGTGGCCGGGGCCCGGTGGACGGGCGCCTCGGCGGCGTCGACGCGCTGTCCGGCGGCTACCGGGCTGAGGTTCAGGGCGGCGGCGACCTCGTCGGCGATCGCGCGTTCGACAGCGTCGGCGTCACCCCAGTACGTCCGGCCGGCGCCGCGTCGGGCCCGCGCCTCGGCGACCGCCTGAGTGCGACGGATGGCAGCCAGTTCGGCGATCTGCGTGACCAGGATGGCCTCGGTCATCGCCTGCACCCGGGCCGCCCCGGCCAGCCCCTCGACCAGCACCTGCGCGTACTGCGCTGTGAGGTCGCCGGCGTCAGAGGCCGTATAGTCGAACACATGTACGAATCTAGTCCAGTCGATCGCCGTGCTGCAAGTCCGCCCAGCCCGCCCAGCGGACTCAATAGACCAGCGCGGTCACGCCCTCCCCGAGGATCTCCTCGACGAAGGACGCGGCCCCCGAAATGCGGACCCCGGGGCGCAGGTCACCCAGGGTGATCCCGCGTCGGGCGGCGCACTGGGTGCAAACCGTCACCGTGCAGCCCACATCGGCGGCCTCGGTGATCGACTCGACCAATTGGATGGGGTCGGCGGCGTGATCAAGGGCGAAGCCAGGCCCATTCGCCACCGCCAACCACACCGACTCACCGGTCAGCCACAACGACACCGAGACGCCCGCCGCAGCCGCGGTGGCAGCCACGGTGAGGGCCTGCGAGCAGCGTTCGGCCGCCTCCTCGCCGGCGGTCACCTTGACCACCAGGCGGCGTGACGCGGACGAGGTCGGCAATGAATTCGGCGCGATGCTCACCCGGGCAGGGTAGGTGCGGACACCGCGGGCCTCGTATCATCGGCCGCATGCTCGAAGCCGTCTATCTGGGTCTGCTGGTGCTCGCGTCGCTGGCGATCGCCGGGTTCGGCGTACTGGTTCTGTACAAGCTGTTCGCGGGGCAGCGCTGACTCCGATCCCGACGGATCTCGCCCCTGGCCTCATCCCCCTTGCCTGGCTGTTGGGCACATGGGAGGGAGCTGGTGTGGTCGGCTACCCGTCGATGCCGACCGATCAACAATTCGGCCAGGAGATCGTGGTCGAGCAGGACGGCCGGGGTTTCCTACGGTGGAATTCGCGCACCTGGGCGTTGGACAGCGACGGAGTGGTCGGTCGCCCGCTGGGCACTGAGTCCGGCTTTTGGCGTGTGCTGGGACCCAGTGGGGTACCGGCGGACGATGCTGAGAGCCCCTCGCCCCTTTCAGTCGATGCCCCCGGGCCGGCCACTGATTCCCCCGCACCGCCCCCCGCCGCTTCCCCCGCACCCACGCCGACCAGCTTCGATGTCGAACTGCTGCTCACTCACCCCACCGGCATCCTCGAGATGTACGCCGGAACTGCCACGGGCGCCCGAATCGACCTGGCAACGGACGTGGTGATGCGCTCACCCGCTGCCAAGGAGTATTCGGCGGCTCGCCGGTTGTACGGCATGGTCGACGGTGACCTGCTGTGGGCGATGGACATGGCGGCCCAGGGCTACGACCTGACGCCTCATGCCTCGGGACGGCTGCATCGCGTCACCTAGCCTCAGTGGACGTCGTCGAAGCGACGGTGGGCCACGATGTCGCTGATCTGATGGCCACGGGCCAGACCGATCCGCTCGTAGCGACTCACCGGGCGCCACGGTGGGCGCTCGCTCAGTGGTCCTGCCGGGGTGACCAGCAGATCCTCGGCCGCCAGGACGGCGAGGGCGTGCGCGGCGTACGGCGTCCAGTCCGTGGCGATGTGCCATCGACCCCCGGGGCGCAGCCGGGTGGCGACCAGCCGGGCGAACGACGGCGAGACCAGCCGGCGCTTGTGGTGTCGGGCCTTGGGCCACGGATCGGGGAAGTACAACCGGACCTCGGCGAGTGACTGCTCGGCCACCATCTGTGTCAGTACGGTGACGGCGTCCGCGACGATCACTCGTACGTTCGTCAGACGTGCGTCGTCCAGCGCTCGAAGGAGAGCGCCCGCGCCAGGGGTGTGGACGTCGACGGCGAGGATGTCGCTCGCCGGGTCGGCGGCGGCCATGGCGACGGTGACCTCACCCATACCGAATCCGATGTCCAGCGTCACCGGGGCCGACCGGGCGAACACTGCGTCGAGATCCAGCGGCTCATCGGTCGTCGCCACCCCCAGCGACGGCGACAGGGTGCGCAACGCCGCCTGCTGACCGTCGGTGATCCTGCCTCTGCGGTGCTTGAAGGATCGCACCGCCGTGGTCGAGGGTGAGGGCGACCCACCGGTCGGTTCGCCCAGAGTCGGGCCGCGATGTGTCACGACATGAGTGTCGCGCCGGCTCGGGCGTGGCCGTCGCGGGCGTCGGCGTGCACGAGACCAGCGCCGGCGCCGGAGTCATGGCCCGCGACGAGGCGAGATACCTGCGTGCCCAACGTGGTCAACTCGGTGGCGATCTCGGTGCTGACGCTGGCGGCTGCGCTGACCTCGCTGGTGGTCAAGGCCAGGGTGCGGATCCGGTCGACCATGGCGGCGGTGTCAGCGGTCGTGCCCTCGACTGCCTGACTGATCTTGGTCGTGACGTACAGCTGCCCGTCGACAGCGGCCGACACCGCCGATTGCGCGCCGTTGACCTCGGCCACGACCCCGGCGATGTGATCGATCGCCGCCACGGTCTCGACCACGTTCTGCTGAATCGCGCGAACCCGGTCCTCGATCTGTTTGGTCGCCCCCGCAGTGGCCTGGGACAGGCCTTTGACCTCGGTCGCGACCACTGCGAACCCACGCCCCGCCTCCCCGGCCCGAGCCGCCTCGATGGTGGCGTTGAGGGCCAGCATGTTGGTCTGTCCGGCAATCGTCCGGATCAGGGACACCACCTGCCCGATCTCACGCGACGAGGTGTCCAGCGCGGCCACCAGCTCTCTGGTGCGCTGCGCCTCGTCCGCCGCGCCGATGGTCAGGCGACTCGCCCATGCCGTCTGCTGGTGGATCTCGCTGATCGACGCGGCCATCTCGGCGGTGTCCGCGGCCACCGACTGCAACCGCTCGGCCATCCGGGTCGCGTCCGCGACGATCTCGCGCGAGGCACCATCCGCTTCGGTGGCGACGTCAGCCAGGGTGACGCCGCGCTCGTGCAGGTGGCGGGCATGGGCAGCCAGGCTCGTGGCACGGTGCTGGATGTCTGCGATCTCGGCGGCATCGTGCGCGAATCCGTTGCCGGGTGGCGGCGAGCGGCGATCGGCGCCTCGGACACTGTCCCGGCCACTGCCTCGGTCACTGTCCCGGCCACCACGCCGGACACTGTCCCGGCCACTGCCTCGGACACTGTCCCGGCCACCACGTCGGACACCGTCACCCCCGGACAGGGCCGCCGGAACCACCAGCGTGACGAACGCCGTGGCCGCACACGCCAAGGCTGCAACGATGCCCGGGCCCAGGCCGGCTCGGCCGGACACCAGGACGGCAGCGAGAGACAGCGTGTTCGCCACGACGATCGCGGCCCCTCTCGATCGCAGCGCGACCAGGACCATGGGATCGGGTCCAGTCGCGATCCTCATCGGGGAGTTCGGCGCCTGGGCCGCCGGAGCAGCAGCTGCCGATGCCTCGGCGCCGACGGCATGATCGACGGCATGATCGCGCTCGGTCTCCACGGCGTGAAGAATCCGGAGCCCGTCCGCCATCGTCGCCGCGTACCGGAAGCGGGCGTGCTGCGGCGTCGCATCCGAGGCGCGCTTCATCTGATGGCGCACGACAGCGGACGGGACGATGTGCACGGCAGCGTGCAGGCCTCTGTCCAGCGCCAAGGTCATCATCTGTTGATGCAGGAGCTGGGTGGCAGGTTCTTGTGGCGGATAGTCACTGAAGTCGACGAGGAAGCAGAATCCGGGGCGTCGGGTGGGGATCAATGCGGCGAACTCGCTCGCCCAGGAGCCGCGTTCGGCATCTCCCCACAATCCGTGGAAGGAGAATTCCAGAGTCCGACCGTCCGGGTGCCACACGGCCTGGTGTCCACGCACTGTTTCCTCCTCGACCGGCTCTCGTCACCATCGGACGATGTCGGCGCCGGCTTGATCGCGTCTACCATCAGATATGACCGTCGCACTGGATCGCAGCCCGCTGCTCGCTCGTCCCGGAGCTGTGGCCGGTAGCGGGGTGGACGATGCGGTCGCCTGGCACTACGGCGACCCGGGTCGCGAACAGCGGTACCTCACCGAGGGCCTGGGCGTCGTCGACCTGTCCCATCGTGGGGTGATCACGGTGACGGGTCCGGATCGACTGACGTGGTTGCACAGTCTGACGACGCAGCATCTGTCCGCGCTGGCGCCGAACGAGTCCACCGAGGCGATGATCCTCAGCCCGAACGGCCACATCGAGCACGTGATGCACGTGGTGGACGACGCCACCACGACATGGCTCAGCGTCGAACCCGGCACCGTGGCACCGCTGCTCGCCTGGCTGGAACGGATGAGGTTCCTGCTGCGAGTCGAACCCCGCGACGTGAGCGCCGAGTGGGCTGTCCTGGGTGAGGCCCGTTCGACCCCGTCCGCGGCCGGCGAGGATCTGGCCTGGGTCGATTCGTGGCCGCATGCCGGTGCCGTCACGGCGGTCTACGGGCTCGACTCGACGGCACACGTGGGACGGGACTGGGCGTGGCGCGAGGTTGTGGTACCCCGGGCCGAGCTAGCCGCGCGGATCGGTGACCGACCGCTGGTGGGGACCTGGGCGAGCGAGGCGCTGCGGGTCGCCGCCGCCCGTCCGCGCCACCTCTTCGAGACCGACCACCGCACCATTCCGCACGAGATCGACTGGTTGCGGACCGCGGTACACCTGGAGAAGGGGTGCTATCGCGGACAGGAGACCGTCGCGCGGGTCCACAATCTGGGGCGACCACCGCGTCGCCTCGCCCTGTTGCACCTCGACGGGTCGGGTCACACGCTGCCCGCCCGGGGTGATGCGGTGCAACTGGACGACCGGACCGTCGTCGGGCAGCTGACCAGCGTTGCCCGCCATGCCGAACTCGGCCCGATCGCGCTCGCTGTCGTCAAGCGCAAGATCGACGAGGAGCGGGGGCTGGGCGTGCTCAGCGCGGGCGGTCTGGTCGCGGCCGCTCAAGAACCGCTCGGCCTCGCCTAACCCGAATGCCCGCCTGATCGTGTCCGCATGGGCAATACTCCACCGCAGGACTCACCATGAGTGTTGAGTCGGCTACTCAGAGGTGTTCCAGTTTCGGAGGCGTCATGTCAGGCGGCACATCATCGACGACGAGCACGTCCACCATGGCCATCGAGGGTGGGCGCCGACGGATCGACCGGGTCCTCGGGGTGGGCTTCCTGGATGGGTTGACCGATTGGTCGATCGACGAATTGAGGTCCAAGCGGGCCGAGGCCGAGCAGGAGGAGGTCGACCTGTCCTACTCGCGTCGACTGCTTCACGGACGCCTCGACCTGCTCCGCGCCGAGCAGCAGACCCGGTCGACCGGTCGGCGCGGTCTCAGCGCCGAGTCGACCGAACAGATGGTCGCCGTCTTGGCCGCGACACTGGCCGACCAGCCGACGTCGGCCTACGGTCTGGGCCGCTTCGTGGTCAAGATCCCCAGCCGGGCGGGTGAGCATCGGCGGGCCGCCGAGGCTGCCGTGGCCGACGTCGAATTCTCCCATCTCACGGCGTTGGACGACGCTCAGATCATCTCGGTTCAGGAGCAGCTCATCGACCTCGAAGGCCAGGTCAGCGAGGCGCGCAAAGACGTACAGGTGGTTCTGGACACGTTGTCGGACGAGTTGGGTCGGCGGTATCGCGAGGGTGAGGCGCGGGTCGAAGAGGTCCTGACCCAGTCGTCGCCCACCCTCTAGGGCGTACCCGCGCCGAACCGAGGGCGGCGCAACCCCAGCCACTGCGGGCCGGTTGGCTCGGGTCGGCTCAGGTCGGCTTGGATAGCGGCCGTGAGCCCACAGGCCCCACCGTCCGCCGACGGGTCGCTTCGACGTCAACTGGGTCTCGCGGCAGCCGTCGTGCTGGGCCTTGGCGGCATGGTCGGGACCGGGGTGTTCGTCGTCGCCGGTCCGGCCGCCGCCGTGGCTGGGCGCTATGTCGCGCTGGGTCTGGTGGTCGCAGGCCTGGTCGCAGCGTGCAACGCCACGTCCGCGGCGCGACTGGCCGCCCGGTACCCGGTCAGCGGTGGCGCCTACCACTGGGGTCGAGCACTGATCCACCCCGTGGCGGGTTCGCTGGCAGGTTGGTGCTTCGTCGTGGGCAAGATCGCCTCCGCAGCAGCCGCGGCACTGACCGTGGGGGCCTACCTCGGCCGGTTGGCGGGAATCGACACCGAGACGGCGGTGACGGTGGTGTCGCTGCTCGCCGTGGTCGCGTTCACTGTGGCCAACCTGACCGGCATCACCCGGACCGCGGTGGCCAGTGCCGTACTGGTCGGCGGCGTCGTCGGTGTGTTGGTGGGCGTGTCGCTGGCCGCCCTGGGTGGGTCGGGCGACGGCGCGTCCCCGGCCGCCGCGGTCGGGGACGCGCCGGACCCTGCGAGGTCACCCCTGCTGAGCGTGGGCATCGCCGCTGGGCTGTTCTTCCTCGCCTTCGCCGGATACGCGAGGATCGCGACCCTGGGTGAAGAGGTACGCCGCCCGCGCCGCACCATCCCGCTGGCGATAGCCATCGCATTCGTCTGCTCAGCCCTGCTGTACGCCCTGGTGCTCGCGGCCGGCCTCCGGGTGCTGGGCTACGACGCGCTGGGGGAGTCGCTGACTCCGGTGGCCGACGTGGCGGCGCGTGTCCCGCTCGCGTCGGTATGGCTGGTCGCGGTCCCGGTGGCGGCTACTGCGGCCTCGGCGGCGGTGGCACTCGGCGTGCAGGCCGGGATCAGTCGGGTGCTGCTGGCGATGTCCCGAGTGGGTGAGGTGCCCGGACTCCTCAGCCGGGTCCACCCTCGGTGGTCGACGCCATGGGTCTGCGATCTGACCGCGGGTGCAGCGGTTCTGGTCGTGGTGGGGGTCGCCCGGTTGTTTCCCGACGTCGGCGCCGTGGTCACCGTCGCGGTGTCCGCGGCCAGCGTGTTGATCTACTACGCCGTGGCGAACCTGGCTGCCCTGCGACTGCCGGGCGAATCGGTCGGAATGGGTGCTCTCAACCGGTTGGTCCCGGTTGTGGGTGTGGTCGGCTGCGTCGGGCTGGCGGCGTGTCTGGCCTGGTGGGGCCTGGGCTGAGGGGTTGCGCTTGCGTTTGCAAGCAGCTGCAAGCAGACTGTGGCCGTGCCTGGCGAGAGCGTGGTCGACGACCTTGGTGCGTTCTTGCGCCAACAACGGCAGAGCGCCCAGATGTCGCTACGCCAGTTGGCGACTGCGGCCGGGGTCAGCAATCCCTACCTCAGCCAGATCGAGCGGGGTTTGCGGCGACCGTCCGCGGACGTACTGCAGCAGATCGCGCGCGGTCTCAGCATCTCGGCGACGGCGCTCTACACCCGTGCCGGATTGCTCGACCAGGCAGATCAGGCGGACCAGCCGGACCAGGCTGACCGGCCCGATCACGGCACCTCCACTAACGAGACATCGAACAGTTCGTCGACATCCCCCCCGCCTGAACGTTCCTCGACCCACGCGGTCATCGACGCCATCGCCGGTGATCCGCAGCTCGACCCCGCGCAGCGCCGCGCTCTGATCGACGTGTATTCCGCGTTCGTCCGTGACGACCGCCTCATCCAGGAGCAATCATGAAGACCACATCGTCTGCATCGTCCACAGAGTCCACCGAAGGCGCCCCCGACCCCGTCAGCAAGCCGGTCTACGCCGCCCTCGGTGCGTCCGACCTGATAGCAGAGCGGGCCCGGCAGGTGGCCGCCTCCGCCACCCGCCACGGCAGTGAGCTGGCCGAGCGGGCCCGAGCCTGGAACAACGGGGTCTCGGTCGAGGCCGCGGACGTCCCTCGCATCGCCGTCAGCCGTGCGCTCAAGGTCGCAAGTCAGGTCGAGGAGGCGTACGAGGGGCTGAGCTCGCGGGGTCGCGTCGTCGCCGATCGGGTGCGCGACGGTCGGAATGCCTCTGACGTGGTCCGTCAGGCCTTCGCAACGTTGACTCGGCAGCGCCCTGACTCCCCGGTGCGCCCCGCCACCGGCGCTGTCGTGATCGGCGAGACGGTCGACCCGATCGTTGCGGTGGTCGACCCGACGCCCGACTCGATTCTCGACCCCACTGCCGAATCCACGGCCGAGTCGGTCATCGAGCCCACCGGCGAGGCAGTCATCGAGCCCACCGGTGAGACAGTCATCGAGCCCACCGGTGAGGCAGGCCACGACCACGACGGCCATGACGAGGGCCATGGCCACGAAGGACACGACGAGGGGCACGACCACGGCCACGACCACGAGGGCCACGGGCACGCCGACCGCTGACGTAACCTCACGGGCATGGATCTGCTGGGGCCCTTTCAGTACCTCGTCAGCCTCGCCCTCGGCTTGGCGGCATTGATCGCTGCAGGATTCAGCCTGGTGGACGTTATCCGTCGCCCGAAGGAGGCATTCACGTACGCGGGCAAGCGCAGTAAGCCGTTCTGGTTGATCGTGCTGACGATCGCCCTCGCGGTGGTGTTCGTCCTGCTGTACAACCCGCTGAACTTCCTGGTCCTGCTCAGCGTCGTGGCGGCGGGGGTCTACCTGGCCGATGTGCGTCCTGCCGTGCGGCAGTACCGACCGGGTGGGCGCGGTGGCGGGCCCTACGGCGGCTGGTGAGAGTCGGCCTGCCAGGTGCGATGTCCACCAAAGAGGGGACACGGGATTGCACCTTCAGAGCAGGTCATTTCGCTCGATAACCCCTAGCCTTACAGCGCGTCAAAGAACCCTTTCACAGGGTCCAGGGGAAGCGGGGGCGGTGCCGCAAGCTTCGGGCAGGAGCTTGCTGGTACCGCCCTTTCTCTTGTCGAGGTGCTGGATGGCGGGTGAGTGAATGGTCACCGTTGCCGCGGTCGACGACCACCCCGCGATTCGTGAGGGCGTTCGTGTCGGCCTCACCGAACTCGGCTCGCTCCACGTCATGGCGGGTGCCTCGACCGTCGACGCTCTATTAGGGGTGATAGCACCAGGCCAGGTGGACGTCGTGCTGCTCGACCTCCAGCTCAACGACGACCGGTTGCCCGAGGACAACGTCCGGCGACTCCTCGACAACGGCAGCGACGTCATCGTGTACTCCAGCCTGGCCGAACCCACCGAACTGCGTGCGGCGCTCGCCGCCGGCGCACTCGGGGTGGTGAGCAAGGACCAGTCGATGGCAGACCTCGAGGCGGCGATCCTGCGGGTTGCAGCAGGTGAGCCGCTCCTGACCACCGAATGGGCAGCCGCGCTCGACGCGGCCCCCAGTGAGGTGCGGCCGGATCTGTCGGACCGCGAGTCCGAGGCGCTGCGCTTGTACGCGATGGGCCTGGAGATGAAGTCGGCTGCGCGGCGGATGAACATCACCCTGGGCACCTACAAGGAATATCTGTTGAGGGTGCGACGCAAGTACGCGAAAGTGGACCGCCCCGCAGGCACCAAGCTCGCCCTGTATCACCGAGCAGTCGAGGACGGTTACCTGCGGCGCGGCCCGGGGCTGGACGAGGGTCCTCGGCCGTGAGCCACCCGGACCGGCGATGAGCCAGACCGACGTGGGTCCCGGGTCGCTGGCCCTCACGCGGATCACCGCTCGACTGATGGGCTGGATCACGCTGCTCACTGCCCCCGCCTGGGTGCACGGTGCGCTCGACCAGGCCGCTGCGATGTCCACCTGGTGGAATGCCCTCGCGGGCGCCGTGATGGGCATCTTCGCCACGGCAGTGCTGATCTCGGCGATCCGACCGACAGGGGCGCGCTGGCCGGCCATCGGACTGTCGGGCGGGGTCGGGATCCTCGTCGCGCTGTGGCCGTGGGGTGTGGCCGATCCCAGCCTGACCGCCACCCGGTTGCCGTGGTTGTGGCTGGCCCTGCCGCTGGCGATGGCTGCCGTCGCGTCGTTGGATTCGCTGCTGTCGAGTGTCACCTACGGCGCTGCGGTCGCCGGGCTGTACGCCCGGTCACGGATCGGCCCGGTCGGGGGTGACGGCACGATCGCCGTGGTGGCCGTCGAGTTCGGGTTCCTCCTCGTCCTGTCCGTCGCCCTGGCCCTGCTTGCTCGGGCCTCACGCGCGGCGGCGCGAGACCTGGATGCCGACGCCCGGCGAGCCGTCGCCGCGAGCATCGAGGCCGCGGGTCTGGCAGCCACCGCCGACGCCCGGGCCGAGGTCGACGGTGTGCTGCACGACCGGGTGTTGGCCGCACTGCTGCTGGCCGTGCGCTCGCCCAGTTCGCCCGACGTCTCGCTGCTGGCCCGCCAGGCCCTCGCGTCGCTGGCGGATTCTGGTGCGACGACCAGTCAGGGGGCAACCGTGGCATTCGACGACCTGCGCGAGCGAATCGAGTCCGGGGTCCGGGTGGTTGCACCGAAGGCCCATGTCGTGGCGGGGAAGGGGCGCCCCGTACCCGAGGCCGTCGCTCGGGCGGTGGTCGAGGCCACCGCAGAGGTCGTCCGCAACAGCGTGCGCCACGCCAGCCGGGATGGCCACCCGGCCACGGTGGAGGTGAGGATCGGGGCTCGCGGTGCAGCGGACGGCGAGATGACCGAGCCGCGCCCGTCCGTGGGGGACGTCCTGACCGTCGACATCTGCGACGACGGCGAGGGTTTCGATCCGCTCGACGTCCCTCCGGAGCGCCTGGGGCTGGCCGTCTCGGTTGTGGGTCGGATGCGGCAGGCGGGGGGCGCTGCGGTCGTGAACGCCGCTCCAGGGCAGGGCGTTCGGGTGGCACTCAGCTGGCCCGAACCGGTGCCGGTGACGGAGGCCGCCAGGTGATCGGTCGCCCCAGACTGCTGCTCGTCGTCGTGGCGGTGGTGCTGTACGCCCTGGCTCATGTGGTGCTCGCCATCACCCACGACTACAAGGTCGCCGACCCGGTGCCGTACTACGCGGGCCTGGTCCTGATGGTCGGTTCGTGCCTCGCCGTGCTGGTGCGCGCCCCGACCGGGCTCGCCACCCCGGTGGCCGTCGGCGTGGTCGCGGCCGTCGTGGCGGCGACCCTGCTGGTGGTGGTCGTGCTGCCCGAGGGTCGCCCCAGCTATGCGATGTGGTACCCGAGTCTGGTCGCCGTCCCGATGGGCGGCGTGGTGCTGCGCGGTCTCCCGGTTCTCGGTGTCGTGGGCGCTGCCACCAGCGCAGCGGTCACCCTGTGGTGGAGCGCTCTGGGACCCGGATGGGTGGAGGGCCTCTATCGGGTGACGACGCCGACGGCCGCGGTCGTGGTGTGTGTCGGTGTCGGTGTCCTGATGCGGCGCTCGCGGGTCGACGTCGATCGGGCTCACGCCGAGCGGGTCGTCGCCAGTGAGTTCGCCGCCGCGGTCCGGGTGGGCGATGGTGAGCGCGCCGACCGGATGGCTGACGTGGCCCGCCTGGCCGCCCCGGTGCTGTCGCGACTCGCCGACGGCGAGACACCGGGACGGCGACTGGTCAAGGAGTGCCGACTGCTGGAGAGCGGGTTGCGAGACAGCATTCGCGGTCGCGGCATCGTTGACGCTGCCGTATCCGCGGCTGCCTGGGCGGCCCGGGCCCGGGGGGTGCGAGTGGTGCTCCTGGACGACGCGGGTCACGACGCGCCGGTCGTCGACACCCCGGCCAGGCGGGCGGTGCGGGCCGCGGCTGCTCGGTCGTTGGAGGCGGTGTCCTCTGGGGTGGTGACCGTTCGCCTGGTGCCTCAACCCGACCAGGCTGTGGGCACCGTGGTCGTCGTCTCCGCCGACGCGGCGCTGGCTGCCCGGGCCGTCGTGGGGTTGTCTCGGGTGGTGGTCGAGGTCGGCGACGACGAGGTCGTGCTGACCGTCCCCGCCGGCCTCAATCACTAGGTGCGATCGCCGCCCAGTCGACCTCGATCACTCCGTCTCGGCCGTTACGAGGGGCACGAACCGGCCAACCGGCCACGCCGAGGGCGGCGACGGCTGCAGCGAACCGTTGCCTGGCGCCCCACGCGCTGAGGGGCGCTGCCTGACGCCATGCCGCGTCCAGGTCGGTGAGGAATCGATGGATCCGGTACGGCGCGACATTGCGCTCGATGAGGATCTTCGGCAGACGCGCGGCCACCTCACCCGGGTGGCCCAGACCGGCCAGCCGCCAGGCCATGACCAGGCAGCGGGGACCCGCCTCGTCCAGCACCACCCACGACGCCAACCGCCCGATCTCGTCGCAGGTCCCGTCCAGCAGCAGCCCACCGGGCGCCAGGCGGCGGCGCAGCAGCGCCCATGTCGGTGCGACCTCCGCCGCGTCGTACTGCCGCAGCACGTTGAAGGCACGGATCACGGTGGCGCGGCGGGGCCCGAGCGGCGCGAGGTCGAACCCGCCGTGGACGAAGCTCACCCGGTCGATCGGGCCTGCCTCACGCTGTGCCGTCCGGACCCGGTCCGGGTCGATCTCGACGCCGACCACCTCGATGTCCGCCCGGACGCGGCGCAGCCGGGACGCCAGTTCCACCACCGTCACCGGGTGGGCGCCGAACCCGAGGTCGACGACCAGCGGGTCGGCGGCGCCGCGTAGCAGTCGGCCGTGGCGGCTGACCAACCACGTGTCAACCCGGCGCAACCGATTGGGATGGGTGGTGCCGCGGGTGGCCCGTCCGACCGGGCGCAGCGGTCCCCGGGACTCGGCCATCAGTCGCACGGTAGCCGCGGACGTGACTACCGTTTCAGCTGTGGCCGGGTCAGCAGAGGTGTCGAGCGTCACCCGAGTCGCCATGGTCTGTGTCCACACCTCGCCGCTGGACGCGCCGGGCGCCGGGGACGCCGGCGGGATGAACGTGTACGTCGCGGAGCTGGCGACCTGTCTGGCCAGGTCCGGGGTGCAGGTGGACGTGTACACCCGCAGTGGTTCGCCCGCCGGAACCGACCCGGCGGCGGGGATCGACCCGGCGAAGGTCACCACAGTCGTCACGGGACCTGCGAGCTTCCGGGTGATCGAGATTCCGGGCGTGGACGGGCTTGCCAAGGAGGACCTGCCCGACGTCCTGCCACGTGTCGCGGCGGGCATCCTGGCCGCCGACCATGGCCCGTACGACGTCGTGCACAGCCACTACTGGCTGTCGGGCGAGGTGGCAGCCGTGTTGGCAGCTGCCTGGCACGTACCGCTGGTGCACACCATGCACACCATGGGGGCGGTCAAGAACGACGCGTCGGGGGAGGCCCTCGCGATCGAGCCACCGGTGCGCCTCACCGGTGAGGCCCGGCTCGCCCGGACCGCCGATGCGTTCATCGTCAACACCGCCAGCGAGGCTACCGACCTGACGTCCCATTACGGCGCCCCGGCGGATCGGATACACGTCATCGCGCCGGGCGTCGACCTCGGCCGGTTCTCGCCCGGCGCCGGCAGAGACGGCGGCAGCGAAGGCGGCAACGACGCCCAGCGGCTCAAGCTTCGTACGGAGTTGGGCCTGCCGGCTACCGGGCCGCTCGTCCTGTTCGTCGGGCGCGTCCAGCCGCACAAGGGGCCCGACCTGCTGGTCCGAGCCCTCGCGGTGCTGCGCCGAGCCGGTCGCACGCCGCCCACCCTGGTGGTCGTCGGTGGGGTGTCCGGCGACGGCGAGCCGGGCTGGTTGGACTCAGTCGCCGTCGAGTCGGAGGTCGACGATGTCGTCGTCACCCGCGATCGGGTGCCACGCGATCAGCTGGTGAAGTGGTACCGGGCCGTCGATCTGGTCGCCATCCCGTCACGCCACGAATCGTTCGGACTGGTCGCCCTGGAGGCGCAGGCGAGCGGTACCCCGGTGATCGCCGCTGCAGTGGGTGGGCTCCGGGACGCTGTCGCGGACGGGCGTTCCGGAGTTCTGGTCGATGGCCGCGATCCGCAGACCTGGGCGGACGCGATCGCCGCACTGCTGGACGATGCCGCACTGTTGCGCCGCCTCGGAGACGGCGCGCGAACTCATGCCGCAGCATTCACCTGGTCGGCGACGGCCGCCGCCACGCTGGACGTCTACCGCCGCGTCGCCCACCCGCCACCCGATCGTGAGCGCGGCGCCGCGGTCGTATCGGCGCACCTGCGGGCAGTGGGGATCGGTCATGTCGCCGGGGTCCGACCGGGTGAGATCGTGGCCTCGCTACCCGGTGATCACCGGCTGGTCACGACCACCTCGATCCTCGTCGGGGCGCACAGCGTGTCGGTGGTGGCCTTCGTGTGCCGCCGACCGGCATCAGACGCCGCGGGTGTGCACCAGTGGTTGTTGGGGCGCAACGCTCGACTGCCCGGTGTGGCGTTCGCGGTCGACCGCCTCGGCGACATCTACCTGGTGGGCCGCATCCCGCTCGCCGCGGTCGTGGCACCGGGCGGGGCGAGCACGTTCGACGTGCTGCTGGGTGCACTGGCCCGCACCGCGGACGAGTCGTTCGACGAATTGCTGCGTCGAGGGTTCGCCGACGCCATCCGGTCGGAGGATGCCTGGCGCCGATCGCGGGGTCTGCCGCGGGACAACCTCGCGGCGTTCGGCGACATCCTCGACGATCTGCCAGGGTTGGACCATGACTGAGGCCACTCTGATCCTGCTCCGTCACGGCGAGAGTGAATGGAACGCGCTGGACCAGTTCACCGGCTGGGTCGACGTGGGCCTGTCCGACAGGGGGACGGGCGAGGCCCGCTCGGCCGGAGTGATGCTGCGTGACGCCGGACTGTTACCGGACGTGGTGCACACCTCGATGTTGCGGCGGGCGATCAGCACCGCCAACCTGGCACTCGACGCGTGCGACCGACACTGGGTCGACGTGCGCCGGTCGTGGCGGCTCAACGAACGTCACTACGGCGCCCTGCAGGGCAAGAACAAGAAGCAGACCCTGGAGCAGTTCGGTGAGGCGCAGTTCATGCTGTGGCGTCGCTCGTACGACACGCCTCCGCCGCCGATCGATCCGGGGGATCCGTACGCCCAGACGGGTGACCCCAGGTACACGGGCATCGACATGCCGACGACCGAATGCCTCGCAGACGTCGTCGCCCGGATGCTGCCGTACTGGGAATCCTCCGTCGCGTCCGATCTGCGGGCGGGTGCGATCGTCCTGGTGGCAGCGCACGGCAACTCGCTGCGGGCGCTGGTCAAACATCTCGACGGGGTGTCGGACGCCGACATCGCGGGACTCAACATTCCGACCGGGATCCCGCTGGTGTACTCACTCGCAGGAGCCGACCTGCGGCCGAGTGGACCGGGTCGCTACCTCGACCCGGCGGCGGCAGCCACTGCCGTGGCGGCGGTGGCGAACCAGGGTCGCTGATCCGGGGCGGCGCGACGCGTCGTCGTTCTTTCGGTCACTGGGTGTAACCGTCGATCTGGTCGCGGATGGCTCGATGTCCGAACTACCCTTCCCTCGTGGAGTTGAACGCGGTACTCCTCGCCGTGCTGGTCGGCGTCCTCGGGGTGGTGCTCGGTATCGGTCTTGCCCGGGTGGCACCATTGCGTCGGGTGAGCCCACCACGAATCGCGACACCTGGACAGGCCGTGGTGGGCCAGACTGCCACCGCCGAGACGACCGTGGACACCCTGATCGACGTCCTTTCTGCGCTGCGCAGCGTCGCCGTGGTCGTCCGCACCGGGCACACGATCGTTCGGGCCACCCCGCCGGCGTACGGGTTCGGCTTGGTCTACGAAGACGGGCTTCGCCACAGCGAACTGCGGTCGCTGGTGGGCGACGCGTTCGAACTGGGCGCCACGTGCGAGGCGGAGCTGGAGTTGCCACGCGGTCTGGTCGGGGCGGTGAGCATCGTCGTCGTGGCCCGTGCCACACCGATCGGCAACGGGATGGCGCTACTGCTGCTGGAGGACCGCAGCGAGGCTCGACGCGTCGAGGAGGTTCGCCGCGACTTCGTGGCAAACGTCAGCCACGAACTCAAGACCCCGGTCGGAGCGATCAGTCTGCTCGCCGAGACCATGATCGACGCCGCCGACGACCCGGAGATGATCCGCCACTTCGCCGAACGGATGCGGGTCGAGGCGGAACGGCTCACCCGACTGGTGCAGGAAATCATCGAGCTGTCCCGATTGCAGGTCGTGGACCCGTTGACGTCGACCGAGTTGCTGGACGTCGACCGGCTGGTGGCGGATGCGGTGGACCAATTGCGATGGCGCGCCGCCGCGCAGCGCATCGACATCGA